>NZ_JADEWM010000001.1:0-765967 GCF_015207615.1 Cyanobium sp. LEGE 06113 | reverse complement strand
GCGCCGCGACAGCCTGGTCACGATCCCGATCCCCGCTGCGATCTCAGGCTCCAGCGGGCTTCCGAACAACCACTCTCTACCGGTCAACCAGATTGACGCCACCCGTCAACCTGATTGACACGGGACAGCCGAAGCCAGGGCATCACGGCAAACACCAGCAGCAGAACGAGATAGACCGATCCCGACACCGGGTCTCGGCTGGCGATGAACTCCGCGGGGGCCATGCCTCGGATAAGGGCGGCCAGGGCCAACTCCACGGCAACCATCAAGGCCAAGGCCAGCACACCGGCAATGATCGACCGACGAGGAGAGCCAATCTCAGGGAATTGGCGAAGGATCGCGCCTGCCGCCAGGTAGATGGCGATCGCCATGATGGGCATCTCCAACAGTTCCGCCCAGCGCTCGCCGATGCGTGGCACCAGGAACGGAACCCTCACCAGGCCAAGAGCAATTCCGGCGCCCAGCACCATGGCGAAGTAGACGAGGCCGGCTTGGATGGTCCTGGACATGGCAACTCAGGGCGAGTTGATGGGTTGGGAGCTGCCTGGGGTGGCGAACACTGCCCCTGAGTGGCAGGCAGGTAGATTGGGCTCACAGAGAGCAGTTGGTGGCGGCCTGTCCTCTCCAGGGGTTTGTTAGGCATTATCACGCAGCCTTTGATTGACCTGACGGAAAACCCAGGCCCAAGTGGCAGGGTTGATCTTTCCCTGTCCCCAATGTCTACTCGTCTTTGGAAATATCTCCTCGGCAATATCCTTTACTTTTTGCAAGAGCTCATCGCCGTGAGCAAGCACCGCGAACGGCTTTTCGCCATAAATCAGTTCATATTCTTTAGTTCCACGTTCTTGCCAGTACGTACGACAAAAGAGAACAGCGTGTGCACGAAGCCAGACCAACATGAATTCCGGATCTGCGACATTGGGGGCCTCTTTATGGCACTGAGCTCACAAGAGTACTAGGTTGCTAGGGCTTTCGTCCCCTTCAAGAGAGCGCGGAATGATGTGGCCATGCTGAAGTTTTCGCTTATGTGCGCAACGCCAACACAACTGTTCTGCCTTCGCCCAGTCGACGGGCAGACCGCATTCGCTTTGGTGACCAGTCCAGTAATCGACAATCTCGCGGTGAGTCGTGTCCATGGTCTTGCTCCCTAACGCCGCGAGATTAGGCGCGCGTTAGCGTGCCCTTCTTACTTGCCTTTGTATGTTTTTCGCAACTTCCTTGCCGCGACATAATAGCTCGATGCATCTTTATATATATCTTCAGATTCAACCGTTATAAACCTGCCAGTTTCTAGTAATCTGTCGACCTCAGAGCTAGTAATCCTTCTTATAGGTATTGGAATTAGTCCCAGTTTACACAAGATACTCACAAACTGGATTTGTAGATTGACTAAAAATGACATCTTCTGGCGTAAGCAAGGTGTTACAGAGATAAATAAACCATTTGGCTTTAGTAAGTCATATACCCGGAGCACTACATCCTGTGGGTTAGGTACTGTATGAAACATATTAAAAGCCAGAATGATATCATATGATTCGTTCGAATATTTGCTGTTAAAAATATCCGTTTGTTCGAAGCGTATGTTCTGAGCTTTCGCGGCAGCGGCTTTTCCCCGAGCCAACTCAATCATCTTCGATGATATATCAATTGCATGAACCGCCTTAACCTGCCCGGCAAACTGACAAGCTGTAGTTCCACTACCGCAGCCATAGTCAAGAACAAGATCGCCATCTTTTAGAAATTTCTTGGTGTTTTCTCTAGATCTACTATGAATGTACTCAAATCGCTCTTCGGTCTTGTCATAGTTTTTGGAAGCGCCATCCCAAAACTGTTCCGATTTATTCATTATCTATACCTTAACATGGAGGAAACATAATAACGCTGGCCATCACCTGGCCGCAGAGAGCTTCTGCCTCCGGATCTCGTTGGGCTTCAGGGAATTGATGGGGGCGGGTCAGGTGCATGGCCGGGTTGGGAAGTGCTCTTTACCATCAGCGGAAACCATTCAGGGTGGCGTATGGAATCGACTGATAAGTCGACATCAATATCAGGCCAATACAAATGATCAGCAGTCGGCCTTAAGACATTGAGGATCTGATGGATTGTCGCCGATTCAAACCAAGGAAATTCTGAATAGGGAAGAGCCAGCTCTTCGTCATCGACGAGGATCCAGACGCAGTGTCCAGAAACATTTGTGACCTCAGCCTTTAAAGTGGTTGTTCCAGGCATTGATGATCTCCTGTTGACGAGTCTTAGTCAGGCGTTCTGCTTCTTTAACTCTTGAAGAGCTTAGCCCGATATTCCGAGCCAGTTCAACGGTCGGACTGAGCTAGAACTTCGCCTCACCATCAGGATGACTGACATGGACATGAGGGCGACTCTCCTCGCGTGAAAAGAAGAAGAAACGAAATTCGCCTTCCCTGAAAACGGTTGGGGACAAAACTCAGTTCCTGATCCACCCACTCAGCATAGCCACGGCTGAAATGGTTGTTCGCATCTTTCTAACGCTCAAGATCGGCGGCGGGAAGTAGCCCAATACATCCATCAGGCATCTCCTGAAATTGCAGAATACCTCGTCACACTTCTACTGTAACTCGCTGTACTCCTACAAAATCAAGTGTCTCACACTCAGTGCTTGCAACCTCAAGGCAAAGCTCAATAGCTTCCTTGATACGTTCCATCAATTGATCCAGTGATTTGGCTTGCGTATGGCAACCAGGGAGAGCAGGGACCGTCGCCACGAAGAACCCTTCTGAATCCTTTTCGATTATTACATCAAACTGTCTAGACATTGAAGACACCTCCTCAAATCACTTTAGCTGCTTGGCCGCGGACTGGCACGGGGGTCTCGCTTACCGGTCGGTCCAACGCTTGCCATCACCTGGCCGCCGTAAGTTCAGGGCCAAACAGGAATCATTAGGAGGCGGCTCAGGTGAATGGCATTGTTAGATGCCCGCATATCGCAGCCTGATGTATCCAGAAATAACATCAAACCCTTGTTCTCCTCAAAAGCTACTTATTGGTTGCGGGAGGAGGGCTTGCTGGCGGAGGTGGCTTGTACCCTGTAGTTGGTGGGTTAACCGGTCTAGCCTGCGGCTGGCTTCCCTGGGAGGGACGGTTGGATGGTGGCGGGGGGTTAGAACCTCTACGCATCTTGCGGCTCTTGGGGCGCAACCATGAACTCAACCCATTCTACGGCAGAACTTGGGACCAAGAGGCCATCGACATTTTCCAAGGTGATTTGGCTTTCATCTTGCAGTACCCATGATGGCTCCTGAATATAAAAATGGCCCTTATCATGTTGATTCGGCCATTCACGAGGCCAACCATAAAGACGTCTGCCATCCTTGAGATGCAGAACAACATATGTAATCTTTCTTGAAAATACGCCTACCCATTCAGAAGGAAATGAGTTTCGTGTAGTTAATCCAAGTCTTCTGAGCCATTTGTGGGCGCCGTCGTTGTTAGTGTAAATTGCCAATAAAACGCCAGTGGCTATAGCTAGAATGAGTTTGCACAAATTCTGAGACGTGGAATCCCAAGGTCTCAGTGCATACACGTACCTACCTAGGAATACGAGGACTCCCCGTGCAACTGGGAGCATGACATGAATAAAGAATGTAAGGATTAGGGCTCCTATTACCCTTTCAAACTGGCCCGGCTTTGGATTTGAGGTTAGGCCGTAAAGAACCCACGCCGCAAGAAAGCCTGGCAACAAATAGCTGAGTAAAGTAATTGTGTCTTTGGCTATCTCGGGCATTTAGCAATCAGATGCGAACAACTTCTCGCTTGTCATTCTAGCGATTTCCAGTCGCACGCCCAGTGCATCTAACGCTCAAGATCAGCGGCGTGGATGAGTCTTGAAGATTTAACTGAGACCTCAGTGCGCACGCCCGCTGAATCTTGATGTTAGATGCCTATCAAGCCAAGGGTGCTTCCCGTTGCCCACTAGAAGCGGGATAATGCTTAATGGCGCACTACGCAACAGACCAGACTAGGCCATGCATCCTTCCAGTCTCTGCAACGATAGGATGAGGATCAATAGCCTTGAGCACTTGTCTGAGTTTTAGTTGTACATTTACGGGGTTGATGGCTCTTGGAAACAACTTTGAATGTTTTGCCGGCTGCTCTAGATGTAGTACAAGTCTAAGCCGGCCTCGTCTGAGAGTCTCAGCGGCAAACCTCCTTTCCGTGAGGTCAGTGGCGTTAGCCTTTGCAGGCAGCAGTGCTGAAAGTGTGTGCAGGACTTTCTCGGCGAACTCCTGATGGATGTCAACTATCTTCGTTCTGCGATGAACTCTGTAGTCCTTGACCTCAATCATCCATGCTGTATCGGGATTGAGCGCAATTAAGTCTACTGCTTTAATGCCAGGCCGCATGCGCAAAAACTGATTGCGATAGAAACTCCATTCGTCATACTTGCTTGCTAGCCAAGGCGAAGGGAAGTCGAATACTAACCCATCTACATGATGCACAGTCATGGCGAGGTCATTCTTCGATAAATCTATCGGACTGGGCAAGTTCTTCGTCAAGCGAGGTGATATCTCCGATCTCATCTATTGAGTCACCTTGAGATACGCTTACAGATCCATCAGTGTCTTTATGCAACCCGAAGAACCTTGCGCTTAGTTCATCAAAGGGCTGTTGAGATGTAAGGATCTCGATCTCTCGCAGCAAGAATAGACTGTGAGTTGCCAAAAAGACCTGAATGCCTGATGAACTTAGAGACAGAATGCTTTTTGCTACTTGTTTAATTAGCATAGGATTGAGATTCGCTTCCGGCTCATCCCAAAACAAGAAGCCTTTGTCCAGCAAGCTTCCAGTCGCAACCAACCTTGCAAGCATTCCAGCTTCCGCAGGCCCTCTGCGACTAGAGGCATCTCCAGTCGACCATTTGGAGTGCTGAGATAAAAGCGCCCAACTTTATCGAGCTCAATCTTTCCCCCCATAGCATCCTCGATAGGCGCTAAGAGTTCTTGAATGCGCTTTTCTCTAGGCCCTCTCTGTAGAGGCTCGCCTAACATTAAGCAGGTATCCCTCCAAGTCTCTTCAAACTCAAGATAGTGTCCCTCGTAAACTGAGACGAAGTTGGGAAAGATTGTGAGCAGCTCCCGTGTCGGGAAGTAGGCGGCAGACACTTCTAGCCAAGAACTTGGTGTCACTTCAAGTGCAACTTCGGTCTTACTGTTGGTGGCAAAGCTAAAGGATATGTTGTGCTTGCTGTCTGTGAACTTAAGGCTTACATCACATCTTTCTCGTCCAGGCTTTCTGCGAGCCAATCGCCCGAGTGCCTCCGGGCGGAAGACATTGACTAGCTTGTCTGCGAGTTTGACCTGCAGATGAGTCTTCGTAGGTGTAGTTGGACTCGGCTTCCTTCCTTCTTCCCAGAAAGTTGCAATCACTGAATAAGTCAGTTTTAAAAGGTGTGTCTTGCCGGCGCCATTCTCGCCAACAATTACATTTAGCCCCTTGCCAAAGGTCAAGTCAGCCTTAGTGAAGACGGTGAGATTCTTTGCTGTTAGGCGCTGCAGTGCCATTGAGGAACCAGTTTTAGGGGAGTTGCGCTAGATCTGTTAAGGTTGATTTTACCATGCTAGCCATCAATTGGCCTCCATGAACGAATGGGGGGTGGCGGTGCATAATCAAGCCCATTTCAGTCAGATCAAGGCACTGCAGCGACGGTATGTATTCAACACTTCTATTTCCCTGTGTCTTCAGTTGCTAGTCCGGCCTGAGTGGCTGTGCATCTAACGCTCCAGATCAGAAGCGGGCAGGGACGCATCGCCTTAATAGACAACCCCGCTCCCGTCTTCTGAATCTGGTTGTTAGAGAGTAGTCACCAAGTCTGTTGAAACAAATCATGCGCTAAAACTCCCATTCTTCCAATTCCATAAAGCCTTCAAGATTGGTGCATGGTACACCGAAGTGCTTGCATATATTCGGTATTTTCGTCCCATTGGCCTTTTCCTTTTCTTCAGTCACCACAGTGCCGTTGTGAACCTTTGCCCTTGCTATTATAAATGGATCAGCGAATGGCCCGCCTTTAAGCAGTTTCTTCCGCTCAAGGCCTTGCTGAAAATGATCAATTCCGTAGATCTCTCTCAGAAATAGTGCCTCAGCCACTGAAGGTTCTCTAAAGAGATCCTTATTCTGGATTGCCCATTGTGTATCAAGATGATCTGTACCCGAAGCCTGCATCTCTTTCAAGACTTCCCTTACTGAGAAAATCTCTCCTTGACTAACCAATTCATCAAAGTGCTTCCATAGCTGCGGAAATCTTCGTGGATAGAACCGAAAGAGTTCTCGAAACGAGTTCGTATCAAAGATATACATCAACCTTTGCTCTCTCTAAGAACTTCTCCTCAAGCCCAGGGAAGGACTTTGGCTTGATGTCAAGATAATCAGATGCTTGGACTATATCAATCTTGCCTTGATAGTAGTTCCTAAGGACAACAGAAATGTATGAGTCGCCAAGATAAGAGGACTTTGTGTTGTAGTAATTACCACTAGACTTATCAGTTTCAGCCGCAGCGCGTTCGCGTATACTATACCACTCGTGAATCATTCCCTCGTAAGACCTTCTAGAGACTAGGCCTTGGTCTAGTAACTTTCTGGCAATTACCTCGCTGCTTACATGGTAGGAGTCAGCAAGCTGGTCGACAAGAGTATTGTCTACAGGGAGAGAACCCACTTGCGAAATTAGATGCTCAACAGGAACGAGAATCTCTGAGGCAAGACTATTGCAAAGTGACTCCTCCTTGCCAAGATGCACTTGATTGGCAAGCCACGACTGCTCTGTCATAATATCCAAGAAGCTCTGCTTTAAGAGCAAATGGCACAGCTCGTGGAAAAGAGTAAAGATCTGCCTATTCTTAGGATGACTATTATTTATAAATATAATCGGGAACAGATCATCATAAACACAGAATCCAGATACTTCTGTGTTTTTAAATGCATCTTTGAACACAAAGACTCCCCGCAATGCAAGTCTACGTCTCCACTCCTTAAATGCATCATCACTACCTTGCCATGACTGCTGCTCTTCAATTGACACATCTAAGATCGACCGAAACCTTTCGGCGAATGACGAGCTCTCAATGGCTCCTGCTTGAGTAAGCCACGACAGACGATGTTTCTGTATCTCTTCTTGGCCTTCAAACAGCTCCGCGAGGCTCAGCTGAAAAACCTTTGCTTTTCTGAAAAGGTAATGAATAACAGGATTTAAGTTCTCAACTGAACTTTCAGAGACTGATCGGAGAGCTTTTTCAACAGGCTCTTCAGGAGGAGGTTTTGGGAAAAAGAATACAACAATCGGCCGGTGAAACTTCTCGGCCAACTTTTCTAGCTGTGAATATGTAGGACTTTCATCTCCAGATTCCCATTTGGCAATCTTTGAGAACTGCTTATTGGCTACAAGATCATCGATCTTGTAGCCTGCTGTCCTTCTGGCCCAGGTAAGAACCGCTGGATTTATGGGAATTCGATTTGCCACCCACTAGCCTGAGTTGATGAAGTTATGTTAACACTACAACGGCGTCGCTGCCCTGTCTAGCGTGATGTTGCGGGTTGTCATCGAATGTTAAACGGCACTAGGCGGCCGCGTCCACTCTTCTAGATCTCTCTAACGCCTTTTGGACGGACCCGTATAAACACCATCCTCATCTGTCTGCAGCCACATAAGAGCCCCTCAATCTCCGGTCAACACTACAAAAGCCCTTGTACCTCAGCGGCTCCTGGCTGGCCACCTCTAGCTCCTCGCGTCTTATGCGGGCCCGCAGAAGACCGTTCACAGGGCTACACAGCCAAGCACTGCTGCCATCCCCGGGAAGGGCATGGTCCTTCGGAGAAAGGCTCTTCAACCGTGGAGCTTGCCCCCCGATGCCACCCCTCACCCCCGCAGCCTCTCCGCCACCAACCCACCCTCCGCATCCCGCAACTCAATGTGCAGGGGCATCTGTCCCGCCGCGTGGGTGCTGCAGGAGAGGCAGGGATCGAAGCAGCGGATGCCCGCCTCCACCCGGTTCAGCAGGGGTTCGGGGATCTCGGCGCCGGCGGCCACCGGCTCGGGGATGAACTCCCGGGCAATCTGGGCCACGGTGCGGTTCATAGCCAGGTTGTTCTGGCCCGTGGCGATGATCAGGTTCACCCGGGTGATCAGGCCATTGTCATCCACCCGGTAGTGGTGAAACAGGGTGCCGCGCGGTGCCTCGCTCACGCCCACCGCTTCGTTGGCGTTGAGGTCGGCGCGGGCGCGGATGCGGCCGCCCATCAGGCTGTCATCCGCCACCAGCTGCTCGATCCCCTCCAGGCAGGCCACGATCTCCACCAGCCGGGCGTGGTGATAGGCAAACGAGGAGGTCACGATGCGGCCGCCGCTCTCCTCAGTGCCGCTGCGCTGGCGGAACTCAGCCAGCTCGGCATCGGCCCATTGCGTGCCGATTGAGTCGCACACATTCAGCCGCGCCAGCGGCCCCACCCGGTAGATGCCCTCGGGATAGCCCAGTGGCTTGTAGTAGGGGAATTTCAGGTAACTCCAGCTCTCCACGGCCTCGCCCAGGAAGCTGGCGTAGTCGTCTTCGCTGAGGCCATCGGCCACGATCCGGCCGTCGCTGCCGGTGAAGCGGATCAGGCCGTCGATGCACTCCCAGCGCCCGCCCGGCCCCACCAGGCCCATGAACAGCGAAGGGAAGTCACCGAAGGTGCTCTGCTCCCGCTGCAGCGGCCCGTCCAGCAGGGTTTTGTAGAGCTTCAGCGCCGTGGCCACCGTGGCCTTGGCCTCCGGCAGCCGCTCCAGGATCCACGCCCTGGCCTCGGCGCTCAGGGGCGTACGCACGCCCCCGGGCACCGCCCAGGCCGAGTGAATCTTGCGACCCCCCAGCAGCTCCAGCACCTGCTGGCCGAACTGCCGCAGCCGGATGCCGGCGCGCGCCAGATCGGGGTCGGCCGCCATCAGGCCGAACACATTGCGGCGGGCCGGATCGCTCTCCCAGCCCAGCAGGAAATCAGGACTGCTGAGGTGAAAGAACGACAGCGCGTGGCTCTGGCAGAGCTGGGCCAGGTTGAGCATGCGCCGCAGCTGGCGCGCCGCCGCCGGCGGCTGCACCGCCAGCAGCTTGTCGCCCGTTTTCGCCGCCGCCAGCAGGTGGCTCACCGGGCAGATGCCGCAGATGCGGGCCGTGATGCCGGCCATATCGGTGAACGGCCTGCCCTCGCAGAAGGTTTCGAAGCCGCGATACTCCACCACGTGGAAGCGGGCATCGGCCAGGCAGCCCGCCTCATCGAGATGCAGGGTGATCTTGGCGTGCCCCTCGATGCGGGTCACCGGATCGATCGTGATCGTGCGGGTCATGGGGATTCCTGCGGGCAGCTAGCCGAACTGCAGCATCGCCTTGCCTTGCATCGGCGGCATCTCGCCCCGCAGCAGCGGTTCGATGGCGGCCTGGATGCGCTGCGCCGACGGCGGGCAACCCGGCAGGTAGAGGTCCACCGGGATCACCTCATGCAGCGGCAGCACCCGCTCCAGCAGCTCCGGCACGATGCCGGGGGCATGGGGGTGCTGGGCGCCGGTGTCGGCCAGCTCCAGGTAGCCGCGATCCAGCACGCTCTGGCGGCTGCCGCCGTCCACCGCGCTCCAGAGGTTGCGCAGGGCCGGCACGTTGCCGGTCACGGCGCAGTCGCCGAAGGACACCACCAGCCGGGTGCGCTCACGTAGCTGCAGGGCCAGCTCGCGGTTGTCGGCATTGGCCACAGCCCCCTCCACCAGGCACACATCCACGTTGTCGGGATAGGTCTTGGCGTCGCTGGCCACCGGTGAGTACACCACATCCACGTGGGCCGCCAGCTCGAACAGCCACTCGTCGAGATCGAGGAACGACATGTGGCAGCCGCTGCAGCCGGCCAGCCACACCGTGGCGAAGCGCAGTTTCGGAGACGGGGTGGTCATGGCGAGCTCACGGGCACGGGTGCCTGCCCAGCTGCTGCTCCCGGGCGCGGCGCAGCAGCTGGGGCCGGGGCGGGTGCACCTGCTTCTCGGTGGTGGTGTCGTCCTTGTGGAAGATGGCGCCGGTGGGGCACACGTCCACACACTTGCCGCAGGAGGTGCAGGCCTCCACCTCGCCCCAGGGTTGATCGAAGCCGGCGATGATCGAGCACTGGGCGCCGCGCTGGGCCACATCCCACACATGGGCCCCCTCCACCTCGTCGCAGACCCGCACGCAGCGGGTGCAGAGGATGCAGCGGTGGTGGTCGATCACGAAGCGGGGGTGGGAGGCATCCACCCGCCGTGGCGGGTACTGGTAGGGGAAGCGGCTGTGGTCCATGCCCACGGCCACCGCCAGGGCCTGGAGCTCGCAGCTGCCGCTGGCCACACAGACGGCGCACACGTGGTTGCCCTCAGCGAAGAACAGCTCCACGGCCATGCGCCGGTAGCCGCGCAGCTGGGCCGTGTCGGTGTGCACCGCCATGCCCTCGGCGGCGGCGGTGGTGCAGGCGGGCAGCAGGCGGCCGCCGTCCTCCAGCTCCACCAGGCAGAGCCGGCAGGCCCCCACCGGGGTGAGCCCCTCCAGGTGACAGAGGGTGGGCAGCTCGGCGCCGGCCGCCCGCACCGCCTCCAGCAGCGAGGCGCCATCGGGCACCGCCACCTCCAGCCCATCCACCGTGAGGGTGAGCACGCTCATGGGGTCACCTCCAGCAGGCAGGCCGCCAGGTACTCCTGCCGGAAGTAGCGCAGGGTGCTGAGCACCGGGTTGGGCGCCGCCTTGCCCAGGCCGCAGAGGCTGGTGGCGCCCACCATGTGGCAGAGCTCCTCCAGGCGCTCGAGGTCGGCCAGGGTCGCCCGCCGCGCCACGAAGCGATCCAGCAGCTGGGCCAGCTGCACGGTGCCGGCGCGGCAGGGCAGGCATTTGCCGCAGCTCTCGTTCACGTTGAAGCCCATGAAATAGCGGGCCAGCTCCGGCATCGAGGTGGTTTCGCCCATCACCACCAGGCCGCCTGAACCCAGCATCGAACCCAGTTCTCGCAGGCGCTCGTAGTCCACCGGCGTGTCGAGCAGAGGGGCCGGGATGCAGCCGCCCGAGGGGCCGCCGGTCTGCACGGCCTTCACGCCGCCATGGGCTCCGGTGCCGCCGGGCACACCGCCGCCGATGGTCTGCACCACCGTGCGCAGGCTGGTGCCCATCGGCACCTCCACCAGGCCAGGGTTCAGCACCGCCCCCGAGAGGGAGAACACCTTGGTGCCCTTGCTGCCCTCGGTGCCGATGGCGGCATACCAGTCGCCGCCGCGGCGCAGGATCGCAGGGATCGCGGCCAGGGTCTCCACGTTGTTGATCAGGGTGGGGGCCCCGCAGAGGCCCACCTCGGCTGGGAAGGGCGGCCGCGGCCGCGGCGTGCCGCGCTCCCCCTGGATCGAGGCCAGCAGCGCCGTTTCCTCGCCGCACACGTAGGCACCGGCCCCCACCCGCAGCTCCAGCTGCAGCTGAAAGCCACTGCCATCGATCGGGGCCCCCAGCAGTCCGTGGCGGCGGGCCTGCTCCAGGGCCAGCCGCAGCCGTTCGATCGCCAGCGGATACTCGGCCCGCACATACACAAAGCCCTGTTCGGCGCCCACCGCAAACGCGGCGATCGCCAGGCCCTCAATCAGCCGGTGCGGGTCGCCCTCCAGCACGCTGCGGTCCATGAAGGCGCCGGGGTCGCCCTCGTCGGCGTTGCACACCACCAGGCGGGGGCCGGGAGGCTGCAGGGCCACGGTGTCCCACTTCAGGCCCGTGGGATAGCCGGCGCCACCCCGGCCCCGCAGGCCGCTGCGCTTCACCTGCTCGCGCACCTGCTCGGGGCTGCACTCCTGCAGCAGCCGCCGCAGCTGGCCGTAAGCCCCATGGGCCAGAGCGTCATCCAAGTTGGTGGGATCGATCAGCCCGCAGCTCTCCAGCACCACGGGGTGTTGCAGGGCAAAGAACGGCTGGCGCAGGTCGAGCTGCCGGTCCGCCAGGGCGCCGCCCCCTTCGCCCAGGGCCAAGGCCACAAGCGCTTCGGCCTCGCTGGGCTGGAGCTCCCCGAACAGCAGGGAGTCGCCGGGAGGGCCAGGGCCAGGGCCAGCATCAGGGCCAGAGCTCTCCCCTGGCCGATCGATGGCCACCAGGGGGCCGCGGCCGCAGAGGCGCAGGCAGCCCACGCTCTTGACGCCCACGCCAGCGGGGGCCGCCTGCTCGAGGGCCTGCCGCAGGACCTCGCTGCCGGCGGCGCGGCAGCCACTGGCGCCGCAGCAACGCAGCTGGACCGGGTCCGCCATCAGTTTCCTGCCTGTGTGGGGGCAGCGAGGGCCTCCGGGAGCAGGCCCGCCAGCCGTTGCTCAAGCCGCTCGGGTTGATCCAGCGGCAGCTTCGCCTCCAGCCCCCCGTCCACCACCAGCACCGGCGCCTGGCTGCAGGCCCCCAGGCAGCTCACGGTCTCCAGGCTCCAGGCGCCGTTGCCGGCGGGATCATCGAGCCGCAGCGCCAGCCGCCGCTCCAGCTGCGCCGCCAGCACCGCTCCGCCCTTCACGAAGCAGGCGGTGCCCAGGCACACGCAACAGCGGTGGGCGGTGGGGGCCCTCAGGCGGAACAGGTGGTAGAAGCTGGCCACCCCGTAGACGCGGGCCTGGGGCAGCTGCAGCTCCCGGGCCACCTGGGCCAGGGCCTGGGGCGGCAACCAGCCCAGCAGCTCCTGCACCCGGTGCAGCACCTCGATCAGCTCGCCGGGCCTGGCGCCATGGCGCCGCACGATGCGGCTGATGCGCGCGTCGGGGGCCGGTGGGGTGCCTTCGGCTGGGCTAGGCGGGAGAAGCGTCGCTGCCATGACCTGGACCGATCGCCAATCCAGGCCTAGCAGGGGATCAGGGCGCTGTCAGCGCCGGGCGCCGATCGGGGCTCAGGTCTCGTTGCCGCCGAACATCTCGTCATCGGCCTCGAATGGCTCGAATTCGTTCCAGCCGGGGCTGGCGGCGTCATAGAGGCCGAAACGGGCCGCCTCGTCATCCACCCGAGTCTCGCCGGTGGGGCGGGTGTCGCAGGTGACGCCACCGTCCGCCGTGGGCTGACAGTCATCGAACACCACGTTGGCCGCCGAGGGGGGACCCAAGCCCAGGCCCAGGGCGGCGGCAGCGGGGAGTGCTCCGAGCAGGGCGCGGGAGAGAAGTCGCATCACAAAGGCACGGGGACGGCACGCAGGGGAATCCTGGCTGGGATGATGGGATCCAGTGACTTGGCGGCGATGTACACCGACTGGACGGCCGTGATCCTGCTGCTGCTGACCGCAGCCCCCCTGGCCGTGGTCGTGGCCACCGCCGCCTTCTTCATCAGGCAGCAGCAGAAGAAGCCGACCCGCTGATCGGCTCCTGCAGCCGGGGCAGCGGAATCTGCAGCACCTCGGCGGCCAGCAGCGACCTGGGCCGTTGCCTGCCCTGTCCCACACAGGCCATGCAGGTGCGATAGCGCTGGCCATCCAGCCGCAGCACGCCACTGCCGCCGCACTGGCAGCACATCCCTGTGGACAGGGCTTCGCAGACACGCCGTTCAGTCATGCCGGCGCTCGCGAGCTGCCGGGCTGGGGTGTTGATCAACTCGGCCTCGTGCCAGCCGCTGGGGAACATCACCAGTGTGCGTGGATTCGCACACCACGCTCCCGAAAGCTTCCTTAAGAAGTGCGCTCCTGAGCGGCTGTCGCCCTCGTGGCCAGATGCTGCAGGAGCTCCGCGGCGCTCAGCCGCGATCCCGGCGGCACCAGAGCGGCGCTGGCAGCCAGCAGCCCCACCACGCCGGCCGCATCCAACCCCCTGGCCCGCAGGCCCTCAAGCCCCTCGGCTCCGCTGCGTTTGCTCAGCCGCTGGCCCGTGCTCTCCTCTCGCCAGAGGGGGACATGGGCATAGGCGGGAGGTGGGGCGCCCAGCTCGCGCATCACGGCCACCTGGGCGGCGGTGGAGCTCCACAGGTCTTCGCCGCGCACCACCGTCCCGATGCCGAGAGTGAGCTCATCCACCGCCGTGGCCAGGTGATACGTGATGAAGCCGTCGGCCCGGCGCAGCACCACATCGCCCACCTGGCTGGCTCCATCCAGCCGCCCCGGTGCTGACACCGGCACCAGGGCCGCAGCCTCCTGCCAGGCGATGGGACCGGCGGAGAGCCGCAGCCGCCAACTGGGCCATCGCCCCGCCACGGCCCCCCAGTCCACCTGGCTCTGGCGGCAGAAGCCCGGGTACACGGCCCAGTCGCCGTGGGGGGCCGACACATCGGCCAGGAGCCTGCGGCTGCAGCGGCAGGGGTAGAGCCGGCCGTCGTGGCGGAGCGCCGAGAGCACACTGGAATAGAGGCCACGGCGCTCGCTCTGGCGCCAGAGCGGCCCATCCCAGCTCAGGCCCAGCCAGGTGAGGTCCGCCAGGATGGCGGCCTCGGCGCCGGCTCTGTTGCGGGGCGTGTCGAGGTCATCGATGCGCAGAAGCCATTCGCCGCCGGCGAGGCGTGCTTCCAGCCAGCTCAGCAGTGCCGTGCGCAGGTTGCCGCGGTGCAGCGGGCCGCTGGGGGAGGGGGCAAAGCGACCGCGATAGCCCTGATCCCGCCGGCGCAGGCCGGCAGCGATCAGGGCCTCGACGTGGCGGGGAAGCGGCCTCAGCCCTGAACGCGGTCCTTGAACATCTTGCCGGCGGTGAAGGCGGGCACCCGCTTGGCTGGAATCTTGATCTTCTCGCCGGTCTTGGGGTTGAGGCCTTGGCGAGCGGAGCGCTCGCGGGGCTCGAAGGAGCCGAAGCCAAGGATCGACACCTTGTTGCCTTCCACCACCGAATCGATGATGGTCTCGATGGCGGCGTCGATGGCCTGGGACACGTCGGTCTTGGTGAGCTCGGTGCGGGCGGCCACGAGGTTGACGAGATCTGCTTTGTTCATAGGAGCGGGGGTGGCCTCTGGGGCAGCGATCAGAGCGTTGTTGGGGCGGCGCCGGGACGGGGAGGTTGGGAGGCCTCGGCAGGGTGGCCGCCCCGGCGGACCGGGTTCAGCGCGCCAATGGTATGGGTGCTGCCCGGGGACTGCAACAGAAAAGCGCCTTGCTGCAACGGATCTGGTGCCCGTTTGGTGCTGAATCGCCCAAATCAGGGTGCCGATCGCAACGCCACGGCCCCCTCCGTCACGAGTTTGGCGCCGCGCAGCGCACCCAGGCCGCCGCCGCAGGCGATCCACTCGGGGGAGCCTGGCGGCAACCAGCCCCGCAGCGCCTCGAGGCTGGCCAACTGTCGCGGCCAGTGGAAACAGCGCGCCGTGCGCAGCGGGGCGATCGCATTCGGGCCAACGGGGGCCAGCAGCCTGCCGCAGAACAGCACATCCAGCTCTGGGCCGCGGGCATGCACCACGCAGGCACCCGGCGTGGGCCCAGGCGTCCAGAGCAGGCGTACCCCCGGCGCCAGCTCACACGTCGCCCCGAAGCTGCGCAGCGGCGCCACCCCCGGCAACAGGTAGGCCTCCTGCTCCTGCACCAGCACCTCCCAGCCGATGGCCTGCTGCACGCGGCGGCAGCGGCCGTGGCCCTCGCGACTGGTGAGCACCAGCAGCCCAGGTCCGCGGGCGCTCAGCCAGTCGAGGTTGGCCTGGCTGTAGCCGGGGCAGTCGATCAGCAGATCAAAGCTCAGGCCAGTGGCGCTGGCCTCCAGCAGCCAGCTGCTGCCCCCCTGGCTGTCGCGGCTGGGGGCGAACAGCCACAGGCCGGGCCGCACCGCCTGGGGAGGGCGGCCGGGCTCAGCTGGAAGGGCAAGTGCTGACAGTGGCCTGAGCCGGGAAGGTCTGTCTAGTTTGTTGGGCAAGCTGGCCCGAGCCGTTGTCTGCCCCATCCATCTCGGCCCCAGCGGCGCCCGTGGCGACCCGCCGGAGTCGTCCCGGAGCCATCCATCCCGGGCGCCCGGGCCCGCTGGGTTCCTCCCTCACCTCCCGCGGGGTGAACTTCTCGGTGGTGGCTCCTCGGGCCACCCGGCTGGAGCTGCTGCTGTTCAGCCACCCGGACGCCCTCGAACCCAGTCGCGTCGTGGCGCTCGATGGCCGCCACCGCTCCGGCGATCACTGGCATGTGGAGGTGGAGGGCCTGGGGCTGGGCTGCTGCTACGGCTACCGGGTGTTCGGCCCCCTCCAGCCTGGCGGCCACAGCTTTGCCCCGTCCAAGGTGCTGCTAGATCCCTGCGCCCGGGCCATCGCCGGCTGGCAGGGCTATCGCCGCGACGCCGCGGTCGGCGCCGCCCCCAACAGCTCCTGCTGCCTGCGGGGCGTGGTCACCGAGCGCGACCGCTTTGATTTCGAAGCCGCGCCCCGCCCACGCCACAGCTGGCAGCGCAGCGTGATCTACGAGCTGCATGTGGGGGGCTTCACCCAGGGGGCCGGCTGTCCGGTGACGTCCGATCGCCAGGGCACCCTGCTGGGGCTGATCGACACCCTGCCCCAGCTGCGGGAGCTGGGCATCACCGCGATCGAGCTGTTGCCGGTGATGGCCTTCGATCCCGGCGACGCGCCGCCGGGCCGCCAGAACCACTGGGGCTACAGCCCCTTGAGCTGGATGGCCCCCCACCCGGACTACCTGGTGGGGAACGATCCCCTCGGCGCCCGCGACCAGGTGCGGCAGCTGGTGAAGGCCTGCCACCTGGCGGGCATCGAGGTGCTGCTGGATGTGGTCTACAACCACACCAGTGAGGGCAACCAGCACGGCCCCACCCTGAGCTGGCGCGGCTTCGCCGACCGCCTCTACTACCAGCAGAGCGCCCTGGGCGAGTACCAGGACGTGAGCGGCTGCGGCAACACGATCGCCGCCAACCGGCCGCTGGTGCAGCACCTGATCCTGGAATCCCTGCGCTGCTGGGCCACGGAGCTGGGCGTGGATGGCTTCCGTTTCGACCTGGGCATCGCCCTGAGCCGGGGCGAAAACCTGGCGCCCCTGGCCCGGCCACCGCTGTTCGAGGCCATGGAGGCCGACCCTGACCTCGCCGACCTGAAGCTGATCAGCGAACCGTGGGACTGCGGCGGCCTCTACAAGCTGGCCGACTTCCCAGCCCGGCGGGTGTCCACCTGGAACGGCCGCTTCCGCGACGACCTGCGCCGCTTCTGGAAGGGCGATGAAAACTGCTCCTGGGCCGTGGGCCAGCGGCTGAGCGGCAGCCCCGACCTCTACAACCTGATGCCGGCCCACCCGGGTCAGGCCATCACCTTCCTCACGGCCCACGACGGCTTCACCCTGGCCGATCTGGTGAGCTTCAACGGCAAGCACAACCTGGCCAACGGTGAGGACAACCGGGACGGCGACAACCACAACAACAGCTGGAACCACGGCGTGGAGGGCCCCAGCAGCGACCCTGCCGTGAGGGCGCTGCGGGAGCGGCAGCTGCGCAACCTGCTGAGCACCCTGCTGCTGGCTCCAGGCGTGCCCATGCTGCTGATGGGCGATGAGGTGCGACGCAGCCAGGGAGGCAACAACAACACCTGGTGCCAGAACAACCCCCTCGGCTGGATGCACTGGCAGCCCGACAGCAGCGATCTGGCCCTGCGCCGCTTCGTGCGGCGGCTGCTGAGCCTGAGACGGCATCTGGTGGACCTGATCAACCCCGAACTGCCGCTGCAGGAGCGGCCCCAGAGCCGCCACGACGATCACCAGCAGCGCTGGCGCCAGTGGCACGGCGTGGAGATCACCCGGCCGGACTGGGCCAGCTGGTCGCACACCGTGGCCTGGAGCATCAACGACCCCACCCAGGGACCGCTGCTGTGGTGTGCCATGAACGCCTACAGCAAAGCTGTGCACTTCGACCTGCCGGTCTCCACCTCCGGCTGGCTGCGGGTGATCGACACCGCTCTGCCGGCCGGCCAGGACCTGCCGGCCCGTCCGGGGATCTGGACGCCGGCCGGCATCCCCCTGGAGAGCCGCAGCCTGATGCTGCTGGTGGCGCGCCGCCGCCTGGAGGGGGTGAAGCTGGATTGAGCGCCAGGGACCAGGACGCCGCCGCAGGGGAGCGGCAGCAGGCTTAACAATCTGTCACGGTTAACACTTCTTTACACTAGGTTGGTGGTCGTTCCGAGCTGAGTGTCATGGTCTTTGCCCTTCTCTATGCGGTAGCTGCTGCTGTGCTGCTGTGCAGCTCCTTCGCGCTGATGAGCCAGGGCTTCAGCAGGGGTGCAGAGCGGCCGACGATCCGCAGCCGCCACCCGGAGGCTCCCCAGCCCGGTGAGCGCCTGCTCTACGTGGACCTCAACCGCGAGCGCCTCGAAGCCCTCTATCAACAGGCCTCCTGAGCCGTCCCTGGCCTCAAGGGGCCCCATTCCGGATGGGGGCATGCCGTCTCCCATCTGTTTGCTTCGGTCTGCATCCAGACAACCAGCAAAAAGCGGCGCTGTCCCTGGGGACGGCGCCGCTGCTGCGTTGGGGGCTTGGAGCCGGGATCAGCCGAGGCCGATCTGGCCGAGGATGCCCTGGCCGGTGAGAACTTCGGTGGCAAGACCGATCACGAAGCCGAGCATGGCCAGGCGGCCATTCCAGGTTTCGGCGAAGGCCACGAAGCCGAAGCGAGAAGCGGAGTCAGTCATGGTTGCGCTTGGTTGCGAAACGTGAAGAAATAGTAACAGTGGTTGGAGCCTTTTGGGGCGCCGCGGGGCCCGAAACGGGGGGCGGTTTTCCGGCCCTGCCCCTTTCTCAGTCAACACTTCACGTTTCGTTACCCAGCTTGCCAGAGTTTGGGGAGATCTCCCTTGAACGATGACCACCGCCCAACTCCTCGAGGGCTTCGCCGGGCTCACCGGCTCCCTGATGGCCCTCTGGCTGCTGCGCCTGAACCGGCCCGACCTCGCCCCGGCCGAGACCGCCGGCCCGCTCACCCGCCTGTTGCAACGTCCGGCTGTGCAGGGCGGTTTGAGCCGCTATGTGCTCGAGAAGGGCACTGCCGCCAACCTCGGCCTGCTGGCCCTGCGGCTGGCGATCGGCCTGATGATGATTCACCACGGCCAGGACAAGCTCGCCAATCCCCAGGCCTTCGCCGACACCTATGTGGCGCCGCTGCACCTGCCCTTCCCCCTGCTGCTCGCCTACGTGGCCGGCTTCTCGGAGGTGGTGGGCAGCTGGCTGCTGATCCTGGGCCTGCTCACACCGCTGGGAGCCCTGGCGATCACCGGCACCATGGCCGTGGCCGCCTATCACCACATCCTCACCGCCGGGCTCAACATCTACGTGCTGGAGCTGGTGGTGCTGTACCTCGGCGGCAGCCTGGCCCTGCTGTTGCTCGGCCCTGGGCGCCTTTCCTTTGACGGCGCCATCACCGCTGAACTGGTGCGCGAGTCGGTCGATGGTCCCCGCGACGGCCGTCCGGCTGCCCAGCCCCAGGCAGTTGCCGTCAGCGCCGGTCAGGGAGCCTGAGCGCCCAGCCCTCACACCCGGGGCCTGGACCATGGCTCCATGGTGCGCCTGCTCACAGTTCTGGGCTGCCCCCTGCGGCGCCGTCACCACTGCCGGGATGGCAATGGCGAAGGCGAGGCCTGCGAATCGCTGCTCTGAGGGCCATGGGCCCGCACCGTGGCGATCTGGCGGTAATGGGGGCTGGCGGCGCTGTCCACCGCGAAGGCGGTCCAGGAGGCGGCAGCCGCGGGCTCATCGCTCAGCACCGGCCATTCGAGGCGGACCCCCGCGTAGGTGATCCCCACGCAGGTGAGGTCCGGGTCGTCGGCCATCAGGGACCACAACAGATGCAGGGAGCTGCGGCGGTAGTCCGAGGCCGAGGGGCAGCAGGAAGGATCAGCGATGAAGCCTGGCGCCAGGGTGATGGCCTCAGCCCGCTCCCAGCAGAGGTAGGTGCCGTCGTCGGTGGGATAGAACCAGCAGGCTTCGTTCTCTGCCTGGTGCAGCGGGAAACGGTCCAGGGCGACGGCCTTGGTGCGGTCGTCCTCCAGCGCGTAGACCGCCAGCCACAACTGCGGCGGATCGAAGCGCGGGATCACCGCATCGCAATAGAGCTGGGTCGCAGGAGCCTGGGGCAGCCCCTCGGGAATGGTGCCGTTGAATGGAAGTGCCTCCAGGCCTGAGCCAGGCTCGGCAAGGCCCGGGGGTGCAGCCTCCGGCAGGGCATAGAGCCGGAAGGCCGCCGCTTGGCGGATGCCGTGGCGCTGGGCCAGGCTCAGCTGCTCCCAGTCGGTGTCGCCATCAGGAGGCAGGCCCGACTCAGGAGCCAGCACGAAAGCCAGTGACGCGGACATGAGCTGAGCTCCGGTTTCTGGGTGTACAGCCCCCCCTGGGGATCCAGCATGGCGGCGAACCCTCAGGCCAGCCGCGGCAACCGGCAGCCGAGCTGGATCACGCCCTGATCCAGAAGCCTGCCGAGGCGCAGGGCCGCGGCCTCCTCCACCCGGGAAAACTCCGTCTGGCGCCTGGCCAGCCAGTTCAGCTCTTCAGGAGTGATCACCCCGGTGGCCATCGACTCGAGAAACAGTTCGCCCATGGTCATGGCGATGTTACGAAGTGTGTTCATCCTGGCATCCTTCTGGGGGAGCCGTGAAGAGGGGGCGTTGCGAAGCGGCTGTCGCCTGGACGACCACGGTCTGGCCCGAGACTGGCCGTCATGAACCGTCGCTCCCTGCTGGTGCTGCTCGGCCTGGCGACAGCCGGATCGGCCCAGGCCGGGCGGGCCAGGCCAGGACGCGCCTCGCCAAGCCCGATCCGCGGCAGTGGCCGCAGCGGCGGGCTGCCCTTTCAGCCGGTGCCCACGCCGCTGCCCCTGCCCCTCGATGGCCTCAGCGCCGCGGAGCAGCGCCGCCACTACGGCCAGGTGCGCCTGGAGGATCGCCTCGTGGTGCCGGCTGGCTACCGGGCCGATCTGCTGGCGGTGTGGGGGGATCCGCTGGGGGATGGGAGCTTCGGATACAACAACGACCACCTCGCCTACCTGGCCCTGGCGCCGGGGCAGGCCCTGCTCACCGTCAATTTCGAGTACATCAGCCCCCTTCCCTGGGCGGAGGGGCTGGGTGAAGCCCGCGGCCTCAGCCTGCCCCTGGAGCAGCTCCAGGCGGCCCTGGCCGATCGCAACTCCCGGGTGGATGCCACCGCCCTGGCCAGTGGCGATTCCTTGCTGGCCATGGTGAAGGAGGTGGCCGGCGCTGCCCTTGAGGATCTCGGCATCGGCGTGGCGGGCCTGGAGCAGGGGCCCGAAGGCCGCTGGCGCCGCCAGCCAGGGCGCTTCGACCGCCGCATCAGCGGCCTCAGTGGCCTGCAGGATCCCGCCCAGGCCCTGCGCGCCAGTGGGCCGGCGGCGGCGGTGTTCCGCGCCGAGCGCCGTCTCGGCTACGACGACGGCCTCGGCGAGCGGATCATCGGCACCTTTGCCAACTGCGCCGGCGGCACCACCCCCTGGGGCACCGTGCTCAGCGCCGAGGAGAACATCCAGACGCAGGTGTGCGAGGCGGTGTACGCCGATGGCTCCTCCCTGGATCCGTCTGAGCTCCCCTTCCACTGGGACGGCCGCAGGCTCCGCGGCCTGGGCAACCCCTTCGCCCTGGCGGGCAACAAGTACGGCTGGATCGTGGAGGTGGATCCACGCCGGCCCCAGCGGCCTGCGGTGAAGCACACGGCCCTGGGGCGCTGCCGCCATGAGGCCGTGGCCGTGAAGGCCGAGGCGGGCCAGCCCCTGGTGCTGTACTCCGGTTGCGACCGCCACGGCGGCCACCTCTACCGCTTCGTGAGCGCGGGCCGGGTCCGAGACCCCCTGGATCCGGCCAATTCCGCCCTGTTCAGCGCCGGGCGCCTGGAGGTGGCCCAGTTCGGCGCCGGCGCCAGGGGCGCTGGATTCCGCTGCTGCCCTCCACCGCCCTGGCGCCCCAGCTCCCCAGCCACTACCAGCGCTGGGGCCTGAGCCAGGCCACGCGGCTGCCCGATCCCGACCGCCGCCAGCCCGGCGCCGTGGACCTCAGCAGCGATGCCGAGGTGAAGCGCTACCGCGAGCAGTTCAGCACCCTGGCCTCCCTCTACCCCGGCACAGGGGACGCCCAGCTCGGCGCGATCCTGATCGATGCCCATCTGGCCGCCAACGCCGTGGGGGCCACCGCCGCCGCCCGCCCGGAAGACACCGTGATCGATCCGGCCACGGGCGATCTGCTGATCGCTTTCACGGCGGGGGGAGCCGATCGGGAGGGTCGGGCCGACCCCGCCATCTTCTCCGGCCCGGCCGGGGAGCCCACCTGGCCCCATGGCTGGGTGATGCGGCTCAGCGAGAGCACGGCCAGCGCCGGCGGCTTCCGCTGGCAGATGGTGGCGGTGGGCGGCCTGCCCTGGGAGGGAGGCATGGGCTTCGCCAACCCCGACAACCTGGAGGTGGATGGGGCCGGCAACATCTGGGTGGTGACCGACCGCTCCTCCGGGGCCAGCCCCGCCGAGGCGTTCGGCAACAACAGTTGCTGGGTGCTGCCGAGGCGCGGGCCGGCCCGGGGCGAGGCCCTCTGCTTCGCCACCGGGCCCATGGAGTGCGAGCTCACCGGGCCGTGCTTCGACAGTGCTGAGCACACCCTGTTCCTGGCCGTGCAGCACCCCGGTGAAGTGCACGGCAGCCGCAGGGCCCAGGAGGTCAGCCGCCACACCACCGCCCTGGTGGATCGCGACGGGGCGGGTTTCGAGCAGGAGCGCTGGGTGCCAACCGGCTCGAACTGGCCCTCGGGCGTGCCCGGCAGGGTGCCCCGGCCTGGGATCGTGGCCATCAGCCGCCAAACCGGCGGGCCGCTGTTGCCCTGAGCGATGTCTCTGTTCTCCTGGCTGGTGATCGTGCATGCCCTGGCCGCCACGGTGTGGACCGGCGGCCACCTGGTGCTGGATCTGGGGGTGTTGCCCCGGGCCCTGCGCCAGGCCAGCGCCGCGCCGATCCGGGCCTACGAGGAGGTGTTTGAGCCCCTGGGGCTCACCGCCCTGGCGATCCAGGTGATCACCGGCCTGGCCATGGCCTGGATCTACCTGCCGGGCCTGCAGGGGCTGTTCAACCCGGCGAACCCGATCGCCGTGCTGGTCGGCACCAAGCTGCTGCTGCTGGCCGCCACCGTGGCCCTGGCCCTGGATGCCCGGCTGCGCCTCATCCCCAACCTCAGCGACGCCAGGCTGGGCCCCCTGACCTGGCACATCCGCGCCATCACAGCCCTGGCGATCGCCTTCGTGGTGGTGGGCGCCGGCATCCGGCTGGGGGGCTTCAGCTGAACAGGGGCAACGCCCGGCAGGGCCCACCCGCCAGCATGGGGGGCACTGCCCTCAAGCCATGCTGCTTCCCTGCCCCTTCAGCCTCATCAGCACCGCGGCCCTCGCCGCCAAGCGCCGGCCTGCAGGCCACGGTGCTGCTGCTGCTCACCCTGCTGATCAAGGCCCGCATCCAGATCAAGGCCGCCTCGGCCCTGGGCCTGTTCCTGCTGGCCCTGCAGACGCTGGGGTTCCTGGCCGTGGCAGGAGGTCTTGGCGCGCTGGCTGTAGGCGGAGCGGCTGTGGGTGGTGCGGGGCTGGCGTTCCAGCGGCGCTCCGGCCAAGCGGCGTGAGGGCGTGGCTCTTTGAGGGCGTGAGCGTTTGACCGAGCTCCCCCCCTGGCGCCCCCTGCTGCGGGCCGCCCGTGAGCGAGAAGGACGCTCCCCGGCGGCCCGCTGGCTGCAACTGGCCAGCGTCGCCGCCGCTGGAGGCTGGAGCAGGGCTGGCGCGAGGAAGACCTGAATCCCAGAGATCAGGTCTGTGGGATCAGGTCTGCGGCCGAATCGCCGCAGCAGGAGCACAATGGGAGCGGAGTGGTTTCCGAGCCTCTGGCCCGGAAGGCAACGAGGAAAGTCCGGTGCAACTCCGGCACTGTCCCGCAGCTGTGATGGAGAGACCTGCTCCTGAGTCAGAACGCTCGCCGCTTTGAGTTCTTTCCTGCCCGGCGCGGAAACCGGGAGAAACCATGCAACACCTCCGCTCCAGCCGCTCCCTCGGCCTTCTGGTGGCCCTGGCCACCGCCACGACCCTGCTGCTCGGCCAGCCGGCCCAGGCCCACAACGTGGCCTCAGGCGGCCTGGTGGGAGGCTTCCTGCATCCACTGGCGGGCACCGACCACCTGCTGCTGCTGATCGCCGTTGGCGCCGCGGCCTCCTACCTCTCGGCCGAGCTGCTGCTCTGGGGGCTGGCTGGCGCCCTGGCTGGAGGCGTGTTCGGCGCCATGGGCGGCGGGCTGCCTGGTGCCGAGCTGCTGGCGACCCTGGCCATCCCCGCCGTGGCCCTGCTGGTGCTGCGCAGCCAGAAGTCGCCGCTGGCGCCGGCCCTGGAGCTCTGCGGTGCCTGATCGCTGCAGCCGTGGCCGTGCACGCCATGCTCCATGGTCAGGAGGCTCCGGCCGGTGCCGCCTCAGCGCTGTGGTGGGCGGGTTCCTTCTCCGCCTCGGTGCTGGTGAGCGGCAGCAGCTATCTCGTGCTGCGGCAGCTGCCCAGCCGCTGGACCGCCGCCGTGGCCCTGCTGCTCGCCGTCGCTGGCGCGGCCCTGATCCTCGGCCCGATCGCCTTCGCTGCCCGCTGAACGCCGCAGAGGCGTCAGTTGGCTGACATCTGCACCAGACTGGCCGTGACGGTTCCAGTGGTTCACACCCTGGACGCAAGGAGGAAAGTCCGGTGGGGAGGGGGTTCTTGGACCCTCTGCGAGTCCGGCGCTGTCCCGCAGCTGTGATGGGGTTCGCTCCTGGGAGCACCCCTCAGTCAGAACGCTCGCCGTTGTGATCACCCCTCTCCCCCGGCGCGGACCGGGTTCCACGATGAGCCAAGCCTTTCTTTCCAGCCCTGGAAGCCACCCGCCTTCAGCCTGCCAGGGCCTGCCCGAGCGCTGAGACGCGCCGCAGACGTTCACGTCCCCAACAAGCACTCCAGGGCCGGACCGGGCCGGCGCCAGCCTCTGGTGTCCGCGCCGGCTGATCCGCTCGTGCCGTGATGCCCCCCTCGCCCTCCTGCATGACCACCGATCTCCGGCCAGCCGACTTCGTTCTGGCCCCCTATGCCCGCAGCAGCAACTGGCGCGGCGCCTATCAGATCCTCAGCGCCGTGGGCCCCTACCTGGCCTGCTGGGCCCTGGCCATCCATCTCGCCCAGCGGGCGCCCTGGGCCGTGCCCCTGCTGGTGATTCCCCTGGTGCTGTTCTCGCTGCGCTGCTTCTCCCTGATGCACGACTGCGGCCACCATTCCCTGTTCCGCAGCCGCTGGCTCAACCGGGTGGGGGGCTTCATCCTGGGGCTGGTGAATGCCATTCCCCAGCTGGCCTGGTCCAACGACCACGCCTTTCACCACCGCACCAATGGCGACTGGGAGCGCTATCGCGGCGTCACCGACCTGATCACCACCGACGACTACGCCCAGCTGAGTGCCAGGCAGCAGGCCACCTACGCCTTGCTGCGCCATCCGCTGATGGCCCTCCCCGGTGGCTTCTACTACCTCGCCATCCAGCCCAGGCTGGCGCTTCTCAAGGAGATCTCCCGGGCGGTCCGGGCCCAGGCCGTGCCGCGCTCGGCCGAGTTCTGGGATCTGCTGCTGAACAACGTGGTGCTGATCGCCCTGGTGGTGGCGGCCGGCCAGCGCTGGGGATTCGGCCTGGTGCTGGGGCTCTACGGCGTGACCCTCACCTTCTCGGCAGCCCTGTTCCTGTGGATCTTTTTCGTTCAGCACATCTTTGAGGGCAGCTACGCCCACAACACCGAGGGCTGGAGCCACATGCAGGGAGCTCTGGAAGGCACCAGCTATCTGCAGATGCCGGCCTGGCTGCGCTGGTTCACGGCTGACATCGGCTACCACAACATCCACCACCTCTCGGAGCGCATTCCCAACTACAACCTGCGCGCCGCCCACCAGGCCAATGCCCGTCTGCTGGCGGCTGTGCCCTGTCTGCGACTCGGCGACATGCTCAGTTGCGCCCAGTTCAAGCTCTGGGATCGGGAGACTGAGCGCCTGGTGCCCTGTCCGGAGCAGGTCGATGCCGTGGCCTGACTTGCCGGCTTGGCCAGGGCAGCCGTGGCGGGGACCGAGGTCCTGGCATGGGCAGGAATCCGCCTGCTCAGGGGCCTGGGAACCGCGCTTTCTGGAGCAGAACAGCCTGCTGATCGGCCATGCCGCCTGGGATGGTTATCGGCTCAGCGGCCGGGGTCTGCTGATCTGCCACCTGGCCGCTCCGCTCGAACCTGAGCACGACTGGCGCCTCGACGGCGTGCGGTTCAGCCGGCGCTATGTGGCGCGAAGCGAGGTGACCGCCCAGCTGCGCCACCAGGGGCTGGGACCGGCAGCGATCCGTCCGAGCCTGGGGGCCCTCGACAGCTACGACCCGGCCAGGGAGCTGGTGGTGCTGCTGAGTGGCCATGGCCCCGAGCTGATCGCCCTGCTCAGGAAGCTGCCCACGGCGCCACCGACCTGCTTTGAACTGGTGGAACGGCGCTGGAGTGAATTCGCCTGCGCCGCAGTGCCGTGACCCAATAACACCTGATTATGCGCATAAACGCGTAGAGTGATGACTTCGATGCGCTGCAGCCGCCATGGCCACCGCCCCCTGGCCCTTCGCCCTGCTGATGGCCCTGCAGCGGCGCCTGGTGTGGGCCATCCCAGCCGCCATGCTGCTCGGCCTGGCCTGGGGGGTGACCCTGCCCTCGGCCTGGCTGGTGAGCCTGGTGATGCCCCTCACCTTCCTGATGGTGTATCCGATGCTGATCGACCTGCGGTTGCCGCTGCTGCTGGGTGGCAGAGACCTCAGGCTGCAGCTCACGGCCCAGGCGATCAACTTTCTGGTGATCCCGTTCGTGGCCCTGGCGATCGGCCGGCTGTTCTTCGCCAGCCAACCCCTGGTGGCCCTGGGCCTGTTGCTGGCGGCGCTGCTGCCCACCAGCGGCATGACCATCTCCTGGACGGGGTTTGCCAAGGGCAACCTGGAAGCAGCGGTGCGCATGACCGTGGTGGGGCTGGTGCTTGGGTCCCTGGCCACACCGCTCTACGCCAGGGTGCTGATGGGCACAGCGGTGGACGTGCCGATGGCCAGGGTGTTCCAGCAGATCCTGCTGATCGTGTTCCTGCCGCTGCTGCTGGGGCAGATCACCCGCGTGGCGCTGATCGCCGCCAGGGGCGCGGAGCACTACAGGAAGGTGATCAAGCCACGGTTGGCCCCCTTCTCCACCCTGGGCGTGGTGGGCATCGTGGCCGTGGCCATGGCGCTCAAGGCGCCCCTGATCGTGGGCCAGCCCCTGCTGCTGGTGCGCATGCTGATCCCGCTGCTGCTGCTCTACGGCATCAACTTCGCCCTCAGCACCCTCGTGGCGCGCCGCTTCTTTCCCCGCAGCGACGGCATCGCCCTCGTGTACGGCACGGTGATGCGCAACCTCTCGATCGCCCTGGCCCTGGCGATGACGGCCTTCGGGCCCGAGGCTCCGAGATCGCCCTGATCATCGCCCTGGCCTACATCGTTCAGGTGCAGGCCGCCGCCTGGTATGTGAAGGCCACCGACCGCCTGTTCGGTCCTGCGCTGGCGGCGGAAGCCCCGGCCTGACGGGCCCGTGAGCGGTCCAGCTGCGGCTGCTTCCCCTGCGCCCCGCTGCCATGCCCTGGACGGCGCCCGCGTGCTGGCCGTGCTGCTGCTGATTCCCTTCCACGCCGCAGCGGTGTTCTACGCGGGCGATCTGGGCACGTTCTATGTGAGCAACCCCGAGAGCAGCGCTGCCCTGGGGGGCTTTCTGGTGCTGGTGCATCAGTGGCACATGCCCCTCTTTTTCTTTCTGGCGGGCTCGGCGAGCTGGTACTCCCTGCGATCGCGCGGTGCGGGGGCCTACCTGCGCGAACGCCTGCAACGGCTGCTGCTGCCCCTGGGGGTGGGCATCCTGGTGCTGGTGCCGCCCCAGGTGTACGTGCACGACCTGCAGAGCGTGGATTCAGCCCTGGGCTACCTGCGCTTCTACCCCCACTTCTTCGATGGGATTCGGCCGACGGGTCACTTCGAGTGGGCCCACCTCTGGTTTCTGGCCTACCTGCTGGTGATCACCCTGCTCTGCCTGCCGCTGCTGGGCCGGCTGAGTGCTCAGGCCAGCCCCAGCCCACCTGAAGGCGGTGCAGGCTGGCGGGTGAGCCTGGGCTCGTTGCTGCTGCTGGCCCTGCCCCTGATGCTCTCGGAGGCCCTGTTGCGGCCCCGCTGGCCGGGCTTCCAGAACCTCTACGACGACTGGGCCAATCTGCTGCTCTACCTGCTGTATTTCGTCTACGGCTACCTGTTCTGCCACCAGGGCGGCTTCTGGGTGGTGCTGGATCGGCGCCGCCGGCTCCTGGTGGCGCTGGCGATGGTGGGCATGGCGGTGTTCCTGGCCCTCACGCTCAGCGGCGCCACGCCCGCTGCGGGCGATGAGTCTGCTGCCGCCCAGCTGTTCCAGGCCTTTCGCGGCTGGAACAGCTGGTGCGCCGTGCTGGCCCTGGTCGCCCTGGCGCGCCGCTTCCTGAAGGCACCCCATCCGCTGGTGAGCTACGGCAGCAAGGCCGCCATGCCGCTCTACCTGCTGCACCAGCCGGTGCTGGTGGGCCTGGGCTGGTGGGTGGTGCCGCTGCCGCTCGCCATCGGCGCCAAATTTGCCCTGATCTGCGCCGGCTCCCTGCTGATCAGCCTGGGCCTCTACGAGGGGGTGATCCGGCGCCTGGGCCCCCTGAGCCCGTGTTTTGGCCTGGTGGGCCGGCCCTGAGCGCACTCCCCATGCAGCGCCTCTCGATCATCATTCCCACCCTCAATGAGGCCACCTGCCTGGCCGCCACCCTGGAGCGGCTGCAGGCCCTCGACCCGCCGGCCTGGGAGGTGCTGGTGGTGGATGGCGGCAGCCACGATCACACCACCGCCATTGCGGCGTCAGCGGGGGTGCGGGTGCTCCAGTCGCCGGCCACCGGCCGGGCGGTGCAGATGAATGAGGGGGCTCGCCAGGCCAGTGGGGCGCTGCTCTGTTTCCTGCATGCCGACACCCTGATCCCCACGGATCTGGTGGAGGTGGCGGAACGCGCCCTGGCCGATCCCTCGGTGGCCTGCGCCGGCTTTGTCTCCCTGATGCGCTCAGGCCAGCGCACCTGCTGGGGCGTGTCGGGGCTGAACCTGCTGAAAACCTATCTGGCGCCGCTGCTGTTTCGGCCGCTGCAGTTCCTGCGGGGGCTGAGGCTGCTGTTTGGCGATCAGGTGATGATCACCCGGCGCCACACCTTCTGGAAGGGCGGAGGTTTCGATGAAGCCCTGCCCCTGCTGGAAGACGGTGACCTCTGCCTGAGGCTGCTGAAGCAGGGCAGGATCCGGCTGATCCGCCGGGTGGTGGTGAGCTCCGATCGTCGGGTGCGGGCCTGGGGGGCCGGCAAGGCCATCGCCACCTATCTCGGCATCGGCATCCTCTGGGGCCTGGGCCTGCCACCTCGGCACCTGCGGCGCTTCTATGACGACGTTCGCTGAGAGGGCGCCGACTCAGCCCCTCTGCTGATTGAGGCTCCAGTCGTAGGGCAGGAACCGCACCTGGGGCTCTGGACCTGGGGGAATTCCATCTCCCAACCGGGGCAGGATGTAGCCGGGCAGAGAGGCGTTCACCGCCAGAAAGTCAGTCCGGTACCACTGAAAGATCCGGCTGACCCAGAGGATGTTGCGCTCCCGCTCGAAGCGCACCTTGGCGGGGTTGTGGATGAAGCGGTGAAGGTCAGCTTCGAGCTGCTGCTCCACGGCGTCGGTGCGGTAGGCGCGCTGGCGGAGCAAGGGACAACCCACCGAGGCACACACGATCGCGAAGTGAATGCGCGGATCCCCCAGCTGGCGCAACAGCTGATTTTCGATCTGGGCCAGGCTGAAGCAACCGTCCTGCAGCCGGTGCAGCGGCCGCTGAAAGAAGCGCAGAAAACCGACCCAGTTCGGCAGTCCCAGCAGGCTGGGGCGGATCGAGGCGATCGGGTAGGCCTCCAGCACGGCCTGAACCGTGAAGGCGTTGTAGAGGTTGATCCAGTGGGCCAGCTGCTCCTGGGGCCCTTCGGTGTGGGCCGTCTGGGCGGCCAGCCAGGCGCGGAGGGTGGCCACATCCCTGCTCTGCCAGCCGGCGTAATCCACCCTGCCGTCGCCATCCACATAGCGCTGCAGCAGCTGGTCCCAGACGGCCGGGTCTTTCAAGCGGCAGGGGGCGAAGGGGCAGAGGGCATCCGCTCAGGTGAGGTTGCCCTCGCGCTGATCCGGCATTGAGGGCGGTGTGGGCGGTGGCTGCAACACCGGCAGCAGGCTGTTCAGGCCCAGCATCACGAACGACAACGCCCCCACCAGGGCCAGCAGCCGCATGCCGAGGGGCAAGCCCCGATCCACCAGCCTGTCGTCGGCATCCTGGTCGTCGGGCTCGGGGGGCAGGGGCGTCATCGGGGGAAGCGGCTCAGCAGCCCATTCTCGCTGCCGCTGGCGAAGGGGGCAGGCGCCTTGGCGTGGAGCGCTTGCCTCCCTTGACTCTCCAGCTGGATGGAGACCATACGGTGGACTGAACCGCTTCGTTGTCCCCTTTCCCCATGGTTGGATCCGCCTTTCGGTTCGGAGTGTCCGCACTGGCTCTGGCTTCGTTGCTCTCCTCCCCGGCCCTGGCCCAGGTGGATCCCCACGAGGGTCATCACGGCATGGACGGCATGCCAGGCATGACGACCCCAGGCCACGCCCATGACGTGGGCCCCGCCGGCGCCACCTACGACCTGCGCTTCCTCGACGGCATGGTGCAGCACCACACCGGCGCCCTGCGCATGAGTGAATTCGTCTTCGGCATTGACCAGCCCGGTGTGGGGGCCCTGGGCAACACGATCTGGCGGGATCAGGCCAGCGAAATCCGCGCCATGGGGCTGTGGCGCAAGGCCTGGTATCCCCAGGCGCCGGTGTATCCCGTGGCGCTGGCGCCTGGCGGCGATCCCAACAGCCTCTCCGGCCTCACCCGCATGAGCCAGGCCCAGATCGAGGGCATGCGGATGATGGGCGCCGGACCCACCCTGGAGAACCGGGTGGTGTGGTTCCTCGAGGGCATGATCCACCACCACGGCGGGGCGCTGATCATGGCCCACGACGCCCTGGCCAAAAGCACCAACACCACGATCCGGCGCTTCGCGCGGGCTGTGATCGTGGCCCAGCGGGCCGAGATCATCGAGCTGCGCCGGATGCTGGCGGTGGAGGGATTGCGCAAGCCGGAGTACTCGCAGTACGACAAGCTCTTTGCCCTCTGAGCGGCCAGGCCGAGCGGCAGGGGGGCGTTCATGTGGCGCTGGTCATGATGGTGGGCCTGGCTGACTACTCCACCTCGAGCCTGCCCCGCACCATGTTCATGCCGCAGTGGAAGGGATAGCTGCCGGCAGCCCTGGCCGGCAAGTCCACGGAGGTGGTGGCATCCAGGGGCAGATCGAGGGATTGGTGGAAATCGGGGAAGATCACCTTCGCCACGCAGCCGCTCGGATCGATCCGGTGAAAGCTGAGCCGCACCGGCTGGCCGGCCTTCACCCGGATCCGCGAGGGGGCATAGCCGCCGTCCACGGTGATGGTGATCTCCTGCAGGCCGTGCTCCCCCTCGCGGGCCGCCACGCCACCACCATGGCGGCCGAGGAACCACCACAGCTCCCAGATGATCAGTGCCACCCCTGCGCCGGCCACCAGGACCTTCAGCAGCACAGGCTGCTCGATGCTGCGCCAGAGCGGCTCGGCGGTGGAGGCGCTGGTGGCAGCGGCAGCGAGGCCAGGCAGGAGCGACATCAGGGCTGGGAGTGTCATCAGGCAGCCCTCGGCAGGGGCGCAGGCCGGAAGCGGCGCAGCCGCAGGGCATTGCTCACCACCGACACGGAGCTGAAGGCCATGGCAGCGCCGGCCAGCATCGGGCTCAGCAGCCAGCCGGTGAGGGGGAACAGCACACCGGCGGCGATCGGGATGCCGGCCACGTTGTAGGCGAAGGCGAAGAACAGGTTCTGGCGGATGTTGGCCATGGTGTGGCGGCTGAGCTCGATCGCCGCCGGCACGCCGGCCAGGTTGCCGGAGATCAGGGTGACGTCGCTGGCGGCGATCGCCACATCGGTGCCGGTGCCCATGGCGAGGCCCACGTCGGCCTGGGCCAGGGCGGGGGCGTCGTTGATGCCGTCGCCCACCATCGCCACCGGGCCCTCCCCCTGCGCCTGCAGCCGTTGCACCACCGAGGCCTTGTCGGCGGGACGCACCTCGGCCACCACCCGCTCGATCCCCACCTGGGCGGCCACCACCTCGGCGGTGCGGCGGGCGTCACCGCTGAGCATCACCACCTGCAGACCCAGCCGCCGCAGCGCCGCCACCGCTGCCGTGGCACTGGGTTTGAGCGGATCGGCCACCCCGAAGCAGGCCTCGATCCGTCCGTCCACCACCACGGCCGCCACACTGCAGGCCAGGGCCTCCAGGCGCTCCACCAGGGGCTCGAGGGCCGCGGTGTCGATGCCGAGTTCGGGGAGCCAGCGGGGGGTGCCGACCCGCACCTGCTGGCCGGCGATCACCCCCTGCACGCCGCGTCCCGCCACGGCCTCGAAGTCCGTCACCGCCGGCAGATCGCCCGGCTGCAGCTGGTGTGTGGCATAGGCCACGATCGCCTCGGCCAGGGGATGCTCCGAGCGGGATTCCAGTGCGGCCGTCAGGGCCAGCAGGGTGTCAGCCGGCAGCGCGCCACCGTCGAGTCGCTCGAACTGGGTCACCTCCGGCTGGCCGCGGGTGAGGGTGCCGGTCTTGTCGAGCACGATGGTGCGCAGCGTGCCGGCGGTTTCGAGGGCCTCGGCGCTGCGGAAGATCAGGCCGTTCTCCGCCCCCTTGCCGGAGGCCACCATGATCGAGGTGGGGGTGGCCAGGCCCAGGGCGCAGGGACAGGCGATCACCAGCACGCTCACCAGAAACAGCATCGCCAGCACCGCATTGCCGCTCACCAGGAACCAGATCACAAAGGCGGCAATGGCCAGGGCGATCACCGCCGGCGCGAACCAGCTCACCACCTGATCAGCCACCCGCTGCACCCGGGTGCGGGAGCTCTGGGCCTGGCGCACCAGCTCCACGATCTGGGCCAGCACCGTGCCTGTCCCCACCCGGCTGACCCGGAAGGTGAAGCTGCCGCTGCGGTTCATCGAGGCGCCGATCACCGCATCGCCCACCGCCTTGGCCACAGGCGTGGGCTCCCCGGTGAGCATCGATTCCTCCACCCAGGAGCTGCCTTCGCTCACCACCCCATCGGTGGGCAGCTTCTCGCCCGGGCGCACCTGCACCAGATCGCCCACCACCAGCTGTGAGACGGGGATCTGCACTGGCTGGCCGTGACGCAGCACCCGGGCCGTGGGGGGCTGGAGCTGCAGCAGGCGCCGGATCGCCTCGGAGGTCTGCCCCCGGGCGCGGGCCTCCATCAGGTTGCCCAGCAGCACCATGGTGAGGATCACGGCGGCGGTTTCGTAGTAGACGTCTGCCGGCAGGCCCTCGGCGATCAGCAGCTGGGGGAACACGGTGCTGAACAGCGAGGTGAGCCAGGCGATGCCGGTGCCGGCCGCCACCAGGGTGTTCATGTCGGCGCTGTGCTGGCGAAAGGCCGAGGCGGCGCCGCTGAAGAAGCCCCGGCCGCACCAGAACAGCACCGGCGTGGTGAGGATCAGCTGGGTCCAGGGGCTGGTGAACCAGCCCGGCAGGAAGGGCAGGCTGTGGACCCCGAGCATGTGGGGCAGGCTGGCGAGCATCACCAGGGCGGTGAGCACCACCGCCACACTCACCTTGCGGCGCAGCTCGGTGCGTTCCCGGGCCAGCTCCCGCTCCATGCCATCGGCCGCGCCGGCTGGATCCTCGGCATGGCAACAGGGAGGGCTGGCGGACGGGGTGCTCATCGCGGGGGCTGGAGGAAGGGCTGGGGCGCTGCGGGTGACAGTGCCTTTAACCTATGGGCTCTAGTTGGCTGGAGAGTCAAGGCCAGGCTGCTCAAAGCCAGGGGCGGAAAGCCGCTCAGCGAGGGCTACAGTCTCCATTGAGATGGACAGTTTGCTTCCTGTGGCCTGCGCCCCCGTCACCTCCCGCGCGGCTACCACACCACGGGCCGGCCGTTCTCCATGTGTGGCGCCGGCACCTGCAGGCATGAAGATCGGCGCGCTGGCCAGCCGCAGCGGCCTGCCCGTGAAGACGCTCCGTTACTACGAAGAGCTCGGTCTGCTGCCAGCGGTGGGCCGTAGCACCGGCGGCTACAGGCTGTTCGCAGAAGACAGCCTGCGCCGTCTGGAGTTCATCCGGCGGCTCAAGACCCTGGGGCTCAGTCTTGATGACATTCAGGGATGCCTGGCGGTCCACGATGCCGGCCAACTCCCGTGTGGCGACATCCAGCGGCAGCTCCAGCGCCAGATCGATCTGGTGGATGAACGCCTGCGGGAGTTGCGCCAGTTCAGAACGGAACTGCTGGACCTGCTCGGAAACTGGCAGAGCGATCCACAGCCGAACACCAGCGTCATCTGTCCCAATCTCAACGTCTGAACGGGATGGCCTGGGCTGACTGGCTGGCTTGGGGACAGCGACTTCTTGAACGAAGGCCATGAAGATCATCACGGTCATCTCGTATCCGAGAACGGGATCCTCATTGCTGATTCGCAAAATTGGACAATTTCGAGTAACAGCTCTTCTTGAGATCTTCCATGTCAACCCGGCCATAGCAACACGCCATTTGCAACGTGATCGAGCCCTTAGGGCGTGCTCTGAGTTCATTCAAGGATACTCAAGGGAGGTCTATCGTCACGATCCTCTCGCCTTGATTGATGCCATTTCGGAGTTGAAACCCAACTCCGAGGCACTGGTGTTCAAGGTTTTCCCGGCACACTTGTCCGCCGAGGCGCTTGAGAGAGTAGTGGCGCGATCTGACGCTCTGGTGATCCATACCCGAAACCGGCTCCATTCGTTTCTTTCGGATGTGATTGCAACCCGCCTTGGTTCGTGGGGTGGCATGCAGACCGCAGACCAGCACGTGGTTTTCTCTGCCGATTCGTTTCAGTCTTATTCGGCCCACATCCATGACTTTCTATCATTGTCTCTGAAGCTGGCAATCGATCACAAGACCAGCATCTTATTTTCTGATTACGAGACGATTATCGAGCCATCTTGCTGTGCCGACTTTGTGGAGGCAATGTTGACCACCCTTCTCGGCCACAGGCCAAAGACTATGGCGGTCAACACATCTACTGGGCTTCCGGTAAGGCAGGATAGCCGGATACTGGCCACTCAGAAGGTTGCCAACCCTGACGAGCTGGCCGCCTTCCTGGCTCAGCACAGCCTGCAAATGCTCGACAGCGGCATAGTCGATATCGCTTTCTCTGACTACTCTTTGCTTGGCATCGCAACAGCGTGATGACGTCTTCCATGGCCTCTGCAGAGGCCAGTGCGCGTGACCCCGAAGCGGGCTCTGAACACCAGCCCGATTCCATGGCCATCAGGCGTAGAGCCTGAGCCAGGCAGGGGGAAGGTCACGGCATGGATCAGGACGTGATCTGCCAAGCGCTGGACTCAGGGCGCCGGCGCCCCGCTGAGCTGCTCGATCAAGGTGGCGTTGAGCGCGTTTTCGCAGCCCAGCCACACGATCGGCCCGATGCTGCCGCCCTCGACCGGGCGGGTGGTCTGCTCGCACACCTGGCGCCGGCTGGAGCGCCACGGCTCGAGCATGGCGCCCTGGCCCAGCAGGCCCTCCAGGCTCACATCGGCCTGGTTGCGCTGCTGCCAGAGGCAGGCCACGATCTCCTGGGTGTTGCCATCGCAGTCGGGCTGGAAGGGAAACGCCTGCCGCTGCCGCAGCGAATCCTGAAGGCTGTTCTGAGTTGCGGGCGCCTCAGCCGGGGAGGCCTTGCCCAGGGGAGACTCTCCTGAGCGGGCCGCGACCGGAGCCAGGGCTGGCCAGAGCAGCACCGAACTGAGCAGAAGCCAGCAGCGCGGAAGGGAACGGATCACCAAGGCGTGGAGCGGCAAGGCGTGGAGCGGCAAGGCGTGGAGCGGCAAGGCGTGGAGCGGCAAGGCGTGGAGCGGCAAGCGGGCGGCGGGAATCGAACCCGCATCATCAGCTTGGAAGGCTGAGGTTTTACCACTAAACTACGCCCGCATCAGTACGTCTGTACTGCTTCTGGCCCTGTCGGGCTCCGCCATTATGGCCTGCGTTCCGCGTCCCCTCCCCTGCAGCCCTTGGCGCCCACCGCAAGCGAAGCGCCAGCCCCACCGGTGCCCCTCACGGATGCCGCGGATCTGCGCGGAGCGGCCCGTCAGCGCCTGCTCTGGGCCTACGGCCTGGGCGACGCCGGCACCGGCATGGCCGCCTCGCTGATCGGCTTTTACCTGTTCATCTTCTACACAGCAGCGGCCGGGCTGCCCTCCTGGATGGCGGGCCTTGTGCTGATGATCGGCCGCCTCTGGGATGCGGTGAACGACCCGGTGGTGGGCTGGCTCAGTGACAAGACCCAGAGCCGCTGGGGACCGCGCATCCCCTGGATCCTCGGCAGTGCCCTGCCCCTGGGCGTGGCGATGGCGGCGATGTGGTGGCTGCCGCCCGGCAACCAGTGGGTGAAGTTCGCGGTGTTCCTGCTGATCTCGATGCTGGCCAACAGCTTCTACACCGGGGTGAACCTGCCCTATGCCGCCCTGGCGGCGGAACTCAGCACGGATGTGTCGCTGCGCACGCGGCTCAACTCCTCACGCTTCACCGGCTCGATCATCGCCAGCCTGGTGGGCATCGTGCTCGGTGGCCTGCTGCTGCGCGACCACCACAACCCCGCCAGCTACCTGCAGCTGGGCGTGCTCACCGGCCTGCTGGTCACCAGCTCCACCCTGCTGTGCGGCTGGGGCCTGGCCCCGGCAGCCCGCCACTGCCAGCGGCCACTGCAGCACGCCGGCACCACCCGCCGCCTGCTGAAGCGGGTGCGCGCCAACGGCCGCTTCCTGCGCGTTCTGGGCCTCTACCTGCTGCTGTGGTGCGCCCTGCAGATCATGCAGACCGCTGCTCTCATCTACCTGCCGGTGGTGATCGGTCTGCCGGAGAGCTGGAGCAACTGGATCCTGCTGCCCTTCATGGTGAGCACCCTGGCGGGCCTCTGGGTGTGGACGGCGGTGTGCCATCGCTCCGGGCGGCTGCGGGCCCTCCATCTGGGCACCTGGCTCTGGATCGCCGCCTGCCTCTCCGCCATGGTGTTGCCGGCCATGCAAGCCGGCATCGCCCCCTTGGGCTCCCTGGCCAACGGTCTGCGCCTGGCGGCGTTGCTGGCCACGATCATGGTGGCTGGCCTCGGCGCCTCGACGGCCTACCTGATCCCCTGGGCGCTCCTACCGGATGCCATCGACGCTGATCCTGAAAAACCGGCCGGCCAGTACAGCGCCTGGATGGTGCTGGCCCAGAAGATCTGCATCAGTCTGGCCCTGTTCTTCTTCGGCAACATGATGAGCCTGAGTGGCTACCAGGCGGTGCGCGATGCCCTTCAGCCCGCCAGTGCGCTGGTGGCGATCCGGCTCTGCATGGGCCTGATCCCAGCGGTGCTGGTGGTGCTGGGGCTGGTGGTGATGCGTCGCTGGCCGGAGCGGCTCCCTCTTCAGCCATGACCCGTGCTTCTGCCCTGGTGCGTTCCCTGCGGTTGACCCGTTCGCCTGGGTTGCCCAGCTGGCTGCGGGCCCCGCGTTGGCTGCGGCGGCTGGCGGTGAGCGGCCTGATCGGGGGCCAGGCGGTGAGCGCCATCGCCCGCGGCCGCATCGGCGTCAACGACCTGATGAACGAGCTGCTGGAAGCCGGCCCGGGCAGCTTCCTGATCGTGGTGATCACAGCCCTGGCTGCCGGCACCGTGTTCAACATCCAGGTGGTGGCCGAGCTCTCCAAGCAGGGCGCCAGCGCTGCCGTGGGGGGCCTGCTGGCCATGGGACTCTCCCGCGAGATCGCGCCCCTGCTCACCGCCACCCTGCTCACCGGCAAGGTGGCCACCGCCTACGCCGCCCAGCTGGGCACCATGAAGGTGACCGAGCAGATCGATGCGATCACCATGCTGCGCACCGACCCGGTGCAGTACCTGGTGGTGCCGAGGGTGCTGGCGATGGTGGTGATGGCGCCGGTGCAGTGCCTGCTGTTCTTCGGGGTGGGGATCTGGTCGGGGCAGGCCAGCAGTGCCTTCCTCTACAACATTCCCCCCAGCGTGTTCTGGAACTCCGTGCGCACCTGGATGCAGCCGGAGGATCTGCCCTTCATGCTGGTGAAGGCCCTCGTGTTCGGGCTGCAGATCGCCGTGATTTCCTGCGGCTGGGGCCTCACCACCCGGGGCGGCCCCAAGGAGGTGGGCACCACCACCACCGGCGCCGTGGTGATGATCCTGGTCACGGTGGCGCTGATGGACGGCGTGCTCACCTCAGTGCTCTTTGGATGACCCCGCCTCGAATGACCCCGCCATGACCACTCCCCCTTCTGCGGCCTCGGCCCCAGCTCCAGAGCCTGAAGCCACGAGCCTGCCGCGCCATTACGGCGTGGCCGGGGGCGTGCTGGTGCTGGCGCTGGGCTGTCTGGCGCTGCTGCCCCTCTGGGGTGGGGCCCTGTGGCTGAGCCTGGGGGTGGGCCTGCTGGGGCTGTTCCTGCTGCTGCAGACCGCTCTGCTGCGGCTCGAGTTTCAGGCCGACTCCCTGGTGGTGTGGCGCCAGAACACCGAGCTGCGCCGCTTTCCCTATGCCAGCTGGCTGGCCTGGAAGCTGTTCTGGCCGGGCCTGCCCGTGGTGTTCTATTTCCGCGAGGAGCGCAGCATTCACCTGTTGCCCCTGCTGTTCGATGCTGGGGCCCTGCGCCGACAACTGGACCGTCACCTGAGCCATCTCTCCGCGTCCGATGCCTGAGGAGCCCATCCCCACCGCCGCCTCCGAGAGCGGCGTCACCCCGCCAGGGCCTGACCCGGCTGAGCCCGCCCCCACTGAGCAGGCGGCCAGCGGCCCCCCTGACAGCGCCTCCCTCGGCTCCAGTGCGGACGCGCCGGCCTGGCAGGAGCTGGCCCTGGAGGAACTGCGTCATCGGCGCCAGCAGCTCCTGGACGAGATTCACCAGCTGGAGAGCCGCCAGGAGCAGATCAACCGCGAGATTCAGAGCAGCGTCACGGGCCAGGCCGATGGGATGGCCCGCCGGCTCAAGGGCTTCCAGGACTACCTGGTGGGCGCCCTGCAGGACCTTGCCGTGGCCGCCGAACAGGTGGACCTGGTGCCCCAGCAACTGCTGGTGGCCCCCTCGGCTCTCGATGCCGAGCAGGCGGCCCAGGCCAGCCCCCCGCCGCCCGGTCCCGCGGTGGCCGCCGCAGGCCAGTTCAGCGCCGATGAGGGCCTGATCCGCGAGCAGCTCGCCGGCTTCCAGGGCCAGCCCGATTTCTACGCGCCCGCCTGGAAGCTGCGCCGCAGCCTCGATGCCGAAGCCGCCGCCAGCCTCGACAACTGGTTTCTGGATCAGGGCGGTCGCGGCGCCCAGCCCAGCGGCGGCAGCCGCGGCCGCAATGCCCTGGTGAGCGCCGCCGCGATCGCGATCCTCGGGGAGCTCTACGGCGATCGCTTCCAGACCCTGGTGCTGGCCAGTCAGCCCGAGCGGCTGGGCGAGTGGCGCCGCGGCCTCCAGGAGGCCCTGGGACTCGACCGCGAAGACTTCGGCCCCAGCAGCGGCATCGTGCTGTTCGAGCGCCCCGATGCCCTGATCGAGCGGGCCGACCGGCTGGAGGAGCGCGGCGAGCTGCCCCTGATCCTGGTGGATGCCGCTGAGCAGGTGGTGGACATCCCGATCCTGCAGTTCCCCCTCTGGCTGGCCTTTGCCCCCGGCCCGGGCGAACTGATGCGCGACGAAGAGATCTACTGAGCCGCCTCTCCCTCCCCCAGCCAGCCCTGCCGATCCGATGACCCTGCCCCTTGCCCTGCCCCTGCTGCTCGCGGGCTACCTGCTGGGCTCCCTCCCCAGTGGCTACCTGGCCGCTCGCTGGCTGAAGGGCATCGACATCCGCCGCGAGGGCTCCGGCTCCACCGGCGCCACCAACGTGCTGCGGGTGGTGGGCAAGGGCCCGGCCCTGGCGGTGTTCCTGATCGACGTGCTCAAGGGCACGGCGGCGGTGCTGCTCGCCAAGGCCGTGCTGGAGCCCCTGGGCCAGCCCCTGGGGCCCGCCGCCTGGGCCATCGACAGCTGGGTGGTGGCCTGCGGCCTGGCGGCCCTGGCCGGGCACAGCTGGCCCGTGTGGCTGGGCTGGCGCGGCGGCAAGGCGGTGGCCACGGCCCTCGGCATGCTGCTCGGCCTGGCCTGGCCGGTGGGGCTGGCCAGCTTCGGGGTGTTTCTCGCCGTGCTCAGCCTCAGCCGCATCGTGTCGCTCTCCAGCGTGCTGGCCGCCGTGGCCCTGCCGCTGCTGATGCTGGGCTGGTTCCAGGGCCAGGGGGCCGGTGTGCGCTGGCCCTACCTGCTGCTGGCCCTGCTCACCAGTGCCCTGGTGATCTGGCGCCATCGCAGCAACCTGGGCCGCCTGCTGGCCGGCACCGAACCGCGCCTCGGCAGCAAGCCCGCTGGCTCCTGAGGGCTCAGCCCAGCTCGCGGCTGCGCTGCGCCGCCGCCAGCACCGCCTCGATCAGGGCTGAGCGCAGCCCGCCGCGCTCCAGCTGGCGCAGGCCGGCGATGGTGGTGCCGCCCGGTGAACTCACCAGGTCCTTGAGCTGGGCTGGGTGGAGCTCCTGCTGCTCCAGCAGGGCGGCGCTGCCCGCCAGGGTGAGCTGGGCCAGGTGGTGGGCCAGGGCCCGGGGCAGGCCGGCGGCCACGGCCCCATCCGCCAGGGATTCCGCCACCAGAGCCACGAAGGCCGGCCCGGAGGAGGTGAGGGCCAGGAAGGCATCGAGCTGAACTTCGGGCAGCTCATGCACCTCCCCCACCTGGGCAAACAACTGCCGCACCAACGCCCGCTCCGGCTCTTCCAGCTCGGGGGCCAGGGCCAGGCCCGTGAGCCCACAGCCCACCTGGCAGGGGGTGTTGGGCACGGCCCGCACACAGCGCCAGCTCGGGAACAGGCGCTGCAGCCGCTCCAGCTTCACGCCGGCCAGCACCGAGATCAACAGCCCCGAGGCCCCGGGCGGAGCCGTGGCCGCCACGGCCTCAAGCTGCTGGGGTTTCACGGCCAGCAGCAGCACCGGTGCCGCCCAGGCCGCCGCCGGATCGGTGCCCACCGCCAGGCCATGGCGCTCCTGCAGGCGGGCGGCGGAAGCCTGACTGGCCACCACTGCCTTCAGGCCCGGGGCCTCCAGCAGCCCTGCCTCCAGCAGGGGGAGCACCAGGCACGCGCCATGGTGCCGAATCCAACCACGCCGAGGCTGGGGAGCAGGGAACCGGAAGCAAGCGGCACCGGGTGCAACGGCAGCGGGGTGATCGAACGCTCTAGAGGGCGCTGTCCTGGCGGCCCCAGGCCGGCGAGGGAGCGGCTTCCTGGTCCTGGGCCAGCTCCCGGGAGATGGTGGTGGGGGCAGACACCTCTTCACCGCTGGCGGTGGTGACGCTGACGCAGCTGGGGGCGAACAGGAAGATGCTCTCGCCCACCCGCTCCTGGTGGCCGTCGATGGCGAAGGTGCCGCCGGCCACGAAATCCACGGCCCGCTGGGCCTGATCGGGCTCCATCATGGTGAGGTTGAGGATCACCGTCTTGCGCTCCCGCAGGGCCTGGATCGCCCGGGGCATCTCGTCGAAGCTGCGGGGCTCCATCAGCGATACCTCCGCCGCCGCGGAGGAGAGCCCCGGCATGCCGATCACATTGCTGCCGGCAAAGGGGTCGTCGGAGCTGAAATCGGAGCTGAGCGCCAGGGCGCTGCTGCGCTGGATCGGAGGGGGGTCCTGGGCGTCGCCACCGTCGTAATCGAGGTCCTCGTCGTAATCGCCTTCGAGGTAGTCATCGCCGGAGACGACGGCACGCAGGCGGGAGAACAACGACACGGAGCGAACCTCTTGGGGTGCTTTCAACCTGAATAGCGTCCCACGTCAGTGATGGCAAGCCGTTGGGACGGTCGCACACCAAACAGGGCGCTGCCGATCCGCACCCAGGTGCTGCCCGCCGCCGCCGCTTCGTGCCAATCACCGCTCATGCCCATCGAACGCTCGGGCAAGCCCAGCTGCGTGGCCAGGGCCGCGCAGGCCTGAAACAGAACCTGAAGCTCCTCGTGGCCGAGGCCCTGCGGGGCGATGGTCATCAGCCCCACCGGCCGCAGCGGCGCCAGCGTCGCCAGGCGTGGCCAGGCGGCGCGCAGCTCCTCTGGGCTGAAGCCGGTCTTGGAGGGGTCGGGCCGCAGCTTCACCTGGAACAGCGCCGCCGGGTTGAGGGATTCCTCGCCGGCGATGCGGGCCAGCCGCTCCGCCAGGGCCAGGCTGTCCACCGAGTGAATCGTGCCGAAGCGGCGGAGCACCGCCCGGGCCTTGTTGGCCTGCAGCCGGCCGATGAAGTGCCAGTCGAGTGGGGCCAGGTCGGCAAGCTCCTCCTGCTTGGCGCTGGCCTCCTGCAGCCGGCTCTCGCCGAAGCTGCGCTGCCCCGCCGCCACGGCGGCCCGGATCGCCTCGGCCGGATGGCCCTTGCTCACCGCCAGCAGACGGCAGCCGGGAGGCAACGCAGCGGTGATCGCCTCGAGCCGCGCCGCCAAAGGCTCAGAGGCCAGTGGCTCAGATGAAGGTCTGGTCAAAGAGCTGTCGCCAGTGGGCATGGGCCTCAGCGCCATCCCGGCGCACCCGGGCCAGGTTCTGCTCGGCGAAGTGACGGGCATCCATCAACGGCACCACCTCAAAACTGGCGCCCCTGGGCTGCAGGGTCACCACAAAGAAGATCCGCTGGGCATACAGCGTGGCGTAGAGATCCCTGCCGTCGGGCACTGGCGCCACTCGGTAGAGCATCCCGAAGGTGGGGTGATTGAGATAGCGCTCGGTGGTCACTCAGCCTTCTGATCTGCAGGTATTAAAGAGCACCGACACGCCATCGTAAGACCAGGAACAATCCCAGCCCCAGGCTCACCAGCAGATTGGCGGCCCGCGCCGGCGGCGCCAGGCGGTGCAGCTGCCAGGGCGGCTGCCAGGTTCCGCCCCGGGCCAGCAGGGCCTCGGCCCCCTGCTCGGAGCGCAGCAGCAGGTTGGCCAGCAGCCTCTCCCCCACCCCCAGCACCAGCCCCAGGGAGAGCTGCCAGCCGAGCCGGCGCAGGTTCACCGCCCGGGTGGCCACGGAGCGCACCAGGTTCTGCAGTTCCTCCTGCACCAGCGGCAGGAAGCGCAACGACAACAGCAGGGTGAACCCCAGCCGCTCCACCGGCCAGCCCAGCCGCGCCAGGGGGGCCAGCAGCCAGCCGAACGACCACACCAGCTCCTCCGGTGGGGTGCTGAGCAGCAGCAGGTTGGCGCTGTGCACCAGGGTGAACAGCAGCGTGGCGCCGTTGAGACCCAGCTCGGCGGAGCGGCGGTTGATCACCAGCGGGCCGAGGCTCACGGGGCCGAGGCTGATCGGCCCCCAGCGCACCAGCTCCCAGGGCATCCCGGCCCGCTGCGGTGGTGGCTCCAGGGGTGATCCAGGCAGCAGCCGCACCTCGGCCGGAGGCCGCTGCAGGGCCGCTGCGCCCACCCCACCCGCCGGCAACAGGTCGCCAGCCCCCCCACCAGCAGACACAGGGCCAGCAGCAACGGCAGGCTGCGGCGCCACAGCCGCCAGGGCAGGCCGCACACCGCGGTGATCAGCAGCAGCAGCCCCACCAGGGCCAGGCGCCAAATCGGGCCGGCCAGGATCGGCGTCACCAGGAAGGCCATGGTCCAGGCCAGCTTGAGGCGGGGATCCAGCCGCCGCAGCCAGCTGCCACGCCCGCCCTCACCGCCCTCCTCGGCCACGAACTGGCCGATCGGCATCTGGCGGAGGAGGTCCAAAGGCAGGAGGCTCAGCGGCCGCGATTCTGCTGGCGCAGCTGATCGCGCTCGGCGTCGCGCTGCTGCTTGCCACGCCAGAACAGCTTGATCGGCGTGCCCTCGAAGCCCAGGCCCTCACGGATCTGGCGCTCCACGTAGCGGCGGTAGGTGTCGCCGAACAGCTTGGGCTCGTTCACGAACAGGGTGAAGCTGGGCGGCCGCACCGCCACCTGGGTGCCGTAGTAGAGCCGGCCCTGGCGGCCGCCGCGGCTGGTGGGCGGCGAGCGCCAGCTCAGGGCCTCGGTGAGCACCTCGTTCACCACCGAGGTGGTGACGCGGCGGCGGTGCTGCTCCACCGCCAGCAGGGCCAGCGGAAAGATCGCCTGCACCCGCTGGCCGCTGAGGGCCGAGGTGAACAGCATCGGCGCCCAGTCGAGGAAGTAGAGCTTGGCCCGGAGCTCGCGCTCCATCGCCGGCATGGTGTGGCTGTCCTTCTCGATGGCATCCCACTTGTTCACCACCACCACGCAGGCGCGGCCGTCCTCCTCGATGCGGCCCGCCAGGCGCTGGTCCTGCTCGGTGACGCCATCGAGGGCATCGATCACCAGCACGCACACGTCGCTGCGCTCGATCGCCTTGAAGCTGCGGTTGATGCCGAAGTATTCGGGGCCGTAGCTCACCGAGCGGCGGCGACGGATGCCGGCGGTGTCGAGCAGCTTCCAGCTCTTGCCCTCCCGCTCGATCGTGGTGTCGATCGTGTCGCGGGTGGTGCCGCGGATCGGGCTCACGATCGCCCGGTTTTCGCCGCACACGGCGTTCAGCAGGCTGGACTTGCCCACATTGGGGCGGCCGATGATCGCCAGCTGGATCGGCTCCTCGCTCTCCACCTGCTCGGTGGGGGGCAGGTGGCCGATCACGGCGTCGAGCAGGTCGCCGGTGCCGGCGCCGTGGATGGCCGAGATCGGATGGGGTTCGCCCAGGCCCAGCCCCCAGAAGTCCGCCGCCATCGCCAGGCCGGCATCGGGCGACTCGCACTTGTTCACCGCCAGCAGCACCGGCACCCCCTGGCCCCGCAGCCACTCGGCGATCGACTGGTCGGCGCCGGTGCAGCCCTGCTGGCCATCCACGATCACCAGGGCCACGGCCGCCTCGGCCAGGGCCAGGTTGGCCTGCTCGCGGATCTCGGGCAGGAATTCACTGTCGTCATCGAACACCAGGCCGCCGGTGTCCACCACCCGGAAGCTGCGGTCGCCCCAGAAGCCCTCCTGGTAGGTGCGGTCCCGCGTCACGCCGGGCTGGTCGTGCACGATCGCCTCGCGGCTGCGGCAGAGCCGGTTCACCAGGGTGGATTTGCCCACGTTGGGGCGGCCGATGATGGCGACGACCGGTAAGGCCAAGAGTCTTATCGCAACGACTGTCCTGCCTTGACAGTACAGATAGGTCGGCTGCTGACCGTGCCACTCAGCCGGCAGGGCGCTCAGGAGATCGGCGGGTCGCCGGGGTGGCCGCGCACCGGATCGGCCGGGGCGTCCAGCAGCGGCGGCAGCGGCCCCAGCTCCGGCAGCGGTTCGCCGCGCTCGGCCAGGTGAGCCAGCAACCAGGTCACCGCCGTGGCGCGGCGGGTGCGGCGCGGGTAGAGCTCGCCGATGCGGTAGCCGCCGAAGCCCAGTTGCTGCTTGAGCAGCTGCTTGTGGGGCTTGGCGATCGAGCGGGTGAGCCGAACGCTGGCGGGGCGCTCGGCGATCAGCTGCGGGGCGAGGGGGAACGACTCCCGCCAGTCCGCCCCCGTGGCCGGGCCCGCGCTCCAGGTGCCGGAGCCATCGGGCCCATACCCCAGGCGCGGCCAGATCAGCTCACACACGAAGCGATCGCTGAGGCGGTCGGCCAGCACCGCCTCCAGCAGCGCCCGGCTGAGGGGGTAGGCCTCGGCCGTCGGGGCGGCCTGGGCAGGAGCGGCGGGGGGAAGCACGGCCTCATCCCAGAATCCTCGCCATGATCGCCGCCCCTGCCCCTGAACTGCTGCTGCTGGCCGGCCACGGCACGCCGCGGCGGTTGCGCTGCCGGGTGCTGCAGTCGCCCCTGGCGGGGGTGAGTGATCGGATCTTCCGGGGGCTGGTGCGGCGCTGGGCCCCCGATGCCCTGCTGTTCACCGAGATGGTGAATGCCACCAGCCTGGAGCTGGGCCACGGCCTGCAGAAGGTGGAGGAGCTGGGGGCTGAGAGCGGGCCGATCGGGGTGCAGCTGTTCGACCACCGGCCGCAGGCGATGGCCGATGCGGCCCGGCGCGCCGAGGCGGCGGGCGCCTTCCTGATCGACATCAACATGGGCTGCCCCGTGAAGAAGATCGCCCGCAAGGGCGGCGGCAGCGGCCTGATCCGCGACCCTGAGCTGGCCGCCCGGATCGTGGACACGGTGGCTGCGGCGGTGTCCATTCCCGTCACGGTGAAGACGCGGCTGGGCTGGTGCGGCGGCGGGGCTGACACCGCCGTGGCGTGGTGCCGCCGGCTGGAGCAGGCCGGCGCCCAGCTGCTCACCCTGCACGGCCGCACCCGCGAGCAGGCCTTCAGGGGCCGTGCCGACTGGGGGGCCATCGCCGCGGTGAAGCGGGCTCTGACCATCCCGGTGATCGCCAACGGCGATGTGGCCAGCCCCGCCGATGCCCTGCGCTGCCTGGCCGCCACCGGCGCCGATGGCCTGATGGTGGGCCGGGGAACCATGGGGGCGCCCTGGCTGGTGGGCCAGATCGACGCCGCCCTCAGCGGCCGGCCCATCCCCCCCAGCCCGGACGCCGGTGAGCGCATCCTGCTGGCCGCCGAGCAGTTGCAGGCCCTGGTGGCGGCCCGGGGGGATCACGGCCTGCTGATCGCCCGCAAACACATGGGCTGGACCTGCCAGGGCTTCCCGGGGGCGCCGCGGCTGCGCCATGCCCTGATGCGGGCGCCGACGCCGGCCGATGCCCTGGCCCTGCTGGAGGACGCCTACGGCAGCACCGCCGGCCAGCCCTGGCGGATCAGCAGCAGCGAGAAGTAGGGCTGCTCCGCCGCCGGCAGCGCCAGGGCCGGGGCCACCTGCTGGTCGGGCCAGCCCACCCGCTGGGCGAACAGGGCTGCCTCCAGCAGGCCCCGGGCCGCCAGCAGGGGGCGCACCCATTGCCAGCGGTGGCCCAGCTTGAGCAGGGCCAGCACCGTGGCGGAGGCCGCTGCCTGCGCCAGCAGCGCCTCCAGCTCGGCGGGGCTCTCGGGGGTGGGCCGGATCAGCAGGCTCTCCTGCTGCAGGGCCAGGGGCCAGGCGCCGGCCGCTGCAGCCGCCGCCACCGACGCGATGCCGGGGATCAGCCGCAGTGGGCAGCCGGGATGGCGCTGGCGCAGGGCCAGCAGCACATAGCTGCTGCTGGCGAACAGCGACACGTCGCCCTCACACAGCAGCACCACCGCCAGGCCGGCGGCCACCTCCGCCGCCAGGGCATCGGCGGCGGCGTGCCAGGCGGCGATGCGGGGGGCCGCCTCCGCCACCATCGGGAACAGCAGCGGCAGGCGGCGCTGCTGCGGACTCAGCCACGGGGCGGCGATCGCTGCGGCCATGCCCTCGGCGCCCTCGCGGGCCACCGGGTAGGCAACCACGGCGGCCTGCCGCAGCTGCGCACCGCCGCCACGGTGAGCAGCTCCGGGTCGCCGGGGCCCACGCCCACCAGGGTGAGACCAGGTGTGGCAGGGGCAGGGCCTGCTGCTGCGGTTTCTAGGCTGTCGCCCAGCGGCGCGGACGCCATGACTCTCCTGGCCATCTATCGGAACCCTGCCACCCCAGGCGGCCAGCCCGAGCTGGCCCTGCGCAGCAGCGATGGCGCCAGCATCGCCGCTGCCCTGGCCCAGCGCGGCATCACCTTCCAGCGCTGGCCCGCCCGGGCCCAGCTGCCCGCCGGCGCCGACCAGGCCCAGATCCTCTCCGCCTATGCCGCCGAGGTGGCCCGGGTGCAGGAGGGGGGCGCCTACCCCAGCGTGGATGCGATCCGCCTGGCCCCCGACCACCCCGATCGCCAGGCCCTGCGTCAGAAGTTCCTGGCCGAGCACACCCACAGCGAAGACGAAGTGCGCTTCTTCGTGGAGGGCCGCGGCCTCTTCTGCCTGCACCTGGGCGAGGAGGTGGCCCAGGTGCTGTGTGAAGCCGGCGACTGGATCGCCGTGCCCGCCGGCACCCGCCACTGGTTCGACATGGGTCCCGAACCCCACTTCTGTGCGCTGCGGTTCTTCGTCAACCCCGAGGGCTGGGTGGCGCAGTTCACAGGCGATCCGATTGCCCAGGCCTATCCCCTGCTCGATGCGCTGCAGGTGGCTTAGCTGTGTGTTCTCGCCAGGCCAGAGGCCTCAGCCAGCGCTCCCGGGCCGTCTCGGAAAGAGGCAGAAGAGCCCGCTGGAATCGTGATTGACGCTGCACGGCTCCACATCCACAACAACTGCGTGGCACGCACCCCATCGGCGGCGAGCTTCCGCTCGAAGGCGCCCAGCTCCGGCGCCTGGGTGAGCTTGAAGCGGCCCTGCTGAGCTGTGACAGCGCCCCCTGATGGATTCGAACCATCGACCGGCTGCTTAGAAGGCAGCTGCTCTATCCAGCTGAGCTAAGGGAGCGGGTCGGCCCGGTGGGCCGGCTGGGGCCATTGTGCCAGCAGCTCCTGGACAGGCCCTTAAAGTGTTCTGCTGCTCTGGATGGACGGTGGATGGTGGCTAGCCGGCTTTCCGAGGGCCAGAAGAAGGAGATCGTGGCGCGCTACCGGGCGGGAGACACCAGCACGGAGCTGGGCAAGCTGTATGGCTGCAGTGCCAACACCATCAGCCGCACCCTGAAGGCGTGCCTCGATTCGGCTGAGTATGAGCAGCTCAAGCAGCGGCGCGGCAGGCAGGCTGCTGCCGCAGCGCAGCCGGCCCCGGCCGCCGCCGCTGCTGCTCCGCCGATCCGCCTGCAGGAGAAGCCCCCAGAGGCCGAGCCGGCGCCACCAGCGGCTGAGCCGGCCGCCGGATCCGAGCCAGCAGAGAGCATTTTCGATCCGGATGAAGACCCCGTGGATGGCGGTCGACGGCGGGTGTGGGCCATCGACGACGCCGATGACTTCGGCGACGACCCCGACACGGACGACACCAACGCCGACGACCCCGACGGCGAGGACGCAGGCAGCGAGGACGACGGCCATGAGACCTTCGTGACCGTGCCGGTGCTGGCCCTCGACCATCCGCCCGAGCCGATCAGCTGCCGGCCCCTCTCCGAGGCGGAGCTGCCCAGCACCGCCTTCCTGCTGGTGGACAAGATGGTGGAGTTGCTGGCCAGGCCGCTGCGGGAGTTCACCGAGCTGGGGCCCCTTCCCCAGGACGAGGAGGAACGCCAGGCGGTGGGCGTGTTCGGCAATCAGCGCCTGGCCAAGCGCCACTGCGGCCGCAACCAGCGGGTGATCCCGCTGCCGAATCCCAGCCTGCTGCTGCTTACCGCCCCCTACCTGAGCGCCCAGGGCATCAGCCGCGTGGTGATCGATGGCAGCCTCTACGCCCTGCCGGAGCCAGGCACCCAGGCCGCGGCGAACCCCCCGGCCAGCGGTTCCGAGGCCTAGTTCCGGGGCCCCGGCCAGAGCAGGGCCGCCGAGCATCCGCCACTGACCACCCCGGCCACCAGGGCCAGCCCCACCAGGAAGCCGGCTGGCAGGGGGGCGGTGCTGCCCGCCCCCACCCAAAGCTTCGGGCGCTGCTCCAGGTTCTGGGCGCCCAGGCAGAGCAGCAGCAGCAGCAGAGCGCCGCCGGAGAGGCTGGCCAGCACCAGGCGCAGGCGCACGAGCATGGCAGCGGAGCGCGATCTGGCAGGAGTCTGCCTGCTCAGCTGCCGCGGTGCAGCAGGGCGTAGAGATCGCGGCGGCTGTGGCCGCTGCGCTCCGCCAGGTTCCGGGCCGCATCGCGGCCGCTGAGGCCGCCGGCCACCAGGGCTTCCAGCTCCTGGAGCAGCGCTGCCTCATCCCAGGCGGCTGGAGCCGCGGCCGGGGCGCCACCCAGCACGAGAGTGCACTCCCCCTGGGGAGGGGTGCGGCGGAAGTGCTCCAGGGCCGCCATCACCGTGGGGCCCACCTGCTCCTCGTGGCGCTTGGTGAGTTCGCGGGCCACCCGCAGGGGCCGGTCTCCGACCGTGGCCAGCAGGTCTTCGAGCAGATCCAGCAGGCGATGCGGCGCTTCGTAGAGCACCAGTGTGCGCTCGTCCTGGGCCAGCTCCTGCAGGCGCTGGCGGCGTTGGCTGGCCCGGGGCGGCAGGAAGCCCTCGAAGCAGAAGCGGCCGCAGGGCAGTCCACTGCTCACCAGGGCGGTGGTCACGGCGCTGGGTCCGGGGACGCAGATCACGGCCAGCCCGGCGGCGCGGGCGGCGGCCACCAGGAGTTCGCCGGGGTCGGAGATGCCCGGCAGGCCCGCATCGCTGATCACGGCGATGGCCTCACCGGCCTGCAGGGCGGCCAGCAGTTCGGGCAGCCGGGCGGCCTGGTTGTGCTGATGGAACGACAGCAGCCGCGGGCCATGGTCGCGGCCGCGCAGGCCCAGCTGGTGCAGCAGCAGGCCACTGCGGCGGGTGTCTTCGCAGGCGATGCGGTTCACCCCCGCCAGCACCTGCCGGGCCCGGGGCGAGAGGTCGCCGAGATGGCCGATCGGCGTGCCCACCAGGTAGAGCACCCCCGGCGCCGGTTCTGGCTGTTGGGTCACGGGATCAGGTCGCTTCGGGGATCAGCTGGGTTCTCCTGCACAATGCCCCCTGCAGCACCAGCATGTTGGCCACCACCCTCACCCTGCCCTCAGGCATCGCCCTGGAGGAGCTGCTGGCGGTGCTGCGGCGGCTGAGCTGGGGCGCAGCCGACATCCTGCGCGCCTATGCCCGCGGCGAGCAACCCCCCTACGGCTTTGCCGCCGCCCTCAGCGTGGACTCCGGCGGCGAGGGGCCGGTGAGTGCCGCTGACCTGGCCGTGAACCGCTGGTTGCTCGATGGCCTGGGCGGCGCCTTCCCTGACGCCGACTGGACCCTGCTCAGCGAGGAGACCGCCAGCGAGCAGCTCACGGCCGGCCAGCCCCTGGCGGCCGAGTGGATCTGGATCCTCGATCCCCTCGATGGCACCAAGGACTTTCTGCAGGGCACCGGCGAGTACGCCGTGCACCTGGCCCTGGTGCGCGCTGGCGCGCCGGTGCTGGGGGTGGTGCTGCTGCCGGAGATGGAGGAGCTCTGGATCGGCGTGGTGGCAGCTGATGGCAGTGAGGCCTGGTGCGAGAGCCGCAGCGGTGAGCGCAGCCCGGCCCGGCTCAGCGGGCGGCGCGAGCTGGGGGAGCTGGTGCTGGTGGCCAGCCGCAACCACCGCGACCAGCGGCTGGAGCAGCTGCTCGGCGCCCTGGAGCTGGGCGACACCAAGGCGATCGGCAGCGTGGGCGGCAAGGTGGCCACGATCCTGCGGGGCGAGACCGACCTCTACATCTCGCTTTCGGGCAAGAGTGCCCCGAAGGACTGGGACATGGCCGCGCCCGAGGCGGTGCTGCGGGCGGCCGGCGGCAGCTTCAGCCACGCCGATGGCGCGCCGCTCACCTACAACAGCGGCGACGTGCGCCAGGCCGGCTGCCTGATTGCCAGCCATGGCCTGGCCCACGGCCAGCTGTGTGAGCGGGCCGCGGCGGCCATGGCCGTGATCGACCCTGGCTTCCCGCTCTGACCCCAGCCCCTCAGACGGGCCCCGGCTCAGACGGGCACGGGGGTGTCGGCCTGGGGCACGCCGCGCAGGGTGAGGTTGATGCGGCCGCGGTTGTCGATCTCGCGCACGCGCACGGTCACCTGATCGCCCACATTCACCACATCCTCCACCTTCTCCACCCTCGATTCGCTGAGCTGGGAGATGTGGATCATGCCCTCCTTGCCGGGCAGGATCTGCACGAAGGCGCCGATGGGGATCACGCGGGTGACCCCGCCGCTGAACACTTCCCCTTCCGTGATGCGGCGGGTGAGGCCCTCGATGATCCTCTGGGCCTCCTCGGCGGCGGCGCCGTCGTGGCTGGCAATGGTCACCACGCCACCGTCTTCGATGTCGATCTTGGTGTTGGTGCGCTCGGTGATGCCCTTGATCGTGCGGCCGCCGGGGCCGATCACGGTGCCGATCAGTTCCGGATCGATGCGGAAGCTGAGCAGGCGCGGGGCGTGGGGGCTGAGGCTCTGGTTGGGCTTGTCGATCGCCTCGAGCATCTTCTCGAGGATGTGCAGCCGGGCCGGACGGGCCTGGTTGATGGCCTCGGCCACGGTGCTCACGGCCAGGCCGGTGATCTTCATGTCCATCTGCAGGGCGGTGATGCCCTTCTCGGTGCCCGCCACCTTGAAGTCCATGTCACCGAGGAAGTCCTCCATGCCCTGGATGTCGGTGAGGATGCGCACCTCCTCGCCCTCCTTGATCAGGCCCATGGCGGCGCCGCTCACGGGGGCCTTCAGGGGCACACCCGCATCCATCAGGGCCAGGGTGCTGCCGCACACCGAGCCCATGGAGGTGGAGCCGTTGGAGCTGAGGCACTCCGACACCACGCGCAGCACGTAGGGGAAGGATTCCTTGGCGGGCAGCACCGGAATGATCGCCCGCTCCGCCAGGGCGCCGTGGCCGATCTCGCGGCGGCCGGGGGAGCGCATCGGCTTGGTTTCGCCGGTGGAGTAGGGGGGGAAGTTGTAGTGGTGCAGGTAGGTCTTCTCGGTGGACGGGTTGAGGTCGTCCATCTCCTGGGCGTCGCTGGGGGTGCCGAGGGTGGCGCAGGAGAGCACCTGGGTGAGGCCGCGCTGGAACAGGGCCGAGCCGTGCACGCGCTTGGGCAGCACGCCGGCGGCGGCCTGGATCGGACGCACCTCATCGAGGCTGCGGCCATCGACGCGCTTGCCTTCGCCCACGATCTGGGCGCGCATCAGCTGCTTGGTGAGGCGCTTGTAGGCGTTGCCGAGGGCCTTGCCGCCGGAGGCCTTGCGGATGGGGTCGTCCTCACCGAGGCCGGCGATCTTCTGGCCCACCTCGGCCTTGATGGCGTCGAGTTTCTCATCGCGCTCGGCCTTGCTGAGGCTGAACTGCTTGAGCAGCTCGCCGATGGGCTGGCTGCACTCCGCTGCCAGGAAGCCGGGCAGGGCGGGATCTTCCTCCAACGGTTCGGGGATCACCTGCTCGATGCCCAGCTCCTTGAGCAGGTTCTGCTGGGCCTTGATCAGTTCGCACACCGCTTCGTAGCCGAAGTCGATGGCCTCGATCACATCCTGCTCGGGCAGCTGGTTGGCGCCCGCCTCCACCATGATCACGCCCTGGGGGGTGCCGGCCACCACCAGGTCGAGCTCGGAGCGCTCGGTTTCGCGGTAGGTGGGGTTGAGCACGAAGTCGTCACCTAGCAGGCCCACGCGCACGGCGGCCATGGGGCCGTTGAAGGGAATCCTGGCCAGCAGGGTGGCCATCGAGGCGCCGGTCACGGCGAGCACATCGGGCGGCACCCGTTCATCCAGCGACAGGCAGGTGGCCACGATCTGGAGGTCGTCGCGCATCCAGTTCGGGAACAGCGGCCGCATCGGGCGGTCGATCAGGCGGCAGATCAGGGTGGCGCGCTCGGGGGGGCGCGACTCGCGGCGCATGAAGCTGCCGGGGATGCGCCCGGCGGCGTAGAGGCGCTCCTCGTAGTCGCAGATCAGGGGGAGGAAATCGATGCCTTCACGGCCTTTGGAGCGGGTGGCGGTCACCAGAACCGACGTATCACCACACTCCACCATCACAGCACCCCCTGCCTGGGGAGCAAATCGCCCGGTGGTCAGCCGGATCTCCCGACCATCGAAGGAGATCGACTGAGTTTGTCCTTGCACTTGGCCTTATCTCTCTTTGTCAACCACCATTCTCGCATTCAGCCGTGCTGGGGTGCGGCAGCGCCCCGCCAGCACGGCTGGAGGTGAGGCTCACCAGGACGACTTGACCACACCGGGCAGTTCACCCTTGTGGGCGCGGTCGCGCAGCTGGTTGCGGCAGAGGCCGAAGTCGCGGTAAACGCCGCGGGGCTTGCCGGTGGCCCAGCAGCGGTTGCGCACCCGGTTGGGGGCGCTGTTGCGCGGCAGGGACTGGATCTTGCGGTGGATCTCCAGCCGCTCCATCGGATCGGCGGCGGCTTCGAAGGCGGCCTTCAGGGCAGCGCGCTTGACGGAGAAGCGCTCCACCATCTTCTTGCGCTTCACGTCGCGCGCAATCATCGACTTCTTCGCCATGCGGGCCGGAGTGGTAGCGGTCAGGAATCGTTGAGCCTACCGCGTGGCCCCTGCCCCCATCGGGCAGAGGTCGGCGATCGGGCAGCTGGGGCAGCGGGGGCTGCGGGCCGTGCAGACGGCGCGGCCATGGAAGATCAGCCGGATCGAGAGGGTCTGCCACTCGGGCTGGGGGATCAGCTTCATCAGATCCGGCTCGATGCGGCGCGGTTCGCTGTGGCGGCTGAGGCGCAGCCGCTGGGCCAGGCGGCTCACGTGGGTGTCCACCGTGACGCCGGCGTTGATGCCGTAGCACCAGGCCAGCACCACCGAGGCGGTCTTGCGGGCCACGCCCGGCAACTCCAGCAGCTGCTCCATCGTGCGCGGCACCTCGCCGCCATGGCGCTCGATCAGCAGCCGTGAGGCGGCCACGATGTTCTTCGCCTTGTTGCGGAAGAACCCTGCCGAGTGCACGTAGGGCTCCACTTCGGTGGCATCCACCACGGCGGCGCTGGCGGCGTCGGGGAAGCGCTCGAACAGGGCCGGGGTGATCCGGTTCACCCGTTCATCGGTGCACTGGGCCGAGAGCATGGTGGCCACCAGCAGCTCGTAGGGCGTGCGCCAGTCGAGGGAGCAGGTGGCATCGGGGTAGAGCACGCCGAGGCGCTCCAGGATCTGGGGCGCCCGCTGGCGGGCCGTGGCGAGGCGCGGCATGGGGTGGCCCGATCAGCGCCCGAGCAGTTGCTGCACGGCGGGGAGCTGGGAGGTGTCCTTCACGATCAGCAGCATGCTGAGGCCCACCAGGAACACAAAGCCCGACTGCATGAAGGCCATCTGGAAGCGTTGCGGCAGCGGCCGCCCCCGCACGCCCTCCAGCAGCAGCAGGGCGAGCTGGCCGCCATCGAGCAGCGGCAGCGGCAGGGCGTTGAGCACCGCCAGGTTGATCGAGATCAGTGCGGTGAACAGAAAGAGGCTGCCGCCGCCCTGCTGGGCCAGGGTGGCGCCCATCTCCACGATCTTCACGGGTCCGGACACCTGGGAGGCCGTTTCACCGAAGTGGGTGACCAGGGTGACAAAGCCGCCGGCGGTGCGCTTCAGCAGCAGCCAGCTGTCGCGGCTGGCCTGGCCCATCACCTCCAGGGGGCTGCGGGCCGGGCGGAACAGCTCGGTGCCGTTGGGCTGGAGCTGGGCGCCGATGCGGCCCACGCCATCGAGATCGCTGGGGGTGAGCCGCAGGGCCAGGCGCTGATCGCCGCGTTCGGCCACCAGCGTGAGATCGCGCTCCGGCGCCGCCTTGATCTGCTCCACCAGGGAGGCCACGGCCTGCTGGCCGCCGCCGATGTCCTCACCGGCCAGGGCCACGATCCGATCGCCCGGCTGCAGGCCGGCGACGGCGGCGGGCTGGCCGGGCAGCACGCCCGACACCAGCACCCCAGGCGCGGAGGTGAAGCCGGCCGGCAGGCCCACCACCACCCCCTGAGCCACCAGCACCAGCCAGGCCAGCAGCAGGTTGGCCAGCACCCCGGCGGCGATCACCAGGGCGCGCTGGTGCAGGGGGCGGTTGGTGAGCAGGTCGGGATCGTTCTTGGCGATCGGGCTGTCCTCGTCGTCGTCGGGGAAGGCCACGAAGCCACCCAGGGGGATGGCCCGCAGGGCGAACTGCACGCCCCGGCGCTGGCGCTCCAGCAGCACCGGCCCGAAGCCGATCGAGAAGCTGCTCACCCGGATGCCCTGCCAGGTGGCCGCGAAGAAATGGCCGGCCTCGTGCACCACGATCAGTCCCGCCAGGATCGCCAGTGCCGTGAGAACGCCCATTCAGGTCGTGTCGCTGAGAACATCCATTGTGGGGCCGCTGGCGGCGGTACCGCTTGGCGGCAGGGGCTGATCGGAGAGGGCCTGGCTGAGATCGGCATCCTGGAAGTCGGTGCCGGTGAGGCGGGCGCCGCGCAGATCGGCCTGGTGCAGCCGGGCCCGCAGGAAGCTGGCGCCACGGAGATCGGCCGCGGAGAGATCGGCGCCGCTGAGGTCGGCGTCGCTGAAATCGGCCCCCTGCAGGTCCACGCCGTGGAGGTCGGCATGGCGCAGCACCGTGCCGGAGAAGTTGGCGCCCCGCCAGCGGCTGAAGGGAATGTGCAGGCCCTCGAGGTTGGCGCGCTGCAGATCGAAGTCGTCCTGCCAGATCCCAGCGGCTGAGAGATCCTCCAGGGCGCGGATGCGGCCGAGGCTGTTGGTGGTGCCGGCCTGTCGGTCAGAGAGCAGCAGATCGAGCATCTCGTGGTGCTCGCGCTCGCGGCGCTTGCCCGCCTCGAAGATGAACACGAAGGCGGCGGCCACGATGCTGAACGCTTCGGCGTTGTCGATGCTGATGATCTCGAGATAGTTGCTGGTGAGGCAATCGGGCTCCAGGCGGGCGCGATGGCAGTTCTCGAAGCGGTTCACCGCCGACAACAGTACGAACGAGCAGGCCGCGGCGATCAGCACCCGGAACTGGAAGGAGCGATCGAGCTGGCGGAAGAAGGGTGAGCGGCGGCGCCGCTGCTGCTGGTCGTACCAGGTGCTGGTGGGCCTCTGTCTCATGGCGTGGGGGGCTGTTCAGGTGCCTGCGGCTCAAGCGATCCGCTCGCCTCCGAAGTAGGGCGCCAGGGCGGCGGGCAGCATCACCGAGCCATCGGCCTGCTGGCCGTTTTCGAGCAGGGCGGCCATGGTGCGGCCCACGGCCAGGCCGCTGCCGTTGAGGGTGTGCAGCAGCTGGGTGGTCTTGCCCTGCTTGAAGCGGATGGCGGAGCGGCGGGCCTGGAAGTCGTGGCAGAGGGAGCAGCTGGAGATCTCGCGGTAGGCGCCGGCGCCGGGCAGCCACACCTCCAGGTCGAAGGTGCGGGCGGCGGAGAAGCCGAGATCGGCGCCGCAGAGCTCGATGCGGCGGTAGGGGAGCTGCAGGGCCTCGAGGATTGATTCCGCCTGGGCGGTGATCAGCTCCAGGGCCGCCGCCGACTGGTCGGGATGGCAGAACCAGTAGAGCTCCACCTTGTTGAACTGGTGCAGGCGGATCAGGCCGCGGGTGTCGCGGCCGTAGGAGCCGGCCTCACGGCGGAAGCAGGGGGTGTAGGCGCAGTAGCGCAGGGGCAGCTGCTCGGCGGGGATCACCTCATCGCGGTGCAGGGAGGTGAGCGGCACCTCGGCGGTGGGGGTGAGCCAGAGGTCGTCGCCGGCGCACTGGAAGCTCTCCTCGGCGAACTTGGGCAGCTGGCCCGATCCTGTGAGGCTGGCGGAGTTCACCAGCACCGGCGGCAGCACCTCGGTGTAGCCGCAGGCGGTGTGGTGATCGAGCATGAAGCCGATCAGGGCGCGCTCGAGGCGCGCGCCGGCCCCCAGCAGGGTGATGAAGCGGCTCTGGGCGATGCGCACCGAGCGCTCGGTTTCCCACAGGCCCAGGCGCTCGCCGATCTCCCAGTGCTCCTGCAGGCCGGCGGGGGGCCGCGGCTCGCCCCAGCGCTTCACCTCCACGTTGTCGGCCTCGCTGCGGCCTTCAGGCACCTCGGGGGCGGGCAGGTTGGGCAGGGTGAGCAGCTGCTCGCGCAGCTGGCTCTGCAGCGCCTTCTCCTCCTCCTCCAGCACCGCCACCTGCTGCTTCACCCGGTTGCCCTGCTCCCGCAGGGCCGCCACCTCCGGCCCGCCCGGATCGGCGCCGCCGCGGATCAGCTGGCCCACCTCCTTGCCGATGCGGTTGCCCTCGGCCTGCAGGCCGCTGCGGCGCTGCTCGAGGTCGCGCTCCTCGGTGGCCACCAGCTGCAGGCCGATCAGATCCACGCTCAGGCCGCGGCGGGCCAGCTGGCTCACGATCTGGTCGGGATGGCTGCGCAGCAGGCGCTGATCGAGCACGGCAGGGGGGCGGATCGAGGCAGCCTAAAAGCAGGCCTGGCAGCGGCTTGGGGCATGACCCCGTGGGCCTTCAGTCGATGAAGAGCTGCACGCCGGCGCGCAGGATGAGGTAGCGCGGGGGGCAGGGTCACGGGGTGAGTGGGATCGCGGTGGCGGCCTACGACGCCACCGTGAGGACCAGGTGGGCGCGGGTACAGGCTGAGGCCGGCGTCCTTCTCTCTGGTATGGAACAGCGAGGCTGCCTCGGCTTGGCCGGCGAGCCGGGCGGAGGCATCGGTGTGTCTGTTTGATCGTGTGCCGAAAGTTGGGGGTTGGGACCGAAGCTGAACCCCATTCAGGCTGCCAATTTTAGTGGGCTGATCAAGATGATCATGCAGGTGCCTGACTTCAACAGCACCGCGAGCCCGGTGGGGATGATGGCCAATTGAAATGATCCACTCGATCAGGCGGGGGCGATAAATCCAGAGATTGAGAGCTTGTAGCTACGCCTGCATTGTGCGTTTAATTTGATTTGGTTTTGATTTGATAGTTATTTCAAGAGGGAATCCGGCTGCTACTTGGCTAGAGCTTCGACAAAATGCGTTTTGATCCATTCAATAGTTGTATGGTGACAATAATCGTGATTGTCCCCAGAGCCTCTTGTGAGCCCTTATGTCGACAGGGTCGGCTTCAGAGCACCTGCACCACCTCGCTGACTTCAGGAATGGCCTCCCGCAGCTTGCGTTCGATGCCCATCTTCAGGGTCATGGTGCTGCTCGGGCAGCTCCCACAGGCTCCCTGCAACCGCACTTTCACAATAGGCCCCTCGATTTCCACCACCTCGACGTTGCCCCCATCGGCCATCAGGTAAGGGCGCAGCTCATCAAGGGTGCGCTCCACGTTCTCCACGGTGAGGGCACGAGGATCAAGAGTGGGCGTCTCAGTGGTCATGACGTCAGTTCGGGAATCAGCTCCATCCTAATGAGGGGCTCCTCTGGGTGGCTAGATCTGGGGTTTGCCCATGTCAGGGCCCAGGGAAAGCGTTTGCCGAAGCCGATTTTCCTGGCCAGGGCCCGGGGCGTTTGGCTGATGAAGCAGCCAAGGCTGGGTTGACCAGAGCTTGGGCTGCCGCATGCTCCGGCAAGCCAGCTGCTGGTGGCATGCCAATCCTGCTCGACGGCCCTTTTAGGGCTCGCGCAAGCGAGCTCGGCTGTCAGGTTCAGTGGATTGGTCCTGGGCGGGCTGGTAGGTGAATGTTCGTGATACCACCCCCCACCCCCGCCTTTAGGAAGCCCTCCTGAGTGGGGCTTCTCCAGGGGGTCCCCTGCCCCTGCCTAGGATCATGCTGCCTCCGCCCCTGGCTTCGACCTGCGGGAGCGGCTGAATCTGAGCGCATGACCGACGTTTCTGTTTCCCGCATCCGCAACTTCTGCATCATTGCCCACATCGACCACGGCAAATCCACCCTCGCCGATCGACTGCTGCAGGACACCGGCACCGTGGCCGTTCGCGACATGCAGGAGCAGTTTCTCGACAACATGGAGCTGGAGCGTGAACGGGGCATCACGATCAAGCTGCAGGCGGCGCGGATGGATTACACCGCCGCCGATGGCACCGACTACATCCTCAACCTGATCGACACCCCCGGCCATGTGGACTTCTCCTATGAGGTGAGTCGCTCGCTGCAGGCCTGCGAAGGGGCCCTGCTGGTGGTGGATGCGAGCCAGGGGGTGGAGGCCCAGACCCTGGCGAATGTGTATCTCGCCCTGGAGAATGATCTGGAGATCATTCCGGTGCTCAACAAGATCGATCTGCCCGGTGCCGATCCGGAGCGGATCAAGGAGGAGATCGAGGCGATCATCGGCCTTGATTGCTCCAGGGCGATCGCCTGTTCGGCCAAGACCGGCCTCGGCGTGCCGGACATCCTGGAGGCGGTGGTGGAGCGGGTGCCGCCTCCGGCCAACCGGATGGCCGAGCCGCTGCAGGCCTGATCTTCGACTCCTACTACGACGCCTACCGCGGCGTGATCGTGTACTTCCGGGTGATGGCCGGCTCGATCAGCCGCAAGGACAAAGTGCTGCTGATGGCCTCCGGCAAGAGCTACGAGCTCGATGAGGTGGGTGTGATGGCGCCGGATCAGCGCCAGGTGGAGAGCCTCCACGCCGGCGAGGTGGGCTACCTGGCCGCCTCGATCAAGGCCGTGGCCGATGCCCGCGTGGGCGACACGATCACCCTGGCCGCCAACCCGGCGGCGGCGGCCCTGCCGGGCTACACCGAGGCGAAGCCGATGGTGTTCTGCGGGCTGTTCCCCACCGATGCCGATCAATACCCCGATCTGCGCGAGGCCCTCGACAGGCTCCAGCTCTCCGATGCGGCCCTGCGCTACGAGCCGGAAACCAGCAGTGCCATGGGCTTCGGCTTCCGCTGCGGCTTCCTGGGGCTGCTGCACATGGAGATCGTGCAGGAGCGGCTGGAGCGGGAATACAACCTCGATCTGATTGTTACCGCCCCATCGGTGATCTATCAGGTGAACCTGCTGGATGGCTCGATGCTGATGGTGGATAATCCCGCCACCCTGCCGGATCCGCAGAAGCGTGAATCGATCGAAGAGCCCTATGTGAAGCTCGAGATCTATACCCCCAACACCTTCAACGGCACCCTGATGGAGCTGTGTCAGGAGCGGCGCGGCGAGTTTGTGGACATGAAGTACATCACCACCGATCGGGTGACGCTCCACTACGAGATGCCGCTGGCTGAGGTGGTAACGGATTTCTTCGATCAGATGAAGAGCCGCACCAAGGGCTATGCTTCCATGGAATACCAACTGATCGGCTACCGCCGCAATGAGCTGGTGCGCCTCGATGTGCTGATCAACAGCGAGAAGGCCGATCCCCTCACCACCATCGTGCACCGCGACAAGGCCTACAACGTGGGCAAGGGGCTGGTGGAGAAGCTGAAGGAACTGATCCCCCGCCAGCAGTTCAAGATTCCCATCCAGGCCTCGATCGGCAGCCGTGTGATCGCCTCGGAGAGCATCAGTGCCATGCGCAAGGACGTGCTCGCCAAGTGCTATGGCGGGGACATCTCCCGCAAGAAAAAACTGCTGAAGAAACAGGCCAAGGGCAAGAAACGCATGAAGGCCATGGGCAAGGTGGAGGTACCCCAGGAGGCCTTCATGGCCGTGCTCAAGCTCAACAGCTGATCGCTGCAGCCTGGCGCAAGAGGTGGCAGTCAGTTCCCGATCTGGCTGCGGCCACTCTTGCCAGTCGCGCCGCCAGCGTTACAAATTCTGCTCCACTGGACGCCATGCGTGTCTGCCGCACTCTCGACTTTCGTCAGCAAGCCTGACTGGATCTCGGCCCGACGGGTCAAAGGTCGCAAATCGTCGATCATTCAGCTCACAGGAGGCTCCAGCTGGCTGAATCAGCCGGTTTCATGGACCGCCACCATGAAGGTGTCGTCGTTGAAGCAACGGCAAGCCGCTGCCGAAGGCAGGGCGAATCCCCGGGACATCGTCACCGGCTTCCGGGTGAACAACGCCATGGCCCGCAACTGGATCTTCCAGGGATCCAGGGGCAGTGATCTGATCGACTTTCAGTCGACGGCCGGAGCGATCACCAAGCGTTCCCAGAGTGTGATCAATTTCGGTAGAGATGAGGTGCGTGATCGCTTCTTCTTCACCAACAACACACGCACCCACGGACCGTTCAATCACATGCAGCGCTTCGTGATCCGCAACTTCGGCCGCCAAGATCGGGTGACCCTGCGCAACATCGGCCGCAGTTTCGGTTACAACGATCTGGTGTCCTACGGCAACGGCGTGATGGGCTTTGCCGGCGTGGATCCCACCAAGCTGCGGGTGGTGCCGATTGCGGGGCTCTGATCCCTCGCCAGAGCCGCGCGGCGGGAGTGTGGCAACGCTGAGCCGTGCCCTGCGCCTGCTCGCCCGTGGCTCTCTGGTCACGACGGCGTTCCCGCCCTTTTAGCCGCCGATGGCAGCCCGCCCCCAGGGCGGCTGCCTCGGCCGGTTTTCTGCTGCCGTTGGCTTCCACGGCCTCGCTGTTTCTGGTGCTGAGCAGCCTGTCGCTGCAGGCCATGGCCCTGCAGGAGCGTCGCCAGCTGGTTGTGCGCCAACGCCTGCAGGCCCGGGAGGACCGTCTGCAGGCTGCCGCCCAGGCCGTGGCCGGCAGCCTGCAACGCCGCCACCGCTGCCTGATTGCCCTGCCCGTGTCGGCCTGGCAGTGGCAGAGCGAGCAGCCGGGTGGCTGCGCCCAGTCGGGGGAGGTTGAAGCGTTGCTGCGAGGGCCGTTGCTGGCCAGCCAGCCAGCCCCGCAGAGCGCTTCCTACACCCTGCTGCAGTACTGCCCGCAGGAGGCGGAACCACCCGCGGCGCCCGCAGCGGCCCCGGCCCCGGCACCTGTGCTGGAGGCCCATTTGCTCCTGGAGATCGAGGAGGACGGCGCCACCTATCGCTCCGCCTCCAGGCTGCTGTGGAGCTGGGGGCCTGGCCCCACGCCGCGGCTGAGGGGCTTCCAGCATCTGGGGCTGCGCAGCGCCGCGGGGGCGTTGCCGCCCTGCCCTCTGGCCAGCTCCGAGGCGAACCCATGAGCCTGGTGGAACTGATCGTATCGGCGGCGGTGTTCACCGCCTCAGCCAGCTCCTCGCTGCAGCTGTGGAGTGTCACCAGCCGCTGGAGCCTGGGCTCGGAGCGCCAGCTGCAGGCCCTGCAGCAGCTCGATCAGGAGCTGCTGGCGGTGGAGGCCACGTTGCAGAGCTGGGCGGGCAGGCAGCAGGCGGAGGAGCCGCTGCGGGCTGATTGCAGCCTGATCGCGGGGTTGCTGCCCACCACCACCACCGCCCGGCCCGATGCCCTTGAGGGCAGCGCCGTTCAGGTGACGCTGCGCCAGGCGGGCAACGAGGGCCGATTCCTGGTGAGGGCCGAGCTGCCAGGCCTGGGCCTCAGCCGCGAGCGCCAGCTCGATCCCGCCGCCTACGGCCTCTGCGGCGGTGAGAACGCCGATCACGACGCAGGGGCCCCTGCCCCGGAGGCGGAGGAGCTGTGATCAGGAGCCACTGCCGGCCACGCTGTTGCAGAACCTGCCGAAGCAGCGGCGGCTTTTCGCTGGCGGAGGCGCTGGTGGTGCTCACCCTCCTGGGCCTGATGGCGGCCCTGGTGATCGACAGCGGCCGCCGCCAGCTGGCGGCGGTGAAGGTGGAGTCCGCCGCCCGGCGGCTCGGCACCTTGCTGGAGCACAGCCGCGAGCGGGCCGAGGATCGCCGCCAGCCCCTGGATCTGCCCCTGCACGGGGAGGAGGGCCTGGAGGCCCGGGTGCTGGAGGGCGACAGCAGCCTGCGGCTCCACCACACTCTGCCCTCGCAGCTGCGCTTCACGGCCAATGGCCTGGCGATCGATGGCGGCACCGTGGTGATCGGCAGCGCCGGCACCGACCTGCGCCGCTGCCTGGTGATGTCTCCGCCGCTGGGGATTGTGCGGGTGGGCCGCTACCACGGCGATCCCGGCGCCCTGGCCAGTGACGCCTGCCTGCCAGACGCCAGCCTCTGAGTCTGAGCCATGGTCCTGCGCCGCCGCTGCCGCCTGAACCCGCTCGCCCGCCGCTTGGCCGGGGGGTTCTCCCTGGTGGATCTCTCACTCACGCTGCTGCTGGGCTCGGTGCTCAGCGCCCTGATGCTGCAGCTGCTGCTCAGCGAGGGCCGCCACGGCCAGAAGCTGGCCCGGCTGCTGCGGGAGCGTCAGAGCAGCGCCCGGGCCGTGCAGCTGATCCGCGCCGAGCTGCAGCAGGCCAGGGAGGTGCGGCTGGGCGGGGAGATCCAGGCCGGCCTGGCCGGCAGCTGCGCCACGGCCGGGCGGCAGCTGGTGCTGCAGCTCCACTCCACCGCCGGCACGATCACCTACGCCCGCGGCCCCGCCAGAGATCCGATCTGGCGCGGAGAGGTGGTGTGGCGCTGCGGCCCCGCCTACGACCGCCTGGGAGCCCTCACCTCCGCTGCTCCCCAGACCCGGGTGCTGATCGATGCCCTGCCGCCGGGCGCGGGATTAGCGGCGGTGTCGCAGCAGGGGGTGGTGCAGGTGCGGCTGGATCGGCTCGGCGGCCATCAGGTGATCCAGGCGATCAGCCGCGGGAGCGACGCAGTCCCATGATCTCATCGCCTGCTGGCACGATCAAGACGGATGCGGCAACCCTCGCCGGAGGCTTGCGAACTTAGATGCACAACAGCCTGAAACGTCGATTGGAGTCGAACGTTTCAGGCCACATCATGGGTCAACTTCGGTGGCAAACCTGAAGGCCGATCCGGTTGGCGTCAGCTCCGGGTGGGATTGCACGAAGGTGCGGTTCCTGCCGTCCAGCCACTTGCAGCTGCGCAGGTTGTGAGACTTGTCGCACCAGCTGATGTGACCGTGGCGACAGGTGCTGTGGTCAGGTTGAAGTCAGCTACGCTTGCTGTGAAGTCAACCTGGGTTCCTGCGGCAGGACAGGGGCCGCCGGTGATGTTTGCAGGAATCACTAAGTCAGCCTGTTCACCCGTCACCTGGGCTGCCGTGCAGGCTCGCGCCATATCCATGACAGCTATCTGGGCCGCGTTGATGCGGGCTCTGCCTTGCTGGTTGAGGAAGGCTGGAATCGCAATCGCTGACAGTACGCCGATGATGATCACAACAATCAACAGCTCCATCAGGGTGAAGCCGGTTTTCAGGCCTTTGTGTTTTTTGTTTGCACTGCTAAGAACCTGGATCAGGGAGCGCTGGGCCAGGAACCTGGGCTGAAGGGACGTGGTCATGGTGAGGATCTGCTTCAGGTAGCACGAACGTCATTCAGTGTTGACACGCACGGCGCGTTTGCCAAGTCACTGTGACGAAGGACTCCCTGAGGACCGTCTTTCAGCGTGACCATGGGGCTGCCAGAGACAGCGGATCAAGCGGTTGCAGCTCTGGCAGCAAAGACTTTTGAGGCTGTTGCCTCATCCGTGGAGCTAATCACGCTTCGCCAGTCAGCGGCTCGGTCTGCCCTGAGCATGAGTCTCAACTCTGGGTGTTGAGTTGAAGCCTGAGGAGTTGAAGTCTGTTAGTCAGGAGCCGCCGCGCAAGCGGGCCAGGGGGGGCGGGGGTTGAATGGGCCCACCCGATCCGCGCCTGAGTGCCGTTCCGCTGGCAACCCACCACCCTCTCGGCCCGCATGGCCCGCTGGGGGGTGGTGATCGTGCTCACCTATGTCCTGGTGGCCGTGCTCACGCCGTTGCTGGTGCAGCTCGGCTGGCTACCGGATCCAAACGCCGGCTTGCAGAACCCCATCTACGCCCCGCCGTCGCCGGCCCACTGGTGCGGCACCGACCGGCTCGGCCGGGACGTGTGCGTGCGCACCCTCTCGGCCAGCGGCGTGGCCCTGCAGGTGGTGGCTCTGGCCCTGGTGGTGGCGTTGATCGTGGGGGTGCCCCTCGGCATGGTGAGCGGCTATCTGGGCGGCTGGGTGGACCGGCTGCTGGTGCTGCTGATGGACACCCTCTACACCCTGCCGGTGCTGCTGCTCTCGGTGGTGCTGGCCTTCCTGCTGGGGCGCGGCCTGCCCAATGCCGCCGCCGCCCTCTGCGTGGTGTACATCCCCCAGTACTTCCGCGTGGTGCGCAACCAGACGGCCCAGGTGAAGGCCGAGCTCTACGTGGAGGCGGCCCGCTCGCTGGGCGCCGGACCCGCCTGGATCCTGCGCAACTACCTGTTCCGCAACGTGATCACCTCGGTGCCGGTGCTGCTCACGCTCAATGCCGCCGATGCCGTGCTGGTGCTGGGGGGTCTGGGCTTTCTGGGGCTCGGCCTGCCGGAGACCATTCCCGAGTGGGGCGGCGACCTGCAGCAGGCCCTCACGGCCCTGCCCACCGGTATCTGGTGGACCGCCCTCTACCCCGGCCTGGCCATGTTCGTGCTGGTGCTGGGGCTGTCGTTTCTGGGGGAGGGCCTGGAGAGCTGGCTGAGCGGCAACGCCCAGACCGGCCGCGCGGCGCGCTGAGGCCCAGCTCGCCGCAGCGCCGATCGCCCACCGGCATCAGAATGGGATCTCTCACGTGGCCCGGGTCGGGCGCTGGCGATGCCCTGGTGGTTGGATCTGGTGCTGCTCAGCCTCGCCGCGACGCTCTGGTTCAGTGGCAGCGCCGATCGCGACGACGTCTGGAGCCTGCTGCAGCGAATGCTGGCGGTGGTGTCGGTGGCGGTGGTGCTGCTGGGCGGGCGCCAGATCCCCCTGGAACTGCTGGCCCTGGGGGTGGCCCTGTGGCTGCCCAGTGCCGGCAGCCGCCGCCTCTCGAGCGGCGATGCAGCCCGTCTCAGCCGTCGCTGAGGGGTGCAGAGCCAGCCAGGGCGGCGCTGAGCAGCTGTTCCGCCATGCCATCCGGGTCGGCCACGGCGTCGAGGCCCGGGCCGGCATTCCCCAACAGCTCGGGGTGGCTGGAGAGGTTGTCAAGCAGCCGGGTCAGGAACAGGTCGTGGTCCTGCAGCATCGAGGCCTCCAGACTGCCCTGGCGTCCGCCGATGCACCAATCGAGAGCGCCGCTGTCAGCGCGGATCAGCACAGCGGGCCGCTGGGGGAGGCTGTCGTGGCGATGCACCCGCACCGGATCCGCGCTGCCGAAAAAGGCCTCGGCCTCCTCACGGCTGCAACGGATCAGCTGAGCACTCCAGGCCAGCGGCTGGACACGCCGCAGCACCTCGGCGCTCGGCGGCGCCTGGGGCGGCAGGCCCCAGCGTTGCGGTTGCCAGTCCAGATCGAGGGCCACCGAGACACCGCTGGGGATGGCCCGTTCCAGGATCATGCTCACCGCCTGGGCGTGCTGGGCCTCGATCACTGAATTGCTGGAGACCAGCAACCAGAAAGAGTCCCTGATTCTGGGCAGCATGGCCTCAGTGAGGGCGGCGGGGCTGTCGGCGCTGGAGGCGATCGGCAGGGCCTGGCTGAGATCGAACAGCGGGGTGTGCCGATCGGTCTGGGTCGGGCGGGTGGTTGTGGGTGTGGATGTGGGGGTCAACGTCATCGTGAGGAAAGCGGAACAGCTGGACAGGGCACGACGGCCTGCTCAGCTCTGGCTGCTCACGAACTCGTGGAAACGCCCAGCAAGGTCCTGGAAGAAGCTGTCGCTTTGCTGCAGCAGGGAGTCCCAGCTGTCCTTGGTGGCCAGCTGGAGGCTCTCCAGCTGGACCTGGGCCTGGTCGCGGGCCTGGCGCAGTTCGGCGAGCCGCTTCTCGGTTTCGGCGCGCACGCTTTCGGCGGCGTTCTGCAGGCCCTGCTGCAGCTGGTCGATCTGGGCAGACCAGGCTTCGATCTGGGCCTGCTTCTTGTCGAGGATTGCCTGGCGGAGCTGCTCATCGGCAAGGCGCTGATCCAGCTCGCTGCGGCTGGCCTGCATCGTGGTGTTGGTGGGGGTCATGGATGGTTCCTGAAGTGCAACAACGGATGCGCCCCTGCTCTCTCCTGTTGGGGAGTGTCTGGAAGGAAACACCAGAGCAGCGCCACAAGGCGTGAAGGCTGAGGGGAGACGTGCTTCCCAAATCCACTGTCAACGCGTCATTGCCAGAGCTGTTGGCAAGCGCAGAGAGACGAGCTGGATGTGACTGTTAAGTCGGAAGCGAACGTTGCGTCCGTTATTTCGAACCTAGCACGAAGTGATTTGTTGTCAACTCTCTGGTGCGTGATCAGTGACGTTCCGAGATCACAATTCTGCCCAGATCGGTTGTGCTCAGAGGCCTCTCGGAGGCTGTGACGGCTGAACCTGAAGCCGCTGCATGCCAGCCGCCTAGTAGCGCAGCCGCACCGTGCGGGGCAGGGCTTCGCTGATGGCGCCTTCGGCATCGAGGGGGGGATAGGGCCGGCCCTGCTGGCGGCACCAGGCGGCCACCTCCGGGTAGGCCCATTCGAACAGCAGCCGCCCGTAGCGCTCCGGCCCCACCCCCTCGCCCTGGCTGGGCAGCAGCCCGGCGGCCTGGCGCTGGCGCAGGGCCTCGAACAGCAGCGTGGCCGTGGCCACGCTCACATTCAGCGACTGCACCATGCCGCTCATCGGAATCATGATCGCCTGGTCCACCAGGGCAATCGCCGCCGGGCTCAGCCCCCACTTCTCGGCCCCCAGCACGAAGGCGGTGGGGCCGGTGAAGTCGCAGCTGCGGTAGTCCACCGCCGTGGCGCTGAGGTGGGTGCCGTAGAGGCGGAAGCCCTGCTGCCGCAGGGTCTGCAGGCCATCGGCGGCGCTGGCGTGGCGCTGCAGCGGCACCCATTTCTGGCTGCCCTGGGCCGTGGTGTTGAACAGGGGCAGGCGCCCCTCCAGGCACACCGCGTGGGCCTCCAGCACCCCCACCGCATCGCAGCTGCGCAGGATCGCCGAGAGGTTGTGGGGTTTGTGCACCTCCTCCAGCAGCACCGTGAGGTCGGCCATGCGGTGATTCAGCACAGCCTTGAGGCGCTCGAAGCGGCGGGGCAGCAGCGGCATGGGCACGATGGCGGCATGGAGGCTCCCAGCTTCGACCAGCGCGTCTACGCCGCCGTGGCCCGCATCCCGCAAGGGCGCCTCGCCACCTACGGCCACATCGCCGAGTCGATCGGTGCCTACGGCTGCGCCCGCCAGGTGGGCTGGGCCCTGCGCCGGCTGCCCCTGCCCTCCGAGCTGCCCTGGCACCGGGTGGTGAACGCCCAGGGGCGGATCAGCTTCAACCCCAGCCGGGAGGGGAGCGACTGGATCCAGCGGCAGCTGCTGCTGGCCGAGGGCATCCCGGTGGACGGGGAAGGCCGTCTGCCCCTGGGGCGCTATCTGTGGGTGCCCCCCCTCGACCCACCCCTGCTTGCCTGAGCCCGTCTCCGCTGTCCCGGCTGACGCCGCCGATCGAGCCGCCCGCTCCGACTCCCCAGCGGCGGCCGGTCTGGCGTCGCGGCGGCTGGCCTGGGAGGTGCTGCTGGCCGTGGGCGGCGGCGCCTACGCCGATGTGGCCCTGGAGCGGGCGCTGCAGCGCAGCAGCCTGGAGGGGGTGGACCGAGCCCTCGCCACCGAGCTGGCCTACGGCGCCATCCGCCAGCGGCTGCTGCTCGATGCCTGGCTCGATGGCCTCGGACGGGTGCCGGCCCTGCGCCAGCCGCCCAAGCTGCGCTGGCTGCTGCACCTGGGGCTCTACCAGCTGCTGTTCAGTGGGCGGGTGCCGGCCTCAGCGGCGGTGAGCACCACCGTGGAGCTGGCCAAGCGGGGTGGCCTGGCCCGCCTGGCGCCGGTGGCCAATGGCATGCTCCGCCAGCTGTTGCGCCGCCGGGCCGGGCTCGCCAGCAGCGCTGGAGCCGGCGGGCCCGGCCTGGAGCTGGAGCCCTGGAGCGGCCTGGAGCTGCCTGCCGGGGCGGCCGCCAGCCTCGCCCTGCGCCAGTCGCTGCCCGTGTGGCTGGCTGAGCTGCTGCTGCAGTGGCTGCCGCCCGAGCAGGCCGAGGCCTTTGCCCTGGCGGCCAACCAGCCCCCTGGCCTCGACCTGCGGGTGAACCCCCTACGCTGCAGCCGCGACGCCCTGCTTGAGGCCCTGGAATCGGCGGGGCTGGCGGCGGCGGTGCTGCCAGGGAACGATGACGGCCTGGCCCTGGAGGGGCGGGTGGGGGATCTGCGCCGCCTGCCCGGGTTTCAGCAGGGCCACTGGAGCGTGCAGGACCGCACCGCCCAGCAGGTGGTGGCCCTGCTCGATCCCCAGCCCGGCGAGCGGCTGCTCGATGCCTGTGCCGCCCCTGGCGGCAAGTGCACCCAGATGGCGGAGCGGATCGGGGATCGGGGCGAGGTGTGGGCCATCGACCGCTCCGCGGCGCGCTTGCAGCGGCTGGAGCGCAATGCCGCCCGGCTGGGTCTGGGCTGTGTCAGCAGCCTGGCGGCCGATGCGGCCGAGCTGGCGGTGGTGCGTCCCGACTGGTTGGGCCACTTTGATCGCATCCTCGTGGACGCCCCCTGTTCGGGGCTGGGCACCCTGGCCCGCCACGCCGATGCCCGCTGGCGGCTGCAGCCCGCCGCGATCCCGGAGCTGGTGCGGCTGCAGCGGGCCCTGCTGGAGGGGGTGCTGCCGCTGTTGCGGCCCGGCGGCCAACTGGTGTACGCCACCTGCACCGTGCATCCGGCCGAGAACGACGAGCAGGTGAAGGCCCTGCTGGCGGCCCATCCCGGCTGGGAGCTGCTGCGGCAGTGGCAGGCCTGGCCCCGGCCCGGCGGCGGCGATGGCTTCTTTGCCGCCCTGTTGCGGGCACCAGGGGGGTAGCGCTGAAGGGCCTCAGGGCGGCGGTGGCGGTGCGGGGGCCGGTGGTGGTGGCGGCGGTGGCGGCGGCGCAGGAGCCGGGGCGGGCGCTGGTGCAGGCGCAGCCACCGGGGCTGGTGCAGGCGTAGCGCCGCTGCTGGGGGCTCGGGCTGGAGCGGGCGCCGGAGCTGGAGAAGGGGCGGGGGCAGGCCTTGGTGCGGCGGCTGGTGCTGGATGTGCTGCCGGGCGGGCCGGTGGTTCGGCCGAGCGGGGCGGCGGGGTCCAGGACGATTCCGGTTCGCCCGTGGAGGCGGGATCTTGCGGGGCCTCATTCCTGGGGGCACGCTCCGGCGGCGCATCGGACCTGGGGGCCTGGCGCGGGCTGGTCGGCCGGGCCGGCTTGGTGGGTTTGGCGGGCTTCTTGAAGGTGTCAGCGAGGGCGGGTTTGGGCGGGAACGCCTGCACCGGCAGGTCTTTGCTGATCGCGCCCATGAAGCGCCGCCAGGCATAGGCGGCCACCACGCTGGTGCTCTTGGTCTCGCGGCTGTTGTCGTAGCCGAGCCACACGCCGGTGGTGAGCTGGGGGATCGAGCCGATGAACCAGAGGTCGCGGCCCCCTTCCGAGGTTCCGGTCTTGCCGGCCACGGGGTGCCGGCCGAGGGAGGCGGGGCCGCCGGTGCCACCGCGCACCACCTGCTGCAGCATCCAGGTCATCGCATCGGCGATCGTGCTGTCCACGGCCCTGCGGCCGGGGTCCCCGTCGGTGCGGCGGCTCCAGAGCAGTTCACCATCGGGGCCGAGGATCTCCTCGAACGGGGTGGGCTTCACAAACACGCCCCGGTTGTTGATGGCGGCATAGGCGGCGGTCATGTCGAGCACCCTGTCCTCCTCCGCGCCCAGGGCGAGGGGATAGAACTTGCCCAGGGGCTGGGTGATGCCCAGGCTGCGGGCCATGGCGATCACCTTGTCGAAGCCCACCTCCTGCAGCAGCCCCACCGCCACGGTGTTCACCGAGTTCTGGAAGGCTCGCACCATCGTGATCTTGCCCAGGAAGCCCTTGCTGAAGTTCTTGGGGCAATAGCCGGCAAAACAGCGCCTGCGGTCCACCACCGTGCGCTCCGGTCGCATGCCCTCCTTGAGGGCTGTGAGATACACGAACAGCTTGAACGTGGAGCCGGTGGAGCGCAGGGCCTGGGTGGCCCGGTTGAACTGGCTTTCTTCGTAGTCGCGGCCGCCCACCATGGCCCGCACCAGCCCGGTGCCGGGCTCCATGGCCACCAGGGCCCCCTCCAGGCCGCCGGGGGTGGATGCCGTGATCGCCTTCTGGGCCTGCTCCTGCCAGTCGAGATTGACGCTGCTGCGCACCGTCACCCCGCCCACCTCCAGCTGCTCGGGGGTGAGCACCTCGGTGAGCTCCTGTTCCACCCAGGTGCTGAAGAAGGGGGCCTGGCTCACCCAGTATTTGGGGTCGGCCGGTTTGAGGGCCAGGGGTGAGCCCTCGGCCTCCATCTGCTGGGCCAGCGTGATGTAGCCCTCCTCGCGCATGCGGCGCAGCACGATCGCCCGGCGTTGCAGGGCCAGATCGGGGTTCACCAGCGGCGAGTACACCGAGGGGGCGGGGGGCAGCCCGGCGATCAGGGCGGCCTCCGCCAGGTTGAGGTCGCTGGGAGCCTTGGAGAAGTAGATCCAGGCCGCATCCGCCACCCCGTAGGCGCTGGAGCCCAGATACACCAGATTCAGATACTCGGTGAGGATCTGGCGTTTGCTGAGCTGGCGCTCGAGCTTGCTGGCCAGGGCCGCTTCCTTCAGCTTGCGGGCGATGGTGCGGTCCTGGCTGAGGAACACGGTGCGGGCCAGCTGCTGGGTGATCGTGCTGGCTCCCTCCTCCACCGAGCCGCGCGAGATGTTGCGCACCATGGCCCGGGCGATGCCGGTGGGGTCGATGCCCTCGTGCTGGTAGAAGCGACGGTCTTCCGCCGCCACGAAGGCCTGCTCCACCAGGGGCGGGATCGAGCTGGCGGAGAGCTTCTCCCGTGACACCGGCCCCACCTTGTGCACCACCTGGCCATCGGCCGCCAGGATGGTGAGGGTGCCGGGCCGGTTGAAGTGGTTGATGCCGCGGGCATCCGGAAGCAGGCTGTCGAAGCTGGCCACCAGCGCCGCCTGGCCCACGGCCACCCCAGAACCGAGGCTGGTCGCCACTGCGGCGATGATCACCAGGTTGCGCTTGCTGCCTCCCCTACGGCGGGGCTGGCGCGCTTTGGCAGGAACGGCGGTGCTCACCTCATGCCACCAGGGCGCTGTGGCCGATGGCCAGGGCTGTGACCAACATGCCCAGCACCAGGAAAGGCTGGGCGCTGGCCTGATACTTCACATCGAACGCCACCGGATCGCGCAGCAGCCACACATCCTGAAAGGTGATCTGGGGCACGATCAGCAACACCAGCAGCACGGCGGCGAAGTGCTGGCCGATGGCGATCAGCACCGCCACCATGGCCAGCTGGAACACATCAATCATGGCGGCGCTGATCCAGCTCGCGCCGGTGATGCCGAACACCACAGGCAGGGATTGCAGCCCCAGGGCCCGGTCGCCCTCCACGCTCTTGAAGTCGTTCACCACGGCAATGCCGAGGCCGGCCAGGGAGTAGGCCAGGGTGAGCAGGGCGGTGGTCCAGGTGAGGTGGCCGAACAGGGCCTGTCCAGCCCACCAGGGCAGGGCGATGTAGCTGGCGCCCAGGGCGTAGTTGCCGAGCCAGCCGTTCTGCTTGAGCTTCAGGGGCGGGGCTGAATAGATGAAGCTGACGAAGGAGCCCCCCAGGGCCAGCAGCAGCAACACAGGCGTGGTGTGGCCGGCCCAGCGGTCCAGCCCCCAGGCCACGGCCAGGCCTGCCAGCAGCAGCACCCAGATCTGAAGCTTCACCTGGGGCAGGGGAATGGCGCCGGAGGGAATGGGCCGGTAGGGCTCGTTGATTGCGTCGATGTCGCGGTCGTAGTAGTCGTTGATCGTCTGGGTGTAGCCCGCCAGCAGCGGGCCACTCATCAGCATGCAGGCGATTGAAGCGGCCACGTTCGGCAGGGTCCAGCTGAACTGGCCCGAAGCGGCCGCGCCGCATAGCACGCCCCAGATCAGGGGAATCCAGGTGACCGGCTTCATCAGCTGCAGCCGGATCTTCCAGATGCTGCTGCTGCCGCCGGCACCCTTCATGCCCAGCAGCTGACGGGCTGCCGAACCCCTTGGGGCCTCAGGGTTTGGGCTGTTGGTCAAGGCCGGTTTCAGGCGAGGGTGACTTCATCGTCGAAGAACCAGGCGCTCTGGCCGGCGCCGAGATCCACCACCAGGCCGATGCCCTGGCCATCCACGGTGCGGAAGCCGGTCACGGTTCCGGTGGGGTCACTCTTGAGGGCCTCGACCAGAACGGCGGGGATGCGATCACGCACACGCAGCACGCGCACCTTGGAGCCGATCGTGATCGGGGCTGCCTGCACCATCGCCGTCGAGACAGTCAAAGTCCAGCAACCTTAACAGCGAAGAGCCGTTGGACCGCTGCCCTGAGGCTGCACTGGCCCAGCATGGTGCGCACCCACCGGCCTGCCCCTCCGCCATGGTTGCCAAGCGCATCATTCCCTGCCTCGACGTGGCCGATGGCCGGGTGGTGAAGGGCATCAATTTCGTCGGTCTGCGCGATGCCGGCGACCCCGTGGAGCTGGCCTGCCGCTACAGCGCCGCCGGTGCCGATGAGCTCGTGTTCCTCGACATCGCCGCCAGCCACCAGGGCCGCTCCACCCTGGTGGAGCTGGTGCAGCGCACCGCCGAGGCGGTGACGATCCCGTTCACCGTGGGCGGCGGCATCGCCAGCGTGGAGGGGATCACGGCCCTGCTGCGGGCCGGCGCCGACAAGGTGAGCCTCAATTCCGCCGCCGTGCGCGATCCCGAGCTGGTGAGCCGCGGCGCCGAGCGCTTCGGGGTGCAGTGCATCGTGGTGGCGATCGATGCTCGCCGCCGCGGCGGCGGCGAGCCGCCGGGCTGGGATGTGTACGTGAAGGGGGGCCGCGAGAACACCGGGCTCGATGCCCTGGCCTGGGCGCGGCGGGTGGTGGCCCTGGGGGCCGGCGAGATCCTGCTCACCTCGATGGATGGGGACGGCACCCAGGCCGGCTACGACCTGCCCCTCACCCGCGCCGTGGGCGAGGCGGTGGCGGTGCCCGTGATCGCCTCCGGCGGGGCCGGCTGTCTCGACCACATCGCTGCGGCGCTGTCGGACGGGCCAGGCGGCGGCGGCGCCTCGGCGGCCCTGCTGGCCTCCCTGCTCCACGACGGTATTCTCAGCATGGAGGCGATCAAGACCGATCTGCTGGCCAGGGGCCTGCCGATCAGGCCCCTGCTACATCGTCACGCCGGGACGTAACGGCTTGTTACTTTGGTTAAGGAAGATGGCGTGGCGTCCCGCTCGTGCTTCCCTCCACGGCAGGCCAGCGCCAGAGATGTTCTTCCACCCCTTGCCACCCCCCTACGCCACCGTGCTGCCGCTGGTGATGCTGGTGGCCGTGGTGGCCCTGGTGGCCTGGGCGCTGCAGCTGATGCAGGCCGCCAATGACCGCCAGGAGTTCTCCCTGATGCTGGCCGGCTGCATGGTGTGCTCCGCCGCCGTGGGCCTGGCCACCGTGACGGTGATCATGGTGACGGCCCCCCAGCGGCTGCCGGTGCTGAGTCTGGAGTCGTCGCCGCCTGGTGGCGTCAGCCTCGACGCCGTGTCACTGCCTGAGATGCTGCCGGATTCACTGGTGTTCCCCTGGGATGGGCAGCTTTGAGCCGGGGCAGCCGCAGCAGGTGCAGAGCCTGTTCGAGCAGATTGCCCCGCGCTATGACCTCCTCAACGACCTGCTCAGCCTCGGCCTGCACCGGGTGTGGAAGCGCCAGGCGATCGCCTGGCTGAGCCCGCGTCCGGGTCAGACCCTGCTCGATCTCTGCTGCGGCACGGGTGATCTGGCCCTGGTGCTGGCCTCAAGGGTGCGCCCTGCCGGCAGGGTGATCGGTCTGGATGCCGCCGCGGCGCCGCTGCAGCTGGCGGCCCGCCGTTCCGCCCGCGCCCCCTGGCTGGTCCTGGAGTGGCGCCAGGGTGATGCCCTGGCCAGTGGTCTGCCGGACGGGATGGCGGCGGGCGTGGCCATGGCCTACGGGCTGCGCAACCTGGCAGATCCCGCCGCGGGGCTGGCGGAGGTGCGGCGCCTGCTGCGGCCCGGCGGCCGGGCCGCCGTGCTGGATTTCAACCGCCCGGATGGCGCTGGCCTGCAGGGGCGGCTCACGGCGGGCCTGCAGAAGCTCTGCCTGCGTGGCCTGGTGGTGCCGGCCGCCAGGCTGGCCGGCCTGGAGGAGCACTACGCCTACCTCGAGCCCAGCCTGGCCCGCTTGCCCACAGGCGCCGAGCAGGAGCGCCTGGCCCGCCGGCTCGGCTTCCGCCGGGTGCATCACCGTCCCCTGGCGGCTGGATTGATGGGCCTGCTGGAGCTGCAGGCCTGAGTGGGTCGCCGGGCCCCGGGGCCGAACAGCTCCAGGCTCTCGGCCAGGTCAGCGGGGCTGGAGATCAGATGGCTGGGCAGGCCTCCAGCCAGGTGTCAGTGCAAACCAGCGCTGCAGGCCGCAGAAGCGGTGGCTGGTCTTCAGGTCGTCCATTTCGGGGTCGCTGGAGATGCGATCGAGATCCACAGGCAGGAAGCGCGGATCGGCGTTCACCTCCAGCATGCGGCGGATCGTGCGGCCGGCCACATGCTCGATCTCAAAGCAGATCTGGTCGTCCAGTGAGTTCAGGGATCTGAGTTTTTCGGCATAGGTGAGGCCAGAAAATTCCTGCTGCGGCTTATGTGCCCAGCGCTCGTCTGTTCTGAGGTGGTAGCGCACCGAGGAGAGAATCAACCGGGCCGGGTTGCGGGTGCTGTGGATTCCCCTGAAGTCAAGAGCGTCGAGATTGAGGCGCCAGTGGCAGTTGTTCTGGAAATAGCAATCCCACTGCTCCGGCAGGCGCAGCTGGCGCTGATTGTGCTTGGTGTCGAGCCAGAGCCGTAGGTCCGTGAGGCGCTTCAGGGTTTTGAGGGCTTTGCTGAAGAATTTCGAGCCGGTCTTGTGGTGGGTGCCGACGACGAACTTCAACGCTCAGGGCCGATCTGGTCGGCTCACTGTCGAGCTCCGGCCTGCCCTTGTCAAATGGCTGCCGGGGCTGGCGCCGCCTCCAGAGGGTGCTGTGCCATGGCAACGTTGTTCGGCGCCGGTTCGCTGGCCAAGCCCCTTCCCTCTCTGCCCCCTCCGCCGGGCACCAGGCCCCGATGCACTTCCAGGACATCATCAGCACCCTCAACCGCTTCTGGGCTGAGCAGGGCTGTCTGATCCTGCAGCCCTACGACACCGAGAAGGGCGCCGGCACGATGAGTCCCCACACGGTGCTGCGGGCGATCGGGCCCGAGCCCTGGGCCGTGGCCTACCCGGAGCCCTGCCGCCGCCCCACCGACGGCCGCTACGGCGACAACCCCAACCGGGCCCAGCACTACTTCCAGTACCAGGTGCTGATCAAGCCGTCGCCCGATGCCATCCAGGAGACCTACCTGGCCTCCCTGGAGACCCTGGGCATCCGCGCCGCCGACCACGACATCCGCTTCGTGGAGGACAACTGGGAATCCCCCACCCTCGGCGCCTGGGGCGTGGGCTGGGAGGTTTGGCTCGATGGCATGGAGGTGACCCAGTTCACCTACTTCCAGCAGTGCGGCGGGCTCGACTGCCGGCCGGTGTCGATCGAGATCACCTATGGCCTCGAGCGTCTGGCCATGTATCTGCAGGACGTGGAGAGCATCTGGGATCTCTCCTGGAACGGCGTGCGCAGCTACGGCGACATCTGGCTGCCCTTCGAGAAGGGCCAGTGCACCTACAACTTCGAGGCCTCCAACCCCGAGCGGCTGCAGCAGCTGTTCGCCCTCTACGAGGCCGAGGCCGGTGATCTGGTGGAGCGGGGCCTGCCGGCCCCGGCGCTGGATTACGTGCTCAAGTGCAGCCACACCTTCAACCTGCTGGAGGCCCGCGGCGTGATCTCGGTGACCGAGCGCACGGCCACGATCGGCCGCATCCGCGTGCTGGCCCGCCAGGTGGCCGAGGCCTGGCTGGCGGAGCGCACGGCGCTGGGCTTCCCGCTGCTCAGCCCCGAGCGGCGCCGGGCCTGGCTCGAGGCCCAGGCCCCGCAGCCCGTGGCGTGACGCACCTGCGTCGGCGCCTGCTGCTGGCGGTGCTGCTGCTGGGCAGTTTCCAGCTGGGGCGCAGCAGCGAGCGCCAGATCTGGCCCTGCCGGCTGCGGCCTCTGGCCGCCCTGGTGGAACCCTTGCTGCAGAGGGAGCTCCCCAGCGAGCAGCTGTGCGACCTGCTGCTGCGGCTGCCCGGCAGCTGAGGGTTGGCCCGGGGGCAGCAGAGGGCATGACGCTGCTGTGGCAACGCTGGGGCCATGGGATTGCCCTCAGGCCCGCTGCGAGAGCCCGTGCCAGTGCCACCATCGCGGTCGCGCCCCAGGCGGCGGCGGATCGTCTGGGCGGCCCTGGTGGCGCTGGTGCTGCTGCGGGCCCTGTGGGTGTCGCTCACGCCGCCCCCGGCGGCCCCCGGGGATCCGGTGTGGCAGCTCGATGCCCCAGGGGCTGGTGGCGGCGCTCCACTGGTCGTGACCCTGCGCGGCACCCTGCTCAGTGATCCCCAGCCGACGGGGCCGGATGGGACCTGCCGGGCCCTGCTGCAGCTGCCCCAGGGGCGCACCGAGCTGCGCCTGGCCTCCTGCGGCGGCCTGCAGCAGGGCTGGCGCGTCGAGGCCCGTGGCCGGCTCAGACAACCTCAGCCGGCTCCCCACCCGCTGCTGGCCGGGCCGGCGGAGCGGCTGCGGCGCCAGGGGGCGGCCACCCAGCTGCAGGTGGAGCAGGCCAACGGTGCTCGCCCGTCCCCCCACTCCCCTGGCCGACCTGCGCCGCCAGCTGGCCCAGCGGCTGCTGGCGGGCGCGGGAGCGGAGCGGGGCGGGCTGCTGGCGGCCCTCGTGCTCGGCAGCGCCCGGGTGCCCCTGCCGCTGGAGCTCAAGGAGGCCTTCCGCGCCGCGGGACTCTCCCATGCCCTGGCCGCCTCCGGCTTCCATCTCAGCGTGCTGCTGGGAGCGGTGCTCCCCCTGGGGCGCCGGCTGCCGCGCTGGCCGCGGCTGGGGCTGGCTGGCGCGGCCATGCTGCTGTTCGTGCTGCTGGCCGGCCCGCAGCCCTCGGTGCTGCGGGCCGTGCTGATGGGCGGCCTGGCCCTGGCGGTGCTGGAGAGCGGCGGCCGCGGGCGGCCCTTCGGGATCCTGATGGCCAGTGCCCTGATTCTGTTGCTGTGGCGGCCCGAGTGGCTGGCCGATGTGGGCTTCCAGCTCAGCGTGGTGGCCACGGCCGCCCTCGTGGTCTGCGCCTCTCCCCTGGAGCAGGGCCTGCGCCGCCGGCTGCCGCCCTGGTGCCCGGGCTGGCTCGCCGCCGCCAGCGCCGTGCCCCTCGCCGCCTCGCTCTGGACCCTGCCGCTGCAGCTGTTCCACTTCGGCGTGGTGCCCCTCTACGCCGTGCCGGCCAATCTGGTGGCGGCGCCGCTGCTCACCCCCCTCACCCTGGGGGCGATGGCCCTGGCCCTGGTGGCGGTGCTGGTGCCTCCCCTGCTCGGCCTGCTGTTGCCGCCGGTGGCCTGGTGCTCTGGCCTGCTGGTGATCGTGGTGAAGGGCTTCGCGGCGCTGCCCATGGCCCAGTGGCAGCTGGGCAGGCCGGAGCCCCTGCTGGTGCTGCTGCTCGCCGCAGGTCTGCTGGGGCTGAGTGTGCCGGGCCCCGCCGGTCTGCCGCGGCTGGGCCGCGGCCGGCGCCGGCGCTGCTGCTGCTGGCGGCCTGGGCCACCTGGCCCTGCTGCGGGCCGACCAGCTCGTGCTGGTGCACCAGGGCCACCGCGACCTGCTGCTGGCCCGCCACCAGGGCCGGGCGGCGCTGGTGAGCCTCCAGGCCGATGGCTTCAGTTGCCGTCAGGCCCGCCAGCTCGCCACCGGTTTCGGCATCCCCCGCCTGGACTGGGCTCTGCTGCTGGATCCCGTGGCCCCGGCCGAGCCCGCCTGCTGGCAGGCCCAGGCGGGGCTGGTGCTGGCCAGTGCCGATGGCAGCCTGCCGCTGCAGCCTGGCCAGTGGCTGGGCAGCCCAGGGCTGGTGGCCGAGCCCCTCAGCGCCGACAGCCGGGCCATCAGCCTCGTACTGGGGCAGCGGCGCTGGCTGCTGCTACCCGACCGCCAGGCCCTCAGGGCCTGGCGGGCCACCGAAGCCAAGGCTGGGACGGCATCTGGCTGGGGGTGCTGCCGCGGCGGCCCGAGCGCCAGGCCGTGACCGCCGCCAGCCGGGGAGCCATCTGGCTGAGCGGCGGCGGGCCGGCCGATGCCCCGCCGGCTGGAGCGCCAGCGGCCCGCGGGGCTGGCTGCAGCAGGGCTGGGGCTGAGCGGTCCGTAAACTCGTGGCCGGAGCTTCGGGCTCCTGGCTGGAGAGGTGGCTGAGTGGTCGAAAGCGAACGACTCGAAATCGTTTGAAGGGCAACCTTCCGTGGGTTCGAATCCCACCCTCTCCGTTTCCCGCCCGACTTCCAGGCTCCGCTCCGAGACCCCGTTGTCCATCAGCCTGGCCATGAAGCATCACAGCCCTGTTTGCCTGGTTGGAGGGATCCTCACGGCGGCGCTGGTGCTGCAGGCCCCCGCCCAAGCCGGCACGCTCTCGGGCACGGCCAGTGACCGGGAGCGGATCGCCCTGCCTCCTGATGCGGTGTTTGAGGTGGTGATCGAGGACATCGCCCGGGCCGATGCCCCCGCCACGCTGCTGGGCCGGGTGCGCCTGGAGCCCGCCGGCCAGCCGCCTTTTCGTTTCTCCATCCCCTACAGCGAGGGTGATCTGAGCCCCACGGGCCGCCAGCCATCCGCGCAGGCAGCCCTCGGCCGTCTGCCGGCCAGCTGGCGCGGCGATCTGCCCGCCGCCAGCGGCCGCAGCCGCTGGCAGGTGGACCTGTTCAGCGATGGCAGCTTCCAGCTGCGCCAGACTTTTCTGGATCGCCCTGCCCCCAACAGCTTTGATGACATCGGCCGCTGGCGCCTGGAGCCGCAGGGGCCTCGCCTGGTGCTGCGGGGCGGCCGGGAAGCACCCGTGCTGCTGCAACCCATCGACGGCGGTGCCGCCCTGCGCAAGCTCGACCTGCAGGGTGAGCCGATCCGCTCATCCCTGAACGATCGCCTGATGCGGCTGCCGGCAGCGGAGCCGATTGAGCCCCGCCTCCATCTGCAGGGGATGTTCCGCTACCTGGCCGATGCCGCCAGCATCCGGCTCTGTGCCACCGGCGCGCGCCTGCCGGTGTCGATGGAGGCCGACTATCTGGCGCTGGAGCGGGCCTACCTGGGGGCCCAGGCGGGGGGATCGGCCGGCCAGCCGCTGCTGGTGAATCTGGAGGGCCTGATCAGCCAGCGCCCCTCCGCCGAGCCCGGTCAGGGGCTGCGGCGCACCCTGGTGGTGGAGCGTTTCGTGGGGGTGCACCCCGGCGAGGGCTGCCCGAAGACCGATGGCGCCGCCATGCCTGCGGCTGCCCCAGCGCCCGGGCCCAGCCTGAGGGGCACGCTCTGGAGGCTGCAGGCCCTGCAGGATGGGGATGGCCCTGAGCTGCGGCTCGATGCCGACGCCGACCGGGTGAGTGGCAGCGGCGGCTGCAACCGGCTCATCGGCGGCTTCCAGCTCGAGGGCGAGCAACTCCGCTTTTCCGAGCTGGCCAGCACCAAGATGGCCTGCCCAGCTGCACTGATGGCCATGGAGCAGCGCTACATGGAGGCGCTGGGCCAGGTGCGCCGCTGGAGCATCGACAAGCGCAACCTGCTGCTCCAGGACGGACAGGGGCGCACGCTGCTGCTGTTCAAGGCAGCCCCACCAACCCCCTGAGCCAGCACCGCTGGGCGTGCCCAACGGCGCCCCAGCACCAGGCAAGAAAAAAGGCGGTACCCAAGAGGGTGCCCGCCCAGAGGAACGTCTTCGTGAAAGATTGTATTACAGAGCGTGAACGGGCTCTCTCAGGATCAGGCCCGTCCCGGGGTGGGCTCTGGTGGGTCGCCGCTTTCGTGGCGGCCTCCTGCTGAACGCCCTAGCGTCTGGATGGCCAGGTTGCTCGTCGAGGGCGATGCGCATCACCCAGTACGACGGTCAGTTTCTGATGGCCCTCAGTGCCCAGGAGGCCTCCAGGCTGATGGACACCTGCGCGGTGGTGGTGCTGGCCGCCGATGCTGAACCCGCCGTGCCCTTGCCCGTTGAGATGACGTCTCTGCTGGCCGATCTGCTGGAAGGTCTGCGCAGCCAGGCGAGTGTGGAGTGACGCCTCCGCTGGGGCTCAGGGGTAGCAGAGTGCCCGAAGTCGCAGGTGGGCGGAGCGATGCCCTGGTTTGTGAAGCTGGAGGAGGGTCTGGTGGACAAGGCCCAGTTCGATGCGGTGGTGCCGTTGCATCTGGCCTGGTTGGCTGAGCTCGAAGCCCAGGGCCATCGCCCCGTGAGTGGCTACTGGGCCGACCGCCGTGGTGCTGAGGGTGCCGGCGGCATGCTGCTGTTCTGGGCCGGGTCGTGGGATGAGGCCTCCCGGCTGGTGCGCCACGATCCCCTGATCGAGCAGGGATGTGTGAGCTGGACCCTGCACGAATGGGCACCGGTGTTCGGCGTTCCGGCTCCGGTCTCGCCGCCAGCCACCGCCGCTGCCTCAGGAATGAAACAGCAGCACCAGTCCTGAGCTGATCTGGTGAAATTCCCGCTCCTCGCGGCTGAGGTCGAGCCCCACCTGCAGGGCCTCCTTGAGGGCGTCCTCATAGGGCGGGGCCGAGGGTGCGGTGCCGGCGTGCCAGAGCGCGGCGATGCCCACGGGTGTGGCATGCCACCGGAAGCAGGCTGTGGTCCCGATGTCCGGCTCCTGGAGGGCTTCTTCAAGGAGGTCGCGAATCGGCATGGGCCCTGGGACGTGCCCGCAGCTTCGGCAGGATCCGTCCATCCGGGCAATCAGCTGAGAGCTTTCGTGATGAAAGGCGGCAGCCCCGCCACCAGAAGGGCTGCGGCCAGCCAGAGCGCTTGCAGCCGCAGCGACAGCCGCAGCATGCGCCGCACAGCAGCGGCATCCGCTGCCGGCCGGCCCTGCGCCAGTAGCGGTTTGCGGCGCAGGCAGCCGCCATAGCGGTTGCTGCCCCCCAGCTGCACCCCCACGGCGTGGGCATAGGCCGCCTGGGACACCCCAGCATTCGGCGAGGGATCGGGCGCCCCATCCCGCAGGGCGAGCTCCAGCCCCCGCCAGGCTCCCGCCAGCTCCTGGCCGGCGGCGAGCGGCAGGCTCACGGCCACCAGGCGGCAGGGCAGCCACACCAGCAGGTCGTCGAGCCGGGCTCCGGCCGTGCCCAGCCAGGCCAGGCTGCCGCGGCGGTAGCCCAGCATCGAATCCAGGGTGCTGGCCGCCTTGAAGCTCCAGGCCAGGGCCAGAGGACCAGGCAGGACCGGTGCCAACGGGCTCAGAACCGCCCCGGCCAGCATCCAGAACAGGGGCGCGAACAGGCCGTCCACGGCGTTCTCACTGGCGGTTTCTGCCAGGGCGCGCAGGATCTCCTCCCTGCTGAGCTGGTCGGTGTCGCGGCCCACGATGCGCCCCAGCTGCCGCCGGGCCGGCTCCGGATCCGCCTCCGGCAGCAGCGCCAGCACCCCGTTCACGGCCTCCTCGAGGCTGCGGCCGGCCAGGGCGCTGGCCAGCCCCACCACCAGCACCGCCACCCCCAGGGCGCTCTGGTCCGCCCAGCGCTCCAGCAGCCAGCCGGCAGCACCGCTGAGCCCCACCACCAGCAGCGTGATCGCCGCCCCGGCCAGGCGCAGCCGGCCGGGGCGGCCGGCGGCCCAGCCCTCGGCCAGCCGTCGCAGCCGGGCAATGCCCCAGCCCATCACCTGCACCGGATGGAGCCAGCGCTGGGGATCGCCCAAGCCGCGATCGAGCAGGGCGGCCGTGAGCACCTGCAACACCAGCAGCAGCGGCATCAGCGTGAAAGTGGGATCGGCGGGATCAACGGGATCAACGGGATCAGCGGCAGCGGCCCAGGGGCCAGGCCAGCGCCGCGAAGGCCAGCAGCTGCAGCGGCAGGGCCAGGCCGAGGCCGAGCAGCTGGCTCAGCAGACCCATGCCGAGGCTGCCGGCCAGGCCGCCCACCGCCCCGGAGCGCTGCAGCACCGTCCAGCGCAGGGGGGCGTCTCCCAGGGGGCCCAGGGCTCCCACCAGGGCGGCATCACTGGCCGCGGCCAGCCCCCCCAGGGGCAGGAACAGCAGCACCGCGCTCCAGCCCGGAACCAGCTGGGCCGTCCCCAGCAGGACCGCCATCAGGCCGTAGCGCAGCGGCCCGTTCAGGGGCGGCAGCAGTCCCGTGAAGCCCCGGCCGAGCCCGTAGGCCGCCAGCAGCATGGCGAAATCAAAGCAGTCGCCCTCGCCCACCGCCCGCACCCACAGGGGTAACAGGGCGAACAGACCCCCGAAGAGCAGGCCCTGCAGTGCGCAGAGCCGGCTGAAGGGGATGGTCTGAGCCGGAGCCTTCGGGAGCTCACCCTCGGCGACCGCGGGGCCCGTGCCCCGGCCCCGCACGGCCAGCAGCAGCCCCAGTGGCAGCAACAGCAGCAGGGCCGGCCCGAACTGCAGGGCTGCCGGGAACAGCAGGGCCGTGAGCAGATAGCCCACCAGGGAGCCCAGGTCGGAGCCGCGCCGCAGCTGCTCGATCGAGCTGCCCGGCTGGCGCAGCAGTCGCCGCTGCAGGGGCAGCCCGGAGAGTTCAGCGCCGAGGGCGAACAGCAGCACGGCCAGCAGCGATGCCGCCAGCAGCAACGGCGCAGGCAGCCACTGCAGCGCCTGGGCCGCTGCCACCGCCAGCAGTGCCAGCACCGCCAGCAGCTGCAGGGCATAGGCCCAGGCACGACGCCGCAGCGGCAGCAGGGCCGGCAGGGTGCCGAGGGCCGGCAGCAGGCTGTTGAGCAGCGGTGAGGGGCTGAGCCCGCTCACCAGCCAGGCCGTGGAAGCCAGGGTGAGGCTGCCCCCTGCCTGGGTGCTGCCCCAGAGCAGGGAGGGGGGAATCAGGCTGCCTTGAGCCAGGAGAACATGGCCCGCAGACCTGTGCCCACCTGCTCGATCGGATGCTCGGCGTCCCGCTGGCGGATCTTGGCCATCTCGGGCTTGCCGGCCTCGCACTCGGCCACGAAGTTGCGGGCGAAGGTGCCGTCCTGGATGTCGGCCAGGATGCGCTTCATCTCGGCCTTGGTGGCGGCGGTGATCAGGCGCGGGCCGCTCACATAGTCGCCGTATTCGGCGGTGTTGGAGATCGAATCGCGCATGGCGGTGAGGCCGCCCTTCACCATCAGATCCACGATCAGCTTCACCTCGTGCAGGCACTCGAAATAGGCCAGCTCGGGCTGATAGCCCGCCTCCACCAGGGTTTCAAAGCCTGCCTTCACCAGTTCGCTGAGGCCACCGCAGAGCACGGCCTGCTCGCCGAACAGGTCGGTTTCGGTTTCCTCCTTGAAGTTGGTTTCGAGGATGCCGGCGCGGGTGCCGCCGATGCCCTTGGCGTAGGCCATGGCCAGGGCACGGGCGTTGCCGCTGGCGTCCTGCTGCACCGCAAACAGGGCCGGCACACCCATGCCGTTCTGGTATTCCCAGCGCACGGTGTGGCCGGGACCCTTCGGGGCGATCATCACCACGTCCACCTCGGCCGGGGGCTGGATCAGCCCGAAGCGGATGTTGAAGCCATGGGCGAAGCTCAGCACCTTGCCGGCGCTGAGGTGGGGAGCAATCTCCGCCTCGTAGATCGCCTTCTGGATCTCATCGGGCAGCAGCACCATGATCCAGTCGGCCTTGGCGCAGGCAGCGGCCACGCTGAGCACCTCGAGGCCATCGGCCCTCGCCTTTTCGGCGGAACGGCTGCCCTCGTAGAGGCCCACCACCACGGCCACGCCGCTGTCCTTGAGGTTCAGGGCGTGGGCATGGCCCTGGGAGCCGTAGCCGATGATGGCCACCGTCTTGCCCGCCAGCAGGCTGAGATCGGCATCGGAGTCGTAGAAGAGCTGGGCCATCCGGGCTGAAGCTGAGGGCGGGGAGCAGTGTTCGAGCTTACGCAAGGGCCGCCGGCCGGCCGGCTCAGGCCTCGCTGGGGTGGGCGATCACCCGATCGATCAGGCCGTACTCCTTGGCCTCGGCGGCGCTGAGGAAGTAGTCGCGATCGGTGTCCTTCTGGATCTTTTCGAAGTTCTGGCCAGTCATGTCGGCCATGCTGTGGTTGAGCATGTCCTTGATCCGCAGGATCTCCTTCGCCTCGATGGCGATGTCGCTGGCCTGGCGCTGGCTGGTGCCCCCGAGCGGCTGGTGGATCATGATCCGGCTGTGGGGCAGAGCCAGCCGCTTGCCCTTGGTGCCAGCCCCCAGCAGGAAGGCCCCCATGGAGGCGGCCAGACCCACACAGATGGTCACCACGTCACTCTTGACGTACTGCATCGTGTCGTAGATGGCCAGACCCGCCGTCACCGATCCTCCCGGCGAATTGATGTACACGTAGATCGGCTTGGAGTTGTCCTCGGAGTCGAGGTAGAGCATCTGGGCGACCAGCGCATTGGCCACGGCGTCATTCACTTCCGAGCCGAGGAAGAGGATCCGCTCCACGCCGAGGCGGGTGTAGATGTCAACCCAGCGCTCGTACTGGCTGCCGGGCAGGCGGTAGGGAACGCTGGGGGTGCCGATGGGCATGGCTGGGAGGCGGCGGGTGTTGGTGGTGGAGTGAACTGGGGGGTGGGCCCTGGGCCCGGATCAGCCGATGCCGGCGGGGCTGCGCTGGGCGGCCAGAGGGGTGCCGCTGGGGAGGTCCTTCTGGCTGGTGAGCACGCGGTCGATCAGGCCGTACTCCAGGGCCTGGTCGGCGGTGAGGTAGGTCATGCGGTCGGAGTCGCGGGAGAGCTCCTCAACGCTGCGGCCGGTGTTGGTGGCCAGCATGCCCAGCATGGTGCGCTTGTTGTGCAGCACTTCCTGGGCCCGGATCTGGATGTCGCTGGCCTGACCGCGGGCGCCGCTGCGGGGTTGGTGCAGCACGATCGTGGCGTGGGGCAGGGCCGCCCGCTGCCCCTTGGTGCCGGCGCTGAGGATCATCGCCGCGGTGCCCATCGCCTGGCCGATGCAGATGGTGTGCACCGGTGGCTTCACATAACTGATCGTGTCAGCAATGGCGAAGGCCTCGGTTTCGAAGCCGATCGCATCGCCTGTGAACCAGGAGGTGCCGGTGGAGTTGATGTAGAAGAAAATGGGCTTGTCTGGGTTGTCGAACTCCAGATAGAGCAGCTGGGCGATGATCAGCTCGGTCACATCGATGCCCATCTGGCGCTTGGCCTCGTCGTCGCTGAACAGCGGCAAGCCCAGATACACAATCCGCTCCTTGAGCAGCAGGGAGGGGAGGTCCGGCGGCGGTGTGCGCATCACGGCGGAATCGCCGTAGTAAGGAGCTGACACCGACATCCGTTGACCCTGACAGGCACTGGATCGGAGCCTAGCGGGAGGCCCTCGGCTTGCGCTTGCTGGCGGGAGGTGTGGATCGCTCCCCCCCCCGCTCGTTGCCATGGCTGCCCGCCTCGGTGGCGCTGGCATGGAGCACGGGCTCGCGCCGGGCGAAGACGATGCGGCCGGTTGGGTTCTGCAGGGCGCCGGTGACCACCACCGGCAGGCGCTCGCCGATGTTCTCGCGGGCTCCCTCCACCACCACCATGGTGCCGTCATCCAGGTAGCCCACGCCCTGGTCGGCCTCCTTGCCCTCACGGGCGATCTTGAGCTGGAACTCATCGCCGGGCTGCACCTCGGGCCGCAGGGCGATCACCAGCTCACTGAGGTTGAGCACCTTGAGGCTCTTCAGCTCGGCCACCTTGGCCAGGTTGTAGTCGGTGGTGAGCAGGGTGCCGCCGGTGTCGGCGGTGAGGGCCTGCAGCTTGTCGTCCACCCCCTTGCCCTCGTAGCGGGTGCTGTTCACCACCAGGCGGCGCACGTACTGCTCGCGCAGCTCGGTGAGCAGCTTGAGGCCGCGGCGGCCGCGGCCGCGCTTCTCGGCGTTGCTGGAATCGGCCAGGGCCTGGAGTTCGTCGATCACGCACTGGGCCACGATCACCTGGCCCTCCAGCACACCGGAGTCGAGCAGGCCGCGCAGGCGGCCATCGATCACCACGCTGGTGTCGAGGATCTTGGCGCTGGCTGGCTGCAGCACCCCTTCGGCCACCAGCAGGGCCTCGGTGCTGCTGGGGTTGAACAGGCGCAGCAGGGTGCGGCCATGCACCTCGGCGAGGTTGTAGCCGGACACGCCGAAAAACACGTTGCTCAGCACCGCCGCCAGGGGCTTCACGAACACCACCTCCCAGGGCAGGGGCAGCAGCAGGATCGGTGCCAGCAGCAGGTTGGCCACCAGCAGGCCGAGAATCAGCCCCACGGCGCGGCTGACCAGCAGGTCGGTGGGCATGCTGCGCACCTGGCGCATCAGGCTGCGGCGCAGCTGGCCGAAGAACACCCCGGCGATCAGCCCGAAGAAGGCCCCGAAGCCGCCCAGCACCGTGCGCAGGCCCTCGGGGTTGTCCACCTCGGCCAGCATCGCCCTGGGCAGCAGGTCCACCCCCAGCCATCCGGCGGCGGCACCGGAGATCATGAACAGGATGAGGATGAGGGAGTCCACCATTGACGCTGTGTGGCGAGCTCCGGGCGATCCAGTGCGCAGCATGGCTGAAACCCGCCGGTTTGGCCTGCGGAGGTAACCGCACTTGATCGCCTCCACACCGTTGGTGCGGCCGCTGGGGTCCGCCGCCCTGCCCCCCCGCAGCGCCTACCTGCACATCCCCTTCTGTCACCGGCGCTGCTTCTACTGCGACTTTCCGGTGGTGCCCCTGGGCGACCGGGCCGGGGCGGCCCAGGGCCAGCCCGGTTCCGCCTCGATTGCGGCCTACCTGGAACTGTTGCTGCGGGAGATCGCCCTGGCCCCCTGGCCCTTGGGCCCGCCGCCGCCGCCTCTGTCGACGGTGTATCTGGGCGGCGGCACCCCCTCGCTGCTGGAGCCGCAGCAGGTGGGGGCGCTGCTGGGGGCCCTGGAGCGGCGCTTCGGGCTGGTGCCAGGGGCGGAGATCAGCCTGGAACTGGATCCCGCCAGCTTCGATCGCGCCCGCCTGCTGGCCTACCTGGACGCCGGCGTGAACCGGGTGAGCCTCGGTGGCCAGAGCTTTGACGACACCGTGCTGCAGCAGCTGGGGCGACGCCACAGCGGCCACGACCTGCGCCAGGCCTGCCGCTGGCTGGCCCAGGCCCGGCGCGACGGCGGCCTGGCCAGCTGGAGCCTGGATCTGATCCAGGCGGTGCCCGGCCAGAACCTGGAGGGCTGGCGAGACCAGCTGCGCCAGGCGGTTGCCACGGGCGCTCCCCACCTCTCGGTGTACGACCTCACGATCGAGCCGGGCACCGTGTTCGCGAGGCGCCTGGAGCAGGGCCGGCTGGCCCTGCCCGATGACGATCTGGCCGCCGACCTGATGGAGCTCAGCAGCGCCGCGCTGGGGGCGGCCGGCTATGGCCACTACGAGGTGTCCAACTACGCCCTGGCCGGCCACGCCTCGCGCCATAACCGCGTGTACTGGAGCGGGGCGGGCTGGTGGGGCTTTGGCATGGGGGCCACGGCGGCCCCCTGGGGGGAGCGCCAGGCCAGGCCCCGCACGCGGGAGGCCTACGCCCGCTGGCTGGAGCAGCAGGCCGCGTCGCTGGCTCAGGTCGGGACGCTGGGCCAGGCCGGCGCGTTCCAGGCGGCGGGGATGCCCCTCGATGAGCGCCTGATGGTGGGGTTACGGCGGCGGGAGGGGGTGCGGCCTGCCCAGCTGCTGCGGGCTGAGGGCTGGCAGGAGCAGAGGATCAGGGCCGAGCTTGGCCAGCTCAGGCAACGGCTGCAGCCCTGGCTGGCCCGGGAGCTGCTGCTGCTGGAAGGGGAGCGCTGGCGGTTGAGTGATCCCCAGGGCCTGGCCCTCAGCAATGCGGTGCTGCGGGAGCTGTGGTGCTGGATGGACGACTCTGGGCTGCCAGCCACAGGCGCAGCGCCTCCAGCGCCAGGGAGCGACCCTGCAGCAGCGGCGGGCTGAAGGGCGGTTGGCTGCCGGTGAGCCCGAGCAGGTCGGCGGTCACCCGCACCTGTCCGTCACAGCTGTCGCCGGCACCGATGCCGATCACGGGGATGGTGAGCGTGTGGCTGAGTTCTGTGGCGGCCTCCGCCGGCACATGCTCCACCACCAGGGCGAAGCAGCCGGCCTGCTCCAGGGCGCGGGCCGCGGTCCGCAGTCGTTCACGGCTGGCGGCATCGGTGGCCTGGCGCCGGTAGCCCGTGCGGTGCACGGACTGGGGCGTCAGCCCCACATGGCCCATCACCGGAATGCCGCTGCGCACCAGGCGGTCGATCACCGCCAGGGTTTCGGGTTCAGCACCTTCCAGCTTCACCGCCGCTGCGGGGCTCTGCTTGAGCACCCGGCCGGCGGCCGCCACGGCGTCATCGGGTTGACACTGATAGCTGAGGAAAGGCAGATCGCAGATCAGCAGGGGTTCATGGCCCGCCGCGCAGGCGCTGGCCATGCCGCGCGCCGTGGCGCGGCAGTGATGCAGCATCTCGTCGAGGGTCACCGGCAGGGTGGTGGGGTGGCCCAGCACCACCATGGCGAGCGAATCGCCCACCAGCACCGCATCAGCCCCCGCTTCGGCCACGAGGGCACCGGAGAGGGCATCCCAGGCGGTGAGCACGGTGATCGGCAGGCCCGCCTGTTTGCGACGGGCCAGATCGGCGGGGCGCACGGGCACGGGGCGCAGGGCGAGAGGGAGGGGGCCATTGCTAGCATCCACTCGACTCGGACCCACGCGGCCCAGACGCCCAAACCTGGTCAGGACCGGAAGGCAGCAGCCACACGGGATGCTCAGGGCAGGCGTGGAATCCGGGTCACCCCCTTCGGGCTGCCCATCCGCAGCCGTGCCGCACCGCCAGAGCGGCCATGAATGGATCGGCCGGCGGAGTTCCACCACTCACGTCTGATTGGGCTCTCTGTTGGAGCTGCTAAGCGATGGCGGCGGTAGACCTCAGCTCTCCTGATCACCTGGCCGCGTCTGGCGGTTCAGCAGGAACGGCGGGATCTTGGCGCCGCGCTCTTCGGGTGTGGGAGTGGGGGTGAACGGCGGGCTGGTGGCGAAGCTCACCGCCGGTCGTTCGGGGCGGTAGGTGGTGCCACCTGCGAAGCCGGTGGCGATCACCGTCACATGAATCTCGCCCTCCAGCCGCTCGTCCACCACGGCGCCCACGATGATGTTGGCGTCGGGGTCGACCACGTCATAGATCACCTCCGAGGCCGTGGTCATGTCCTCCAGGGTCATGTCGATGCCGCCGCTGATGTTGATCACGCAGCCCTTGGCGCCATCGATGCGGGCCGACTCCAGCAGCGGGCTGCTCATGGCGGCCTGGGCCGCCTCGCTGGCGCGGCTGCGACCCGAGCCCACGCCGATGCCCAGCAGGGCGGTGCCGGCATCGGCCATCACCGAGCGCACGTCAGCGAAGTCAACGTTCACCAGGCCGGGTTTGGTGATGATGTCGCTGATGCCCTTCACGCCCATGCGCAGCACGTCATCGGCGGCGCGGAAGGCCTCATTGAGGGGAGCGCCGGCGATCTCGTCCCGCAGGCGGTCATTGGGAATCACGATCAGGGTATCGACATGCTCGGCCAGCCGGGCAATGCCCTCCTCGGCCTGGCGCATCCGCTTACGGCCCTCGAATCCGAACGGCTTGGTGACGATGCCCACGGTGAGCGCCCCCACCTCCTTGGCCACTTCCGCCAGGATCGGTGCCGCGCCCGTGCCGGTGCCGCCGCCCATGCCGGCGGCAATGAAGATGAGATCGGCACCCTGGAGCGACTCCTGCAGTTCAGCCCGGGATTCCTCCGCGGCCTTCTGGCCGATCACCGGGTTGCCGCCGGCACCGAGACCGCGGGTGAGCTTCTGCCCCAGCTGAGTGCGCTTCTGGGCCGCCGACTGCAACAGCGCCTGGGCATCGGTGTTCAGCACCCTGTAGCCCAGCCCGTGCAGCTCAGAGGCAATCATCCGATTCACGGCGTTGCTGCCGCCACCACCTACACCGATCACCTCGATCCGGGCCGTCTGGCTGGGAACAATGCCGGCGGCATGGGTCGGGGTATGGGTCATCGCGTCGCGGTTGGCGAGGGCACCATTGGCCGTCGGGCTCGCAGGCAGAGTAATCGAATCACCCGTTTGGATCGGCGGCACGGAATTGGGGCCGTCGTCTTGCGCCATGGGGCTGGAATGCCGGTGAGCTGGGCGCATTATGTCCGCAAGTGGCCACCATGACTTTGTTCGATGGCGACCCTTTGCTCTTTTGCCGACAGACATCGGTGAGCCCGTGTCGTGGGCCAAGCCGGTTGAAGGCCCGATCAACCGGTGCTGAGCAGAGGCTCAAGGGGAGGCTGGCTTGGCAGTGGGCGCTTTCTTGAGGGCGAGCTCGGGCTGTTCCGGATCAGTGAGGTCGAGAGTTCTGAGTGGTTTGCCCTTGAGCTGAGCTGGGAGGGTCTTGACGAGGTGAGCCAGCACCTCCAGGCGGCGGGGGAGCTGGGCGTCGGCTGGCCCCAGGCGCACCAGCCCCAGGCTGGCGCTTCGCAGCCACAGGCCTCCATCAGGAGCAAAACGGATCTCCAGCAGATCGCTGCCCAGGGCGTCGCGGCGCTCCAGAACCTCAGCCAGCACCGGCCGAAGCCGCGGTTGCCAGCCGCTCACCAGCAGGCCCGAAGCCGCTGCATCGGCCATCAGCGCCCCCTGGCGGCTGTTCATCCAGTAGCCGGAGCGATCCACGAAGCCGGTCTCGTTGCCCTGGGCGGTGCGCCGCCGGGCGCGGGCCACGGCCTGGCGGTCGGTGAGCTGCACCTGCAGCCGCGGCGGTGCCATCAGCCGCGTCACCCGCACCTCCTCCACGGGCAGGGCCTCGGCGAGGGAGGCGGCGACCTGGCTGGGCTCCAGGCTGAGCAGGGTCTGGGGGAAGGTCAGCCCCGCAGCCTCGATCACCTGCTCGGCGCCCACCTGCTTGCTGCCCAGCACCTCCACCTGCTGCGGGTCGCTGAGGGTCCAGCCCTGGCGCAGCAGGGTGTAGCCCAGGCCGCCGGCGAGGCCGAGCAGCACCAGCAGCCGCCAGCCGTTGCGCAGCCGCTCGCGGCGGCGCTCAAGGCGCAGCTGGCGTCTGCGCTCAGCTCCTGGGGGAAGGGGCCTGGACGGACTCACAGCTCGCAGCGGGAACTGGCCATCAGTTCATCCATCCAGCGCCGGGCTCGCTCGGCATCGGCGAAGGGGAGATCCTTCTGGGCGCCGCCCCCCACCAGGCGCAGCCGGCAGGCCCCCTGGGATTCCTCGGTGAGGGGCGCCTCGCCCGATCCGAGCGCCAGCAGTTCCACCAGCTCCAGTTGCTTGATGCTGAAGGAGTCCTGCTCCACCAGGGCGCCGGCATCGAAGGTGCTCCAGCTCAGCACCCCGTCCACCAGCCGGGCGGCACCGCAGCCGTCGAGCTTGGCCAGTTCAGACCCCTCGGCCCAGTCCCGGAACAGCTGTTGCCGCCGCCGCTCCAGCCAGCCCAGGGACGTGAGCAGCACGAAGACGAGCAGCAGGGGCAGCCAGAGCAAGCCGTGAATCATGGGGAGACTCCTTTGAAGCGTCCTGGGGCCGGGTCGGCAGGGGAAGGCCACTCCAGGGCGGCCTGGATCAGTTCATCCACCAGGGTGTCCAGGTCGACGCCCGTGGCCTGCCACAGCATCGGGTACATGCTGAGGCTGGTGAAGCCAGGCAGGGTGTTGATTTCATTGAGCCAGAGGCCGCCACCCGCCGTCTCGCTCCCCGCCTCGCCCTCAGCCTTGCTCCCCACCTCGCCCTCGGCGTAGAAGAAATCGACCCGGGCCAGCCCCGAGGCGTTCAGGGCCTCGCAGGCCTGCACGGCCATGCTGCGGGCCCGCTCCGCCACCGCCTCCGGCACCGGTGCGGGGATCAGGGTGCGGCTCCTGCCATCGCTGTACTTGGTCTCGTAGTCGTACCAGTCGGCGTCGAAGCGGATTTCCCCCAGCACCGAGGCACTGAAGGGCCTGGGGCCGCCGCCGCGCACGGCGCACTCCAGCTCCCGGGCGGTGACGCCCTGCTCCACCACCACCCGCGGATCGAGGTCGGCGGCATCGCGCAGGCCCTCAAGCAGCGAGGGCCGATCCCTGGCCTTGCTGATGCCCACGGAGGAGCCCAGGTTGGCGGGCTTCACGAAGCAGGGGTAACTGAGCTGGGCCTCCAGCCGATCCAGCACGGCCTCGGCATCGCTCTGGACTTCGGCGGCGCTCACGGCGGCATAGGGCACCTGAGGAAGTCCTGAGGCGGCAAAGGCGGCCTTCATGGCCAGCTTGTCCATGCCCACGGCCGAACCGAGCACCCCGGAGCCCACGAACGGCACCTGCATGAGGGCGAACAAGCCCTGGATCGTGCCGTCCTCGCCGTTGGGGCCGTGCAGCACCGGGAACCACACCTGCACCGCCAGGGCTGCATCGGGAAAGCCCTGAAAGCCAGAGCGTTCCGTGCCGGGAGCGAGCTGGGTCGCGTTCGCCGGAGTGCCCTGGGCCAGCACCCGGTCGGCCAGTTCCGGACCCCACCAGCGGCCGCGCTGGTCGATATAGAAACAGCTCAGGGCGTAGCGAGCGGCATTGGCTTCAGCCCGCAGGGCGGCGGCCACCGTGGCGGCCGAGCGGATGGAGATGGCGTGCTCGCCGGAAGCCCCGCCGAAGATCAGGCCCACATGGATCCGGCCTTGGCTTGGGGCAGGGGTCATCGCGGCGGGCAGCCATCCCGGGCTGTAACTCAGGCCAGTGTGCCGCTCAGCGAGAAGGCCCGCACCTCCTCGATGCGCACGTTCACCAGATCGCCGGCCTGCACGGCCGGAGCCCCTGAGCCAGGGCCGGCCCCGGCCGGCTGATCAGCGCTGAAGAAGGTGAGCCGGTTGGTGCGGGTGCGGCCCATCCACTGACTGGCCTGGCGGGGGTTGGGGCCCTCCACCAGCACCTGCACGAGACGGCCCTGATAGCGGGCGCTGCGCCGCCGTGCCGTGCGCTCCACCAGGGCATTGAGCTCCTGCAGACGCTCCACCTTCACGGTCTCGCTGAGCTGGTCAGGCCAGTCAGCGGCAGGGGTGTTGGGGCGTGGCGAGTAGGCGGCGGTGTTCACCTGATCGAAGCCGATCTCCTCGATCAGGGCCAGGGTGCGGCGGAACTGGGCCTCGGATTCGCCTGGAAACGCCACGATCACATCGGCGCTGATCGCCGCATCGGGCATGCGCTCACGGATGCGGCTGAGGATGCGGCGGTAGCGCTCCACCGTGTAGCCCCGGGCCATCGCCTTCAGCACGGCGTCATCGCCGCTCTGGAAGGGGATATGGAAATGCTCACACACCTTCGGCAGGGCGGCGCAGGCATCGATCAGCCGCTCGGTGAAGTAGCGGGGGTGGCTGGTGGCAAAGCGGATCCGCTCCAGGCCCTCCACGTCGTGGACGTGGTGCAGCAGGTCGGTGAGGGTGTGCTGGCGGCGGCCCTCGGGGGTGATGCCGGGCAGGTCGCGGCCATAGGCATCGATGTTCTGCCCGAGCAGGGTGATCTCGCGGAAGCCCCGCGCCGCCAGCCCCTCCATCTCCAGACGGATGGCTTCGGGCCGGCGGCTCTGCTCCTGGCCGCGCACCGAGGGCACCACGCAGTAGGTGCAGCGTTCGTTGCAGCCGTAGATCACGTTCACCCAGGCGCACACGGCGCTGTCGCGGCGGGCGGTGGTGATGTCCTCAAGGATGTGGTGCTCCCCGGTGGCCACCACCTGCTGGCCCTGCTCCACCTGGGCCAGCAGGGTGTCGAGCCGGTTGGCGTGCTGGGGGCCCATCACCAGATCCAGCTCAGGCACGCGCCGCAGCAGCGCCTCACCCTCCTGCTGAGCCACACAGCCCGCCACCACCAGGGTGAGGTGGGGGTTGAGGCGCTTGCGCTGGGCCTGGCGGCCCAGGTAGCTGTACACCTTCTGCTCGGCGTTGTCGCGGATGGTGCAGGTGTTGTAGAGCACCAGATCGGCGCTGAGCTCGGCGCTGGCCTCGCGGTAGCCCAGGGTCTCGAGGATTCCGGCCATGCGCTCGGAATCCGCCTTGTTCATCTGGCAGCCGAAGGTGGTGATCCAGTAGCTGCCCCGGCCCGGCCCCGCGGGGCTCTGGGCAGCTGGGGGCGCCAGTTGGAGGGAGTGGGTTGCCGTCATCACGCCATTTTCCCGCATGGCGGCCGGGGCCGCCTTTAACCCATGGCGGCCGGGGCCGGCTTCAGCCCTCCTCCAGCAGCACCAGCTCCTGGTTGGTGCGCTCGAGCTTGCAGGCCAGCTCGCCGTGGAGCAACCGCATCAGCTGGATCAGCACGGCGGGATGCTGCCGCTCCAGCTGCTCGAGGCCCGCGCGGCCCAGCACCAGGCAGCTTCCGGGGGCCTCGGCCAGCACATCGGCACTGCCCTCGCCGCTGCCCAGGAAGGCCACTTCCCCGAACCAGCAGCCGGCGCCGAAGCTGGCGAGACGATCCTGGCGCCCGTCGGAGCCCACGGCGTTCAGCACGCTGAAGCGGCCCGATTCGATCAGAAACAGATCGCTGCCGGGGCCCCCGCCACGGCAGGCCAGCTCTCCGGCCTGGAACCTCCGCCGCTGCAGCAGGGGCTCGAGCACCCTGCGACTCGCTTGTGGCAAGCGCTCCAGCAGCCCCGGCCGCTGCTCCAGGGGTGGAGCGGCCGGAGCGAGCCGCTCCGCCAGCAGCAGCTCCTCGGCGTGCTCCAAGGCCTCATCCAGGCTGCTGAAGGTCTGCAGCCAGGGGATTGGCGTCGCCATGCCCAGGCCTTCCGGCCACAGCGCCTCCCCGTGCCTGCCCATGCAGAGCAACACGGTGCTGTGCCGGGGGCCGAGGCTGCCGAGCTGCTGCCGCATCAACCTGGCGCCCACGGCGGGCAGGCTGCTGACCCTGGTCAGGTCGAGCACCAGCACGGACCCCGCCGTGGCCTGGCGGTCGATCTCCGCCAGCAGCTCCTCGCCGGCGGCGAAATCGAGCACCCCCTGCACCTCCAGCAGCTTCAGCCGGGCGCCCTGGCGATCGAGCCAGTCGCGCTCCCCCTGCTGGCGCCAGCGGCGCGAATGGCGCCGGCAGCCGTCGCTGCTGGAGCGCAGGCAGCGCCCCGCCGGGGCTGGCTGGTTGAACAGGTGCAGATCCAGCTGCCGGGACAACCACTCACACACCGCAACGCCCCGAACGGAGTTGCCCAGACTGTCCAGGGGCGGGGAGTACACCGCCAGCCCAAGACGGCCGGGCACCACGGCCAGCAGGCCGCCGGCCACGCCGCTCTTGGCCGGCATGCCCACATCATGCAGCCACTGGCCGGCGTAGTTGTACATGCCGCAGCTGCCCATCACGGCCAGCACGTTGGTGGTGGTCTGCGGCTCGATCACGCTGACGCCGGTGCGGGGATGGCGGCCCTGGCAGGCGAGAGTGGCGGCCATGCTGGCCAGATCGAGGCAGCTCACCGACACGGCGCACTGCCGGAAGTACAGCTGCAGGCTGGGCTCAGGGTCGCTGCCGATGATCCCGAACTGGCGCAGCAGGTGGCCGATGGCGCGGTTGCGGTGGCCGCTGTCCCGCTCGGAGCGGAACACGGCCTCATCCACCGTCAGGGGCCGGCCGGCCAGGCTGGAATAGAAGTCGAGCAGCAGGCCCGCGGCATGGTCCGGGGCCTGGGCCATCACCTGGGCCGTGGTGGCGATCGCGCCGGCATTGATCATCGGGTTGCGCGGCCGGCCTGACGCCCCATCCAGGCTGATGGCGTTGAAGGCATCCCCCGAGGGCTCCACCCCCACCGTCTGCAGCAGCTGGCCCGCCGGCAGCAGTTTCAGGGCCAGGGCGTAGGTGAACGGCTTGGAGATCGACTGAATCGTGAAGCACTCAGCGGCGTCTCCGACGCTGTACACATGGCCGCTGGTGGTGGCCAGGGCAATGCCGAAATGGTCGGGGTTGGCCTTGGCCAGCTCCGGGATGTAGCGGGCCGGCTGGCCATCCTTCAGGTCTGAGAAGCGGGCGTGGGCCTCGTTGAGAATCTCCTGGATCGCTGTGGCGTTGACGCTGGACGGAGCCATCGCGAGGCTGCGGGGAGGGGGCCGATGCCGGGGCCGGCCGACGCCTGGAGTCTGGAGCCCCGCCCAGCCCCAGCCCCCCGCTGGCCCGCAGGCCCTTCGCTGCGACCGACCCCGTGCCAGCGTGGTTTCACGCCGCACCCGCCAGGGGCCCGAACCGATGCGCTGCCGCCTGCGCCCGTTCCGCCTCACCAAGGCCGTGCCCCTGGCGATCAGCCGTGGCAGCACCAGCGCGGTGGAGCATCTGCTGGTGGAGGTGAGCTACGAGGGCCTCACGGGCCTGGGGGAAACCGGCGGCTTCGACACCGGCCATCGCCACTACGACACCGCCGCCGTCGCCGCCGAACTGGAGGCCCTGGCCCCGCATCTGCAGGGGGCCTCACCCCTGGGGTCGCAGAGCCTGGAACCGCTGCTGGCGCAGCTCTCGCCCCCCGCCCGCTGTGGCCTCGATCTGGCCCTGCACGACTGGCGGGGCAAGCGCCTCGGCCAGCCCCTCTGGCGGCTCTGGGGCCTGGATCCAGGCGCCTGTGTCGCCACCAGCGTCACCCTGGGGCTGGGCACGCCCACGGCGGTGCTGGCGCGGCTCGAGCGCTGGTGGCAGCAGCTGCCCGCCAGCCGCATCAAGCTCAAGCTGGGCAGCCCGGAGGGCCTCGATCACGACCGCGCCCTGCTGCAGGCGGTGGCGGAGGCCCTGGAGCGCAAACGGCAGCAGGCTGGCGCGGCCTGTGAGCTGCAGGTGGATGCCAACGGGGGCTGGACCCTGGAGGACGCCCTGCGTCTGCTGCCCGAGCTCCAGGCCCATGGGGTGGTGCTGCTGGAGCAGCCGCTGGCGCCGCAGCTTGACCCGACGCGCGACACGGCCGGCTTCGCGGCCCTGCATCCCCACTGCCCCCTGCCCCTGGTGGCCGATGAGAGCTGCTGGAACCTCGAGGATCTGCTGCGGCTGGCCCCCCACACCGATGGGGTCAACATCAAGCTGCTCAAGAGCGGCGGGCTCACGGAGGCCCTGCTGATGGCCCAGACGGCGCGGCGTCTGGGGCTGGGGGTGATGCTGGGCTGCTACTCCGACGGCGCCCTGCTGAACGGCGCCGCGGCCCAGCTGCTGCCGCTGGTGCGCTGGCCCGATCTCGACAGCCACCTCAACCTGGTGGACGACCCCTTCACGGGCCTGGACTGCCAGGGCGATCAGCTGCTGCTGCCCGGTGGGCCGGGCCTGGGGATCGGTGTGGCGGAGGCCTGGCCCGGGCTGGTGCCCAGGGTGGCTGCGGGGCTGGCGCCGGAGGGGCTGCCGTGAGAGCCGAGCCGCCAGGGGGGGGCGCCCGCACCTTCCTGCAGCCCCAGGATCCGGTGGTGCTGCTGCTTCACGACGGCCTCGACAACCTCTCCGGCAAGACCGGCCTGGCGATGCTGCGCTACCGGCCCGGGCCGCTGCTGGCCGTGGTGGATCCGGCCCATGCCGGCCGCAGCCTGAAGGAGGTGACCGGCATCGATCGCGCCGTGCCGGTGCTGGAGAGCGTGGCGGCAGCCCTGCCCCTGGGGCCGGCGGTGGCGGTGGTGGGGCTGGCGCCCTCCGGGGGGCTGATGCCGCGGCGCTGCGGGCCGACCTGGCGACCGCCCTGGGGGCGGGCTGGTCGGTGGCCAGTGGCCTGCACAGCCGCATCGGCGACGACCCCGGCTTGGCGGCCCTGCTGGCGCCTGGGGCCTGGATCTGGGACCTGCGTCAGGAGCCCTCCGGGCTGGCGGTGGCGTCGGCGCGGGCGGCCGATCTGCCCTGCCGGCGCCTGCTGGCCGTGGGCAGCGACATGGCCGTGGGCAAGATGAGGCGCCAGCCTGGAGCTGCTGGACGGAAGCCCGGCGGCGCGGCCGCGCGGCGCGCTTCGTGGGCACCGGCCAGGCCGGCATCCTGATCGCCGGTGGCGGTGTGCCCCTGGACGCTGTGCGGGTGGACTATGCCGCCGGTGCCGTGGAGGCCGCCGTGCTCGAGGCGGGCGCTGGCCTCGGCCCGGACGGTCTGCTGCTGGTGGAGGGGCAGGGCTCTCTCTGCCACCCGGGCTCCACCGCCACCCTGCCGCTGCTGCGGGGCAGTCAGCCCACCGAGCTGCTGCTGGTGCACCGGGCCGGGCAGCGCCACATCAAGGGTCTGCCCCACCTGGTGATCCCGCCGCTGCAGGAGCTGATCGCCGTGGTGGAGGGCCTGGCGGCTCTGGGTCGTGCCGACGGCCTGCGGCCCAGGGTGCGGGCGGTGGCCCTCAACACCATGCAGCTGGCGGAGCAGGAGGCCGTTGCGGCCACCGCCCGCACGGCGGAGCAGCTGGGGCTTGCCTGCGCCGATCCCGTACGCCAGGGCGCCGGGATGCTTCTGGAGGCCCTGGATGGGTCAGCCGGGGCTGATCTCCTGGCCTCCTGACGGCCCCCTGAGCGGGGATGGAAGGGCGAGCGAGGGGATTCGAACCCCCGAATGGCGGCGCCACAAGCCGCTGCCTTAACCACTTGGCGACGCCCGCCATGGCCTGGGCCAATGTACCAAGTCGTGCGCTGGCGTCCGGGGCTGGCCCGGGGCTCCGGTCCTGCGCTGAACGCCTCCTCCTGGTGCCAGGCTGGCAGCACTTCCGGCCTCCTCCGCCCTGCCTGACCCGCGCAGCTCCGCCTGGTGTGCACCCCTGGTGGGAGGCGCCGTCCTGCTCGCTGGGGCCGGGGGGATGCTGGCCTGGACCAACCCCGGCCCTGCCGAGTTCGCCGACTTCGCCGCGGGCCGGTTGGTGGAGGAGATCTCCAGCCGGGTGTGTGAAAGCAGCACGCTCCCCTCGGTGCTGGGCCTGGCGGTGGCCGACTGCGCCGCCCTGGTGGCCTCCCAGCGCACCGCCTTGGGCGCGGTGGTGCAGCGACAGACCCGCCGCACCAATTTCGGGGTGCTGAGCGTGTATCACAGCCAGCTGGGTGGTCAGCAGGTGCTGCACTGGCGGGTGCCCCGCTTCGAGGCCACCGTTGTGGGTGTGGCAGGACGGTTCGTGATCGTGCAGGCGCGGGAGCCTGGTTCATGAGCGCCCATCCACCCGGCGCCACCCCCGCCAGCGCCCTCGGGAGCAGGGCGGGCCGTCTGGAGTTGCGCCTGCCCAGGGCCCTGCTGGAGGCGCGGCAGTCGGATCTCGCTCCGGTGGATGCCGAGGGCCTGGTGGCCGTGGAGCTCAGCTGGCAGGAGGGACGGATCACCGGTCTGCGCCCCCTGGGGCCGGAAGCCGCTGCCGAGTCGCTGCCCCTGGCCCTGCCCCCCCTGGTGGAGCCCCACGCCCATCTCGACAAGGCCTTTTCGGCCCCGCGCTTCCCCAACTGGGACGGCACCATGGCCGGCGCCCTGGCCCAGAACCAGAGGGAGTACGGCGAGCGCAGCGAGGCCCAGGTGCTGGAGCGGGCCGAGCGCGCCCTGCAGCTGGCCTGGCGCCAGGGGGTTCGGGCCCTGCGCAGCCATGTGGACAGCGTCGGTCCAGGGGCCGTGGCGAGCTGGGAGGCCCTGCTCGAGATCCGTCGCCGCTGGGCCGGCCGGGTGGAGCTGCAGCTGGTGGCCCTGACGCCCCTGCTGCACTGGCTCACCCCCCAGGGCGAGGAGCTGGCCCGCTGGGTGGCCGAGCGGGGTGGCCTGCTCGGCGGGGTGCTCAGCCCGCCCTACGGCGCCAGCCTCTCCGACCGCGAGGCCCTGGCGGCCCTGCTGGCCCTGGCCGAGCGCCATGGGGCGGCGGTGGATCTGCACGTGGACGAGGCCGACACCCAGCCCGCCCGGGGGGTGGAGCTGGTGGTGCGCCTGGCCCTGGAGCAGCGCTGCGAGGTGCCGATCGTCTGCAGCCATGCCGCCAGCCTGGCCCTGCTGTCGGATCGCCGCGCCGACCGGCTGGCGGAGCGGCTGGCCCAGGCCGGCATCGGCGTGGTGGCACTGCCGCTCACCAACCTCTGGCTGCTGGGCCGGCGCCCTGGCCGCACGCCGGACCGACGGGTGCAGGCCCCGATCGCCACGCTGCAGCGGGCCGGCGTGCGGGTGGCGATCGGGGCCGACAACGTGCAGGATCCCTGGTTCCCAGGCGGTGACTTCGATCCGATCGAGCTGCTGCGCCTGGCAGCCATCACCAGCCACGTGGTGCCCAGCCGCCGCCAGGGCCTGGCGCCCTTCAGCACCGCGGCCGCCGCTTTGCTGGGGCTGGAGTGGGATGGGGTGCTGCGGACCGGCGCCCCGGCCGACCTGGTGGTGCTGGCGGCGCGCAGCAGGGCGAGCTGCTGGCCCGCAGCCCCCAGCGCCGGGTGCTGCGGGCCGGGGTGTGGCTGGAGCCGCCACCGATGGAGCAGCCCTCCCCTCTGCTCCGCGCAGTGGGGCCAACGCCGCGCCAATGATGGTGAGCTCGGGGCCTGTGGGCTCCCCTGGGTTGCGCTGCGATGGCATCACCTCCCCCCGCTGCTGGATCGGCTCTCTGCCTGGAGGGGCTGCCGCCGAGGCCGGATCCGGCCGTGATCGCCCAGTTGGCAGAGGAGCTCGCTGGTGAGCTGGCCCCAGAGCAGGCCCCAGACCAGGCCGCTGCTGGTGCTGGCCTGGAGCTGGTGGGGGAGGGGCAGCCGGCGGAGCTCGAGCGCCTGTCGCGGGATTTTTTCGACTACTCCCCCCTGCTGGTGCCGGTGTTCCAGGCTCAGCGGGCCCAGCTCGCTGTAAGGGCCTCGACGGTGGGGCAGGTGCGGGCCGTGGCAGCCGGCTGCGCCCGGCTGGGGGTGCCTCTCACCGTGCGGGGGGCCGGCACCGGCAACTACGGCCAGTGCGTGCCCCTGGCCGGTGGCGTGGTGCTGGAGCTGATGGGGCTGAATCGCCTGCGCAGCCTGGATCCCCGCAGCGGCGTGATCGAGGTGGAGGCGGGCCTGGTGATGGCGACCCTCGAGCAGCAGCTGGCTCCCCACGGCCGGGCCCTGCGGCTGCAGCCCAGCACCGCCCGCAGCGCCAGCATCGGCGGCTTCGTGGCGGGGGGATCCGGCGGGATCGGCTCGCTGCGCTGGGGCTTCCTGCGGGATCCGGGCAACCTGCTGGGTCTGGAGGTGGTCACGGTGGAGCCTGAACCGCGGCTGCTGCGGCTGGATGCGACGGCCAGCCAGCCGCTCAACCATGCCTATGGCACCAACGGCATCCTCACGGCCCTGCGGCTGCCCACCACCGAGGCCGTGGCCTGGCAGCAGCTGGTGGTGGGCTTCGAGTCCTGGCAGCAGGCCGTGGCGGCGGCGTCCGCTCTGGCCGGCACCGCCCTGCTGCTCCAGGCCATCACCCTGCTGGAGGCACCAATTGCGGCCCGCTCCCCCTGGCCGGCGGGCTGCCCGGCCGCGCGCCCGGGGAACACCGCTTGCTGCTGCTGGCCGCGCCGAGAGCCTGGAGCTGCTGCCGGGCTGGCTGCAGGCCAGGGGCGGCTGCCTGCGCTGGCAGGCCCCCCAGGGGGAGAGCCGGGGCCTGCCGCTGCGCGAGCTCAGCTGGAACCACACCACCCTGCACTGGCGTGCCCAGCAGCAGGGCTGGACCTACCTGCAGATGCTGCTGCCCCAGCCGGAAGCCCCCTGCCTGGCGGCCCTCAGCGAGCGCTGGGGCGACGACCTGCTCTGGCATCTGGAGGCGGTGCGCCAGCAGGGACGGGCCCGCCTGGCGGCCCTGCCCCTGCTGCGCTGGCAGGGGGAAGCTCCCCTGGCGGCCCTGATGCAGCAGGCGCGCCAGCTGGGGGCGGTGATCTTCAACCCCCATGCGATCACGGTGGAGGACGGCGGCCTGGGCGCCATCGACGCCGACCAGGTGGCCGCCAAGGCGGCCTATGACCCGGGCGGCCTGCTCAACCCCGGCAAACTCAGGGGCTGGCTGGAGCGTCAGCGCCAGCAGCCCCAGCCCTAGCAGCCCAGGCTGAGCCGGGTGTCGGCGCCGGTCACGGGGTGAGTTCCCTCGGCGTCGCGGCAGAGCAGGCGCTGGTCGACCCGGTCGAGCAGGGCGCCGCTGAAGTCGGCATCGGTCACCGTGGCGCCGCTGAAATTGCTGCCGGCGGCGATCACGTCGCTGAGGTTGGCGCCACTGAAATCGGCGCCGCTGAAGTCCACCTTGTCCATGAGCACGCCACTGAGGTCGGCCCCGGCGAAGCTGGCCTCGGGGAAGGCGGCCTGGGTGAGGATGGCGCCATGCAGGTTGGCGCTGGAGAAGTCGGCCTGGCGGCCGGAGGCGCCCGCAAAGGAGGTGTTGGCCAGGTCCTGGCCGCTGAAGTCCTTACCGCTCTGGTTGGTGAGGGTGTAGTCCACACCGGAGAAGTCCGCTGCTGCTGGCCCTGCCCCGGCGGTGAGTACGCCGGCCAGCAGGCCCAGCATCAGGCCGAGCCCCAGGGCCATGCGCAGCAACGGCCGCCGCCGCCGCCATGGCTGCAGCAGCTGGTGGCCACGGCTCAGCAGCTGGCTCAGCAGCTGGTCCCCCAGCCCTGCCGGTGAAATGGTGCGGAGGCGGGGGGCCATGGCGAGCGGGGCGGTGGTCTTCACTCTGGGCCCACGGGGCGCTGCCGTCACCCTGGCGCTGCCGCGCTGGCGAGCAGGTGGCCCAGCAGGTAGAGGGATCCCGCCACCAGCACCGGCCCCCGGCCCTGCCGGGCGGCGGCCCGCAGCGCGGTGGGCAGGTCTGGGGCGCTGTGCAGCCGGGCGGCCTGGCCTGGGCCCAGACCGCCCAGCAGTGCGCTCTGGCGCCACGAGGCATGGCCGGGCACCGGCACGATCCAGGCCTGATCCCCCGGGCCGAGCAGGGCCTGGAGGATCTCGGCCCCCTGCTTGTTGGCCAGCATTCCCAGCACCCAGCGGCGGGCACCGGGGGGCAGGCCGTGGCGCCGGCCGTGCTGATCGAGCTCTGCTCTCAGTCGCTGGGCCGCCGGCGCGTTGTGGGCGCCGTCGATCAGCAGCGGCAGGCCCTGCCACTGGAGCCGCTGCAACCGCCCCGGCCAGCGGGCCGCGGCAAAGCCCTCCCGGATCGCCTGCTCGGGCAGATCCCAGCCCTGGCGCCCCAGGGCCTGCAGCATGCCCAGGGCCACGGCGGCATTGAGCTGCTGCACCTGCCCCGGCAGCCCCAGCGTCCAGGTGTTGTCATCCAGGGGGGTCACCCACCTCAGGCGCACGCCCAGCCGGGCCGCCTGCTGCCGCAGCACCGCTTCCACCGCCGGCATCTGGGGGCCGCTGACGGCTTCCACCCCCGCCCCCAGGGCGCCCGCCTTCTCCAGGGCGATGCTGGCCGCATCCGGGCCCAGCACCTCCAGGTGATCGAGGCCGATGCTGGCGAAGCCCACCACGCGCCGATCCGGATGGCAGCTCGTGGCATCGAGCCGGCCCCCCAGGCCCACCTCCAGCACCACCAGCTCCAGATCCGCCTCGGCGAAGGCCAGGAAGGCGGCGGCCGTCACCAGTTCGAAGGGGGTGAGCCGGTGGCGTTCGGCCACGGGCCGCGCCGCCTGCAGCTGGGCCCGCAGCTGCAGCTCCGAGATCGGTGCGCCGCCGAGCTGGATGCGCTCGGTCCAGCTGCTCAGGTGGGGCGAGGTGTAGAGGCCGGCGCGGATGCCGGCGGCGAGCAGGGCGGCATGCACGAGGGTGCAGATCGACCCCTTGCCATTGGTGCCCGCCACCTGAACCGCGGCGAAGCGGCGCTCTGGGTGGCCGAGCTCCGCCAGGGCAGCCTGCAGGCGCTCCAGGCCGAGCTCCACGCCCCGGTGGCTGAAGGGCTGGATCAGGTCGGCGAACGGATCGGAGCTGGGCAGGGTCCCGGCGGACCCGGCTCGAGGGATGACGTCAGGCAAGGCTGAGCAGGGCCCGCTCCAGCAGCGACACCGCCTGGTGCAGCTCCCGGGGGCGGATGGTGAGCGGGGGTACAAAGCGCACGACCGTCGGTCCGGCCGGCACCACCAGCAGCCCCTGGGCCAGGGCCGCCTTCACCAGCTCCGGAGCGCTGGGCCCGTTCCCGCTGAGCACCAGTCCCTGCAGGAGGCCCCAGCCGCGTACCCCGGTGAGCTGGTGTTGGTGGCGCTGCACCAGGGCGGAGAGTTCCTGGCACAGCAGCGCTTCCATCGCCTGCACGTGCTGGAGCAGCTGCCGCCGCTCGATTTCGGCCAGCACCGTGAGAGCGGCCCGGCAGGCGAAGGGATTGCCCCCGAAGGTGCTGGCGTGATCGCCCGGGCGGAAGTGATCCACGGCCCGTTTCACGGCCAGGGCACCGATGGGGATGCCGCCTCCCAGACCCTTGGCCAGGGTGATCGCATCGGGCTCCACCCCCAGGCGCTCGTAGCCCCAGAGGCGGCCGCTGCGGCCCACGCCGATCTGCACCTCATCGAAGATCAGCAGGATCTGATGGGCGTCGCAGAGCTGGCGCACCCTCTGGAAGAAGGCCCGCTCGCCAGGGTGCACGCCCCCTTCCCCCTGCAGGGGCTCCAGCAGCACGGCCGCCACCCGTGGTCCCTCGGCCTCGGAGGCCTCGAGCAGGGCTTCGAAGGCGGCGGTGTCGTTGTAGGGGAAGTAGCGGAAGCCCTGCACCATGGGGGTGAACCCCTGGTGGTATTTCGGCTGGCCCGTGGCCGTCACGGTGGCCAGGGTGCGGCCGTGAAAACTGGCTTCCGCCGTGAGGATCAGCGGCGGCCGCTCCACCGTGCCCACCAGGCCCCGGACCACCTGGGCGTGCTTGCGGGCCAGCTTGATGGCGGCCTCGTTGGCCTCGGCGCCGGAGTTGCAGAAGAAGACGCGATCGAAGCAGCTGCGGGCCGTGATCGTGGCAGCGAGCTGCTCCTGTTCCGGAATCCGGTAGAGGTTGGACACGTGCTGCAGCCTGCCCAGCTGGCGGGTCAGGGCACGCCGCAGACGGCCGTTGCTGTGGCCCAGGCTGCACACCGCGATGCCGGCGACGCAATCGAGATAGCGCCGGCCCTCGCTGTCCCACACCCACACGCCGCGGCCGCGGCAGAGGCTCACCGGCAGGCGGGCGTAGGTTTCCATCAACGGCGACCCGGGGTCGGTGGCCGTGGCGATAGGAGCGGTGGGACTTGAACCCACATGCCCGAAGGCGCTCGATTTTGAGTCGAGTCCGTCTACCAATTCCGGCACGCTCCCCTGGAGTGGAGCTTAGGCGGCGCTGCTCCCCTGGGTCAGGAGATCGCGCTCAGCCGGCGCCGGCCCGCCGCCGATCCGCTGGATGCAGGCGCCCACGGAGGCCAGCTTGTGCTCCAGGCCGGCGTAGCCGCGATCGAGGTACTCCAGGCCACGCACGCTGGTGACCCCCTCAGCCGCCAGGCCGGCCAGCACCATGGCGGCCGAAGCCCTGAGGTCGGTGCCCTGCACCGGGGCGCCGCTGAGCTGGGCCACCCCCTCGATAAAGGCGATGTTGCTCTGCAGGCGGATGGCGGCCCCCATGCGCTGCAGCTCAGCCACGTGCTGCATCCGATTCTCGAAGATGTTCTCGGTGACCACACTGGTGCCACGGGCCGTGGCCAGCAGGCTCATGAAGGGGGCCTGAAGATCGGTGGGGAAGGCGGGGAAGGGCTGGGTGCGCAGGTCCACGGCCTGGATGTCGCTGGCCTCAATGGTCATGCCGACGCCGTCGTGCTCGAGGCGACAGCCCGCCGCCTCCAGCTTGGTGAGCACAGCCCCCAGATGGTCGGTGATCACGGGGGTGACGCGCAGCCGCGAACGGGTGATCGCCGCAGCCAGAAGCAGGGTGCCGGCCTCGATGCGGTCAGGGATCACGGCGTAGTCGGCGCCATGCAGGCGCTCCACCCCCGTGATGGTGATCGTCTGGGTGCCGGCGCCGCGGATGCGGGCGCCCATGGCGATCAGCAGGCCGGCCAGGTCGGCCACCTCAGGCTCCTGGGCGGCATTGGCCATCACCGTTTCGCCCTCGGCGAGCACGGCGGCCATCATCAGGGTTTCGGTGGCGCCCACGCTGGGACAGTCGAAATAGATGCGGCCACCTCTGAGGCGCTGGCCGCGGCCGGGTACCACCGCCGTGACCACGCCATGCTCGATGGTGACCTGGGCTCCAAGCGCCTTGAGCCCCTTGACGTGCTCCTCCACTGGCCGGGTGCCGATCTTGCAGCCGCCAGGCAGGGGCACCTTGGCCATGCCCATCCGGGCCAGCAGGGGACCGATGCAGAAGAAGCTCGCCCGCAGGCTGTTCACCAGCTCATAGGGAGCCGTGGTGCTGTGGATGCCGGAGCCGTCCAGCACGAGGCTGTTCGCCTCGCGGCTGACCTGGCCGCCCAGGCTCTGCAGCATCTCGCCCATGCCCACGATGTCGGTGAGGGGAGGCACGTTGCGCAGCCTGATCTGATCGCGGGTGAGCAGGCAGGCGGCCATCAGCACCAGGGCCGAGTTCTTGGCGCCATCGACGCGCAGCTCACCCTCAAGACGCCGGCCACCGGTGATCTGGAGCTCCGGTTGGGCCTTGCTCAGGTCGGTCGCGAGGGATGGCAGGGATAGGGCTGTCATGAATTCCCGGACATCCCCGGCCTTTTTGTCTGGGGATTTTGACAACAAAAGGCCAGATCGTCTAGGTGGCCGCTGCGGGAACTGCACCACGCCCCCGGTAGTCAGGGGGGGAGACCCGCTACCGGCTGATTCAGGGCGATCCCTGGCGCCATCCGGCTTGCTGGCCCAGGGGGCTGCAGCGGCAGGCGCAACGGGGCGCTTGGGTGTGGCCAGGTGGATGTGCCCGTGCGCACACGGGGAGATGGGGTGTCCTGCGGGGCAAGGGCCCCGGGAGCGGCGCGTCGGGCCGATGCCGTATGGTTCCGAAGTCGCAGAGCGACGGCCACGCGGATGTGGCGGAATTGGTAGACGCGCTAGTTTCAGGTACTAGTGGCAGCAATGTCGTGGGAGTTCAAGTCTCCCCATCCGCATTTGAGATTCCATGATTCTTCTAAAAATCACCAATTCCTCCGAAGTGGTTGCTTCGAAGGTAGGCAAGTTTCTGGAGAGTCTCACGCCTGACGCCATGGATCAGACCACCGTTGAGGACATCGTGGTGGGCAAGCTCATTGAAAACTTGAGGGCCGAGGGCATCAAGGGTGAAGTGGCGGCGGTGAAGGGGATGGAGCTGGAGGAGGCCGAGATCGTGATGCAGGACGCCATGCGCGTGCGCCGCCACGAGCGCTTCTGAGGCCGGCCGCTTGCCCCCGGAGCTGATCAGCAGCCGCCGCAATCCCCTCGTGCGTCGCCTGCGCCAGCTGCACGCGGGCAAGGGCCGCCGGGAGCTGCAGTTGCTGCTGCTGGAGGGCACCCACCTGTTGCAGGAGGCGGTGCGCCTCGGTCTGCAGCCCGTCGACCTGCTGGCCACGCAGGCCTGGCTCGAGACGCACCGGAGCTGGCTCGACAGCCTGCCGCTGCCCCTGCAGCCCGTGCCGGTGACGCCGGAGGTGCTGGCGGCGGTGGCCACCACGGAGCACCCCGACGGCGTGGTGCTCAGCCTGTCCATGCCAGGGCTCGGCTGGGGGCCGCCCGTCCCGTCGCTGGTGCTGGCCCTGGATCGGCTTCAGGATCCAGGCAACCTCGGCACCTTGATGCGCACCGCCCTGGCCAGCGGCGTGGAGGCGCTGTGGCTGGTGGAGGGTGCCGACCCGTTCCAGCCCAAGGTGCTGCGGGCCTCGGCCGGCGCCGCCCTGGCCCTGCCACTGCAGCGCTGCAGCCACGCCAGTTGCTGGCGCGCCTGCAGGAGCTGGGCGCCGTCGCTGCTCACCATGGGAGCCAGCCCCCCCAGGTGGTGGCCGCCGTGCCCCCCGGTCCCGCCGCCCTGCCCTACTGGCAGCTCGACTGGCAACGCCCCACCGTGCTGCTGCTGGGCCAGGAGGGCTCGGGTCTGGCGCCTGAGCTGCTGGCCTGCGCCAGCCACTGCGCCACGATTCCCCATAGCCCGGCAGTGGAGTCGCTGAACGTGGCTGTGGCGGCGGCGCCGTTGCTGCTGGAACGCGCGCGCCAGCGCCTCACGGCCTGAGGCCCGAGCGGCAGACAGGCGACCGCTGGCGAGGGAGAATGCCGCCATCTGTGCACGGCCCCTGGTGAGCGACGCCCCTGACGACCGCAGCTTCGACTTCGACCTGATCGTGATCGGCGCCGGCTACGGCGGCTTCGATGCGGCCAAGCACGCCGCCGAGCATGGCCTCTCGGTGGCGATCGTGGAAGCGGCGGAGATGGGCGGCACCTGCGTGAACCGCGGCTGCGTGCCCAGCAAGGCCCTGCTCGCCGCCAGCGGCCGGGTGCGGGAACTGGCCGATGCCGAGCACTTGGCCGGCTTCGGCATCCACGCCGCGCCGGTGCGCTTTGAGCGCCAGAAGATCGCCGACCACGCCAACCAGCTGGTGGCCACGATCCGCACCAACCTCACCAAGACCCTGGAGCGCGCCGGCGCCACGATCCTGCGGGGCCAGGGCCGCCTCACCGGCAGCCAGCAGGTGACCGTGCGGGCCAGCGGTGGCGGCGTGGAGCGCACCTACAGCGCCCGCGACGTGATCCTGGCCACGGGGTCGGAGCCCTTCGTGCCCCCCGGCATCGAGACCGACGGCCGCACCGTGTTCACCAGCGACGAGGCGGTGAGCCTGGAGTGGCTGCCGCGCTGGCTGGCGATCGTGGGCAGCGGCTACATCGGCCTGGAGTTCGCCGACGTCTACACCGCCCTGGGCTGTGAGGTCACCATGATCGAGGCCCTGGATCGGGTGATGCCCACCTTCGATCCCGACATCGCCAAGATCGCCGCCCGCCATCTGATCGACGGCCGCGACATCGACGCCCGCGCCGGCCTGCTGGCCCGCAAGGTGACGCCGGGCTGCCCGGTGACGATCGAGCTGGCCGACATGCAGAGCCGCGAGCTGGTGGAAACCCTGGAGGTGGATGCGGTGCTGGTGGCCACCGGCCGGGTGCCCAGCAGCAAGCAGCTCAACCTGGCCTCCGTTGGGGTGGAGACCAACCGGGGCTTCATCCCCGTGGATGAGCGGATGCAGGTGCTGCTGAACGGCGAGCCCGTGCCCCACCTCTGGGCCGTGGGGGATGTGACCGGCAAGATGATGCTGGCCCACACCGCCGCCGCCCAGGGCAGCGTGGCGGTGGACAACATCCTGGGCCATGTCCGCCGTATCGATTACCGCTCGATTCCCGCGGCCACCTTCACCCATCCGGAGATCAGTTCGGTGGGGCTGAGTGAGGTTGAGGCCAAGGAGCTGGCGGCCGCTGAGGGCTTCGCGCTGGGCAGCGTGCGCAGCTACTTCAAGGCCAACTCCAAGGCCCTGGCGGAGCTGGAGAGCGACGGGCTGATGAAGCTGCTGTTCAACAAGAGCACCGGTGAGGTGCTGGGCGCCCACATCTACGGGCTGCACGCCGCCGACCTGATCCAGGAGATCGCCAACGCGGTGGCGCGTCGCCAGAGTGTGATCCAGCTCGTGAACGAAGTGCACACCCATCCCACCCTCAGTGAGGTGGTGGAGGTGGCCTACAAGCAGGCCGCCATGGCCGTGGCCTGAGGGCCGCTCCCTTCTGTCCCTTCCTCTCGTCCGCTGATCCATGCAGATTCGTCGCCGCCCCCCGAACCCCAAGGTGAAGGTGGCCTTCCTGGAGTACGGCGTGCCCCACGCCGAGGCGGCGCCGCGCCACATCCTCGAGGAGATCGTGTGGGAGAAGGACCGGGAGGTGGCCACGGCCCGCGATCGGGTGCCCCTGCAGAAACTGGCCCGCCAGGTGGCCGATCTGCCCCCCACCCGCGACTTCGAGGCCGCCCTGCGGGCCAGCTGCCGCAAGCCGGCCGTGATCGCCGAGATCAAGAAGGCCAGCCCCAGCAAGGGCGTGATCCGCGAGCACTTCGACCCCGAGGCCCTTGCCCGCGGCTACGCCGCCGGAGGGGCCAGCTGTCTGTCGGTGCTCACCGACAAAGCCTTCTTCCAGGGAGGCTTTGAGGTGCTGGTGCAGGTGCGCCAGGTGGTGGAGCTGCCCCTGCTCTGCAAGGACTTCATCCTCAGCCCCTACCAGCTCTACCAGGCCCGCGCCGCCGGCGCCGATGCCGCCCTGCTGATCGCCGCCATCCTCACGGATCAGGATCTGACCTACCTGCTCAAGGCGGCCCGCAGCCTCGGCCTGGCCACGCTGGTGGAGGTGCATGACAAGGCCGAGCTGGAGCGGGTGCTGGCCCTGGAGGGGGTGCGGCTGATCGGGATCAACAACCGGGATCTCGCCACCTTCCACACCGACCTGGCCACCACCGAGCAGCTGATGGCGCGCCACGGCGCGGCGCTGCGCGCCAAGGGCGCCCTGCTGGTGAGCGAATCGGGCCTGTTCAGCCGCGATGACCTCGATCGGGTGCAGAGCGCCGGGGCGGATGCGGTGCTGGTGGGCGAAGCGCTGATGCGCCAGGACGATGTGACCGCCGCGCTGGAGGCCCTGATCGGCGGCTGAAGGCGGCCTGTTCAGGTCTCTGCTGCACTGCACCCCCATGCCAAGGATCCTCAACAAGATTGCTCTGGAGGAACACTTCAGCGCCCCGGGCCTTGAGCCAACGATCAACGAGGTGGCCTTTTTTGATCCGGGTGTGCTTGCGGGTATTGAGGCGGCTTTGCCGGAGCTGGCCGAACAGCGCCTCCTCGCCATGGACAGGGCCGGCATCGCGATCGCCGTGCTGTCCCAGACGGCACCGGGTGTGCAGTCCATCAGGGATCAAGCCCTGGCGGTGGAGCTTGCCCAACGGGTGAATGATTTCCTGCACACACGCATGGCGCTGGCCCCGGCGCGGTTTCGTGGCTTCGCGTGTGTGGCTTTACAGGATGTGGATGCCGCCTGCAACGAGCTCAAACGTTGTATTCAGGAACTTGGATTTGTCGGCGTGCTTGTGAACGGTGCCACTAATGGCGTCTACTTGGACGAGCCCCATTTTGCTCCTTTCTGGCATGTCTTGGAACAGCTTGATGTACCGCTTTATCTCCACCCTGGCCTGGTGAGTGAGCGCGATGAGGCTTTCCGCGGCCATCCAGAGCTCGAAGGTGCCGTGTGGAGCTGGACCTGTGACACCGCCACCCACTTACTCCGTCTGGTGTTTGCTCAGCTGCTGGATCGCCACCCTCGGGCACGGCTGATCCTGGGTCACATGGGGGAAACCCTTCCCTACATGCTCTGGCGCTTGGACAGCAGGGCTGCTGTGACAACCGTCGGTCGCGCCTTGATCCGCCCCCCATCAGAGACCCTCAAGCGTCATCTCACAGTGACGACGTCTGGAGTCTGTGCGGATGCCCCCCTGCGTTGCGCCCTTGAAGCCATGGGCGACCACGCGGTGATGTTTTCCACCGATTATCCCTATGAAGACATTCAGTTGGCGGCTGACTGGATCGAGCAGGCTGCCATCACAGAAGACCAGCGGATCAGGGTGTGCTGTACCAATGCGCGGCGCGTCCTGCGCCTGGGATGAGAGGCCGGGGCTTGAACAGGTGTTGGCTGCTCGCCCATGAAAAAAGCCGCCGGAGGCGGGGCGAGGTGAAACAAGACAAGCTGGGATTGATCCCGGAGATCAGACCTTGCGGGAATAGAATTCCACGCTTGAGAGTCCTGGCTGGAGTGCCATTGTGGCAATGAGTCGTCGGGGGCCTTATGGGATTAAGACTTGATGGGAAGCCTTACGCCGAAATTGCAGATGGTCTTGCTGGGTTACACGCCAGACAGGTGAGAATGGGCAGGAGATACTTGCCTAATTTCATCATCATCGGTGCCGCCAAGTCGGCCACGACGACACTTGCAGCCGTGCTCTCAAGCCATGCCGATATTTTCATCAGCAGGCCAAAAGAGCCGAAGTTTTTTGGGCGCCATTACGGTAAGGGATGGCCATGGTATCGGAGCATCTTCAGGGCCGGATGTGGCTTTGCCTGGCGCGGTGAGGCGAGCACAATGTATGCCAGCCCGCTGAGGGAATTTCGGGATGCTCCTGGGCTGATGCATCGATACTTTCCAGGAATGAAAATCGTCTATGTCGTGCGTCATCCGCTTGATCGGCTCGTGTCTCAGTGGCGCCACGTCAAAGGACGATGCCCTGACTATGTGGCATTTGAGCGAATTCTTTCCGATCGTCGAGCCGCCCGCCTGTTGATCGGTTGTTCCAGTTACTACGAAAGAATCAACGCCTATCGAAAATATTTCCCGGATCAGCAGATCCATTGCTTGACGTTTGAGGATCTGATCGCTGATCCTGCTGCCGTGCTCGGGGAGCTGCTGGTTTTTCTGGGGCTTCCGCCTCAGACGCACAGCATTCTGGAAGCAGGAGAGTTGCCCAAGCTGAACAAGGTGGGACAAAAGGGCCGTGCCCATGTATCGGAGCCCGACTGGCCAGGCCCGATGCGTGCCTCTGTGATTCAACGGCTCCGTCCTGATGCGGAAGCCTTTCTCTCCTACATCGGCAAGCCAAAGGATTATTGGACTTGGTGATCAGGAGATACACCTGCACGTGCTCACGCAAAGGGCGAGCAAAGGGCTCTGGGAGCCATGGTCAGAGCTGCCCGATGAGCAGGCTGACCACAGCCCCCAGACCCCTTGCTGTGCCTCGGACTGAGCGTTCTACACCTTGCGGGAATAGAATTCCACCACCAGCAGCTCGTTGATTTCGAGGGCGACCCATTCGCGCTCGCAGCGGCTGATCACCTTGGCGGTGAACTTGCCCTTGTCCAGTTCCAGGTGGGGCGGGATGTTGGCCAGGCCCGGGAATTCCAGGTTGCCCTCCGCCAGCTTGCGGCTCTGCTTGCGCTCGCGCACGGCGACCACGTCGCCGGGCTTGCACTGGAAGCTGGCAATGTCCACGACGCGGCCGTTGACGGTCACGTGGCCATGGTTCACGAACTGGCGGGCGCCGGGCACGGTGGGCCCGAAGCCGAGGCGGAAACAGATGTTGTCGAGACGGCTCTCGAGCAGCTTGAGCAGGTTGGTGCCGCTGGAGCCTCCCTGGGCTCGCGCTTTCTTGACGTAGCGCACCAGCTGGCGCTCGGAGATGCCGTAGTTGAAGCGAAGCTTCTGCTTCTCTTCCAGGCGGATGGCGTATTCGGAGCGCTTGCGACGGGCTTGGCCGTGCTGACCGGGGGGATAAGACCGCTTGGCGGACTTACGGGTGAGACCGGGAAGGTCTCCCAAGCGCCGCGTGATCCTCAGACGAGGGCCGCGGTAACGAGACATGAAAACAAGGTGGTGGGACGGAACGGGACCCCAGGTGGGTCCCATGGCGGCCGCAGCTGGGGCATGCTGGATCAAGTCCGCTGCCCGCGCCTTGACGCGCCAACGATCGATCCTATCGGTTGGCCCCGTGGCCCTCGGACTGGCCCCATCCCCTGAGTTGCCCGGGCCTGCGGGCCCCTCCCGCTGGCTGGCCTGGCTGCTGCTGGGGCTGATCGGCCTCTACCGCCGCTTTCTCTCCCCCCTGCTGGGCCCCCGTTGCCGCTTCATTCCCAGCTGCAGTGCCTATGGCCTGGAGGCGATCAGCCGCCATGGACCCTGGCGCGGCGGCTGGCTCACCCTGCGGCGGCTGCTGCGCTGCCACCCGTTCACGCCCTGCGGCTGTGATCCGGTGCCCGACTGAACCGGACCGAGGGTTCCTCTCAACCCTGCTCTCCCCTTCCTGTTTCGTCCTTCCTGTCTCGCCCTGCGTCCCCCATGGCCGATCACCTGGTGCTCTACTCCCGCCCGGGCTGCTGCCTGTGTGAGGGGTTGGAGGAGAAGCTGCGCCGGCTGACGCCGCCGCCGCGCCTGGTGGTGGTGAATGTGGACGACGATCCTTCCCTGCAGGCCCGCTTCGGGCTGGAGGTGCCGGTGCTGGGCTGGCGTACGGTCACGGGCGAGCAGCTGCTGCCCCGGGTGCCGCCTCGCCTGGTGGACACGGCCCTGCTGGTTTGGTTGGGCAAGAACGGTTTTCCTGGGGGAAGCGTCTAGAACGGCGCCAGCCCACCCGTTGCCCCGCCATGCCCACCCTGCTTCACCCCCTGCTGAGCGAAGTGGGACTGCAGGTGCCTGAGGGCCTTCCCGACGCGACGGTGCGCTCGATCAGCTGTGACTCGCGCCGGGTGGGTCCCGCCACCCTGTTCATCGGTCTGCCCGGCACCCAGGTGGATGGCGGCCGCTACTGGCGTGCTGCCCTCGAAGCGGGAGCCTGCCTTGCAGTGGTGGGTCCCGGGGCGATTCTCGACGACCGCCCCGGCGACGGCGATCCGGTGCTGGTGGTGGAGGAACCCGTGGCCCGCTGGGCCGGAGCCCTGGCCGCCGCCTATTGGGCACAACCCAGCGCCCGCCTGGGCCTGATCGGGGTCACCGGCACCAACGGCAAGACCACCACCACCCATCTGATCGAGCATCTGGCGGGGGCGGCGGGTCTGCCGACCGCCCTGTTCGGCACCCTGGAGAACCGCTGGCCCGGCTACAGCGTCACGGCCCAGCACACCACCGCCTTCGCCGATCTGCTGCAGGCCCAGCTGGCCCGCGCGGTCGAGGCCGGCGCCCGGATCGCGGCCATGGAGGTGAGCTCCCACGCCCTCGATCAGCAGCGGGTGGCCGGCTGCCAGTTCGCCGGGGCGGTGTTCACCAATCTCACCCAGGACCACCTCGACTACCACGCCTCAATGGAGGCCTACTTCGCCGCCAAGGCGCTGCTGTTCACCTCCCCCCTGCTCAGGGCCAGTGCCAGCCCCACCGTGGTGGTGAACGGCGACGACCCCTGGGGTGCCCAACTGGCCCGCCAGCTGGGGCCGCGCTGCTGGCGCAGTTCCCTGCTCGACCCCGGCGCCGAGCTGTTCATCGATTCCCTCGAGATGGAGAGCAGCGGCGTGCGCGGCCGGCTGGTGACGCCCCTGGGGGAGGGCCGCTTCCAGTCGCCGCTGCTGGGCCGCTTCAACCTGATGAACCTGCTGCAGGCCGTGGGAGCCCTGGTGCAGCAGGGGATCCCCCTGGACCTGCTGCTGCCTGGACTGGCCGGTTTCCGCGGGGTGCCCGGACGCATGGAGCGGGTGAGCGCCGCCGGCAGCCAGCCCCAGCCGGTGGTGTTGGTGGACTATGCCCATACGCCCGATGGTCTGGACAATGCCCTGCAGGCCAGCCGGCCCTTCACCAGGGGGCAACTGATCTGCGTGTTCGGCTGCGGCGGTGACCGCGACCGCAGCAAACGCCCCCAGATGGGCGCCATCGCCGCTCGCCTGGCCGATCGCGTCGTGGTGACCTCCGACAATCCCCGCACGGAGGATCCCCAGGCCATCCTCGACGACGTGGTGGCCGGCATCCCCGCCGGCACCGACCTGGAGGTGGAAGGCGACCGGGCCGGCGCGATCGCCGCGGCGATCAGGGCAGCGCAGCCCGAGGATCTGGTGCTGATCGCTGGCAAGGGCCATGAGGATTACCAGATCCTGGGCACCACCAAGGTCCACTTCGACGACAGGGAAGAGGCCCAGAAGGCCCTTGGCTCGAGGCTGGCGGCGGAGCACCTTGCTGAGGCTTAGGTCGGGGTGCCTGTTACGGCATGGTGTTGATTGATCGTTGATTGATCACAGAGTGAGGGTAAATGGCCCATGGACCGGTAGGTTTTCAGAGTTGTAACTTTTGATGCAATGGCCCGAGCCATTCCACTGTCTAGAAAATGTCTCGCCGAGATGTTCGGCACGTTCTGGCTTGTCCTGGGCGGATGCGGCAGTGCCGTGCTGGCGGCCAACTTCCCCTATGACAACGCTGCAGCGAACCCACTGGGACTGGGCTTCCTGGGGGTGTCCCTGGCCTTCGGACTCACCTTGCTGACCATGGTCTACACCATTGGTCATATCTCGGGCTGTCACATCAACCCCGCGGTGAGCTTCGGCCTCTGGGCCGGCGGGCGCTTCAAGCAGGCTGAACTCCTCCCCTACATCGCGGCCCAAGTGGTCGGTGCCGTCATTGCCGGCGGCGTCATCAAGCTGGTGGCGAGCGGCCGCGCCGGCTTCGTGGTGGAGGGTGCCAACGCCCTTGCGACCAACGGTTTCGGCGCCAACTCCCCAGGTGGCTACAGCTTCTTCGCCGCCCTGGTGGTGGAAGTGGTGCTCACCTTCTTCTTCCTGCTCGTGATCCTCGGTGCCACCGACAAGCTGTCCCCCGCCGGCTTTGCCGGGGTGCCCATCGGCCTGGCACTCACCCTGATTCACCTCATCAGCATCCCGGTCACCAACACCTCGGTGAACCCGGCCCGCAGCACTGGCGTTGCCGTTTGGGTGGGCGGAGCGGCCGTTGGTCAGCTCTGGCTGTTCTGGGTGGCCCCGATCGTCGGTGCCCTGCTCGCCGGCTGGGTCTACAGCACCATGCTCAGCGACCCAGCTGCCGACTGATCACCGATCTCTCAGGGCGGCGACCAGCCTGTCGCTGTCCTGTTCAACGGTGCAGACGTGGGTGCAGGCCCGCAGGCAAGCCGGTTCTTCGAGGCTGCGGATCCAGAGGCTCTGCTCCCCCAGCCGTCGCACCACATCGCCAGGTTGTTCCCCTTCCAGCGTGAAGCTCACAATGCCGGCGGGAGGCGGTGTCTGCAGGGCGGTCTTCAGGTTTGGCAGGGCGGCCAGGGACTCCCAGAGGCGGCGAGCCTGCAGGCTGATCCGCTGCAGCCGCTGCTCCGGCGACCCCTCCGCCTCCAGCAGTTCCAGGGAGCGATCCAGGCCGGCGAACAGGGGGATGCAGGACGTGGCCACCTCAAAGCGGCGCCCGTCGGTGTGAAAGCCACTGGTGGCGCTGCCCTCATGGCTGAGGCTGCGCCAGCCGATCAGGGTGGGCTGGGCTTCCGCCAGCAGCCGCTCAGAGAGGGCCACCACGCCCAGGCCCTCCGGCCCACAGCACCACTTGTGACCTGTGCAGGCGTAGATGTCGGACGCATGGGCTGCCTCGGCCACGGGGATGCTGCCCAGTGACTGGGCAGCATCCACCAGGAGCCAGGGTCGCTGCGGGTGCTGGTCCAGCCGGCTGGCCACAGCGGCGATCGGCATCACCTGCCCGGTGTTCCAGAGCAGGTGGGAGAGCACCACCAGGCGGGTGCGGGGGCCGAGGGCGTTCTCCAGCCGCTGCAGCACTGCGGCGTCGGTGGCCGCCGGGTCCTGCCGCAGGTCAGCAACCTTGAAGCGCTCAATCGTGAGTTGCTGGCGTCGGGCCAGCTCCTGGCAGGCCGCCACCACGCCGGGGTGCTCGCAATCGCTCAGCAGCAGCACGTCTCCCGGCTGCCAGGGCAGGCCCCAGAGGGGCAGCACGCAGCCGCTGGTCACGTTCTCGGTGAAGGCCAGGCGCTGAGGCGGTACCCCGAGCCAGCGGCCCAGGCGCCTGCGCAGTCCGGCCACCGTTGACTCCACAAAGGGCCACACATCCCCAGTGAATGGGCCCAGCTCCTGCAACTGGCCCCAGGCCGCAACCATGGCCTCAAGACTCGTGGTCGGCAGGGGCCCCTGGCCGCCGTAGTTGAAGTAGGTCTTGTTGGCCAGGGCAGGCAGCTGGTCGCGAAAGCCGCTGGTCATTCAGGCCTGGGTGCCGAAGGTCACCTGGCAGGCCGCATTGATCAGCTGGGCTTCCGCTGGGGTGGTGGGCACCTCGCCGTTCAGCAGCCCCTCTTCGCAGTCGGCCTCCATCTCATAGGTGCCTGAACCGTTGTAGACGGCAAACGTGACTCCCGTGTCTTCCACAGGTTCAACGCTGCCGTAGTAGAGCTGCCAATTGGTATCGGGCACCAGCACGGTGGGCTGACGGCGCTCGATGGCCCGATCAATGGAGTCGTTGATGATCGCTGCGGTGGTGAGGGTGGTCACGCCCCACACCACGGACTGCCCGAGCCACCAGCCCCACGGTGGTGAACTGGACCAACCGCCGTACCAGCCACCGCCCCAGGGACGGGAGTTGTACCAGCCGCGTTGCCCGGCCCAGCCGCCGCGTCCGTAGTAGTTGTTGACCACCACCGGACGGCGCCATTGGTTCCGCTTGCTGCGGTTGTAACTGCGCCAGCGGTTGCTGTCCCAGCCTCTGTAGCGGTTTTCGGCCTTGCGGTAGCCGCGGTCATAGCCCCGGTCGTAGCCGCGCTTGCGTCCCTTGTCGACCCCCTCGCGATAGCCGGTCTTGACGCCTTTGTTGTAGCCACGGTCTTTGCCTTCGCGCAGACCCTGGCGATAGATACGATCGCGTTCAGCCTTGGTGAGGCTGCGATCGGATCTTGGTGTTCTGTCTTTTTTGTTGTTGCCGTTGTTGTTGTTTTTGGCGTTCCGATCACTGGCTCGATCGTTTTTCTGCCTCCGTTCGGCTCGCTCTTTCCGTTCGGCTCGCTCCTTGCGATCGTTCTTCTGGTTGTTGCTGGTCTTTCGATTGCCGTTGTTTTTCTGATTCCTGTCGCTTGTCTTGCGGTTGTTATTCTGGCGCTTCTCAGATTTCTGATCGCGGTTCTTCTTCTTTTTCTTATCCCGGTCTTTATCCTTGTTTTTCTCCTTGGCGATCAGCACTGGGCCGCTGTCGCCGCCGTCCACCATGGCAGGGATGGCCCGTTGGACTGAGGGTTGCTGCTGGGACTGCCGCAGAGCAGCCACGGAGGGTAGGGCGGTGGCGCCCGCCATCAGCAAAGCCATGCTGATGGCGGGCAGACTCAGACCAGCCTTGTGTTTTGAGTGGAGTGTCATGCCAAGGTCAAATTGGCGATGAAGGCACTATGGACAGCCTGGTGGGGGCTTGACAACCTTGGCTTTCCAGTTCTCAAGGTGGTGCTGATTGTGTTCTGAAGTAACGCCGCTGCGTGGCAGCCGCAGAGGCCAACCACTCAGCGGCGTTCAGCCTCAGAGCACCTGGCCGAGAGCCACGGCCGCGATGGCTGAGAACAGGGTGATGCCGAGCGCGGTGATCGGGTTCTGTCCCTGGGCCACCGCGACGGTGGTCACCACCCCGGCACCGATGCAGGCCACGGCCAGCTGGGTGAACAGTTCACCGCGGTCACGAGGCGTGGGGCTGGGGGTCATGGCGCTGCCAAGGTCGTCAGCAGACCGTAAGGGGGGTGGACAGGCCGACCCAGCTGGAACCACGGGCTTGTTACCTGGCGTCGGAGTTCGTTACGCCCCGCAACCTGGAGGCGGGGCGGGCCCGCCCCGTGCTGGCCCATTGCTCCAGGGCCTCGAGCTGCTCGCGGGCCGTGCGGCTGAGGGGAACCACCTGGCTGGCGGCGGCGATCAGGTCGGCCTCGCCGAACTCGCGCCGCTCGGCAAAGGCCAGGTGCATGGCCTCGATCACCGTCTGCTCCAGCTCCGCTCCGGAGAAGCCCGCCGTGCGATCCACCAACACCTCCAGCGGCAGGCTGTGGCCCGGCCGGCGCTGGCGCAATTGCAGGTCGAGGATGGCGCGCCGTTCCTCCGCTCCCGGCAGTGCCAGCAGAAAAATCTCATCGAAGCGACCCTTGCGCAGCAGTTCGGGGGGCAGCCTCTCGGCCGCGTTGGCCGTGGCCACCACGAACACCGGGCTGGTCTTTTCCGCCATCCAGGTGAGCACCGTGCCCAGCACCCGCTGGCTGGTGCCGCCGTCACTGCGGCCGTCGCTGCTGGCCCCGAGGCCGAAGCCCTTGTCCACCTCATCGATCCAGAGCACGCAGGGCGCCATGGCCTCCACCCTCTGGATCATGTCGCGGGTGCGGGCCTCCGAGGCCCCCACCAGGCCGGCGAACAGGCGCCCCACATCCAGCCGCAGCAGGGGCATCGACCAGCTGTGGGCAATGGCCTTGGCCGTGAGCGACTTGCCCGTTCCCTGGGGGCCCACCAGCAGCACTCCCCGGGGCAGGGGCAACCCGTAGGCCCGGGCCTCCTCGCTGAAGGCCCGGCGCCGTTGCTCCAGCCAGTGCTTGAGGGATTCGAGCCCGCCGATGTCGGCCGGGCTGGAGCTGCTGGGGCAGTACTCCAGCAGGTCGCTCTTGGCGATCGCCTGGCGCTTTTCCTCCAGCACCTCGGCCAGGTCGTCGGCACCCAGCTGGCCGCGGCGGGCCAGGGCGCGGGCCGCCAGCTGGCGCACGCGCTGTTCGCTGAGGCCGTGGCAGGCGCCGAGAGCTGGCGCAGCACCGGCGGATCGAGCGCCCGGCCACTGGCGGCGGCGATCGAGCTCAGCAGCTGGCCGATCTCCTCGGCATCCGGCAGCGGCAGATCCAGCAGGGTGATGCAGTCATCGAGGTCCGGCGGCACCTTCCAGTCCGGCGCCGTGATGATCAGGGTGCGGGGGGTCTGGCGCAGGCTGCCGGCCAGGTTGCGCAGGCGGCGGCAGATGCCGGCATCCTCGCCGTAGCGGTGGAAGTCGCGCAGCAGCAGGATCGCGCCCTGCTCAGCAGGCAGGGAATCGAGGCAGCTCAGGGCTGCCATCGGATTGCGGCTGGCCTCGCCCTCGCGGTTCGGGGCGCCGCGCAGGCCATCCACGAAGTCCCAGCGCAGCAGGGTGCGGTTGCCCAGCCGCCGCGCCGCCTGCTCCAGCAGGGCCTCCACCCGCTGCTCCTCGAGGCTGCGGATCCAGATGATCGGGGTGCGGGCCCGGATCATCAGGTCGAGGTGGTCGGCCCAGCTGGTTTCGCTCATGGTTGCGGTCTGGGATGGTTTGGCCCCTTGGCGGCGTTCTGGCGCAGAGCGGCCAGGGCTGCCCAGCGGGGGTCGCCGCCGGCGGCCTCGCCAGGCAGCTCGCCAGCGGGCTCCCCCACGGGTGGGCCGCTGCCCCAGTGGGCCGGGCCCGGGCAGTCGGCACCGCAGCGATTCACCAGGGGCAGCTGCAGGCTCAGCTGCTCGAAGATCCAGTGGGCCGGGTCGAAGTCGCCGCGGGGATCGAGCGATTCGCTGAGGCTGTCGGCGTCGAGATCGAGGCGGGGATCCAGCGCCCGGGTCAGGGCCACATCCAGGCTCTGGGGGTCGGCCGACCCCAGCCAGATCAGCTCCTGAGCCTTGGCTTCCAGGGAGTGGTTGTAGTGGCCCAGGCAGCGGTCGCAGCAGAGGGTCACGATCGTGGCCGCCTCCCCCTCCACCTCCAGGGCGTCGCCGCGGTGCACCGCCCGCACCACGCCCCGCACCGGCGTGAGGCTGTCCAGGCCGTTGAGGTGGTGCTCCAGAGGCCATTCGAGGCCGCCCTTGAGGGCCTGGAGCTCACGGATCGGCACGGGCCGCAGCCGTGGCGGCGCAGGGGGGGTGGCGTGGGGAGAATCCATCGGGGGTTGGTGGGGCGGGAAGCACCGGTGGCCGCAGTCCTCCATGCCGCTGCGGTGGACCCGCTGGCATCACCGGCGCGGGATCATTTCTTGCCCTTGGGCTCGAAGGGAAGCCGGCCGCCCCGCTCGCCGATGCCGACGCCGCCGGCTGCCACGGTGATGGCCTGCTGCGACCGCTGCTGATCGAGGATGGCCTGCAGGTTGTCGGGCAGGGCCTCGCGGCTGAGCAGAAAGGTCTGCAGAGCCTGAAAGATATTCGCCACCACCATGTAGAGCAGCACGCCGGCCGGCAGGGGGAAGAACAGGAACATGGCCGTGATCATCACGGGGGTGATCTTGTTGGCCGTGGACTGCTGCGGATTGGCCGGCATGCCCATCCCCGAGAGGATCTGGGAGATGAACAGGGTGGCGCCGAAGCCGGCCACCAGGCCGGCGATGTCCCAGTTCACCTGGCCTTCGCTCATGAAGCCCACCTGACCCAGGGCCTTGATGAACAGGAAGCCGCTGCGGGCCGCCAGGCCTGGAATCTTGGCCTCCACCGTGGCGTCGCCGGGGGCGATGGCGGTGATGGTGCCGTTCTGATCCACCCGCACCACCTCCTCGCCCTTGGTCACGCTCCAGCTGGGCTGGAAGGCGTCGCCGTTCTCCACCCCGGCCAGCACCGAGGCGAAGCTCTCATCGGTCTTGGTGTGCAGCGTCACGGTTTCGCTGCTGCCCACCGCCAGCTTGTTGCCGGCCTCGAGGCTGGCGATCACCGGCACATGGCTGGTGCTGGTGACGAAGATCGAGTGGCTGGCCGTGTTGAAGGGCTTGGTCTCGATCGTGGCCACCTGGTCGGCGGGCAGCACCTTGAGGTTCACGGTGTAGGGCACATCCGCGAAGGGTGAGCCCCGCAGGGTGGCGAACAGGGCGAACAGGATCGGCATCTGCACCAGCAGGGGCAGACAGCCCGCCAGAGGGCTGCCGAACTCCTTCATCAACTTGCCCAGCTCCTCCTGTTGTTTCTGGGGGTTGCTGGCGTGCCGAGCCTTGATCTCGGCCTGGCGCTTCTGCATCACCGGCTGGGCGATGCGCATGCGGCGGGCATTGCGGATCGATCCGGCGCTGAGCGGAAACAGGGCGAGCCGGATCACCACCGTGAGGGCAATGATCGCCAGCCCGTAGCTCGGCACCAATCCGTAGAAGAAATCGAGGATCGGGAGGAGCAGGTTGTCGGAGATGTAGCCGATCACAGCGGTGGGGGCCTGGGGGTTGAAGGAGGGCGAGGCTCAGTGTGCCTGAGCAGGCGGGGGTTCAGGCGGCCATGCCCTTGGGGGCGGCCGGACGCCTGGCCTGACGGCGTTCCTCGATGTAGGCCTCCAGCTCACGAAACCTGGGCATGGAGCGCATTTCGAGCTTGGCGCCGTCGTTGAGCACCAGCACCATGTCGCCCCAGGCGCCGAAGCCCCGGGGCACGCTGCGCACCTCCCGGATCTGGCTGTACACCACCTGGGTGCGGTCGCGGCCCAGCCAGCCGCCGTTGATCTCGATGCGGCGGCTGGTGATGCGGAAGCGCAGCCACAGGGCGCGCACCACGGCGCCCACGGCAAAGGGCAGGCCGATCACGGTGAGGCCGAAGAGCAGGTTGGTGATCAGGTCGCCCTTGGCCGGGCCCCCTTCGTAGAACACCGTTTCCTGGATCTCGGTGGGGCTCTGCTTGCTCATCGTCTCAGACCTGCCCGGTGCAGAAGCTGTTCACATTCTTCCAGCAGGGCGTCGTCTTCGCGATCGACACTGCCTGGCTTGAGGCTGAGCAGCAGCCAGATCGGCCCCTGGCATGGGGCGATCCCCTGGTTGGTCAGGTGGTTGTGCAGCAGCCGGCGCAGGTGGTTGCGCCGCACGGCCCGCTTGTGCACTTTGGAGCTGATCACCACCCCACAGCGCCAGGGACTCGGGGCATGGCCACGCTCGGCGGCGGGCTCGAGAGCGGGCTTGACGGGATGCCAGCGCAGGCTGAGGTGGGGGCTGTGGAGCTGTCGGCCCCGGCGGTAGAGGGCGTCAAAGACCCGCTGCCCCTTCAGGCGGTGGCGGCGGGGCAGAGCCATGGGTTCAGACGGCGAGGCGGGAGCGGCCGCGACGACGACGGGTGCGGATCACACGGCGGCCGGTGTGGCTGCGCATGCGCACCCGGAAACCAGAAACCCGCTTGCGCTTGCGGCTCGTGCCCCCCAGGGTTCGCTTGGTCATGGCTCTCTGTTCGCTCCTTCCGTCGCGTGTTGACTGGTGATCGATCAAGCTATCAGGCCAGCTTGCGCCGCCTGGCCTGAACTCAGTTGCTGGGCGGGTCGATCTGGATCAGCCAGCTGCCCAGGTAGCCCGAGATCGGCACCTCGCCGGGGGCCTGGGCCAGGGCATTGAACTGGTACATCCCCACATCAAAGGGGTTGAACAGACGCATGTACACACCGATGGTGTCGGTGTCAGACACCGGCGTGTCGGGGAAGATCTCAATGGCACCGCCGTTCTCGGCGATCTCGATCGTGGCGGGGATGGTCTCCAGGCAGCGCGTGCGCGACAGCATGCCGCCCTTGCTCATCCTGCAGAGCTCCACCCGGCTGGGATCGATCTTGGCGTCAAAGTGATCGGGGATCGTGACGCTGAGCTTGAGGATGGCCGTCTTGCGGTCCTTCGGGCGCAGCACCAGGTAGTACTCCGAGCGCTGCAGGCGCTGGGTGTTGGTCATGAAGAAATAGAGCTTGCGGTAGTCGCGGCTGTTCTCCCAGCGGAACTCCAGCAAGCCAGGGGTGCCCTGGGCACGGGCCGGCGGCTGCAGGGCCGCAGGGCTCAGCAGACTCAGGGCGCTGAGGGCGGCGGTACCGAGACCCGCTGCCAGGGCGAGGGCCAGGGGGCGGCGTGGTGGGTGGAAACCCATGGGGCCTGCTCCGATCAATCCCTCAATCCCAGCAGAGCGGACGGAGCGCTGCGGGCTGGGGTGGTCGGCGGGCTAGCTGGCGCGGTCGGGCCGCAGGCGGCTCGCGCCCCGCAGATAGGGATGGCAGGGCTGGCGATCCGGATCCATCCAGGCGTGGGCCAGCAGGCGGATGCAGTGGGTCAGATCCCCTGCCACCGCCATCTGCTGACAGTCGAGCAGGGCAACATGCTCCCAGCCAGCGCGGCGCCTGGCGATCGCGGCCGGGAAGCAGGCGTCGAGGTCCGTGGTCACCGAGAAGGTCACCGAGAGCACCTGATGGCCTTCCAGGCCATTGCGCTCCACCAGCGCCTGCATCAGTTCCGCCACGGCCTCGTCGATGGCAGCCGCCGTGTTCGCCTGGCAGGTGGTGGCCCCGCGCAGGGCCCGCAGCTGCAGCCCGCCGCTCATGGGCGGAACAGCCACAGGGGCTGGCCGCACCAGCCGAGCTCCAGGCTGAGCAGCTGCTGCAGCCGATCCACCTGGCTGCGGCCGGGGATCAGGCCGGCGAAGCGCCTGGGTGGCGCCCCGAAGGTGATCGGCCGGGTCTTCTCCGCATCCAGCCCGGCCAGGTCGGCCGCCAGGCGGCGGGCCGCCTCCTCATCCCCGAGAACATCCACCAGACCGAGTTCCAGGGCCTGGGCCCCACTGAACACGCGCCCATCGGCGAAGGCCCGCACCGCCTTGGTCTCGAGCTGGCGCCCTTCAGCCACGGCGTCCACGAATTGCTGGTAGCTGGAGTCGATCAGGCTCTGCAGCAGCTCCCGTTCCGCCTCGCTCAGGGCCCGATCCGGCGAGAGGATGTCCTTGTAGAGGCCGCTCTTCACCGTTTCGAAGCTCACGCCGAGCCGCTTCAGCAGCTTCGAGAGGTTGTTGCCCCGCAGGATCACGCCGATCGAGCCGGTGATGCTGCCGGGGTTGGCCACGATCTTCTCGGCCGCCACGCCGATGTACACCCCCCCGGAGGCGGAGATGTTGCCGAAACTGGCCACCACCCGGCAGCCCTTCTGACGCAGCCGCAGCAGGGCGGCATGGATCTCCTGGCTGTCGCCCACCGTGCCGCCGGGACTGTCGATCCGCAGCAGCAGGGCCGGGCACTCCCGTTGCTCCACCTGGCGCAGGGCCTTCAGCACCCTGGTGCGCGTGCCCCCGCCGATGGGGCCTTCGATGGCGATCCGCGCCATGGTGCGGCGTGTCTTGCGGCGCCAGGGCCAGACCATGGAACTCTTGTGTGGTTGCCGGATCTTAAAAAGAAGCCCCCACCGGCCTTGAAAACCGCCCCCATGCCCCAGGCCCTGCGCTGGCTGCTGATGCTGTTGCCGTTCGCCCTCTGGGGCACGGCGATGGCGGCCATGCGCCCGCTGCTCAGCGACGGCGGCCCCCTGCTGGTGGCCACCCTGCGGCTGCTGCCGGCCGGGGTGCTGCTGCTGCTGGCGGCGCTGCTGCTGGGCCGTCCCCTCGCTATCCACCGCGCTGACTGGCCCTGGCTGCTCGCCTTCGCCCTGGTGGACGGGGCCCTGTTCCAGGGCTTGCTGGCCCGGGGCCTGGTGCAGACCGGGGCTGGCCTGGGCTCGGTGCTGATCGACTCCCAGCCCCTGCTGGTGGCCCTGATGGCCCGCAGCCTGTTCGGCGAGGCGATCAACCCGGTGGGCTGGCTGGGGCTGGTGCTGGGGCTGCTGGGCATCCTCTGCCTGGGACTGCCGGCCGCCGTGCTGCGCCACTGGTGGCTGGAAGGACCCCTGGTGCTGGATCAGCGGGCCTGGAGCCATGGCGAGCTCTGGATGCTGGCCGCGGCGGTGGCGATGGCGGTGGGCACGGTGCTCTGCCGCTATGCCGTGCGCCACAGCGATCCGCTGGCGGTCACCGGCTGGCACATGCTGCTGGGGGGTCTGCCGCTGCTGGCGCTGCACGGGGCGCCGCTGCTGGCCTCGGGTGGCCCCTGGCTGCCGGCCTGGTCGTCGCTGCAGTGGGGCCTGATGGCCTACGCCAGCCTGCTGGGCAGCGCCCTGCCTACGGCTTGTTCTTCTGGTTCGCGAGCAGCGGTGATCTCACCGGCTTCACCGCTCTCACCTTCCTGACTCCCGTGTTTGCCGTGCTCTGTGGGGTGGTGTGGCTGCAGGAGCGGCTCTCGCCGCTGCAGTGGCTGGGGGCCGGCCTGGCGATGGTGTCGGTGCTGCTGATCAACCGCCGCCAGCAGCTCTGGGGAGGACCGCTCTGATGCGGATCCTGGTGGTGAACACCCCGATGGGCCCCCTGGGCAGCGGCGCCGGTGGCGGTGTGGAGCTCACGGCCTTCTCCCTGGTGGCGGGGCTGCTGCAGCGCGGCCACCAGGTGATGGTGCTGGCCGCCGAGGGCTCCCGGCTGCCGCCCAGCTGCGGCGGCGCTGAGCTCTGGTTGGAGCGGGGCGAGGCCCAGCCCAGCTGCCAGCACCAGGAGCGCCACAGCCCGGTGCTGATCCCGGCCGATGGCCTGCTGCCCCGTCTCTGGCGACGGGCCCTGAGCGAGCAGCATCGCGCCGATGTGATCCTGAACCTCGCCTACGACTGGCTGCCGCTCTGGCTCACGCCCCACGTGACCACACCCCTGGCCCACCTGATCAGCATGGGATCGGTGGGCGAGGCGATGGATGCGGTGATCGCTGAGGTGGCGGGCCGCCAGCCGGGGCGCCTGGCCTTTCACACCGCCGCCCAGGCCGCCGATTTCAGCCTGCCGGCAGCGCCGCGGCTGGTGGGCAACGGTTTTGATCTGGATCAGTACGGCTTCAATCCCGAGCCAGAGCGACTGCTGGGCTGGGCCGGCCGCATCGCCCCCGAGAAGGGCCTGGAGGATGCGGCGGCCGTGGCGGCCCAGCTGCAGATTCCCCTGGCGGTGTGGGGTCTGCCCCAGGATCCGGCCTATGCCCGCTGGGTGGAGAGCTCCGTGCCCCCCGGCACGCTGCAGTGGCGGGGGTTTCTGCCCACCGAGCAGTTGCAGCGCGAGCTGGGGCGCTGCGCGGTGCTGCTCAACACCCCGAAGTGGAACGAGGCCTTCGGCAACGTGGTGGTGGAGGCCATGGCCTGTGGTGTGCCGGTGGCCGCCTATGCCCGCGGTGGCCCGGGGGAACTGGTGCAGGAGGGGCTTACCGGTGCCCTCGCGGCTGCCGATGACCGGGCGGCCCTGGCGTTGGCCACCGAACGGGCGCTGGGGGTGGAGCGGGCGGCCTGCCGACGCTGGGCGGAGCGCCACTGCTCGCGGGCGGTGTTCGCCGAGCGGATCGAGGGCTGGCTGGAGGAGGTGTGGCGGGAGGCGGGGCTGCAGGGGGCAGGTGCTGCAGCGGCGGGTGGCCCCGGCCGGCGCAGATAGGGTCGCCCCAGTTCCCTGGGCCCTGTGACCCCTGCTCCGGTTTCCACCTCCCAGCGTCGCCGGGTGCTGCTGCTCTGTCTTGGCCTGGGGGTGGTGCTGTTTCTGTGGCAGCTGGGGGTCAGCGGCCTGGTGGACGAGACGCCGCCGCTGTTCGCCGCCTCCGCCCGGGCGATGGCCGAGGCCGGCGACTGGCTGATTCCGTGGGTCAACGGCCTGCCGCGCTACGACAAGCCGCCACTGGTGTACTGGGGGATGGGCCTGGTCTATGCCCTTCCCGGCCAGGGGTGGTGGAACCCCCTGGGCACCTGGGCGGCCCGGCTGCCCTCAGCCCTGGCCACGATCGGGCTGATGCTGGCCCTGGCCGACACCCTGCTGCGCTGGCCCCAGCACGGCCGCCGTGCCGCCCTGGCTGCCCTGACGGCCGCCGTGGCCTTCGCCCTCTCGCCCCTGGTGCTGCTGTGGGGACGGATCGCGGTGAGCGACGGCCTCTTTTCCGGTTGCCTGGGCCTCAGCCTGCTGCTCTGCTGGCGCTGCTACGCCGCGGGCGGCCGCGGCTGGTGGTGGGGCTGGCTCTGGCTGGGCCTGGCGGTGCTCGCCAAGGGGCCGGTGGCGGTGTTGTTGCTCGGCCTCACCCAGCTGCTGTTCGGGTGGCTGCAGGGTGACCTGGCGCGGCTCTGGTGCCGGCTGCGGCCGCTGCCCGGCCTGGCGATCACGGCGGCCCTGAGCCTGCCCTGGTACGGCCTGGCCCTGGCGGTGGAGGGGGAGCCCTTCTGGCGCAGTTTCTTCGGCTACCACAACCTGCAGCGCTTCACGGCTGCGGTGAACAACCACTCCCAGCCCTGGTGGTTTTTCGGGCCGGTGCTGCTGCTGGCCAGCCTGCCCTGGAGCCCGGTGCTGCTGCTGGGCCTGGTGCAGGGCCTCAGGGGGCCCGAGGCCTGGCGCTGGCGCCCGGTTCCGGTGGCGCCGCTGCCCCCGGCCCTGTCGCTGCAGCGCTACAGCGCCTGCTGGCTGCTGGCGGTGCTGCTGTTCTTCACCCTGGCGGCCACCAAGCTGCCCAGCTACTGGCTGCCCGCCACGCCTGCCGCCGGGCTGCTGGCGGCCCTGGCGGCCCAGCGGGCTCAGGCGAAGCGCTGGGGCTGGGGTTGGGCTGCGGTCAGCACGGTGCTGTTGAGCCTGGTGATGGCCCTTGCTTTCGCCGCTGCCCCCCTGTGGCTGCCGCTGGTGATCACGCCGGAGATGCCGTCGCTGCCCCAGGAGCTGCTGGAGTCGAGGCTGCTGGCCCTCGCCGCCGCCTGTTACGGCCTGGCCGCCCTGGTGGGGGCGGTGCTGTGGTGGCGGCGTCAGCCGCTGCCGGGGCTGGCGGCCCTGCAGGTGCCGCTGCTGCTGTTCGTGCCGCTGGTGCTGCTGCCCAGCTGGCAGCTGGGGGATCGGCTGCGGGGCCTGCCGGTGCGGGCCATGGCCAGCGCCGTGCGGCAGCACCAGACGCCTGACCAGCCCCTGGCCATGGTGGGCATGTTGAAGCCCTCGCTGCACTACTACAGCCGCCGTGTGGTGATCTACGAGGGGGCACCGGCCACGGGGCTGGTGAACCTGGCCGATCGCCTGGGCCGGGAGCGTCGCCGGGGTCAGGAGCCGAGCGGGGCGGAGCAGCAGCCTTCGGTGCTGCTGGTGATCGATGCCGCCACGGCTGAGCGGCCCCACTGGCGCGCTCTGGAGCCCGAGCTGCTGGCCTCCTCCGGCATCTATCGACTCTGGCGCCTGGATCGCCAGCGCCTGGAGCGCCGGGCCGCGGCACTGGCCGCCGCCGGTGTACGGCCCGATTGGCAGGATCCGCGGCCCGAGCGCTACTGAGGGCTGCCGCTGACGGGGTTCTCGGCGAGGAGCTGACGGCGGCAGAAGCTGCAGCTGCCCCAGCGGGCCATCTCCCCGGCGGGGGCTGGGCAGTGGCAGCCGGGGCAGGTGGCCATGCCGTGCACATCCACCCGGCTGGGGTGCCGGGCCCAGCTGCCTGCTGTCTCCTCAGCGGCCAGACCGGGCTGGGTGACTGGATGGTGCTGGGTGAGGCGCACCTCCCGCACGGCAAAGCCGGCGGCCCGCAGGCTGCCCAGCAACTGGTGGCGGTTGTACTGCAGGGCCTGCAGCCAGGGGCCGGGGGCGGCTCCCACCGTGAGCACCGAGCCCTGCAGGCGCAGGGGGCGGCAGTGTGGGACCAGTTGGGGACCGGCCAGCGTCGGCCAGCGCTGCCATAGCGCCCCGAGGTTGCCCTGGCGCTGCCACTGCTGCTGCAGGGTGTCGAGGCACTGGGCCAGGGCCGTGGCCGGCGGATGGCTGGCCGGCACCATCACCGTGATGCTGCCGATACGGCGCTGACCCGTGGCCGGGGCATTGCCGTGGCTCCGCTGTCGCTGCGACCCTGCCATTGCCGCCAATCAGATCCTGCCTCCATTCTGAGTCCTGAGCGCGATGGTGCCGCTCCGATCAGACGCCGGTGGCGTTCATGGTTAGCCTCTGGCCTTGCCCCCAGCTGCGCCATGGGCTTTTTTGACCGCCTCAGCCGACTGCTCCGTGCCAACGCCAATGCGGCGATCGGCAGCATGGAGGATCCCTCCAAGATCCTTGACCAGTCCGTCGCGGACATGCAGTCCGACCTGATCAAGCTCCGCCAGGCGGTGGCCACGGCCATTGCCAGTCAGAAGCGGATCGCCAACCAGGCCGAACAGGCCGAGAGCCAGTCCAAGACCTGGTATCAGCGCGCCGAACTGGCCCTCCAGAAGGGGGAGGACGACCTCGCCCGCGAGGCCCTCACCCGCCGCAAGACCTACGACGACACCGCCACCGCCCTCAACGCCCAGCTCAACAGCCAGGCCGGCCAGGTGGACGCGCTCAAGAAGAGCCTGGTGGCGCTGGAGGCCAAGATCGCCGAGGCCAAGACCAAGAAGGACATGCTCAAGGCCCGGGCCCAGGCCGCCCAGGCCCAGGAGCAGCTCCAGAGCGCCGTGGGCAACCTCGGCACCAACTCCTCGATGGCGGCCTTCGAGCGCATGGAGGAAAAGGTGCAGAACCTGGAGGCCCGCAGCCAGGCGGCGGCCGAGCTGGCCGGCGCCGACCTCGAGAGCCAGTTCGCTGCGCTTGAGAGCAGCGATGTGGACGATGAGCTCGCCGCTCTCAAGAACCGGCTCTCCGGCGCCGCCGGCCCGGAACCTGTGGCCCTGCCCAAGGACAGCGATCCGGTGCCCCAGCTGGAGCCGGTGAAGGTGGCCCAAGTGGATGCCGAACTCGAAGAGCTCAAGCGCTCGATCGACAAGCTCTGATCGCCCGTTCTGCTCGCCATGGGCCCTGAACCACCCGCGGGGGTCATGGCCTGATCCGTTGGCTGCCCCTGAGCGGTGCCGGCGGGCCCCTACCTTGAAGCCTCGCTCCGAAGGGTTCCCTCCCTCCACGCTCCCGTTCTTTCCCTCTGCTGTTCCCGTGTCCACTGCCGTGTCCGTCGTTCATCTCACCGACGCCAACTTCGACGCTGAAGTGATCGCCTGCAGCGAGGCGGTGCTGGTGGATGTCTGGGCCCAGTGGTGCGGCCCCTGCCGCCTGATGGCACCGCTGATGGACTGGGCTGCCAGCGACTACGCCGGCCGCCTCAAGGTGGGCAAGCTCGAGGCCGATCCCAACCCCGGCAGCCGCGACCGCCTGCAGGTGCAGGGCCTGCCGACCCTGGTGCTGTTCAAGGCCGGCGCCCCGGTGGCTCGCCATGAGGGCGCCATGGCCAAGGCCCAGCTCAAGGCCTTCCTGGATGCCCATCTCTGAGCGCCTGGCCCAGCTGGGCAGTGGCGTCTTCGCCCGCAACGACCGCCGCAAGAGCGCCTACAGCCTGAGGGCCGCCGTTGCCGACAGCGGCCTGGACCCCCTGCTCGATCTCTCCCTGGGATCCACCGATCTGCTGCCGCCGCCCGAGGCGATCGCGGCGATGCAGCGCGTCCTCGACGCCCCCTCAAGTGCGGCCTATTGCCTGCACCACGCCACGCTGCCCTTCCGGGAGGCCGCCGCGGCCTGGGCGCAGCGGCGTTTCGGGGTGGCCGTCGATCCGCAGCGCGAAGTGCTGCTGCTGGTGGGATCCCAGGAGGGCACGGCCCACCTGCCCTTGGCGGTGCTGAATCCCGGCGATGCCGCCCTCCTGCTCGACCCCTACTACCCCTCCCACCTGGGGGGCCTGCAGCTGGCCTCGGCCCGGCCCCAGCTGTTGCGCCTCGATGCGGCAAGCGGCTGGCGTCCCGATTTCGAGCGGGTGTCCACCGCCGAGTGGGAGGCCCTCAAGCTGATGGTGCTGGGGTTCCCCCACAACCCCACGGCCACCACCGGGGAGCAGGCCTGGGTGGATGCGGCCATGCACAAGGCCCTGCGCCACGACGTGGTGCTGGCCCATGACAACCCCTACGTGGACCTGGCCCTCGACGGGGAGGCCCCGGCCCTGCTGCGCCACCCGGGCTGGCGCAGCCATGGCATCGAGTTCTTTTCCCTCTCCAAGAGCTGGTGCCTGGGGGGCTTCAGGCTGGCCTTCGCCATCGGTGCCGAGTGGCTGATCACCGCGTTGAGGCAGCTCAAGGGGGTGGTGGATTTCAACCAGTCCCTCGCCCTGCAGGCCGGGGCGATCGCCGCCCTGGAACAGGCCCCCCACTGGCCGGCCCAGCTGGGCCGGACCTACCGCCAGCGACGCGACCACATGGCCGCGGCCCTGGAAGCTGTGGGCTGGCCGGTGCGGCGCCCCAGCATGGCCCTGTATCTGTGGCTGGCCCTGCCGCCCCAATGGCAGAGCCAGCCCGGCGAGGACCAGGGCGAGGGCTCAGAAGCCTTCTGTGCCGCCCTGCTGCAGGCCACCGGGGTGGCCCTCACCCCCGGCAACGGCTTTGGCCCCGGTGGTGAGGGCTGGGCCCGCTTGGCCCTGGTCCACCCCACGGAACAGCTGCAGCAGGGCGCCGCCCGCATCGGCACCTGGCTGGCCGCCGGGGCGCCCGGTGAGCGGCTGGCAGATCCGGCGGCTGCCCGTGTGCGCCAGCACCGAGTGGGAGCTGGACCGCTGGCTGCGGCACAGCCCCCCCGGCCCCCAGGGCCCCGATCCGTGGCGGGCCGTGGTAGCGAGGCGGCAGCGCCACGGCCAGGGGCAGAGGGGGCGGCCCTGGTGCGCGCCCGCTGGCGGGGTGTGGCTCAGTGCCGCCTTCCCCTGGCCTGGAGCATCGCGGGCGCCGGCCAACCTGCCCCTGGCTCTGGCCGTGGGCCTGGCGCGGGAGCTGGAAGGGCTGGGTCTGCCGGTGCGGATCAAGTGGCCGAACGATCTGCTCGTGCATGGCGGCAAGCTGGCGGGCCTGCTGCCGCGCCAGCGCTGGCGTGGGGGCCGCCTGCTCTGGGCCCAGGCCGGCATCGGCCTCAACGGCACCAACCGGGTGCCGCCCGGGGCGGTCTCGGTGGCTCAGGCCCTGGCCCGATCAGGAGGGCGGCGGGGACCAGGCCCCGGCCGCTGGCATCCCCAGGCCTGCCCCAGACGACTGGAGGCGAGGGTGTGGAGCGCGCTTCGCTGGGCCATGGCCCAGGCGGGTGAAGCGGAACTGGTGCGGGACCAGGCCGAACAGCGGCTCTGGCAGCCGCCCGAGGGAGTGCTGGTGGGGGAGGAGCCGTGGCAGGTGGCCGGTCTGGAGCTGGATGGTCGCCTGCGGCTGCAGAGGGGGGCGGCCCTCACCTGGCTCAGCCGTAGCTTCTGAGCCTGTCGCGCCTGCGACAGCATGGGTAGCGGCAGCTGGTCGGTTCGCGGGTGAGAATGGGGCCTCCCGGCTGCCCTGGGAGCCCTGACGCCTGCGCTGACGCTCGCTCCTCTGCCTGCTCTGATCCGCTCCATGGCACGTCTGATCCACCTCCATCTCCTTCCTGCCGCCCTGGTGACGGGTGGAACCCTGATCGGGCTGGTGGGCCTGGGGATCGCCCAGGAGCGATCCCCAGCCGATGCGGCGGCACCTGCGGCGCCCTCCCCGGCCCCCACGGCCTCAGAGGCTCCTGCCGCCGCGCCGGCGCCGCCGCCACCTCCTCTGAGGCCGGGAGCGCTGCCGGGGCGGAGCCTCGAGCCGGGCGGCCGCTGCGCCGCCCGCCCACCCCCGCTGCCGCAGTCCCGGCACCTCGCTCCGTGCCCCCTGCCTCAGCGCGGGACTCCCCTCCAGCGGCCAGCTTCGACAGCTCCCTCGATGCCCTCGTACGCGAGGGCGTTGTCACCCCGGCCGAACGGGAGCGGGTGCGTTCCGGCAGCCGCGCCATCCCGTTCAACAGCCCCGCGAATGTCCAGGCCTGCAGCAGCGGCGCTCTCTCAGCCCAGGAGTGCCGCCGGGGCGTGGTGGTGCGGGGCTGGGGTCGCCCTGGCAGCAGCACGTCGGCCCCCGGCGGCCTTCTTGGCGGCGACGCCGGCAGCGGCATCACCGGAGCCGGACAACGGCTGATCGGCGGGGCCCCGCTCACCACGCCGCTCACGGTCCCCGTGGCGGCCCTGCTGGCCGGCGGCGGCGGCGGCTTCCGCCTTGCCGATGTGTTCGCGGTCACGCCCCGCCCCTCGCCGATCGGTGGCAACGGCAATCGCCGTCTGCTCTTTCCCCTGATCGGTTCGGCCGTCACCAGCAGTGGTTTCGGCTTCCGCGTCCACCCCGTGCTGGGCAGCTGGCTGATGCACGCCGGCCGTGACCTGGCGGCGCCGGAGGGCACGCCTGTGGTGGCCTCCCTCAGCGGCCAGGTGATCAGCAGCGGCGTGGCAGGCGGTTACGGCCTGGCCATCGAGATCGAACATGAGCGCCCCAGGCGGCGCACGCTCTACGGGCATCTCAGCGAGCTCTACGTGAAGCCCGGCGATCGGGTGCGGCAGGGGGAGGTGATCGGCCGGGTGGGCAGCACGGGCCTCAGCACTGGCCCTCACCTGCATTTCGAGCTGCGGCTACCCGCCGATGGCGGCTGGCTGGCGGTGGATCCCGGCGATCTCGACCCCGGCCGGGCCGCCGGCGGCAGCGATGCCATCGCCCTGTTGATGGGCCAGCTGCTGCAGAGCCTGGAGCGGCCCGTCGCCCCCCTGGCCCCAGCCCCTCCAGCGGGCTAGCGGGCGGCAAGGGCCGGTGTCTGGGTGGTCGTCTCGGTGATCCGGCCATCACGGAAATGGACCACCCGGTCGGCGCGGGCGGCCACATCGTCTTCATGGGTCACCATCACCACGGTCATGCCGCCTCGGTGCAGTTCATCGAAAATGGCCAGCACCTCCTCGGTGGTGCGGGAATCGAGGGCGCCCGTGGGTTCATCGGCCAGCAGCAGGGCGGGTTGGTTGATGATCGCCCGGGCGATCGCCACCCGCTGCTGCTGGCCGCCGGAGAGCTGGTTGGGTTTGTTGTTCAGCCGATCCGCCAGCCCCACCCGTCCGAGGGCCTCCTCGGAGCGCCGCCGCCGTTCCGGGGCTGGCACTCCCGCGTACACCATCGGCAGCATCACGTTGTCGAGCGCCGAGAGCTGGGGCAGCAGGTGGAACTGCTGGAACACGAACCCCAGATCGCGGTTGCGCAGATCGGCCAGCTGGTCGTCATTGAGCTGGTTCACCTGGGTGCCGCTGAGGCGGTAGCTGCCGGCACTGGGCCGATCCAGGCAGCCGAGGATGTTCATCGCCGTGCTCTTGCCCGAACCGGACGCCCCCATCACGGCCAGATAGTCACCGCGGTTGACGGTGAGGCTGAGGCCATCGAGGGCCCGCACCTCCGTGTCACCTGAGCCGTAGACCTTCTCCACGGCCTCGAGTTGGGCAACGGGCTGGATCACGGCATCAACCGATCGGTGGAGCTGTGGCGCTGGCGATGGCCTGCTGCAGGATCGGCGTGCCCACCACCGCCTCGCTGGCCCAGGTGAACAGCGGGCTGGAGAGCACCCCTCCCACCGCGGTGACGATCACACAGCCCACCAGCGCCGTGCGCAGCTCCGGCATGCCGGCAATCGACCAGGAGATCTCCGGGTAGGCCTTCACCACATCGGACGCTTCCTGGGGCTCTTTGACCACCATCATCTTGATCACGGAGATGTAGTAGTAGATCGAGACCACGGAGGTGACCAGGCCCACCACCACCAGCAGATATTGCTGATCAGCCCAGCCGGCGAAGAAGAGGTAGATCTTGCCAAAGAAGCCCAGCATCGGCGGGATACCGCCCAGGGAGAGCAGGCAGAGGCTGAGCCCCAGGGTGATCAGGGGATCTTTCTGGTAGAGGCCTGCGTAGTCGGCAATACGGTCGCTGCCGGTGCGCAGAGAGAACAGGATGATGCAGGCGAACGCCCCCAGGTTCATGAACAGGTAGGCGGCCATGTACAGCACCATGGCCGCGAAGCCGTCCTCGGTGCCGCACACCAGCCCGATCATCACGAAGCCGGCCTGGCCGATCGAGCTGTAGGCCAGCATCCGTTTCATGGAGGTCTGGGCCAGGGCCACCACGTTGCCCAGCACCATGCTGAGGATGGCCAGCACGGTGAACAGCAGCTTCCACTGGGCATCAAAGCTCTCGAAGCAGCCCACCAGGATGCGAACGGCCAGCGCAAATCCTGCCGCCTTGGAACCCACCGAGAGGAAGGCCACCACTGGGGTGGGCGAGCCCTCGTAGACGTCGGGCGTCCACTGGTGGAAGGGCACGGCGGCGATCTTGAAGGCCACGGTGGCCAGCACGAACACCAGCGCCAGGGCGGTGACCGGCGAGGCGCTGGTCTGCAGGGCCAGGGCGACGGCATCCAGTCCGGTGGCACCACCGGTGAGGCCGTAGAGCAGGGAGGCTCCGTAGAGGAACACCGCCGCGGCGGCAGAACCCACCAGCAGGTATTTGAGTGCCGCCTCGGAACTGCGGGCGTCGCGCTTCATGTAGCCCGCCAGCAGGTAGCTCGATACCGAGAGCGTTTCCAGGGAGATGAAGATGCTCACCAGATCGGTGGCGCCGCAGAGGAACATGGCGCCCAGGGTGGCGGCCAGCAGGATGGCGGCGTATTCGCCCACCGGCGTGCCGCTGCGCTCCACGTAGCGCCAGCTCAACAGCAGCGAGATCAAGGTGGAGGTTGCCACCACGCCGCGGAAGGCGATCGCCAGGTTGTCGGCGAGGAAGGAGCCGAGGAAGGACGGCTCCAGCGCCGGGGTGTTCCACTGCAGGGCCAGCAGCACCAGGGCGCCGCCGAGACCGGCGTAGCAGAGGGGCGGCACCCAGCGGCTGGCGGCCTGCTCGCCGGCCAGATCCACCAGCAGACAGGCGATCAGGGCCAGCAGCACGGCCACCTCAGGGGCGATGGCGCCGGCATTGAGCTGGAGGCTGAGCCCACCACTGCCGAACCCCGCCCCGATGGCCTGGGTGGCGGGTTGGGCCGCCTCTGCGAGCGTGGCAGCGGCCACGGCTGGGAGAGCACCGAGCAGGGAGATCACGGGGGTGATGCGGCCAGATTTGGTGCCGGAACTGTAGCGGCGTTGCCCCGGTTCCCCAGCGGCGGGATGCGGTGCCGGCCGCCGATGCGATAAAGAGGGGGGAGGTCGTTCGCCTGTCTGTGGGTCACACCCTCGTCATCGTTGAGAGCCCCACCAAGGCCCGCACCATCCGTGGATTCCTGCCCAAGGACTTCCGCGTGGAGGCCTCCATGGGACACGTGCGGGACCTGCCGAACAACGCCAGTGAGATCCCTGCCGCTCACAAGGGTGAGAAGTGGGCGAACCTGGGCGTGAACACCGCCAGCAACTTCGAGCCGCTCTACGTGGTGCCGAAGGACAAGAAGAAAGTGGTGAAGGAACTCAAGGACGCCCTCAAGGGCGCCGATCAGCTCCTCCTGGCCACGGACGAGGACCGGGAGGGTGAAAGCATCAGCTGGCACCTGTTGCAGCTGCTACAGCCCAAGGTTCCCGTCAAGCGAATGGTGTTCCACGAGATTACCAAGGCCGCCATCGGCCGCGCCCTCGACGACACCCGGGAGCTCGACATGGAGCTCGTCCACGCCCAGGAGACACGCCGGATCCTCGATCGGCTGGTGGGCTACACCCTCTCGCCGCTGCTCTGGAAGAAGGTGGCCTGGGGCCTGTCGGCCGGCCGGGTGCAGTCGGTGGCGGTGCGCCTGCTGGTGCAGCGCGAGCGGGCCCGCCGGGCCTTCCACAGCGGCAGCTACTGGGACCTCAAGGCCCAGCTGGAGCAGGCCGGTGGCCGCTTCGAGGCCAAACTCAGCCACCTCAAGGGGGAGCGCATTGCCGGCGGCTCCGACTTCGACGAGACCACCGGTGCCCTCAAGGCCGGCAGCCGAGTGCGGCTGCTGGCCGAGGACGAGGCCCGCAGCCTCCAGGCCGCCGTGCAGAGCGGAGCCTGGTCGGTGGCGCAGGTGGAGGCCAAGCCGAGTGTGCGCAAGCCGGTGGCGCCCTTCACCACCAGCACCCTGCAGCAGGAGGCGAACCGCAAGCTGCGGCTCTCGGCCCGCGAGACGATGCGCGCCGCCCAGGGGCTCTACGAGCGGGGCTTCATCACCTACATGCGCACCGATTCGGTGCACCTCAGCGACCAGGCGATTCAGGCGGCCCGCAGCTGCGTGGCGGCCAAGTACGGCGACACCTACCTGAGTCCCGCGGTGCGGCAGTTCTCCACCAAGGCCCGCAACGCCCAGGAGGCCCACGAGGCGATCCGACCAGCCGGGGAGAGCTTCCGCGATCCAGGCGACACCCGCCTGGAAGGCAGGGATCTGGCCCTCTATGAGCTGATCTGGAAGCGCACTGTGGCCAGCCAGATGGCTGAGGCGCGGCTCACGATGCTGGCCGTGGATCTGGAGGTGGAGGGCGGTAGCTCGGCACGGCGCGCTTCCGCGCCAGCGGCAAGCGGATCGATTTCCCCGGCTTCTTCCGTGCCTACGTGGAGGGCAGCGACGACCCCGATGCGGCCCTGGAGGGCCAGGAAGTGCTGTTGCCCGCCCTGGCGGTGGGCGATGCTCCGGCCTGCCAGGGGGTGGAGGCCCTCGGCCACCAGACCCAGCCTCCAGCGCGCTACAGCGAGGCCGCCCTGGTGAAGATGCTGGAGAAGGAGGGTATCGGCCGGCCCTCCACCTACGCCTCGATCATCGGCACGATCGTGGACCGGGGTTACGCCACGCTCCTGAACAACTCCCTCACCCCCAGCTTCACGGCCTTCGCGGTGACGGCCCTGCTGGAGGAGCACTTCCCCGATCTGGTGGACACCAGCTTCACCGCCCGGATGGAGCAGAGCCTCGACGAGATCTCCCATGGCCAGGTGGCCTGGCTGCCCTACCTGGAGTCGTTCTACAGAGGCGAGAAGGGTCTCGAAACCCAGGTGCAGCAGCGCGAGGGTGACATCGACCCCGGCGTCTCCCGCACCGTGTCGCTGGAGGGGCTGCCCTGTGTGGTGCGGATCGGCCGCTTCGGGGCCTACCTGGAAACCAAGCGGGTGGCCGAGGACGGCACCGAGGAGCTGCTCAAGGCCACCCTGCCCCTGGAGATCACCCCGGCCGATCTCGATGCCGACAAGGCCGAGCTGCTGCTGCGCCAGAAGGCGGAAGGTCCCGAGTCCCTGGGCGAGGACCCCGAGACGGGTGAGCAGGTGTACCTGCTGTTCGGCCAGTACGGCCCCTACGTGCAGCGCGGCCAGGTGAGTGAGGCCGTTCCCAAGCCCAAGCGCGCCTCGCTGCCCAAGGGCCAGAAGCCCGAGGAGCTCAGCCTCGCCGATGCCCTGGGCCTGCTGCGCCTGCCCCGGACCCTCGGCGACCATCCCGAGGGCGGAAGGGTGGAGGCAGGCCTGGGCCGCTTCGGGCCCTACGTGGTGCACCACAAGGGCAAGGGCGAGAAGGACTACCGCTCGCTCAAGGCTGAAGATGACGTGCTCATGGTGCCCTTGAGCCGCGCCCTGGAACTGCTGGCGATGCCCAAGCGTGGCCGCGGTGGCCGCACCGCCCTCAAGCAGCTCGGGCTGCCGGAGGGCAGCGACGAACCGGTGCAGCTCTTTGATGGTCCCTATGGCCTCTACGTGAAGCAGGGCAAGGTGAACGCCTCCCTGCCGGAGGGCACCACGGCCGACACCATCACCCTGGAGCAGGCGATCGAGCTGCTGGCGGCCAAGGCCGCCACGGGCAAGACCTCCAGGGGCAAAGCCTCCCCTGGCACGACAGCCACCGGCAAGCGCGCCGCCTCCGCCAAGACCGCCAAGACCAAAGCCGCTGCGGCGGCCAAGAGCCAGCAGGCCGCCGCCAAGAAGCCTCCCACCACCACCAAGACCGGTCGGCTGCGGGCCAGCGCCGTGCGCGTGATCAAAGCGGCGGAGAGTTGATGCTCCGGCCCCGCCCCGATGGCCGCCGCTGGGGGCCGGTTCTGTGCGCCGGCTTCATCGGCGTGCTGCTGGGCGGGTGCAGTGGGACTCCCCTGGGGGAACAGCTCTCGCGCAGTTTCTCGGCCCCCGACCCCGCCACACCAGGTGATGGGGCCCCTGCTGCCACGCAGGAGACCACAGCGCCGGCCACCCCTGGATCCCCCACCGCGGCCCCCGGCGCTGCAACCCCGCCCGGAGGGGCCACGGCCCCAACGGCGGCCCAGCCGAAACCGGAGCCGGGGGCAGCCACCCCCCGGGCGCCCGTGCTCTCCCCGGCTCCCTACCGGATCACGCTCAAGCTGGCCGGGGCTGATCCGGCTGCGCCCGCTGAGGCCCTCACCGAGGCCCTGCGGGCGGCCGGGGTGCCCTTCGAAGTGGAGATGATCGAGCGGGTGCTGTCCTCCGGCGGTGCCGCCGACCCTGCCCCCACAACCACTCCCGCTCCGGCCCCAAGCGCCACGCCCCCCGCGACGCCTCCGGCCCCGGCGACCCGCTGATGGCTCCCCGGCCCGTTGCCCAGCCTCAGCCGCCGCCAGGCCCGCCAGCTGATGGACACCGCCTACCTGGCCGCGGCCACCGGGCTGCTCTGGCTGGCGCTCTACTACCTGCCGGTGGGCAGTCCCCTGTTCCGCCTGGCCCTGCCCCTGCCCCTGGCCCTGCTGCAGCTGCGCCACGGCTGGCGCTGCGCCGTGGAGGGGCAGGCGGTGGCCTGCCTGCTGGCGGTGGCGCTGATGGGGCCGATCCGCGGCCCGCTGCTCCTCTTCCCCTACGGCCTGCTGGCCCTCTGGCTGGGCTGGTGCTGGCGGCGCAAGCTGAACTGGTGGCTCAGCTGGTCGGTGGGCAGCCTGATCGGCGCCGCCGGCTTCCTGGTGCGGGTGGCGGTGCTCTCTGTGCTGGTGGGGGAAAATCTCTGGGTGGTGATCACCACGGCGGCGGCCGGCCTGCTGGAGCGCCTGGCGGGGCTGGTGGACCTGGTGTCCGCCATCGACCTGGCCCAGGTGCAGGTGGCGGCGCTGCTGCTGGTGCTGGTGCAGAACGCCATCGTGGTGCTCACCCTGCACGCCGTGGCCTACTGGATCTTTCCGCGCCTGCAGGCCCCCATCAGCGAACCGCCCGCAGCCCTCAGGGCCCTGGTGGCCCTCGATCCCCTCTGACCATGCCGGTCCCGCCGGCGGAGGCGGTCGCCTGGGGGCGCAGCCGGCCAGTGCTGTTGCTGGCGGCCACAGCCACGGCGGCGGTGGAGGGGATCTCCGCCGCCGGGGCCACTCCCGCCTCCCGGCGTGCCACGGCCGCCGCCGATGCCGAGCTGGTGGTGCACGGACCGCTTGGGCCTCGCCCCCATGCCCTGCCGCCCCTGCCGGCGGGGGTCAGTCCTGCCCTGATCAGTCACGTGGTGCTGGAGCGTCTGGGGCTGCTGGAGCGCCTGCAGGTGGTGGACCTGGGCTGCGCCGTGGCTCCCGCCGTGCCGCACCTGCGCCTGCCGGCCCTGGAGGGAGCGGGGCCAGCGCGCTGCGTCAGCAGCGGCCGGGCGCTGCCGCTGCAACGGGTGCGGGCGCTGCTGCAGCGCGGCCGCCGCTGGGGGGAGCGCAGCGCGCCGGACTGCCCCCTGCTGCTGGCGGAGTGTGTGCCCGGCGGCACCACCACGGCCCTCGGGGTGCTGCGCGGGCTGGGGGTGGCTGCCGATGGGCTGGTGAGCGGCAGCCTGCTCCACAGCGACCATCCCCTCAAGGCCCGCCTGGTGGGGCAGGGCCTGGCCCGGGCAGCCCTGGGGGACGCCGGGGTGGCTGGAGGAGCGGTTGGAGGAGCCGTTGGCAGTGGGACTGATCCGCTGGCCGTGCTGGCCGCCGTGGGGGATCCGATGCAGCCGCTGGCGGCTGGCCTCGCCCTGGCTTTCGCCCGCCGCGGCGGCACCGTGCTGCTGGCCGGCGGCAGCCAGATGGCGGCGGTGCTGGCCCTGGTGCTGGCCCTGGCCGCCCCCCGGGAGCGGCTGGGTCTGGTGGCCCGGATCACGGTGGCCACCACCGCCTGGGTGGCCGATGAGCCCGGCAGCGATCTGGCCCTCTTGCTGCAACGCCTGGGGCATCGCTGGCAGGTGGTGCCGCAGCTGGCGCCCGCGGGGCTGCGCTTCTCGGCCTGCCGCAGCGCTGCCCTGCGCGACTACGAACGGGGCTACGTGAAGGAGGGCGTGGGCGCCGGTGGTCTGGCCGTGCTCTGGGAGCAGCTGGGCCACAGCCCTGAGGCCCTCGCCCAGGCCTGTGACCTGGCCTGCCAGCAGCTGCTCGGGGGCTGACCGGCCCCATGGGCCGGGTTGGTCCGGCTCCTACGGTCGGTCCATGGCCTGTTCACCGGAGTTCCTCTCCCGCCGAGAGCTGCTGCGCCTGGGAGTGGGGGCGGCGGCGGTGGGAGCCCCCTGGCTGCTCGGCGGCTGCCGGGCTGCACCCCAGGCAGCGGTGCTGGCGCTCACGGCCCAGGAGTTGCCGGCTGCCTGGCTCAAGGGCCTGCCCGACGGTTGGCGGGCGCGCCAGCTCGAGGCGCCCCAGGCCGTGCTGGAGCAGGGCCGGCGCGACCCCGTCGCCGCCCTGCTGGCCCTCAGTGATGGCTGGGCCGGCTCGGTGGCATCCTCCAGCTGGCAGCCCTTCGGGGCCCCGGAGCTGCTGGCCCGCCTCACCCCCCTGGCGGCGTCGGCCAGCAGGTTGTTCGCGCCCGAGGGGCAGCCGGCGCTGGCCTACCCGTGGTCGTTCACGCCCTGGGTGATCCTGCTGCGCTCCCGTCCCGACCTGCAGGAACGGGCTCAGGAGGGCTGGTCGCTGCTGCTGGATCCGAGCCTGCGCGGGCGGCTGGTGCTGCCCTCCAGCCCCAGGGTGTGCATGGCCCTGGTGGGCTCCGAGCCGGAGCAGCTGAAACAGCTGCGGCGCCAGGCCCTGGCCTACGACGAACGCGATGGCCTCAACCTGGTGCTCAGCGGCGAGGCCGAGGCCGCCGTGCTGCCGCTGCGCCGGTTGGTGCCGCTGCTGCGCCGCGACCTGCGCCTGGCCGAGCTGTGGCCCGCCAGCGGGGCGCCGCTCAGCTGGCAGCTGCTGCTGAGGCCCACCGGTGTGGAGCAGCCCGTGCCCCTGGCCTGGCTGGCGGAGCTGCTGGAGGGGCCGCTGCTGGCCTCCCTGCTGGCGGCCGGCTGGGTGCCGCCCCTGCCGCGAGAGCAGCTGGAGCCGCTGGTGAGCCGCTTCCCGGCGGCCACCGCCAATCTGCTGCTGCCGCCAGCGGGTCTGCTCGAGCGCTGCTGGAGCCTGCCCCCCCTCGACACTGCCGAGCGCCTGGCCCTGCAGAGCCGCTGGGACGCGCGGCGCCGCGGCCCGGAACCTGAAGCCCAGCCCCCGAACACCCGGCGGCCCGCTCAACCCCAGAGCCGCCGCCGCGGCGCGGCCGCCAGGCGGCGGTGGGTATCGGCCAGCAGCTCGGGAATCGCCAGCCCGTGGGGGCAGCGGGGCAGGCAGGCGCCGCACTCCCGGCAGCCTCGGCATTGAGGCTCTCCCACCAGTGGCCCGCCCGGCCGATCAGGTTGTAGCGCTCCCGGGCAAAGCTCTCCATGCCATGGCCCACGGCCAGGTTGCGCAGCCGCAGCAGCTCGGGAATCGGCACGGCACTGGGGCAGGGCAGGCAGGCCCGGCACTGGCCGCAGCGCTCGGCGCCGAGCCGCTCCGCCGCCCCCTCGCTCAGCCGGGCCAGGGCCGCCCTGACCTCCTGGCTGAGACCCTCGGGGCTGGCCTGGCCGAGCGGGCCGCCGCCCCCCAGTATGCCCGCCTGCCAGCGCTCGGCCCAGATCAGATCCCCGGGCTGGGCCGCCCCCAGGCTGAGGGTGGAGATCCCCTGCTCCAGCAGAAAGCGGTAGGCCAGCTCCAGGGGCTGGAACGGCGCGCAGTCGGCCAGCAGCTCGGTCGAGGGGGCATAGAGCTGGCCGCCCTTGTCGGCGGGGGAGATGGCCAGCACCCCCAGGCCTGCCGCCAGGGCGGCCCGCGCCAGGGGCAGGCGGCTCTGGTCGAACAGGTGCACGTGCAGGGCGCAGAAGCTGAAGCGACCGCTGGCCAGGGCCTGCTCGATCACGGCCTGGCTGCCGTGGCTGCTGAAGCCCACCTGGCCCACCAGCCCTTGTTCCAGGGCCCAGGCGAGCAGTTCGGCGCCCGGCCCCTGGCAGGCCCAGGCCAGGTGCTCGGGCGTGTTCAGCCCGTGCACGGCGAGGCCGTGCAGCCGCGGCACCCCCAGGCGCTTGAGGATGCCCCGCAGCTGCTGCTGGCTGCTGGCCAGGTCGCCGCTCGGCAGCAGCTTGCTGGTGATCAGCCAGCCCCCCTGGGGCGCCAGGCCCCGCCGCGCCAGGGCGGCGATAGCCTCCCCCAGAAAGCGCTCCGCCGGCCCGTAGGCGGGGGCGGTTTCCAGATGGTTGATGCCGGCGGCCAGGGCCGCGCCCAGCACCGCCTCCATCTGGCCGGGGCTGCCCAGGGCGCGCATTGTGCCCAGGCTGAAGGCCGACACCGCCGGCCCCCGCCCGAACGGCCGTCTAGCTGGGTTCACGCGGCTCATCCGGGGTGTCCGGTTCGCCGGGGTCGCTGGGGCTGGGGTCGTTCTCGGGCTGGGCCCGGCCCAGCTGCCGCACCAGCTCGGCGGGGCTCACCGAGTCGAGGAAGCGGCGGAAATGGGCCTGGTCGGCGGCGTCGGCCTCGGCGTCCACCGGAATCGAGGCATCCGCCACCACCTCCTCCAGCATCCAGATCGGCGTGCCGGTGCGCACGGCCAGGGCGATGGCATCGCTCGGCCGGGCATCGATCTCGCTCAGGCCTTCGGGGCCCGGGTTGTCTTGGCTGCGCAGCTTCAGCACAGCGCGGAAGGTGCTCTCCTCGATGGCGTGGATGATCACCCGCTCCAGATGCAGTCCGCCGGCCTCGAGCAGGGCCACCATCAGGTCGTGGCTGAGGGGCCGGGGGGGGCGGTCATGGCCGAGCCCCACCAGGATGTTCTGGGCCTGGGCCTGGTCGATCCAGATCGGCACCTGGCGCCGGCCCGCCGGGTCCCGCAGCAGCACGATCGGGCTGCGGCTGGCCGCATCTAGGGCGATGCCGGCGACGCGCATTTCGACCATGGCCGGCAGTGCCGCTAGGCAGCGATGAACCCGTGTCTGATTATGGCCAGGAGGAACTGGAGCCCACGCCGATGTTCACCGGACTGGTCCAGGCCACGGGCACGATCGAACGGGTGCAGGGTGGTGTGCGGCTGCGCTGGGCCGCCAGCGAGGGCGGCTGGTCGGCCCACGATCTGGCCCTGGGCGAGAGCGTGGCCGTGGATGGGGTGTGCCTCACGGTGGCGGAGCGCTTCAGCGATGGCTTCCGCGCCGATGTCAGTGACGAAACCCTGCGCCGCAGCACGCTTGCGGCCCGGGCGGAACGCCGGGGCGCCGTGAATCTGGAGCCGGCGCTGCGGCTGGCCGATCGCCTCGGCGGCCACCTGGTGAGCGGTCATGTCGATGGCCTCGGCACCGTGCTGGCGGTGGCGGCCGAGGGGGAGTCGTGGCGGCTGGATCTGGCCTGGCAGGATCCGGCCTATGGCCGCTACGTGTGCGACAAGGCCAGCGTCTGCGTGAACGGCATCAGTCTCACCGTGGCGGGCTGCAGCCCCGATGGCGCCAGCTTCTGGATTGCCGTGATTCCCCACACCTGGAGGGGCACGACCCTGCAGGGCCTGCGCCAGGGCGATGGGGTGAACCTGGAGGCCGATCTGCTGGCCAAATACACCGAACGGCTGCTGGCTGGCGGCGCCCAGCCCGACCTCGACCGCGCCTGGCTGGCTGAACACGGCTGGCAGGCCTAGGGTCCAGCCTCTGCCTCTTGCGTTGCCATGGTCCAGCTCAGCCCAGCCCGGGATGCGGCAGCTCTGAGGACCTTCACCCTCGGGGAGGGGGTGCTGATGCTGGTGCTCGGCTTGCTGGCGATGATCTTTCCGCTGGCCGCCTCCCTCTGGGTCACGGCGATGGTGGCGCTGATCTTTCTGGTGGGAGGCCTGCTCGGCTGGATCAACAACCTGATGCGGGCCCGGCTGCTCGGCCGCTGGCTGGCCTTCTGGCGTCTGGTGGTGTCCACCCTGCTGGTGGCAGCGGGGCTGTCGATGCTGCTGCAGCTCGGTTCGGGACCGACCCAGGCGGCGGCCCCGATCGCCACCCTGGCCCTGGCCATCGGAGTGGTGTTCGTGGTGGAGGGTTTGGTGGCCCTGGGGGTGTCCCTGGCCCACCGGCGCATTCGGGGCTGGGGCTGGGGCCTGCTCAACGGCCTGATCACCCTGGCCCTGGGCACGACGATCCTGCTGCTGCCCGGCCCTGTGCTGTTGCAGGTGCTGGGCCTGCTGGTGGGCATCAGCTTCGTGTTCAGTGGCCTCGACCTGCTCAGCTTCAGCGCCAGTTTCCACGGCCCCGATCAGCACACAGCCGGCCAGCCCGAACCCCCCCGGCAGCTGAGGTCCTGAACCGCTGGAGAGCCACCCCGGGCGAAACGTGCTCACTCGCACCCCGCTTAAGCGGTGTCGTCGCTCGCTTCGCCCTCGGGGAACTCGCCGTCTTGGAGCGGCAGCAGCCGGATGGAGCGGCTGTCCCGCTGCAGTTCGATGCGGAATTCCTGGCCGGGCTGCAGCCCCAGCCGGCGGGTGTAGGCGTTGCCGATCAGCAGATTGCCGTTGCCGTGCACGCGGGTGCGGAACTCCGCCTGCCGCCCCTTGCCGGGGCCTGGGGCGGCGGCGCTGCGACCGGCGCTCGCCTCGGGAACGGGGTAGCCCTTGGCGGCCACCAGGGCCTTGTGGAAACTCTTCCTGAGCACGCGGCCACTGGGGCCGACGTACCCACAGGCGCGGGCAATCAGGTCCTCAGGCTGGTCGCTGAGGGCTCTGGCCCTGTCGAGCAGGGCCTTGCCTTCGAGCATCCCGCCCGGACCACCGCCACTGCTGGGACTCATGCCTGGAGATCCTGGCGACAGGTCATGAGCTGAATTGTGCCCAGTCCGCAGGCTGATCGGCAACAACCCCGGGGCTGGAAGGGGCTCAGAGCACGTAGAGGATGCCGTAGAGCACCACCCAGATGCCGTCCACAAAGTGCCAGTAGAGCTCTGCGGCCTCAAGGCCGAAATGCTTCTCAGCGCTGATCCGACCACCGCTGCGGGTCTGCAGGGCCACGATCAGGATGCAGATCACCCCCAGGGTCACGTGCAGACCGTGGAAGCCCGTGAGGGCATAGAAGGTGCTGGCAAAGAGGTTGTCGGTGAGGCCGAAGGGCAGGGTGAAGTACTCCACCATCTGGCCGGCCAGAAAGGTGGCTCCGAGGCCGGCGGACACCAGCAACCAGGTGCGGCAGGCGGCCCGGCGATTGGCGCGGATCTCGCGGCCGGCGCGGTGGAAGGTGAAGCTGCTCAGCACCAGCAGCACGGTGTTGATCGTGGGCAGCAGCAGCTCCAGCTCGTAGATGCTGCCCTCGGGCAGCGGATTCACCGCTTTGAAGGTGAGGTAGGCCGCGAAGAAGCCAGCAAAGGTCATGCCATCGGCCACCAGGAAGGTGGTGAGGCCGAACATGCGCACGTCGGCGTGCAGGTCGGCCTCGGCGCTGGCCTCAGCGGTTGGGGCAGCCGCTGCAGGGCTGCTCAGCAGCGAGCTGTCGGAGGAGTTGGTGGTGGTCATGACTGGGCCTCAGGACGGGTGCCGTAGCCGTAGGGCTCGGTGACGAGGGGGGCCTCCCCCTTCCAGTTCTCCACCGGAGGGGGCGAGGAGGTGAGCCATTCCGGCGTCAGGGCGTTCCAGGGGTTGTCGCCCGCCGGCTCACCGTTCCTGGCCGTGATCACCACGTTGATCAGCAGCGGCAGGATGCTGATCGCCATGATCAGGGCCCCCACGCTGCTCACCTGGTTGAGCGTGGTGAAGGCCGGGTCGTATTCCGCCACGCGCCTGGGCATGCCATTCAGCCCCAGCCAGTGCTGGGGCAGGAAGCAGAGCTGGAAGCCGATCAGGGTGAGCACGAAGTGCAGGCGACCCAGATCCTCGTTGAGCAGACGGCCCGTGAACTTCGGATACCAGTGGTAGAGCGAGGCGAAGATCACAAACACCGTGCCTCCGTAGACGATGTAGTGAAAATGACCCACCACAAAGTAGGTGTCATGAACATGGATGTCGAAAGGCACCTGGGCCAGGCTGATACCTGTGATGCCGCCGAACACAAAGTTCAGAATGAAGCCGCATGAAAACAGCATCGCCGAGTTGAGGGCGATCTTGCCTCCCCACAGGGTGGCGATCCAGTTGAAGAACTTGATGCCCGTGGGCACCGCAATGAATGAGGTGGCAATGGTGAAAAACAGCCGCATCCAGGGGGGTGTGCCACTGGTGAACATGTGGTGGGCCCACACGATCAGGCCCAGCCCCACGATGCCCATGATCGAGTACACCATGGTGGTGTAGCCGAACAGGGGCTTACGGGCGTGCACCGGCAGGATTTCGCTGACCAGGCCGAAGGCCGGCAGCACCATGATGTACACGGCTGGATGGGAATAGAACCAGAACAGGTGCTGGTAGACCACCACGTTGCCGCCCAGGGCCGGGTTGAAGAAGCCGGTGTGGGCCACGATGTCGAAGCTCAGCAGGATCAACACGCCGGCCAGCACAGGGGTTGAGAGCACCACCAGCAGGCTGGTGCCCAGCATCGCCCAGCAGTACATCGGCAACTGCATCATCTTCAGGCCAGGACGGCGCAGCTTCAGCACCGTGGCGATGAAATTGATGGCGCCGAAGATGGAACTGCCCCCCAGCAGCAGCACACTCAGAATCCACACCACCTGGCCGGCAGCCGGGGTGGTGAGACTGAGGGGTGGGTAGCTGTCCAGCCGGACTGGGCAGCGGCGCCCGCCAGGAAATAGCTGCTGATCAGCAGGATGCCAGCCGGCGGAATCATCCAGAAGGCCACGGCATTGAGCCTCGGGAAGGCCATGTCCCGGGCGCCGACGTAGAAGGGAATCAGATAGTTGCCGAAGCCGCCATTGACCACGGGCACGATCCACAGAAAGATCATCACCGTGCCGTGCAGCGTCAGCACCTCGTTGTAGGTGTCACGGCTCACAAAGTCGGACATCGGACTGACCAGCTCGGTGCGGATCACACCGGCCAGCGCCCCTCCCACCAGATAGAAGGCAAAGCCGCACACCAGATACTGAAGCCCGATCACCTTGTGATCGAGGCTGAAGCTGAGATAGCGGGCCCACCCGGTGGGCTGCAGACCCTCCTGGGGCAGAGGGCCTGGACTGGCGATCGTCATCGGCGGGAACGCTGCGGGGGAAAGGTCGGGGTCACGGTCAACACGCCAGTTCAGGTGCTCGTGGTGGGGGTGTTCTGCGCCAGCCAGGCGTCGAAGCTCTCGCGTTCATGCACCACCACGTTGGAGCGCATGCCGCCGTGGTAGGCCCCGCAGAGTTCGGCGCAGACGATCGGGAAGGTGCCGGCGCGGGTGGGGGTGAAGGAGAGCTGGGTGGTCTGGCCCGGAATCACATCCTGCTTGAGGCGGAACTGCGGCACCCAGAAGGCGTGGATCACATCGCGGGCCTCCATGCGCAGCTCCACGGGCTGGCCCAGCGGCACATGCAGCTCGCCGCTGGTGATGTCGCCCTGGGGGTAATGGAAGATGAAGGCGAACTGCATGGCCGTCACCTCCACCGGCAGGGTCGGGGGAACCACGCCTGTCTGATCAGGGGTGGCGGCAGCGCCGATGCCCCCCCAGATGCGCTCCGGGTCTGGGCCGGGGCTGTCACTGACGAGGGCGGCCCGGTCGATGGTGCTGTGATCCATGGCGCTGTGATCCATGGCGGCATGGTCCATGAGGGGGCCATGCCGCCCATGCGCTCGTAGATGTCGTAGCTATAGATACCAACGAAAAGAATGACCACCGCTGGTATCGCAGTCCAGACGATTTCCAGGGGCAGGTTGCCCTCAATGGCCACACCGTCGCTGGTGTCGCCGGCGGTGCGGCGAAACCGCAGCAGGCTGTACACCAAAACGATGGTGATGCCGAGGAACAGCATCGTGCCAATGCTGAATAAAACCTTAAAAAGGGAATCGTAGGTGGCGGCGTTGCTGCTCGCATCGAGCGGCAGCATGTTCACCCGATTGCCCACCAGGAGCCCTGTTCCCACAAGGCCAGTCGTGGCCAGCACGGTGGTGAGGGCTGTGCGGATCTGCACGGCATTGGAAGTACTGAGGATCAGCCTATGGGCAGGGCCTTGCCGATGCGAGCCATTGCGCCTGCACAGTTGTGATCAGCGCATCTCAGCGGGGTGTTGGTGTTGCTGGCGGCTGGCCATGTTGTGAATTGACGATGTGAGCGAATCCTCATCCCTCGCTCCCCGCACCATCGCTACCGTGCAGCGACTCTGGGGCGCTCGCTCCGATGCAGACAGGCCTGCGGCCATCCCAGACGCCCGACTCTGGGGCCCCGGCCGAGGCCGAGGCCCCTCAGGCAGGCCCCATCCAGGCCGGCTCCCCTGCTGATCAGCTGACCCCACGGCAGGCCGATCGGCTCGGGCAGCTCAGCCGCCTGAGTGGCCACCTGGTGGTGGCGTTGGTGGCCCTGGTGGTGATCGGTGGGGCCACCAGGGTCATGCAGGCCGGCCTGGCCTGCCCTGACTGGCCGCTCTGCTACGGCGTGCTGCTGCCTGGCCGGCAGATGAACCTGCAGGTGTTTCTGGAGTGGTTTCACCGGCTCGACGCCTTCGTGGTGGGGGTCGCCCTGCTGGTGATGGCCGCCGCCAGCCTGGTGGGCCGCCGTCAGCTGCCCGGCTGGCTTCCCTGGGCCTCCGGCCTGGCCCTGGCCCTGGTGGCCGTGCAGGGAGGTCTTGGTGCCCTCACCGTGACCCGGCTGCTGGCCTCCTCGATGGTGACGGCTCATCTGGCTGCGGCCCTCAGCCTGCTGGCCCTGCTCAGTGGGCTGCACCAGGCCCTGAAGCTGCAGCAGGCTCTCAAGCGGCACTCTCAGCCCAGCACGGCTCCCCTGGAGCGGCCCTGGCGACTCGTCTGGGGCCTGGCTGTCTGCGCTGCCCTGCTGCTGGTGTTCTGCCAGAGCCTGCTCGGGGCCTGGATGGCCAGCCACTGGGCCGCTGATCGCTGTCTGGCTTCCGGCGATGACTGCCGCTGGCTGCTGCTGCATCGCCAGCTGGCCCCTGGGGCCGGGGGTGCCGTGCTGCTGTGGCCGCCCTAGCCGCCCTCCGTCCTGCCCTGCCGCGCTCGGCCCGCCTGCTGGCCCTCGGCGGCGCCCTGCTGGTGGTGGCCCAGCTGGCCCTGGGCGTCACCACCCTGAGGCTGGCCCTCGCCGTGCCCGCCGTGACCATCGCTCACCAGCTCGGTGCGGCCCTGCTGGTGGCCGTGCTCGCCGGCCTGCTGGGCCAGCTGCCTGGCCTGGCCGGCCGGCCCCCCTCAACATCCCCATCCCCCTCTCCCCTGAGCTGATCCATGGTGAGCCTCTCTGCCCTGCCCATGGCCCAGCCCCCTGCGGTGCGCCCCTCTGTGCGCCTGCCGGCCTGGCTGGAGGTGGCCAAGCCCCGGCTGATTCCGCTGTTGCTGGCCACCACCCTGGCCGGCATGGCCGTGAGTGGCTCCAGCATCACCACTCCCGTGGTGCTCTGCACCCTGCTGGGCGGCGCCCTGGCCTCCGCAGCGGCAGGGGTGCTCAACTGCCTCTGGGAGCAGGAACTCGATGGCCGCATGCAGCGCACCAGCCGCCGGGCCCTGCCCTCGGGACGGCTGGCCCAGCGCCAGGCCTTCGGACTCGCCGTGGCGCTCACCCTGGTCTCGGTGACGGTGCTGGTGCTGGGGGTGAACCCCCTGGCCGCCAGCCTGGCCCTGCTGGGGTTGTGCAGCTATGTGCTCCTGTACACCGCCCTGCTCAAGCCCCGCACGCCCCAGAACATCGTGATCGGCGGGGTGGCGGGCGCCATCCCAGCCTGGTGGGAGCTGCGGCGGCCAGCGGCGAACTCGGTGCCTCCAGCTGGTGGTTGTTCTCACTGGTGATGGTGTGGACCCCGGCCCACTTCTGGGCCCTGGCGCTGCTGCTCAAGGACGACTACCGCTCCGTCGGCATCCCCATGCTTCCAGTGGTCAAAGGCGTGCAGGTGACGGCCCGGGCGATCAGCAGCTATGCCTGGCTGACGGTGGCGCTGAGCCTGCTGGGGGCCTGGATGCTGCCCAGTGGCGGCCTGTTCTACGGCCTGCTGGTGCTGCCCTTCAACGGCAGGCTGCTGCAACTGGTGAGCAAGCTCAGCCGCAATCCCAACGACCCTTCCTCCGCCAAGGCCCTGTTCCGCTGGTCGATCTTCTATCTGTTCGGCGTGAGCTGCTGCTGCTGATGGCACGCCTCCCCCAGGCGGAGCCGTTCTCCATCGGGCTGGGGATGCTGCCTACATTGGGCGGCTGATCGACGCACAACCGCTCTGATGGCCACGGGAGAGAGGGGCTGGTGATCGAAATCGATCGGTTGAGCAAGGCCTACGGCAGTGGCACGTCCAGGGTGGCTGCCCTCGATGGCCTCAGCCTGAACGTGCCGGCGGGCACGCTCTATGGCTTGCTGGGCCCCAATGGCGCCGGCAAGACCACCGCGCTGCGGATCCTCTGCACCCTGCTGGCCCCAGACGGGGGCAGCGTCCGGGTGGCCGGCGTGGATGCCCTGCAGGACCCCCGCCAGGTGCGGCGGCTGCTCGGCTACGTGGCCCAGGAGGTGGCGATCGACAAGATCCTCAGCGGCCGCGAGCTGCTGCAGCTCCAGGGCGACCTCTACCACCTGCAGCCGGCCTTGCGGAACAGCCGCATTGCCGAGCTGGTGGATCTCCTGGGTATGGGCGACTGGATCGACCGGCGCTGCGGCACCTATTCCGGTGGCATGCGCCGCCGGCTCGATCTGGCCTCCGGTCTGTTGCATGCCCCGCGGGTGCTGGTGCTGGATGAGCCCACTGTGGGCCTCGACATCGAGAGCCGGGCGGCGATCTGGACCGTGCTGCGCCAGCTGCGCGATGGCGGCACCACGATCCTGCTGAGCAGTCACTACCTGGAGGAGGTGGATGCCCTGGCCGACCGCCTGGCGATCCTCGAGGCGGGCCAGCTGATCGCTGAGGGCACCCCATCGGAGCTCAAGGATGCTCTCGGTGGCGATCGCGTCACCCTGCGGGTGCGGGAGTTCAGTGATGCCGCGGAGGCCAGCCAGGTGCAGGAGCTGTTGAGGGCCTGCCCGGGGGTGCGTCAGGTGGTGGTGAACCGCGCCCAGGGCTATTCGCTCAACCTGGTGGTGGAGCACCAGGGGGTGGTGGAACAGCTGAGGCATCAGCTGGCCGAGGCCCAGCTGCCGGTGTTCGCCCTGGCCCAGAGCCGGCCCAGCCTCGATGATGTGTACCTCCAGGCCACGGGCCGCACATTGATGGATGCGGAGCTGGCTGTGGCCGGCAGCCGGGATCCCAAGGCCGAACGCAAACAGAGCATGCGCTGATCCGTGATGACCACCACTTCTTCTGCTTCTTCTTCCGGCGCCTCGCTGTCCAGCCAGGTCAGCCCTCCGTCGCCGTTGCCCCTCGGCCCCGAGGCCTCCGCCCTGGCCGAGATCAGCCAGGAAACCCTGGCGCTCACCAAGCGCCTGTTCCTGCAGCTGCAGCGCCGCCCCTCCACCCTGATCGCCGGAGTGTTGCAGCCCCTGATCTGGCTGATTCTGTTCGGGGCTCTGTTTGCCAAGGCCCCCGCCGGCCTGCTGCCGGGCGGCATGAGCTACGGCCGCTTTCTGGGGGCCGGCGTGATCGTGTTCACCGCCTTCAGCGGCGCCCTCAACGCCGGGCTGCCGGTGATGTTCGATCGGGAGTTCGGCTTCCTCAATCGGCTCCTGGTGGCGCCGCTGCGGGCGCGCAGTTCGATCGTGCTGGCCTCGGTGCTGTTCATCACGGCCCTGAGCCTGGTGCAGAGCCTGGCGATCATGGCGGCCGCTGCCCTGCTGGGCTACGGCTGGCCGGGCGCCGGTGGCCTGCTGCTGGTGCTGGTCACGCTGCTGCTGCTGGTGTTCGCCGTCACGGCACTCAGCCTCGGGCTGGCGTTCGCCCTGCCGGGTCACATCGAATTGATCGCCGTGATCTTCGTGGCCAACCTGCCGCTGCTGTTCGCCAGCACTGCCCTGGCACCGATTTCCTTCATGCCGGCCTGGTTGGGCTGGCTTGCGGCCCTGAATCCCCTTACCTTCGCGATTGAACCGATCCGCGCCGCCTACGCCGGCCATTTCTGCCTCACCGCCGTGGTGCTCGAGGCTCCGTACGGAGACCTCACCGCCGGCACCTGCCTGGCCGTGCTGGCCCTCCTGGCCGCTGGACTGTTCGCCCTGATCCGGCCCCTGCTGGATCGCAAGCTCACCTGATTCCCGGTCCCCGTGCCCCGTACCCCCCGCTTCCCCGCCCCGGACCGTCCCGATCCGGAGGCGCGGCTCCTGGCCGCCGTGGCTGAGCGCGATGGCCCCCTGGCCCGCCGCCTGGGTGAGCGGTTCGTGCACCGCCGCGGCGTGGTCGCCCTTGAGAGCCTGCTGCAGCGCAAGCTGGAACCCATCCAAGGCGCCGAGGCCTGCAGCTGGCTAGCCGCCCTGGTGGGGGTGGAGCCACTGGCGCCCGTCGTGGTCGCAGCACCTGCGGTTGATCCCTGGGCCCCGGTTGCTCCGGTGTGGAGGAGGTTGGCAGCTTCAGCGCCGCTGACAGCTCCGCCCCACCGCTGGACTCCATGGGGGTTGAGCCAGGCGCGGCTCTGATCGCGTCCTGGCTGGAGGATCTGGAACAAGAGCAGGCAGAGCTGGGCCAGCTTGCTGAGGCCTGGAAGCCCGCTGCTGAGCAGCTCGCTGATGCTGAGCCCGAGGTGGCTGATCCCCGGCCGGGCGAGCCCAAGCTGGCTGCCCTCCAGGCTTCCGACCTGATGGTGTTCGCAGGGGGCGGATCTGCAGCTTCGTCCCCGGCCCATGCAGCCCCGCTGCCGGCGCAGCAGGTCGATCCTGACCCCCTGCTGCGCCGCCTCCAGCTGGTGGCTACCCCCAACGGCCAGGCCCCTGGAACCGTAGGGCCCGCGCCGGTGCCGGCCTCGCTGGCACGCCTGCGCTCGTGGCTCCATGACGATCAGCTGCCGGAGGCGAGCTGAGCATGGCCACCGCGCCATGGCCCCAGGGGCTGATCGTGTCGGTGCAGGCCCCGGAGGGATCACCCATGCGTCACCCCGAGGTGATCGCGGCCATGGCGGAGGCCAGCCTCAACCAGGGCGCCAGCGGGGTGCGGCTGGAGAGTCCCGAACACATCGGTGCGGTGCGTCGGCGCTGCCCGGAGGCCCTGATCGTGGGGCTCTGGAAGCGCACCTACCCCGGCAGTGCGGTGTACATCACCCCCACCTGGATCGACATCCAGGCCGTGTGGGCGGCTGGGGCCGATGTGGTGGCCATCGATGCCACGAGCCGACCGCGGCCCTGCGGCGAAGATCTGGCGGAGCTGATCCGCCGGGCCGCTCAGGAGCTGGGGGCGCCCCTGATGGCCGATGTGGATTCCGTGGCCCACGGCCTGCGGGCCGCCGAGCTGGGTTGCGGCTGGGTGGGGACCACCCTGTTCGGCTACACCGAGGACACCGCCAGCTGCCCCCCTCCTGCCATGGACCTGCTGGCGCCCTTGCGGGCTTCTCTCCCCAACGAGGTGGCCCTCATCTGTGAGGGAGGGATTCACTCGGCAGCCCAGGCCCGCGCGGCGCTGGCGCACGGGGCCGATGCGGTGGTGGTGGGCACGGCGATCACGGGGATCGATCTGCAGGTGGCGGCCTACCTGCGGGCGCTCGCCCAGCCCTGAGGGGAGGCGGGGAGCGCAGCCCGGCTCACATCATGCCGGGCATCCCCATGCCGCCCATGCCTCCCATACCACCCATGCCGCCCATACCTCCCATGCCGCCCATGTCGTCGCCGGGGCCTGCGGCCGCGGGCGGTTCGGGCTTGTCGGCGATCACGGCTTCGGTGGTGATCAACAGGGCCGCGATCGACACAGCGTCCTGGAGCGCCAGCCGGGTGACCTTGGCGGCATCGAGAATGCCGGCGGCCAGCAGGTCTTCGTATTCACCGCTGAAGGCGTTGTATCCCTTGCCGCCGCGCAGGATCTCGGCGCTCACCACGGAGCCGTCGATGCCCGCGTTCACGGCGATCTGGCGCACCGGCTCAGCCAGGGCCCGCTTGACGATCTCCACTCCCGTGCGCTCATCGCCCTGGCGGCGGCCAGCCAGCTCAGAGAGGGTTTCAGCCAGTTCCAGCAGGGTGGTGCCGCCACCGGCCACGATGCCCTCCTCGACGGCGGCCCGGGTGGCGTTGAGGGCGTCCTCGATACGCAGCTTGCGGTTGCGCAGCTCGGTTTCGGTGGGGGCCCCCACCTTGATCACGGCCACACCGCCGGCCAGCTTGGCGATCCGCTCCTGCAGCTTCTCGCGGTCGTAGTCGGAGTCGGTGGCGGCCAGCTGGCGACGGATCGAGGCGATGCGGTCGGCCACGGCGGCCTGATGCTCCTCGCTGGCCACGATCGTGGTGCTGTCCTTGGTGATGGTGATGCGGCGCGCCTGGCCCAGGTCGGCCAGGGTGGCCTTCTCCAGGGTCATGGCCTGGTCTTCGCTCACCACCGTGGCGCCGGTGAGGGTGGCGATGTCCTGCAGGTAGGCCTTGCGGCGATCCCCGAAGGAGGGGGCGCGCACGGCGGCCACCTGGAGCACGCCGCGGTTCTTGTTCACCACCAGGGTGGCCAGGGCTTCACCCTCCACCTCCTCGGCCAGGATCAGCAGCGGGCGGCCGCTCTTGGACACGGCTTCCAGCACCGGCACCAGATCGGCGATGCTGCTGATCTTGCGATCGGTGATCAGGATCAGAGCACCCTCAAACACGCACTCCCGGCGCTCCGGATCGGTCACGAAATAGGGGGAGCTGTAGCCGCGGTCGAAGGCCATGCCTTCGGTGATCTCGAGCTCGGTGGCCAGGGAGTTGGACTCCTCCACCGTGATCACGCCATCGACGCTCACCTTGTCCATCGCCTGGGCGATCATGGCGCCGATCTCGTCGTCGTTGCCGGCGCTGACGCTGGCCACCTGGCGGATCGCGTCGCCCTCCACGGGCACGGCCCGGGCGGCGATGCCCTCCACCACCAGGGCGGCAGCCCGCTCCATGCCGCGGCGCAGGTTCACGGGGCTGGCGCCGGCGGCCACGTTGCGCATGCCCTCCCGCACCAGGGCCTGGGCCAGCACGGTGGCGGTGGTGGTGCCGTCACCGGCCTCGTCCTTGGTCTTGCTCGCCACCTGCTGCATCAGCTTGGCGCCGAGATTTTCGAAGGGATCCTCCAGTTCGATTTCCTTGGCGATCGTCACGCCGTCGTTGACGATGTCGGGGGCGCCGAACTTCTTCTCGAGCACCACATTGCGTCCCTTCGGACCGATGGTCACCCGCACGGCATCGGCGAGGGCGTTGACACCCCGCTCCAGGGCGGCGCGGGAGGCGTCGGAAAAGCTGACCAGCTTGGTCATCGGCTCACAGGAGTTCCAATGCTTCAGGTTCCCACGCGGCCTGGGGCCTGGTCCGGTAGGGAAAGCCGAAAAGACTGTCGGGCTGCCCTGACGGACCGATAAGGTCTGGTGAGGGGGCCTGGAGCCGCACAGAGGTCTTGGACGAGTTGCTTCAGAGCGCCCTTGACACGGCTTCAGCCGAAGCCATGCCCCTCAGCACCGCCAGCGGCGCCAACGCCATGGTGTTCGTGCTGGTCACGGCCCTAGGGCTGCTCATGGCGCTCATCTATGTGCCGCTGCGGCTCTACCTCACGCTCACGGCGCGCAGCCGGCGGCTGCGGCTGCTGCAGCGGATCCGCCGGCTGCGGGAGGAGCTGGGCCAGCCGATCGGCGGCTGAGCCCGGCGGATGGCGCGGTGGGTTGTGCCGCGGCGCTCAGCGCATCACCATGCCGCCATCCACCTGAAGCACCTGGCCGGTCATGTAGGCGGCGCTGGGATCGGCGGCCAGGAAGCGCACCGCTCCGGCCACTTCGGCGGCGCTGCCCATGCGACCCAGGGGGATGGCCTTGAGGATCGGCTCCTTGTCGAGGGAGGCGGTCATGTCGCTCTCGATGAAGCCGGGGGCCACGGCATTCACGGTGACGCCCCGGGCGGCGAACTCGGCCGCGTTGCTGCGGGTGAGGCCGATCACCCCGGCCTTGGCGGCGCTGTAGTTGGCCTGGCCGGCATTGCCGCACAGCCCCACCACCGAGGTGATGTTGATGATGCGGCCGCTCCTGGCCTTCAGCATCGGCCGGCTCACGGCCCTGGTGCAGAGGAACACGCCGGTGAGGTTGAGGTCGATGACGCTCTGCCAGTCGGCGGTCTTCATGCGCATCAGCAGCCCGTCGCGGGTGATGCCGGCGTTGTTGACCAGCACGTCGAGGCGGCCCTCGCGCTCCAGCACCGCCTTCACCATCGCCTCCACCTCGGCCTCCTCGGCCACGTTGGCCCGGTGGGCCCAGGCCCTGCCACCGGCGGCCTCGATGGCACCCACGACATCGGCCGCGGCCTCTTCGGAGCTGGCGTAGTTCACCACCACGGTGGCGCCGTTGGCGGCCAGTTCCAGGGCGATCGCCGCGCCGATGCCGCGGCTGGCGCCGGTGACCAGGGCGACCTGACCGGTGAGGGGAGCGGCGACGGCCATCGAGGGGGAGGGGTGAGTGGCGCCGATCGTATGGCGAGGCCCATCACCCGCTGGGCTGGGGGCCGCTCAGGCCAGCCCCAGGGCGCTCAGCACGGCGGCGCTGCCGAGCTGGGACAGCTCGTCTGGATTGCCCAGCGCTTTGACTCCCTCGCGCTGGGGGAGGTCGCCGGCTGCAGCCCCGAGGGCCACCAGCGGCAGGCCCAGCAGCAGGGCCAGCTCCACACTGGCCGGATCGCTGGCCAGCACCACATCGGCGCAGGCCAGCCGTGCGGCCCGCTGGCTCCAGGAACCCTCTCCGGCGCTGGCGCTGCGCAGCCCGGGCAGCTGGGCGGCGATCAGGGCGGGCAGCTCCTGCCAGCATTCCGGTGGCCAGTCGCCAACGCCCCCCGCCGGGGCCTGCAGCAGCAGGGGCCCATCGCCGGCGGGCAGGGCGGCGGCGGCGGCCTGGAGATCGGCCGGGGGGATCGGCAGGCGGAAGCCTCGGCGTTCAGGCTCAGTCCCAGGGGGCGCAGCCAGGTTTCCCAGGCCTGGGAAGGCCAGCCCCCTGCAGGCTCCTGCACCAGCGCGGTGGCCGAGAAGCCCTGGCTGGCCACCCGGGTGGGGATGTGGCTCATGGACAGCATCAGGTCCATGGCCCGACTGGGAGCGCGGTTGATGCAGAGCTGGAAATCGGGCTCCCGCACCGAGCCCAGCAGATTGGCCCAGTCGGCGAGGGTGGCGTTGGCGAAGCTGAAGGGCAGGGCGCGGCTGACGCCGGGGTGCAGGCGCCAGAGACCAACCGCTTCAGCGGGGCAGACCACCTGCACCACCGCCTTGAGCTGGTCCGCCACCGCGGCCACGGCAGGGAAGGCCTGGAGCTGCCGGCTGCTGTCGCCGGGCAGCAGGAACAGGGCGCGCATCGAGGGGCAGTCACGGCGGACTGATTGTATGGAGCGGTTCCGGACGCGCCTGGCCGCGGGAGACGCCTGTGCATCTGTTGATCGCCGCCGCCGGCAGTGGCCGCCGCATGGGCGCCGCCGGCAACAAGCTGCTGCTGCAGGTGGCCGGGCGCCCTGCGTTGGCCTGGACCCTCGAGGCCGCCCTGGCCTGCGCGGCCATCCGCTGGATCGGCATCGTGGGCCAGGCGGTGGATGCCGAAGCGGTGGCGGCGATCATCGAGGCCGCCAGGCCGGATCGCCCGGTGCAGTGGATCCTGGGCGGCGACAGCCGCCAGGAGTCGGTGAGCCGCGGCCTGGAGGCCCTGCCTGCCGAGGCCACAGGCGTGCTGATCCACGATGGCGCCCGCTGCCTGGTGCAGCCGGAGTTGCTGGCGCGCTGCGCCGCGGCGGTGGCCGCCGGGCGGTCGGTGATTGCCGCCACCCCCGTCACCGACACGATCAAGCAGGTGGACGCCGCCGGGGCGATCCTGGCCACCCCCGATCGGGCCGGACTCTGGGCGGCTCAGACCCCCCAGGGGTTCCCGGTGGACCAGTTGCGCTCGGCCCATGCCCGCGCCCGGCGCGAAGGCTGGAGCGTCACCGATGACGCTGCCCTGTTCGAGCGGCTCGGCCTGCCGGTGCAGGTGTTGGAGGCTCCCGCCTCCAACATCAAGCTCACCACCCCCTTTGACCTCACGGTGGCGGCGGCGGTGCTGGCGGCCAGGGCCGGGACTGGCCGCGGTGAACCCAGCCGGCCCTAAACGCAGATCCTTGGGTTGCTGAGCGGGCATTTGGATCGTGCACCAGCTGAATTGGGCAAGGTGAAGCGTTTCAACCGGGGCAGGGTTTCCAGCACATCCATCTTGTCGACTTCAGACTGGGGAACACCGAGGTTCTCCATGTAGACGCCCATGAGGTTCTTGGCGCCTCGGATCGATAACAGCGGCGAGACATCAAAGACATCGGTTTGGGTTAAGACCAATTTGTGCTGCTTGTTCATGAGGAAGACTTCCATATCCTGGCAGCTGCCGGAAAACCCTTCATCAATGATGCTATCGATTATTGTTAAAACGGTGTACTGCTCTTCTTCGGTAATCCCTGGAACTTGATTAAGGCACCACTGCGAAAAGCTGTAGTGGTGTTTCGGGTCCTTGAGGTAGTTCGTGGTCACGGGCCGCCTCGGCTCTGAGCCCGCACGGTTGCCGTTCTGCAGCGGCTGAGCAGGGGCAGCAGGGGCCAGAGACGTGCAGAGCGCCAGTGCAGCAGCCCCAGTCCAGAACCAACGCAGGCGCACGGCCATCAGCTGCACAGGGAGAAAGGGCACTCTTCACCCTAAAGACGGCCCTGGTTTCGCTCCAGAGCAGCAAAGGCAGTGGTACTGCCGGGCGGTAATGCCTTACCCCACCAGCCTCAGCAACCCCGCCTCAGCGTCGAGTCGGGCCCGGGCGCCCAGGGGCAGGGCCCCATTGCCGGCCTCATGGCCCACCGGCAGACCGGCAAGCACCGGAACGCCCAGATCCCCCGTGCGCTCCCGCAGCACCTGCTCGAGGCTGAAGCGGGCCGGGTTGGCAACGCTGGGCCCATCGCCAGCGGGATCGTCGCAGCCGCTGAACTGGCCCAGGCCGATGCCCCCCAGCTGACCCAGGGCACCGCTCAGCCGCCAGTGGGTGAGCATGCGATCGATCCGGTAGGGAGCTTCGCCCACCTCTTCGAGCACCAGGATGGCGCCGCGCAGGTTGGGCAGGTGGGGAGTACCGAACAGGTGGGTGGCCACGGTGAGATTGGCCACCAGCAGGGGCCCCTCGGCCACACCGCCCCGCCAGGCGGTGCCCGCCAGGTCGGCCACCGGTTCACCGAACAGCAGGGCCCGCAGCCGCTCCTGGCTCCAGGCGGGTTCCGCCGCCAGGGTGGTGAGCAGCGGGCCGTGGATGGCGCCGCCGTGGCCCTGGGCCAGCTGGGCCCAGAGCAGGGAGGTGACATCGGAGAACCCCAGCAGCCAGCGTGGAGGAAGAGCAAGCGGTTGCTCCAGCAGCCGGGCCGCCCCCCAGCCCCCCCGCAGGCAGGCCAGCAGCTCGGCCCCCACCCCTTCAGCCCGCAGCAGATCATCGCGGCGCTCGGCGTCGCGGCCGGCCAGATAGCCCCAGCGCCGCTCATGCAGGGCGCGGCGCTCCACCTCCAAGCCCCAGCTCTCGAGCACGGCGATGCCGGCTTCCAGGCGCTCCAGGTGATCGCTGGCCGCCAGCGCGGAGCTGGCCGCCACCAGGGCCACCCGGGCTCCTGGACGCAGGGGAGGAGGTTGCCTGGGCGGGAGGGTCACGCCAGTCGCCCCAGCACCAGGGCCAGCCACCACAGCCCGCCCAGCCATACCTGCTGGCGGAAATGGCGCCCGAAGGCCCCCCGCGACTGACCCGGCCGTTGCAGCAGAACCCCGGCACGCACCATGCCGAGGCTCGCCCCTGCGGCCAGCCCCCAGCCGAGCAGGTTGAGGCCCTCCCCCGCGGCCGTCAGGGTTAAGGCGGCCGCGGCCAGGCAGAGGGATGCTGCCAGGTAGCAGAGGGTCACCACCTGCGGCGCCCGGCGCCCCAGGCTGAGGGCGCTGCTGCGCACCCCGATGGCCCGGTCGTCGTCTCGGTCGGCCATGGCATAAACCGTATCGAAGCCAAAGGTCCACAGCAGCGTGGCCAGCCAGACCAGGGCGAGCGGCCAGCCCCCGGCCAGGCTGCCCGTGGCGGCGGCCCAGGGGATCAGCACGGCGAAACCCCAGCAGAGGGCCAGCACCAGCTGGGGATAGCCGAACCAACGCTTGGCCGAGGGGTAGAGCAGCACCAGGGGAAGGGTGGCGAGAGCCAGCAGCAGGCAGAGGCCCCGGCTGCCGGCGGGCAGGCCCCACAGCACCACCCCCAGGGCCAGGCCCAGGCAGACCGTGAGCAGCGCCAGGGCCGTGCCCACGCCCACCCGGCCGCAGGCCAGCGGCCGCCGCCGGGTGCGTTCCACCTGGGGATCGATGCGGCGATCCCAGAGGTCGTTGGCGATGCAGCCGGCCCCACTCACGGCCAGGCCTCCCAGCGCCAGGGCCAGCAGCAGCGAGGCCGGCGGCGGGGTTGTCGGCAGCAACCACAGGCTCCAGCCCGCCGGAATCAGCAGGATCAGGCGGCCGCTCGGCTTGTCCCAGCGCAGCAGCTGCAGCCAGGCGCCCAGGTCGGCGCCGAACCCTGCGGGGCCTGCCGCCGCGTTGCTCTCCTTGCCCACCGCCGAGCCTGCCATGCGCCTCCCCTGACGATGCAACCGTGTTGAGAGAGGAACGCTAGGCGTCTGGGGCCAGGGGCCCCGGGGTCAGTGGCAAACTGGCTGCGCCCTGGCTGCCCCGGTTCGATGGCCCAGAGCCCTCCCTCCCAGCGCCCCGATCGACGCCGGGTCGCGGCCATCGACATCGGCACCAACTCGATCCATCTGCTGATCGCCGAGGTGGATGAGGAGCTGCGCAGCTTCTCGGTGCTACTGGCCGAAAAGGCCACCACCCGCCTGGGCGAGCGCGACCCCGACTCCGGTGATCTCAGCCCTGCCTCGATCGAGCGGGCCTTCCGCACCCTGCGTCACGACAAGGAGCTGGCCGAGAGCCACCAGGTGGAGCAGATCGTCACGGCGGCCACCAGCGCCGTGCGCGAAGCGCCCAATGGCCGCGACTTCGTGCAGGCCCTCTACGACCAGCTGGGCCTGTCGGTGGATCTGGTGAGCGGCCCGGAGGAGGCCCGTCTGATCTACCTGGGGGTGCTCTCGGGGATGGGCTTCGGCGAGCAGCCCCACATGATCCTCGACATCGGCGGTGGCTCCACCGAACTGGTGCTCGGTGACGGCCGCGACGCCCGGGTGCTCACCAGCACCCGCATCGGCGCTGTGCGGCTGCAGCGGGAGTTCTGCCAGCAGGAGCCCCTTCCCCTGGAGCGGCAGCGCTTCCTGAAGGCCTACATCCAGGGGGCGCTGGACCCGGCCGTGTCCGAATTGAAGCGGGCCCTGCAGCCTGGCGAGCAGCCCCGGCTGGTGGGCACCAGTGGCACGGCGATGGCCCTGGCCTCCCTGGCGGCAGCGGCAGAAGCCAAGCCACCTCTCAAGCTGCAGGGCTACCGGTTGCCCAAGCAGCGCATCGATGAGCTCGTTGAGGCCCTGGTGGCGATGACCCCGGAGCAGCGCCGTGAGCTCTCGGCCATCAACGAGCGCCGCGCCGAGATCATCGTGCCCGGCTCCCTGATCCTGCAGACCGCCATGGAGATGGTCGGTGCTCCCGAGCTGGTGGTGTGCGACCGGGCCCTGCGGGAGGGCTTGATCGTGGACTGGATGCTGCGCAACCAGATCCTGGGCGATCGCTTCAGCTTCCAGAGCACGATCCGCGAGCGCACCGTGCTGCACCTGGCCCAGAGCTATGGCATCGACCGGGAGCGGGCCGATCGGGTGGCGGGCCACGCCCTCAGCCTCTACGACCAGGGCAAGGGCCTGCTCCATCACGACAGCGGCGCTGGGCGTGAACTGCTCTGGGCCGCGGCCCAGCTGCACACCTGCGGCAAGAGCATCAACATCTCCGCCTATCACAAGCACACCTGGTATCTGATCCGCCACGGCGAACTGCTGGGCTTCTCCCAGGCGGAGCACCTGATGGTGGCGGCCATGGCCCGCTATCACCGCCGCAGCCTGCCGAAGAAACGCCATGAGTCGTGGCAGCTGATCGAGGAGCGCGATCAGCGCAGCATGGTGTTCTCCATGGCCCTGTTGCTGAGGCTGGCCGCTGCCCTCGATCGCCGGCCCGCGGCGGGCATCGCTGCCATCCGCGTGCATCCGGCCGCGGCTGGGGTGCTCGACCTGGAGCTGGTGCCCCATGCTCCCGAGCCTCGAGAGCCGGCGATCGATCTGAGCCTGGAGCGCTGGAGCCTGCGCTCCTGCAGTGAGGTGGTGGCGGAAGCCTGCGGGCTTGAACTCAGGGTGAGGGAGCCCTGAAGCGCTGCCAGCGCACCTGCTCGATCGTGCCCAGCAGGCGTCTGGGCTGGCCTGGGGGCACCACTTCCACCAGGTCCGGCCGGCCGGCCAGCACCTGCAGGTCCGCCTCAAGCGGGAAGGACTGCTCCCCCTCCAGAGTGCCGCGGAAGAGGGTGGTTCCGTCGGCGCTGCGCACTTCCAGCCAGCTCGGTTGCTCGGCCCGCAGCAGCAGTTGGCCGGAGCCGGCACCGCTGGCGCCTGAGGGTTCCAGCGCCTGTGCTGGGCCGCCGACAGCGCTTTCTGGGGCCGAGGCGGCAGCTGGTTGCGGCGTGCCGGCTGGGGCCAGGGCGGTGCTGCCGCTGCCGCCGTCAGGCGCCACCAGCCTCTGGTACCCGACCAGCCCAACGCCGCCGAGCGCGACCAGCAGCCCTGCGGCGGCCAGGGGCAGGGGCCATCGGGCTGCCTGGCTGGACCGGCTGGGGGCTGAAGTCATCGCCTGCGGTTGGGCTGGGGTGCTGGACGCTTCGGCCGGCTGCGGAGCGGGTTTTCGGCCCTGAAGGCTGACGCGCAGCGCCTGGATCTCAGGGTCGATCGACACGCCGAGGGTTGAGGCCACCCGCCTGGCCTGGGCGATCACGAACACCGGTTCGGGCAGGCTGTCGGAATCGGCATTCTCCAGGCTCTGTAGTTGCTCACGGCCCATGTGCAGGCGGTCGGCCAGATCTTCGAGGCTCAGCCCCTGGCTCAGCCTGGCCTGCTGCAGGCATGAGGCCAGCCGTTGCAGATCGGACATGGGGTCTGCGCTCATGTCAGCGAGGGATCCAGGTAGGGCGGCGGGCAGGGGCGCCGATTCACCCCGGAACCAGAATGGTGGAGATTCTGCAGGGAATGGCTGCCAACTGTCACCACTGGTGCCCCAGTGATGCACCGGTGGTGACGGCAGCCCACGGAGCCTTCCCGTCCTAAGCCCCCGCTTGGGGGCTCGCTGACATGGGCGATACTGGACTCGAACCAGTGACCCCTTCCGTGTGAAGGAAGTGCGCTACCGCTGTGCTAATCGCCCGTTGATTCGGCCCTGACCCTGCGGATCCGGTGCCGTCCTGGGAGCTTAAAACACCGCCGGAACCTGTCTCTGCCGGCATCGGCCAATCCTGTGCCTGCTGGCATCAGCCAAAATGGTGGGCCGTTCCGATGTGCCTGTGAGCAGCGCCCCTCAGTTCCCGCCCACTGCCGCAGGCCCGGCAGCTGAGCAGGCTCCCCGCTCCAGTGACGCCAGCGTGGACGTGCTGATCGTGGGCGGAGGAGTGTGCGGCACGGCCCTGCTGTTCGAGCTCGCCCGCTACACCGACCTGGGCCGGGTGGCCCTGGTGGAGCGCTACGACGCCCTGGCCAGCGTCAACTCCCGCGCCACCAACAACAGCCAGACGATCCACTGCGGCGACATCGAGACCAACTACACGCTGGAGAAGGCCCTGAAGGTGAAGCGCACCGCCGAGATGATCGTGCGCTACGCCGAGCTGCTCGATCCAGCCAGCCGGGAGCGCTGCGTGTTCCGCACACCCAAGATGGTGCTCGGGGTGGGGAGCGAGGAGTGCGCCCTGTTGCGGGAGCGCTTCCAGCGCTTCTCGCCCCATTTCCCGGCCATGGAGCTGCTGGATGCCGAAGCGATCGCGGCCTGGGAGCCCCGGGTCGCCCTGCTGAACGGCCAGCCGCGCCCTGAAGAGCTGGCGGCGATCGGCATTCGCGGCAGCTACACCGCTGTCGACTACGAGGCCCTCTCGGCCTCCTTCGTGGCCGAAGCTCGCGCTGCGGTAGCGGGCAGCGAACGCCAGCTGGAGCTCCAACTGGGTACCACCGTGGCGGCGATCACGCCCGAGGGGGAGGGCTTCCGGGTGCTGCTCACCCCCACCCCGGGCTGCTCTGCGGCGGCAGACCAGGCGGAACGGCAGCTGTGGGCCCGCCATGTGGTGGTGAACGCCGGGGCCCACAGCCTGCTGATGGCTCAGCAGATGGGCTACGGCCTGGAGTACTCCTGCCTGCCGGTGGCCGGCAGCTTTTACTTCACCCCAGATCTGCTCAACGGCAAGGTCTACACCGTTCAGAACGACAAACTTCCCTTCGCGGCCATCCACGGCGATCCGGATGTGCGGGCTCCGGGCAAGACCCGTTTCGGCCCCACGGCCCTGCCGCTGCCGCTGCTGGAGCGCTACCGCCTGGCCTCCTTCTGGGAGTTCCTCAAGGTGCTGCGCCTGGACTGGGCCGTGCTGGCGGTGGCCTGGCAGCTGCTGCGGGTGGGCGACATCCGCCGCTACATCCTCAGGAATCTGTTGTTCGAGGTGCCCTGGCTGCGGCGGCGCCTGTTCCTGGCCGATGCCCGCAAGATCGTGCCGGGCATGCAGCTCGAGGACCTGCGCTTTGCCGAGGGCTACGGCGGGGTGCGTCCCCAGCTGATCGACAAGCGCCAGCGCCGCCTGCTGCTCGGGGAGGCCAGCATCCCCGCCCGCCCCGGGCTGGTGTTCAACGTGACGCCCTCCCCCGGCGGCAGCTGCTGCCTGGGCAATGCCGCCCGCGACCTGGAGCAGATCGTGGCGCGGCTGGGCTGCGGCTTCGATCGGGCCAGGCTGGAGCGGGAGCTGCACGGCACGGCCGAGGCTTCAGGCCCCGCCGCAGCCTCAGGCTCCGCCGCGGAAGAGGTGGTGGTGGCTGGCTGAGTACAGCTTGGAGCGGGCCTCGGCACTGGCAGCCAGGGCCGGACTCACCACGTAGAGCGTGGTGCGGATCAGGCCCCGCTCCTCACTGGCCTGGGCCATGGCCGTGAGCGGCACCACCTGCAGCCACTGGTCCGGCCAGCTCACCCTGTAGCCGATCGCCACGGGGGTGTCCGGGGGGTAGTGCTGCAGCAGCTCCTGCTGCACCTCCTGAACGTGGCGGGCACTGAGGTAGAGGCAGAGGGAGGCCCCGAGGGCCGCCAGCCGGCCCAGGGATTCCTTCTCGGGAACGCCGGTGCGCCCGCCGGCGCGCCCGAGCACGATCGTCTGTACCAGGCCGGGAATGGTGAGCTCCTGCTGCAGGGCTGCGGCTGTGGCCTGATAGGCGCTGAGGCCGGGCACCACCTCCACGGCCAGCTCAGCATCGGCCAGGCGGCAGATCTGCTCGTGCAGGGCGCCATAGAGGCAGGGATCGCCATCGTGCAGGCGCACCACCTGCTTGCCTGCTGCGGCCCGCTCCTGCACCAGCGCCATCACCTGCTCCAGGGTGAGGGTGCTGGTGCGGATGCGTTCGCAGCCTTCGGGGGCCAGGGCCGCGATCTCGGGGCTCACCAGCGAGTCGGTCCACACCAGCACCTCGGCCTGCTCGATGGCCCGTAACGCCCTGAGGGTGAGCAGGTCCACGGCGCCGGGGCCGGCCCCCACGATCGAGACGCGTGGCGTCACTGCACCACCCGCTGGGGTCAGGCAGGCGGCGCTGGCGGCCGTAGAGCCACCAGAGGCCCAGGCCACCCAGCACGATCAGCAGCAGGCTCACCACCTGGGCCATGCGCAGACCGCCCTCGCAGAAGGGCGGTTGGGAGAACAGACAGAGCGGGTCGATGCGCAGGCCCTCGATCCACACCCTGCCGGCGCTGTAGGCCATCAGGTAGATGCAGCTGAGGCTGCGGCCGGCAGGGAGATGCGGCCCTTCTGGCCCTGGCGGAACAGCACCAGCAGCAGCACACACACGCCCACGTTCCAGAGCGATTCGTAGAGGAAGGTGGGATGGAAATCCACCTGATCCAGGAATTCCGTGGGCCGGTTGGCGAGGGGGATCTGCAGCTTCCAGGGCAGGTCGGTGGGCAGGCCGAAGGCCTCGGAATTGAAGAAGTTGCCCCAGCGACCGATCGCCTGGCCCAGGGCCACGGCCGGCATCAGCACGTCGAGCAGGGGCCAGAAGGGCTGGCGACGCCAGCGGCAATAGAGCACGGTGGTGAGGCCGCCGCCGATCAGGGCGCCGTGGATGGCGATGCCGCCCCGCCAGATCGCCAGGGCCTCAACCCAGTTGTCCTCGTACTGGCGCCATTCGAGCAGCACGTAATAGATCCTGGCGCCGATCACGGCTCCCAGCACCAGCAGGGGCAGCAGGTCGGCGATCAGGGTGGGCTCAATGCCGCGCAGCCGGCCCAGCCGGGTGGCCAGGGTGAGGCCCGCCAGCACCGCCAGGGCGATCAGCAGGCCGTACCAGCGCACGGAAAGGGGGCCCAGCTGGAACACCAGGGGCCCCGGGGAGGTGAACACAAGAAGCACGTTCAAGGGCCTGAGAGAGAGCTCGGGGCCGACCAGCTCAGACAATGCCTTCGGCGGCCTGCACTCGCTCCACCTGGCGCTTCTTCAGCACCAGGAAGATCTGGGCCACGGCAATGGCCGCGAAGAACGCCAGCAGGCCGTAGATCCGCACGGGATCCTGCAGCACCACCTCGGTGTCGATCTGGCCGAAGCCCCCCACGTTGGGGTCGTTGGTGAGCGGTGCGCCGGCCGCCACGGTCTCACCGACGGCGGCGGTCACGGTCGGACCGGCCGGGATGGTTTCGCTGATCACGGAGCCGTCTGCCGTGGTGATCTCCACCACGGTGGCGCCGCCATCGGCGGGAGTCACAGCGGAGACGGTACCGGCGGCCGTGGCGTTGAAGATCGTGTTGTTCGACTTCTCACCGGTGGGATACACCTGGCCGCGGCCACGGTTGCCACCCACGTGCAGCTGGTATTTGCCGAAGTGGATGCTGCTGTCCTGGGCCGGATCGGGGGAGAGCAGGGGGAAGACGATCTCCTGGTGCTGGTCGCCAGGCAGAGGACCCACGAGCAGGATGTTGGGCTGGTCGTCGGAGTACTGGGTGTAGTAGATGCCCGCCGTTTCCTCCTTGAGCTCCTCACTGAGGCGATCCTGGGGGGCCAGGGTGAAACCATCGGGCAGCATCACCACGGCGCCCACATTGAGGCCGGTGCCGCTGCCATCGCCGGAGAGCTGTTGCACCGAGGTGTCGTAGGGAATCTCCACCACGGCCTTGAACACCGTGTCCGGGAAGACGGCCTGGGGAAGTTCGATGCGGGTGGCCTTCTTGGCCAGGTGGCAGTTGGCGCAGACCAGCTTGCCCGTGGCTTCACGGGGGCTGTCGTAGTTCTGTTGAGCCCAGAAGGGGTAGGCCCAGCTGGGGGAAGCGGCACCGAGCAGCACGGTGACGCTGAGAAGGCAACCGAGCAGCAGGGAGAGGGAGCGGCGCATCAGGGGTGGGGCGACAGGGGCGAACGGGGAAAGCGGATCAGGCCCACCAGGGCTTGTCGCCGTTTCGGAAGTCGGTTTCGGTCCACTGGCTGAGGAACACGTTGTCGTCTTCGACGGACACATGGGCCAGGGCCAGGGAGAGGGGAGCCGGTCCTCGCACCACCATGCCGGTGGCGTCGTACTGGGAGCCGTGGCAGGGGCAGATGAACTTGTTCTGGCCGCCGTTCCAGGGCACCACGCAGCCAGGTGGGTGCAGATGGCATTGATGCCATAGCTGCCGATGGCGTCGTCGCCCTCCACGATCAGGTAGGTGGGATCGCCCTTGAGACCCTGCACCAGGCTGCGGTCCCCTTCCTTGTGGGAGCTGAGCCAGCCGCTGCCGGTGACGGGATTGCCGAGCTCGTCCTTGGCGGAGGTGCCCCCACCACCGCCGGCGGCCTTGGGCGGAATGAAGTAGTTGACCACCGGGTAGAGCGCTCCGAGGGCCACGCCCGTGAGGGAGCCGAAGGTCAGCAGGTTCATGAACTGCCGACGGCCCATGCCGGGCACATCACCGCTCGAAGCACTCGCTGGCATCTGGGTCATACAGGGCGGCCTGGAAGCCACAGCAACGTGGCGGCCACCCTAAGACCTGACTCCACCTGAGCCGGGCTGCCCATGGGCCCTGGCGGGGGCTCTGCAACAACCCGTTGCGGATTTCTGGCTCGGCCCGGATTCCCTGGTACTGGCATAGGGGCCTGAGCGTCTGTGGTTGTGGATCCTTCGTCTCCCCTCAGCGCCGAGGAGCTGCTCGGCCTGCTGCGCCGGCGCTGGCAGGCCAGCTACGACCTGCAGCTGGTGCAGCGCCGCGGCCGCCTCTATCTCCAGGTGATGTGGGCCTATCTGGAACAGCAGTCGTTCCCGCTCTCCGCCGAGGCCTACGCGGCCAAGCTGGAGGAGCTCACGGGGCTGCTGAATGGGCTGGGCGTGGCGGGCCAGGTGAGGGCCTGGCTGGAGACCACCTCCGATAAGCCCAGACTGGGTCGGGCCCTGGGCCTGGCCCTGGAGTTGCCGCCAGAGCGGGCCAGTGAGTTCTTTCTCTGAGCTCAGGCCTCCTCCGAGCCAAGGGGCTGGGCCCCGGCCGGCCAGGCCCGAAGCCGCTCGCTGAAGGCCACCAGGCCCACGCCCACCAGATACAGGGCGCTGATGGCGCCGGTGAGCAGCAGCATCGTGACCGGATCGGTGGAGGGGGTGAGCACCGCTCCAGCCAGGGCCGCCAGCAGCACCACCCAGCGCCAGCCCGAGAGCATGGCGCCGGAGCGCACCAGCCCAAGGGCGCCCAGCAGCAGCTGCAGCACCGGCAGCTGGAAGGCCAGGCCGGTGGCCACCATCAGCAGCAGCACGAAGTCGAGGTAGCGCTCGATCGACCAGCTCGGCTCCACCACATCGGCGCCATAGCTCACCAGAAAGCGCAGGGCGGCCGGCACCAGAGCCCACCAGGCAAAGGCCAGCCCGGCGGCGAACAGCACCGCCGAGCCCGCCACCGCCGGCGCCACCAGCCGCCGTTCCCGCCGGTTCAGACCCGGCAGCACGAAGGCCAGACCCTCGTAGACACGTAGGGGAGGGCCAGGGTGAGCCCGGCGTAGCCGCCACCTTCAGAGACACGAACAGAAACTCGCCCGGCGCCAGCTGCAGGAAGCGGATGCCCTCGGCCGGCATCTCCAGGAGCCGCACCAGCGGTTTGACGAACACCAGACACAGGGCCGCCCCCGCCAGCAGGGCCAGCAGGGCCCGCAGCACCCGGCGCCGCAGCTCCTCGATGTGGTCCACCAGGCTCATCTCCACTTCGCCTGGGAACTCCTCGCCAGCAAGGGCGCCGCCGGGGGTGGCGGGACGGGGTTCCCGCTCACCCCGACCGACCTCGATCCGGATCGGCGGCGGTGGCCCGGCACGGCCGGGATCCTGGGGGGAGGTGTCCGTCATGGTTGCCGTGCTGCCAGCAGGCTAAGAGCCCGCTCCGGTTCCCCCCAGAGCAGGCTGCCGCCGCGATGCCGCACCGTGCCGGGGGCGGCGCCCGGAATCCGCTGCAGCTCTGCCGTGGGCACCATCAGCACAGGCACGCGGCGGTTGCCCCGCCCGCGGCTGAAGTGGGCTGCCAGATCGGCCGCAGCCTGCAGATCGTCCTCCCCTGCCGCTGCCGCCGAACTGCGCAGCACCACGTGGCTGCCCGGTAGCTCCTGGGCATGGAACCAGAGGTCGCCGCGCCGGGCCTGGCGAAAGGCGATCCACTCGTTCTGGCGGTGGTTGCGGCCCACCTGGAGCGTGAGCCCCCCCGGGCTGATCAGCTCGAGGGGCTGGCCCTCCCGACCCTGGCCGCTGCCCCGCCGGGACTGCCGGGCTGGCCTGCCGCCGGGGTGGAGGTGTTCCTCCAGATCCCGGCCCAGGCCCTGGAGCGCCTCGAGATCCTCTGCCTGGTCGAGGTAGGTGAGGCTGGCCTCCAGCCAGGCCAGGCGCTGCCCGTGCCAGGCCAGCCGCTCCTGAATGGCCGCCACGGAGCGGCGTCGCCTGCGGGCCTGGCGGTAGAGCTTCTGGGCGGTGTCGATGCAGCTGCGGCTGGGCTGGAACTGGCTCAGCAGGGCATCGGCCTGCAGCTGCAGGGCGTCGCTCTCCGGTACGGCATCGAGCAGGGCCTGCTGGCTGCCGGCCTGCTGCTGCTCGCGCCGCAGCAGCCGCTCCAGCTGCTGCTGCAGCTGCCGGCGCTGCTGGCTCAGGCTCTGCTGGGCCAGGGCGCGGCCATAGAACGCAGCCAGGCCGCGGTTGATCGGCATCGCGGCGCTGGCTGGTGGCTGCGCATGGGGCTCGGCGCTCCAGCAGCGGTAGCCCTCGGCGTCGCCCTGCCAGCAGAAGCGCTCGGCCTCCACCGCCGCCAGCCAGAGCTGCCAGCGCTGCCAGAGCAGCTCCCACTGGTGACTCTGCAGCTCGGTCACAGGTTGCTGCAGCCACTGCGGCGGGGCGAGCTGGCGGGCCAGGGCCGGGCTGATGCCCTGGTAGGCGCTGCGCAGGGCCTGCTCCAGCGGCAGGGGCAGCAGGGCCACGCGCTGGCGCCAGCGCTCGAAGCTCTCGGCGCGGCTGGGCGGGGCCCCGTCCAGGGGCGGGGGTGGCTGGTAGGGATCACCGGTGCCGATCGGCCGCAGCCGCGACTGGGCTGTCTTCACCTGGCGCCCCAGAGCCACCACCTGGCGGCCGTCGCCATCGGGCTCCAGCAGCAGCAGGTTGCTGTGCCGGCCCATCAGCTCAGCCACCAGCCAGCGCTGCGGAGCCTCACCGGGGCGGCGGGCGAAGCCCAGCTCCAGCACCCGCTCCCAGCCGACCTGCTGAAGGCTCACCAGGGCCAGTCCACCGAGCCCGTGCTGCAGCTGCTGGGCCAGGGTGCTGCCCTCACCCTGGCGCGGCGGGGGGGCGATGGCGTGCACCCGGGCCGCCTCGGCCTGCCAGCTCAGCTCCAGCCACTGCATCCCCTGCAGGTGGCGCAGCCCCAGCTGGATGGTGCCCGGGCCGGCCTGCTGGGCTTTTTCCAGGCGGCTGGGCAGCAGCAGGCGCCGCCATTCGGCCAGCACCGCCTTGAGGCTGGTCACGTCCTGGGCCTGGAGGCTCGCCATGGCTGCGCTCCAGCCCTTCCGCGTGTGGCTTCTACTCTGCAGCCCTGCCTGCGCGCGTTCCATGGCCCGACTCACCGTGATCACCGGTCCGAGCGGGGTGGGCAAGGGCACGCTGGTGGCCGAGCTGTTGCGGCGCCATCCCGAACTCTGGCTGTCGGTGTCGGCCACCACCCGGCCCCCCAGGCCCGGCGAACAGGAGGGCAGCAGCTACTTCTTCCTCAGCCGCGAGCGCTTCGAGCAGCTGGTGCAGGAGGGGGGATTTCTGGAGTGGGCCGAGTTTGCCGGCAACCGCTACGGAACGCCGCGGCGGCCGGTGGAGGAGCATCTGGAGGCAGGCTGCTCCGTGCTCCTGGAGATTGAACTGGAGGGGGCCCGCCAGGTGCGGCAGACCTTCCAGGCTGGCTATCAGTTGTTCATCAAGCCCCCCTCCCTGGAGGAGCTGGAGCGCCGCATCCGTGGGCGGGGCACCGACAGCGAGGAGGCGATCCGCCGCCGGCTGCAGCGGGCCACGGTGGAACTGGCCGCTGAGGAGGAGTTCGATGGGGTGCTGGTCAACGGCGACCTTGAAGCGGCCGTGGCTGAGCTGGAGGCGGCCCTTGGCCTGGCCCCGGCTGATGCGGCGGTGGTGCTTGCACCCCAGGGGACAACACGCCAACGGCCCGGCACCCAACGAGCGCCGTCATGAAAAAACGGCCCCGGAGGGCCGTTAAAGGATCTGAAGGTCAGACCATGAGGGGCTGAAGGTTCGCTTTCAGAGCGGATGAAGGATCAGGTCGGGGAAGGCGCGAAAGATCTCAATGGTGAGGCCGGCCGTGAAGGTAAACCAGATCGCGGCCACGACAGGGGCGGTGGTGAGGAATTTTTTCATGGTTCCAGGAATCAGCGGGGGGAAACGGTCACTTTGGAATCGGCTTCAATCATCTTCCCGCCGGCGAACTCACTGAAGGCAGCGAGAGGCCAGACAGCGGCGGCGAGGGTGGATTTGAACGCCAGTGGCATGTCGATCTGGATCTCACGCATGGTGGCGTCCTTGCTGCCGCGGATCGCGATCAGATAGGAGCGGCCGGCCCAGCCGATCGTGCCGGCGATGTAGAGGAAGAGCAGGCCTGGGATGAGGAAATCACCGGCGTGGCTGAAGCGGCCATCCACGATCAGGCGGGGCAGGCCGTCATCGCCGCAGAGGGCCTGGCTGTACACGTTGAACCGGGACTTGGCCTGGTCGGTGCTGGCAGCCGAGGCCCGCTGCTGGAAGCGGGGGCTCTCGGCACAGGGGGTCAGGCCGGCCACCGATTCCGCGGCCGAAGCCACGGGGGCAAGGCCGATGAGCAGAAAGGCCGAGAGCAGAACCGCACACAGGCGGGGGAGAAGACGTCGCATGGAAAGCCTGGGTAGAAGCCGGGAAGAGTGCCCTGCGGAGCCCTGCATCGGCGTGGGGCCGCAGGGCAGGATGTCACTCGCGGACAGTAGGGGAGCTCCCCGGGCGCCATGCCAACGGTTCTGGCCCTCGAAACAAGTTGTGACGAGTCAGCGGCTGCGATTGTGCGCGATCGCACGGTGCTGGCCAGCGCCGTGGCCTCCCAGGTGGAGGAGCATGCCCGCTGGGGCGGCGTGGTGCCCGAAATTGCCTCGCGGCGCCATGTGGAGGCCCTCCCCGCCCTGATCGATCGGGTCTGCCGCCAGGCCGGCCTTGGCCCCGCCGCCATGGATGCCATCGCCGCCACCGCCACACCTGGGCTGCTGGGGGCCCTGCTGGTGGCCTCGCTCACCGGTCGTACCCTGGCCCGGCTCCATGGCCGGCCCTTCCTGGGCATCCATCACCTGGAGGGTCATCTCTGCTCGGTGCAGCTCGGCGATCCGCTGCCGCCAGGTCCCTACCTGGTGCTGCTGGTCAGCGGCGGGCACACGGAGCTGATCCAGGTGAGCGGCCCAGGGCTCTACCGGCGGCTGGGGCGCAGCCACGACGACGCGGCCGGCGAGGCCTTCGACAAGGTGGCCCGCCTGCTGGAGCTGGGCTATCCCGGTGGACCTGCCATTCAGGCCGTCTCGGGCGCGGGGGATCCCCATCGCTTCGCTCTGCCCAAGGGCAGGGTGTCGAGGCCTGAGGGCGGCTACCACCCCTACGACTTCAGCTTCAGCGGGCTCAAGACGGCGATGTTGCGGCTGGTGCGGTCGCTGCAGCAGAGCGGAGAGCCGCTGCCGCTGGCCGACCTGGCCGCCAGCTTCGAGCAGGTGGTGGCGGAGGTGCTGGTGGAGCGCAGTTGCCGCTGTGCCCGCGACCTGGGCCTCGGCACCCTGGTGCTGGTGGGCGGCGTGGCCGCCAACCGGCGGCTGCGGGCCCTGCTGCAGGAGCGGGCCAGCCGCGATGGCCTCCAGTGGCGGGTGGCTCCCCTGCCGTTCTGCACCGACAACGCCGCCATGATCGGGGTGGCGGCCTGTCAGCGCCTGGACCTGGGCCAGACCAGCTGCGCCAACCTCGGTGTGTCGGCCCGTTGGCCCCTCGAGCAGGCGGACAGGCTCTATGAAGCTGCGGCCTGTTTCTGAGCAGAGTGGAGCCTGGAGGCTGCGAGACAGGGCGTCAACACAACAGCCCTATTCTGAACAGCAACCGGTGGATTTCCAATGCCCCCCGCAGACGCTGAAATGGACAGCGAGCCAGGGGCCGTGGTGGGCACGGAAGTCGAGGCCGCCGTTCAGGACGGCCATGCGCTGAAGCCGAGCGAGCCCGACCATGAGCCGGTGAGCCCCACCGAGCTGAACGCCTGGCGGCGTGGCTTTACCCCCCAGGCCGAAATCTGGAACGGACGTCTGGCCATGCTCGGCCTGTCTGTGGGGCTGACGGTGCTGCTGCTGGCCAGGCTGGCCATGGGCTGAGCCGGAGTCAGGTTCTACCCCTGAAGGCCCCTCCTCCACCCTGCCGGCGTTCACCAGATCCAGCAGCGACTGGTTGATGGTCTGCATGCCGCCGAAGCGGCTACGCCTCATGATCTCCTCAATCGCATCGAGTTCGCCGCGCTGGATGTCATCCCTGCAGGCATCAGTGTTCAGCAGGATGTCCAGGTAGGCGGTGTGTTGCCCCTCCCTGGTCTTGATCAGGCTCTGGGATACCACAGCCAGCAGCGCTTGCGACTGCCGAACACCAACTGGCCCGTGTGGGAGGCCTCGATGGCGGTGGAGAGGGTCTCGCGGTCGCGGATCTCGCCGATCAGGTCACGTCGGGGTCTTCGTGCATCGAGGCCCGCAGGGCGGTTTGACTGGCCGCTGGAGGGCCCCTTCCTAGGATCCCGCCGTCCGCAGACCCGCCTTGACCAAGCCCCTCGTGAGCATCGTGCTGGGCACCAGGCCAGAGGCGATCAAGCTGGCCCCGGTGATCCTGGCGTTCCAGCAGGCCCACGACTTCCGCACCCGGGTGGTGCTCACCGGCCAGCACCGCGAAATGGTGAGTCAGGTGATGGAGCTGTTCGCCCTCACGGCCGACTGCGACCTGGCCCTGATGGCACCGCAGCAGACCCTCACCCACATCACCTGCGCCGCCCTCGAGGGTCTCCAACGGGAGTTCGCCGAGCACCCTCCCGATCTGGTGCTGGTTCAGGGCGACACCACCACCGCCTTCGCCTCGGCCCTGGCCGCTTTTTACGGCCAGATCCCCGTGGGGCACGTGGAGGCCGGCCTGCGCACCGACAACATCCTTGATCCCTTCCCGGAGGAGGCCAACCGGCGGCTGATTTCCCAGCTGGCCCAGCTCCACTTCGCCCCCACCGAGCAAGCGGCCGCCAACTGCCGGGCCTCGGGGGTGGTGGGCCGCATCTTCACCACGGGCAACACCGTGATCGATGCCCTGCTGCAGATGGCCGAGCGGGCCCCGGCCTATGGGCTCGACGGCCTCGACTGGCAAGGGCAGCGGGTGATCCTGGCCACGGTGCACCGGCGCGAAAACTGGGGTGAACGCCTGCGCGAGATCGGCCAGGGATTCCTGGCGCTGCTGGAACGCTTCCCCGACACGGCCCTGCTGCTGCCCCTGCACCGCAACCCCACGGTGCGGGAGCCGCTGCAGGAGCTGCTGGGTACTCACCCGCGGGCCTTCCTCACCGAACCGCTCGACTACGACGAGCTGGTGGCGGCGATGCGGGGCTGCACTCTGGTGCTCAGCGATTCCGGCGGGCTGCAGGAGGAGGCGCCCGCCCTGGGCAAGCCGGTGCTGGTGCTGCGCCGCACCACCGAACGGCCCGAGGCGATCCAGGCCGGCACCGCCAAGCTGATCGGTACCGCCAGCAGCGACATCCTGGCAGAGGCCTCAGCCCTGCTGAGCGATGCGGCGGCCTATGAGGCGATGGCCCGGGCCCACAACCCCTTCGGCGACGGGCAGGCCAGCGGCCGGATCGTGGCGGCGGCGCGGCAATTCCTGACCGGCCAGGACGCCTGAGCCCACGCGGGCCGCGCCCTCAGCGCTGCTTGTTCGACCAGGGGGGCAGGTCGATGAACACCCTGGTGCCGGCTTCCAGGCCGGAGAGAATCTGGGTGTCCTTGCCGCCGCTGATGCCCAGTTCCACCGGCTGGAACAGCGGCTGTCGATCCTTGTCCACCAGCAGCACGCCGGGCCGGCCGTCCTCGGTCACGATCGCCACGGTGGGCACGAGGGTCTCGGCCTGCACCTGGCCGGTCCTGAAGTCCACGTCGGCGGTCATGCCGATGCGCAGATCGGGCTGGGGCTCGAGGAAGCGCAGCACCACGTCGAAGGAGGTCACGTTGTTCAGCTTCACCGCCCGGGGGGTGATCCGCTTCACCACCACCTCGAAGCGGCGGTCCGGGAAGGCATCCACCCGCACGCTGGCCTGCTGGGCGAGCCGGATGCGGCCGATGTCGCTCTCGGGCACCTTGGCCACCACCTCGAGGCCCTGGGCCAGCTCCACGATCGAGGAGCTGGTGGCGCCTGCTGTGGCCGAGGCGGCGGTGGTGGGGGTCACGAAGGAGCCTGGATCGGCGAAGCGCTGGGTGATCACGCCGGCGAACGGGGCGCGCACGATCAGGTCGGCCTGCTCCACCTTGCGGGCCGCCAGGCGCTGACGGGCGGCTTCAGCGGCAGCCTCATCCACCAGGAAGGTGCTGCGCACGGTGTTGTAGTCGCTGAGGCTGATGGCGTTTTCCTCGAACAGCTTTTCGTTGCGCTCCAGTTCGCTGCGGCTGCGCATCAGCTGGGCCTGGGCCGACTGCAACTGGGCCCTGAGCTCATTGAGGCGGTCGGCGAGATCGCCGCTGTCCATGCGGGCCAGGGCCTGGCCGGCCTGCACCTGGTCGCCCTCCTCCACGAACAGTTCCTGGAGCACGCCCTGGCGCTTGGGACTCACGTTCACCCGCTTGACGGCCTCCAGCTCCCCGGAGGCGCTCACCACGCCGGGCAGGTCACCGGACTGGGCCAGCACGGTGTAGGGCTCAAGGTTGGCCGACGCCGCGTTGCGCTGGCGCTGCCATACCACCCCCGCCGCCAGCACGAGCACGATGGCCACGCCGGCCACAGCCCAGAGGCGCCGCCGTTGCCACCATCTGGATGCCGGGGCAGGGGCGCCTGAATCGCCGTTCTGAGCTGGTTCTGGAGCGTCGGTGGAGGGATTGGAGTCGGCCGGAGTCCTGGGCCGGCGGGGGGTAAGGATCGGAATCGGCCTGGCCAGCATCTGCCCCCAGTCTCGCGGCCGAGGGGGCCGGGCTGCGGCCCGTAGATTTCCCCCATGCTCAAAGCCGGAATCGTCGGGCTGCCCAACGTGGGCAAGTCCACCCTGTTCAACGCCCTGGTGGCCAACGCCCAGGCGGAGGCGGCCAACTATCCGTTCTGCACGATCGAGCCCAACAGCGGCGTGGTGTCAGTGCCTGACCCACGCCTCGATCAGCTGGCCCAGCTGAGCCGCAGCAAGGAGATCGTGCCCACGCGGGTGGAGTTCGTGGACATCGCCGGCCTGGTGGCGGGGGCCAGCCAGGGGGAGGGGCTCGGCAACAAGTTCCTGGCCAACATCCGCGAGGTGGACGCCATCGTGCACGTGGTGCGCTGCTTCGAGGACGACGACGTGATTCACGTGTCGGGCTCGGTGGGGCCGGAGCGGGATGCGGAGGTGATCAATCTCGAGCTGGGGCTGGCGGATCTCAGCCAGGTGGAGAAGCGCCGGGAACGGCTCAGGAAGCAGGTGCGCACCAGCAAGGAGGCCCAACAGGAAGATGCCGTGCTGGCGCGCATCCAGGCGGAGCTGGAGGCCGGAGGGGCCGCCCGCAACCTCGACCTGAGCGCTGAGGAGCTGGCCCTGGTCAAACCGCTCGGTCTGCTCAGTGCCAAGCCGATCATCTACGCCACCAATGTGAGCGAGAACGATCTCGCCGGCGGCAATGTCCATGGGGAGGCCGTGGTGGCCCTGGCCGCCCGGGAGCGCGCCGAAACCGTGCGCATCTCCGCCCAGGTGGAAGCCGAGCTGATCGAGCTGCCCCTGGAGGATCGCGCCGAATTCCTCGAGGGCCTCGGGGTGAGCGAGGGGGGCCTGCAGAGCCTGATCCGCGCCACTTACTCGCTGCTCGGCCTGCGCACCTACTTCACCAGCGGCGAGAAGGAGACCCGCGCCTGGACGATCACCGCCGGCATGACCGCCCCCCAGGCGGCCGGAGTGATTCACACCGATTTCGAGCGGGGGTTCATCCGCGCCCAGACCATCGGCTGCGGCCAGCTGCTGGAGGCCGGCTCCCTGGCGGAGGCCCGCACCCGGGGCTGGCTGCGCAGTGAGGGCAAGGACTATGTGGTGGTCGAGGGCGACGTGATGGAGTTCCTGTTCAATGTCTGAGCTGATGCACACCCCCAGGCAGCCTCCATGGCGGGGGGCCTAGGGCCTGGCATCGGTCAGAATCAAGACCCCCAACGGAGGACACCATGAGCCAGACATCAGGTCCGGGCGAGGCGGCCCCCGAGAAGGCCCAACCTGCCGGCCCTACTCCAGATCTCCCCGCCGACCACCCCCATAACTTCGACGCCCAGAAGGAGCTGCACCGCAAGATCCGCAACGATCCCGACTACGACGACTGGGAGTACGGCACCGAACCGCTGCCCCATGAGGCCTGGGCCCTCAGGCAGCCACCAGAGACCTCGGCCTGATCCTCTGCACCAGTAGCTGGCCCCCCAGACACAGGGCTGCCGCCGTGAACCACACCCCCACGCCGTGACCCTGGCGATCCAGGGCCAGACCCGCCAGCAGCGGAGCGGTGAGGGCGCTGAGGGCAAAGCACTGGGAGAACAGGGCCATGGCCAGGCCCCTGTGCTGGGGCGGGGTGATCTCCACCACGGCCTCGCTGGCCACCGGCAGAAAGGCGGCCTCGCCGAAGGCCAGCGGGATCTGGGCCAGCAGCACCAACACCAGGCCGGCCCCGCTGAGGGCTGAGGCCCCCAGCAGGGCCGTGCCCAGGGCAAAGGCCGCCAGGCTCAGCCCCAGCCCCACCCGCACGGGGCGCCGGGCCAGGGCCTGACCCACCGGCCACTGGATCAGCAGCAGCAGACCCAGCTTCAGGCCGATCAACAGGGCCCCCACGCTCTCGGGCAGCGCCTGGCGCTCCAGGCCGCCCCGCACCAGGTCCAGGGGCAGGGCGCTCTGCATCAGGGCGGGCAGGGCGGTGGCCAGCAGGGCCACGGCCAGCACCGGCAGCAGTGGCCGCCACCAGCCGCTGCCGAGTTCCAGGCCACTGCCCACGGCGCGCCGCTTCGGGTTGGGCAGCGGTCGCAGCACCAGCAGCAGCGCCATGGCCGCCAGGCAGACCATGTCCACCCCATAGATCCAGCGCAACTGGCCGGCTGCGGCCAGTCCAGCCCCCAGCAGTGCCCCGGTGGCGATGCCGGCGGCGTCGGCGCTCCGCACCAGGGCATAGCCACGGGCCGAGGGGATGGTGTGAGCCCCCTGCTGGCAGCTCAGGGGAACGGCCAGCTCAATCGCCGGCCAGTACAGGCCCATGGACACGCCCATCAGCAGCTGGCCCTGCAGGTAGGCCGGCAGGTCGAGGGCTCCCAGCAGGCGCACATCGGCCAGCAGGGCGGTGAGGGCCGCCAGCAGCACGGGGACTGAGCAGTTGAGGCCGCGATCCAGCAGCCAGCCGCTCAGAAAACGCCCCCCCGTGCCCGCCAGGGCTGCCAGGGCGACCCCCTGGGTGACGCTGGCGGCGCTGAAGGCCTGCTGGTGAAACACCATCGGTGTGAGATAGAGCACGCCACCGGCCCCGATCGATCCCACCAGCCGCACCCAGGCCACTTCGCGCAGCGGCGCGGGAAACTGGAACCACCAGCCCCGACGCCGCGGCGTCCCCTCCGTTGCCCCCTCGGCCTCTGCCATCACCTGCTCGTTGCCTGCCGCGGTTGCTGGCCAGTCTGCTGCTGCTCCCCCCCCTCCTGGTGCCTGCCCTCGCCCCCCAGCCGGTGCGCGCCTCCGGGGAGGTGGTGGTGGAACTGGATGGGCTGAGGCTGCCGATCGATCTCGATGAGCTGGCGGCCTGGACCCTGCAGCCGGATGGCCAGAGCGGCAGCCTCGGTCTCTGGCTCAATCTGCTCGATGCCGAGTCGAGACAGGGGCTGATCAGGCTGTTGCGGGCCCCTCTGCTGCGGGACCGTGGTTTCGGCCTCCAGCTGCTGAGCAGCTGGACCGGGGAGCCGATGCTGCGCGAGGTGGGGGGCCTGATCACCACCGCCGCCGGCGAGAACACCGGCGTGCTGCTGCTGGAGACCCTGCAGCAGCTGCTGGAGCGCCAGAGCACGATCACCACCCTCGACCTGCTGCAGGCCCTGCCTCCAGAGAGGCTGAATCTGCGCATCGATGGCCTGCTGGACCTGGCAGCTGACTGGCGTCGCCAGCTCCAGGGCCAGGAGCTGGCGATCCAGCGGCTGCGGCAGCTGCCGCTGCCCAGGCGCAGCTCCCGCAGCCTGCTGATCGGCCGCCAGCAGCTCGGGGCCCCCCAGCAGATTCAGCTCACCGTGGCCCACCGCTCCGAGCCCCTGCCGCTGGAGCTCTGGCCGGCTCGCCGGGCCAAGCGGGGCCCCTGGCTGCTGCTGATGCCCGGGCTGGGCGGCAACACCGAGCAGCTCAGCTGGCTGGCGGCGGCCCTGGCGGAGCGGGGCTGGCCGGTGCTGGTGATCGAACATCCCGGCAGCGACGAGCAGGCGGTGCAGGCTTCCCTGAGGGGGGAGGGCCCACCACCGGGAGCGGAGTCGCTGCCCGACCGGCTGGCGGATCTGCAGGCCGTGCTGACGGCACGCCGCGAGGGCAGCCTGCCGTCGTTCGGTCCCCAGCCCTCAGGGGAGGACGGCCTGGTGCTGATCGGCCACTCCCTCGGTGGCCTGGCGGCCCTGATGGCGGCGGGCCTGGTGCCCGAGCAGGGGCTGCGGCAGCGCTGTCAGCAGGCCCTCTCCTCCCTGCCGGTGACGAACCTCTCGCGCCTCCTGCAGTGCCAGCTCCCGGACATCACCGGCGATGGCGCCAGCAGTTCCTTTCCGGTGAGTGGTTCGTCGCTGCCGGACGCCATCCCCCTGCGTGGGGTGATCACCTTCAACGGCTTCGGCAGTCTGCTGTGGCCCAGCCGCGGCCTGGCCGATCTGGCCGTGCCGGTGCTGGTGGTGGGCGGCAGCCTCGATCTGGTCACCCCGCCCGTGACCGAGCAGTTGGGCCTGTTCAACGGAAGCAGCGATCCCCGCAGTCGCCTGGTGGTGGTGGATGGGGGGAGCCACTTCTCGCCGGTGCGGCTGGCGGCGCAGAACGAGCCGCTGTTCCGCCTCGGTGACCAGTTGGTGGGGGAGCAGCCCGAGCGGGTGCAGGAGCTGCTGCTGGCGCTCACGATCGAGTTCCTGGAAAGCACCCAGCACCCCTCCCTGCTCTCCCCCCAGCGGCGGGTGCACAACGGCATCACGGGCTACGTGCTCGATCCAGACCAGGCCGAGCGCTGGCGCCGTGCCATCCACAGCCCCTGAGCTCAGGGGCTCAGAAGCGGATGCGGGGATCCAGCAGGGCGACCAGCACGTCCACGGTGACCGTGACCAGCACCACCAGGGCCGCCACCACCACCACGATGCCCTGCACCAGGGGGTAGTCGCGCTGGCTGATCGCCTCCTGCAGCCGGTAGGCGATCCCGGGCCACGAATAGGTGACCTCGATCAGCAGGGCACCGCCGATCAGGGAGGCCACGGTGATGCCCGTGATCGTGAGCACCGGTAACAGGGCATTGGGCAGGGCATGGCGCAGGATCACCCGCGCCTCTCCCAGGCCCCGGCTGCGGGCTGCCTCCACATAGTCGCTGCCGAGGCTGCGGCGCAGGTTGAGGCGCAGGGCGTTGGCGAAGATGCCGCTCAGCAGCAGTGCCAGGGTGCCGGCCGGCAGGGTGAGGTGCCGCAGGGTGCCCTGCAGGGCCTGCCACTGGCCGCTGGCCAGGCCGCTGCGCAGGCTGTCGAGCAGATAGAAGCCGCTCCCCTCCGGCGGCAGCAGCGTGGGGGGAAAGCGGCCGCCCACCGGAAGCCAGCCCAGCCACACGGCAAACACCAGCTGCACCACCATGGCCGCCCAGAAGGGGGGCAGGGCATAGGTGCCGATGCCGTAGAGCCTGCCGGCCAGGTCGAGCTTGCCTTCGGGCCGGGCGATCCCGGAAAAGCCCACCGCCAGGCCCACCACGGCCGCCAGCAGCAGGGCCACGCTGCCCAGCTCCAGGCTGGCCGGCAGGGTCTGGCCGATCACGCCGCTCACGGGCTCCTGGTTGGTGAGGGAGTCGCCCAGATCGCCGCGCAGCAGATCGCCCAGAAAGTGGCCGTACTGGTGCAGCAGCGGCTGGTCGAGGCCGAGGCGGCTGCGCAGAGCGGCCCGGGCCGCCTCCGGGGCGCGGGTGCCCAGCAGGGCGTCGATCGGATCGCCGGGGGCCAGCCGCAGCAGCAGGAACACCAGGGTGGCGATCAGCCACAGCATCACCGGGGCCAGGGCCAGCCGGGCTCCCACGTACTGGACCAGGGCGCGGCGGCGGCTCATCGGGCTGCCCCCACGGGCCCAGCCCCCGCCGGCGCCAGGGCCTGGAGCAGCAGGCGCCCGGAACCGTCGAAGCGGGGCTGACTCACCCCAGGCTGGGCCCAGGCCTTGGGCGACACCAGCCAGAGGGGCACGTAGGGGTTGGCGGCGGCCGTGATCCGCTGAATCCGCTGCAGCACGGCATGGCGCTCCTCGCCCTGGCTGCTCTCACTGCGGCGCAGCAGGGGCTGCAGCCCTGGATGGGCCCAGAAGCTGCCGCTGGCGGCACTGGCGCCCTCGAGGCAGCGCTCCCCCTCCTCCTGGCTGCAGGCCAGCAGGGGGATCAGGTAGTTGTCGGCGTCGGGGAAGTCGCCCATCCAGTCGAGCAGGATCAGGGTGAAGGCCCCCTCGCCGAGTTGGCGGTAGGCCGTGGTGGATTCCATGCCGCTCACCTCCAGCCGCACACAATCGCCCAGATCCTCCTGCAGCTGGGCCTGCCAGGTAAGGGCGAACAGGCGGTCGCTGGGGATGTTGGAGCGGAAGGTGAGCGGCAGGGGCAGCTGCTTGCCCTGGCAGTAGCCCGCCTGGCGGTAGAGCTCCCGGGCGCGCTCGGGGTCGTAACTCACCCAGGCGGTGGGATCGGAGCCCGGCAGGCTGGGCGGCACCAGCTCCCGCAGGGGAGCGCGCAGGCCCAGGGTGACGCGCTCGCTGATGGTGGCCCGATCCAGGCTCAGGGCCAGGGCCTGCCTCAGCCTGGGGTCGTCGAAGGGGGGCTGGTCGCTGAGCAGAGTGAGGTAGCTGATCTCCAGTGCCGGCCCTCTGCTCTCCTGCAGCTCGCCGCGGCGGGCGCGGCTGCGCAGGGCGGCCTGCTGGTCGATCTCCAGGCTGGTGGAGAGCAGCACGTCCACTTCGCCACTGATCAGGGCACCGAACAGGGCGGTGGAGTTGCTGAGGGAGACCAGGTCAAGGCCGTCGTTGGCCGGCTGCTCACCCCAGTAGCCCTCGAAGGGCTCCAGCCGCTGCTGCTGCTTGCTGAAAAAGGTGAGCCGGTAGGGGCCGGTGCCCACGAAGCGTTCGTTGAGCAGGCTGTCGCCGTGCTGGCGGTAGGCGGTGGGGGAGAGCGGGGTGAGGGCCACGGCGCTGAGCAGTTCCGCCAGGGGAGCGAAGGGCTGGCGCAGCTCCAACTCCAGGGTGTGGGAGTCCAGAGCCCGCACATCGCTGACCCGGTCGCCGAGCAGGTAGCTGAGCTTGCCGATGGCCAGGAAGCGCTCAAGGCTGAACACCATGGCCGCGGCATCGAACGGGGTGCCGTCGTGGAAGCGCACACCGCGGCGTAGGGGAATGGTGGCGGTGCGACCATCGGCGCTCAGCTGCGGCGGCGCCAGGGCCAGCCTCGGCTCCAGCTCGCCCGTGTCACTGACGGCATAGAGCGGATCACCGAGGGCGCTCAGCAGCTGCATGGCGCCGAAGGTGAAGGCGCCGGCAGGGTCGACGGTGTCGACGCGGTTCCTGCTGGCCACCACAAGGCGATCGGGCGTGTCCTCGGGGCGGACTGTTGCCCCCGGTGCCCCGCCTTGCTGCGGCAGGCAGCCGGCCATGGCCACGGCCAGGCAGGCCTGCAGCAGCCCGCTGCAGAGCCGTTGGGGCATGGCACGGATCCTTCGGGCCGGCACCGTCAGGGCAGCGGCGGAGCGCTGGCTCCGCTGCAGAGCGTTGTGGTCACACGGATCGTCGACGGTCGGCGCTCATTCAAGAGCGGTGGGGCCTGGCAGGACGCACCTGTTGCAGGGAAATTTCAAACACTTCCGAACCGTGGCGGGCCAGGGGCCAGCGCCGCAGCCAGCAGCGGTCGTGGCGATCGTCCACGCCGATCACTTGGTAGAGCTGCTCATCGAAATCAAGCTGAACGCATTCCCCCTGATGGGGAATGGTGGCTGGCTTGAGGCAGGAGATGGCCGTCATAGGGGACGTGACGTCAGGATCTGGAACTGGAAACGCTGGGCCTGTGGGTTGGAACTGGGCCCATGCTCCGAAACGGGTCCAGGTTGAAATGTTTGTGGTGATACAAACGTCTGCTGGGGTGCGGAGACGCGGATCAAAGAGATGTCAGCCAACTGGGGCCAGCTGTGCCGTTCAGGGTCTCGTTGGATGCGGGCACTCTGGCGCCTCGACCCCACCCGACGCCAGGGGCAAGGCATTGGCGTGTCTGATTGACGTGATCAGCCGCCCTGTCCCAGCCGGGGGCTAAAGGGTGCGCAGGCAGGCGGCCACCTGGTGGACTTCGGCCAGGGCCTCGATGGCATCGAGGGCGTGGCGGAAGCGGGCCTCCAGCACTTCGTGGGTGATCACCACGATTTCGGCACTGCTTGCCTCGCCCGCAGCACCGGAACCCTCGCCGGCGTACTGGACGATCGACTGGATCGAGACGCCGGCCTGGCCGAAGCAGCTGCCGATCTGGCCGATCACCCCCGCCTGGTCGCTGGTGCGCAGCCGCACGTAGTTGCGGTGGGTGGTGAGGGCGCCATCCACGAGGGAGCACTGGCGCCAGTTACCCGCTGCCAGCAGGGGATCCAGTCCGCCGCCCTGGGTTCCCGAGCCGCCGCCGGTGGCCTGGCGGATGCCGGCGATGTTGAGGATGTCGGCCACCACGGCCGAGGCAGTGGGTCCGGCTCCGGCCCCTGGGCCGTAGAACATCACCTGGCCCACGGGGTCGCCCTCCACCAGGATGGCGTTGTTGACCCCGTTCACGCCCGCCAGGGGATGGCCCCGCGGCACCAGGGTGGGGTGCACGCGCACATCGAGCTGCAGCCCCGCAGCGGTGGTGTCGGCTGGCTTCGGCGGCTCACTCCCCACCCGTTGGGCCACGGCCAGCAGCTTCACCACGAAGCCGAGCCGGGCGGCGTAGTCCACGTCCCGGGCGTCGAGCTGGTGGATGCCCTCGGTGGGAATGGCCGGGCGGGGCACCGTGCCGCCGTAGGCCAGGCGCGTGAGGATGGCGATCTTGTCGGCGGCATCGCCACCTTCCACGTCAGCGGCGGGATCGGCCTCGGCGTAGCCGAGCCGCTGGGCATCGGCGAGCACCTCGCCGTAGGCGGCCCCCTCGGCCGCCATCCGGCTGAGGATGTAGTTGGTGGTGCCGTTGATGATCCCGCTCACCCGCTGGATGCGGTTGCCGCCCAGGGATTGCTTCAGCGGTTCGATGATCGGGATGCCGCCGCCCACGGCCGCCTCGATCAGCACATACACCCCCTTTTCGGCTGCCGCGGCGGCGATCTCATCTCCATGCCGGGCGATCACGGCCTTGTTGGCGGTGACCACCGCTTTGCCGGCGGCGATCGCCCGCAGGATCAGGCTGCGGGCCGGCTCCAGGCCGCCGATCACCTCCACCACGATGTCCACGGCTGGATCATCGACCACGGCCTCGGGGCAGGTGGTGAGCAGCCCTGGCGCCAGGTTGAGGGGCCTGGGCCGCTCCAGATCGCGCACGGCGATGCGGCGGAGCTGCAGGTCGGCCACCAGGGGGTGGCGGCCCTCAGGGGTGCTGAGGATGCTGGCCACACCGGCTCCCACCGTGCCCAGACCGAGCAAGCCGATGCCGATGGTCATGCCGTGCGCTGCGAAAGAGGGATCCTAGAAATCAGGCCCCCAGGGCTCCGGCCTGGGCCTGCATCAGCTTGAGGATGTTCAGAAAGCCATTGGCCCGCGAGGGCGTCAGGCTGGCCTGCAGTCCGGTGGCGGCGATGAAGCCCGGATCGATGGCGGCGGCCTGCTCGGGGGTGAGCCCCTCCATGGCCTGGATCAGCAGCGCCAGCAGCCCCTTGGTGATGGCTGCGTCGGAGTCGCCCTGCCAGTGCAGGCGGCCGTCCTGGAGCGTGCCCACCACGTACACCTGGGACACGCAGCCCTTCACCTTGAAGGCGTCGGTGCGGAAGGCCTCCGGCAGGGGCTCGAGCTTCTTGGCCAGCCAGAGCACGTACTCGTAGCGGCGCCTGGGGTCGGTGGTGCCGGCCAGGCGCGCCACGATCTGATCGAGGGCGGGGCTGCCCGTGGCCCCGGGGGTGGGCTCGGCCATTCAGTCAGCGGCGGCGACGCAGGGCCAGCATGGCGGCTGCGCCCCCACCGATGGCGCTCATGCCCAGCAGCCAGCCCGTGGAGGGCCGCAGCGCCAGCGGACGGATCGGGCGGCTTGGGGCGCTGGGTTCGAGGCCGGGCGGCGGTGTCTGGGATCCCGGCAGTTCCAGATAGTCGCGGTGGCCCGGGCCCCGGTCCACCTGAACCTCCCAGTCGGGGCTGGCCTGGCTGGGCAGGCTGAAGCGCAGGCGCCCCTCTCCATCGGTGCGGCCCACTTCGATGGGCTCGCCGCCGGGGGGCATCAGCCGAACGATGGCGTCGTCGGCGGGCTCCCCGGTGCCGAAGCGGCTCTCCAGCAGGAAGTCGTTGTTCAGGGCCTGGACCCGATCCAGGCTGCTCTCGATGGCGTGGGCCCTGGCCGGCGGAGCACTGCTGGCCGCCCCCAGAACCAGGGCCGTGGCGGCGGCGAGCGCGGGAGCCAGGCAGGACAGCGACGTGCTGGCTCGCCAGCGGGCGACACGAAGCTCAGAGGCAGCAGCCATGGGGTCCAGTGGCATGGGGGCTGAAGGCGTGGAACAACGAGGTCAGGAATCCTGCCAGCGACTGTCGCGGCTCTGGCCCGCCTGCACCATCCGCACCATCGAGCTCACCATCATCGAGAGGGCGTCGTGGGTATCACCCCGACCAGCCAGCTCGGAGGCGAGGACGCGATCGGCGGCACTCGGGGCTGTGGCGGGGGCAGACAGCTTCACAGACAAAGTCACAGAATTCGGTGTGGCCGCTGGCGAGATCTTCGCAAATCCCTCCGGCAGATGAGCTGCCTGCCGAGGCTTTGTCAAGGTTTGTCGTGACCGTCCAGATGCGGAGCAGCCGGCTCAGTCTTGCCCAGCCAGTGCAGGCCCCGCTCCGTCAGCCAGCCATCGAGGGGCACGTCCCAGGGATCCCTGGGGAGCTGGTCGCACAGGCAGCCGGAGGGCAGCACGGCCAGGGCCGGCACCCGCCGCCAGCACTCCTGGCCGCGCAGGCGGTCGTACCAGCCGCCGCCATAGCCCAGCCGCACGCCCTGCCTGTCGATGGCCAGGGCCGGCACCAGCAGCAACGCCAGGGCTTCGGGCTCCAGCCTGCCCGCCCGCTCCAGCGGTGCGGGGATGCCGCAGGCGTCAGCGGCCAGGGCCTCCCCCGGCTGCCAGGGGCGGTAGTCGAGGCGGCCGGCGGCGATGGCCGGCAGGGCCAGGTGCCGGCACCAGGTGGGGCTTGTGGTCAGCAGGGGACGCAGGTCCGGCTCCCCCGCCAGGGGCCAGTAGAGGCCCAGCCGGCCCCGCCTCGTTGCCAGGACAGGGGCTCCGCCATCCTGCGGCCAGGAGCCGGCCTGGGCCAGCAGGACCTCCAGGTGCTGCAGCAACCCTGCGCCGCAGCCGGCCAGCAGCTCTCGGCGGCGCACCCGGAAGCTCGCCCTCAGAGTCTCTTTGCCGGCGCCATGGGGCTGCTGCATCTGCCGGCCGTCTCAGCGCTGGAACCAGCCGGTGAGCGCCGCGGCCAGGGCATCGGCGGCATCATCCGGGCGGGGTGGAGTCTCCAGGCCGAGCTCCCGCATGACGGCCTCCAGCACCTCCGCTTTGTCGGCATGCCCATGGCCCGTGAGGGCCTGCTTGATCTGCATCGGCGGCAGCTCCACCACCGGCACCCGGAAACGGGCCAGGGTCATGATCACCACGCCCCGGGCCTGGACCACGGCGATCGTGGTGCTGGAGCGGTAAAAGAAGAACTTCTCCACCACGGCCAGATCGGGCCGCCAGGTGCGCAGCAACTGCCTCAGATCGCCGGCGATCTCCACCATCCGCTCGCCCTCGCTGCGCCCCGGGGCCGTGCGCACGATGCCGCAGTCCAGCAGCTGCTGCCTGGGCTGCCCTGCCGGCCCGGACTCCTCGACATCAATCACGCCGTAGCCCACCCTGGCCAGCCCGGGATCGATGCCGAGGATGCGCACAGCCGCGGCCGCCTAGGCCGCCAGGGCCAGTTCGAACTGACTGCGGTCGCTCGGTTCGGCCCGCTCGAACACCTTGCAGAACACCTTCACCACCCGATCGCCCGAGTCGATCTGTTCCAGGGGGTCCTTGCGCAGGCGGTGGCGCAGGCAGCAGGCCGCCACCCGGGCCACGTCATCGTCGTCCACTTCGGTGCGCCCCTCAAAGGCGGCCAGGGCCCTGGCCGCCCGGTTGGTCACGATGTCGCCGCGCAGGCCATCCACGTTGAGGTCGCCGCAGATGGCTGAGATGCGGATGCGCAGGTCATCGTCGATGCGCACCTGGGGGAGCCTCTGCTGAGCCTCCACCACCCTGGCCTGCAGGGCCTCCTGACGGGCCTGGACGGCGTCGTTGAAGCCATCGGGGTCCTGGTCGAAGGCGGTGCGCTGATCCACCACCTGCACCCGCAGCTCCGGATCCCGCACGGTGCGCACCTCCACGCTCATGCCGAAGCGATCCAGCAGCTGGGGCCGCAGCTCGCCCTCCTCGGGGTTGCCGGAGCCGATCAGCACAAAGCGGGCGGGGTGACGCACGCTCACCCCCTCGCGCTCCACCGTGTTCCAGCCCGAGGCCGCCGAATCGAGCAGCACGTCCACCAGGTGGTCGTCGAGCAGGTTCACCTCGTCGACGTAGAGCAGGCCGCGGTTGGCCTTGGCCAGCAGGCCGGGCTCGAAGGCCCGCACCCCCTCGCTGAGGGCCCGTTCGATGTCGATGGTGCCGCAGAGCCGGTCTTCGGTGGCCCCCAGGGGCAGATCCACCATCGGCACCTGGCGCTGCTCCACCGGCAGCTGCTCGCCGGCCTCGGCCCGCTGGCGCACCTCAGCGCTCTGGAGGTCGGGGTCCTCCGGAGAGCTGTTGTAGGGGTCGCCTTCCACCACGGGAATGCCGGGCAGCAGATCGGCCAGGGCCCGGATCGTGGTGCTCTTGCCCGTGCCCCGGTCGCCCATGATCATCACGCCGCCGATGCGCGGGTCGATCACATTCAGCAGCAGGGCCAGCTTCATCTCCTCCTGGCCCACGATGGCGGTGAAGGGGAAGACCCGGCGCTTGCGGGCTTGCGTCACGGTTGGCTGCTGGCTGGGGTCGGAGGGGATTGTTTCACAGGCAACAGGCTGAGCACCTGGGGCGGGGTGGCGTCGGCCGGGTAGATCAGGCGCACCCGCAGGTTGCGCTGGGCCCCAGGAGCCAGGCTCACCGTGCCCAGGGCCGGACCCTCCTCGCCGGCCCGCTGCACCAGGTGAAAACGACGGCGGCTGCTGGGGCGGCCCCCCGGGCCATCCAGCCCGCTCACTTCGATCGGTCCCCGGAACATCACCGCCCTGGAGGGGGTGACGTTGAAGCGCAGGCCCCCCTGGGCCTGGTCGCCCTTGATCGGCGATTCCAGGGCCAGCTGGAGTGTCACCTGGTCTGGGCTGGTGTTGCGCAGCGGCAGCGTGATGTCGTATTCCACGCCGTAGTTGCCGTGGGCGGCCCAGGCGGTGCCCGGGTAGAAGGCCTTGAGTTCGGCGGTCTGGATCTGGTCGGTGCCGAGGCGGCCCCGCTCCAGGGAGGCGATCGGCCAGGAGATCGGCGCAGAGGAGGTGCTCAGCCAGCGCTGGCCGGGATCGGTGATGGTGCCGCGCCAGGTGCTGCCGATCTGCACCCCGGCGACGCGGGAATAGATGATCCGGCCCTTTGCACCCCGGGGCGTGGGGGTGTGCTCTTTGGGGCTGAGGCCGCCATCGAGCAGCCTGGCCCAGGTGTCCGCCGGCGGCGGGGTGTCGTTGGGGCCGAAGGCGGCCAGGGTGGCCAGGCTCACCGGGCCGCTGCTCTGGAGCCGCAGCTGCAGGTTGCGGCCGTTGAGCAGGGGATCGAGGCCGCGCACGGGCAGGGGCAGCACCAGCAGGGTGCTGGGGCTGCCGGCGGGGAGGGTCCACTGGCGCGGAATCTCCGGGCTCACCGTGCGCGCCAGCAGCTCGGTGGCCACCCGGCTGCCAGGGCCTGCATAGGCCGGGCTGGTGGTTTCCGCCAGCAGCGGCGGCAGGGGCAGGAACGGCGCCCCCGCCATGGCCGGATCGAGCGACTGCGAGAGGGCGGTGGACCCCCCCAACAGGGTGAGCGTCACCGGCGCCGGCCCCCGGGGCTCGGCCACCACCGCCAGCCAGAGGGTGGAATCGAGGGCTTCCGGCTTGCCGGCATACACGTGGTGGCTGAACAGGTCGAAGCGGCCGCTGAGGGGCACATCCAGGTGGGCCTCCTGCACGGAGCGCTCGCTGCCCGCAAAGGTGGAGATGAGGATGCCGGGCCCCGTGATCAGTTCGGGGTTGTTGTCGTTCACCACCAGCACCGCATCGAGGCCGCCCGGCAGCGGCGCCACGGTCTGGGGCCGGAGCATGGGCCGGGGGGGCTCCGCCGCCGCAGGAGCGGCTGGGGCTGGGGCGGCTGGAGCTGGGGCCGGTGCTGCGGCCCCCAGGAGCAGGGCGCTGGCGCTGCTGACGGTGAGCAGGGAACGGATCAGAGAGGTCATCGTCATCGGCGGCCCACGAGGGTTTTGGCGGCCTCAGCGGCCATGGAGCGGATCAGATCGGCGGAGCGGGGGTCGTTGAACGGCCCCTTCACCATGAAGGCGGCCACGGCGCGCTGGCCGGTGGGCAGGTGGATCAGGGCGGCGTCGGAGTAGGCGATGCCGATGTCGCCGGTCTTGTTGTAGGCGGTCACGCCGAAGCTGAGCAGTTCGCTGTCGGGATCGGATGCGTCCTTGCCCAGGCCCTGGAGCAGGCCCAGGGGGATCAGAGTGTCGGTGCGGGAGGTGGCCATGATTTCGCGAAACAGATCCCGGGCCCGGGGGCTCAGTTTCTCGCCCGTGTCCACCAGGGCGATCGAGCGGGCCAGATCCCGGGCGCTGGTGGTGTTGGTGCCATCGAGATCCGGCAGCCAGTTGTTCACGACTGTGGCGGGCAGTCCGAGAGCCTGAAAGCGGGTGTTGAGGCTGGTCTTGCCCCCCAGCCGTTTGATCAGCAGGTTCGTGGCGCTGTTATCACTCACCCGGATCATCTCGGTGGCCGCCTCGAAGAATGGGAAGCGGGTGCCCACGGGCTTGCTCGCCATCCAGCCGGCACCGCCGCCCACCAGCTCCTTGGTGAGGGGCAGGGGCTCATTCCAGCGGATCTTGCCGCCATCCACGTCCTCCAGGCCCGCCAGCAAGATGGGTGTCTTGATCGAGCTGGCCGCCGGCAGGGGCTGATCCGCCGCCAGCTGGGCGAAGCGCCCATCGTCCAGCACCAGCAGAAAACCGCTGGCCTGCAGACCTTTCTGGGCCGCCGCCAGCTGGGCCCAGCTCTTGCTGAGGGCGGTGAGCTCCTGCTTCGGTTGGAAGCGTCCCGGCTTGAGCGCCTTCCCGGCTGGTGGTGCGCCCGCCGGGAGGGCGCCTGGCGTGGTGGCAGAGCCGCCAGGGGCTGAGCCCCCACTCGGGATCAAGACGGGCAGGGTGCCGTTGACCACGTAGGGGGCCAGCAGTTTCAGGCCCGTGCCGGCCAGAATTCCAAGACCCACTCCCATCACGGTGAGCCGCAGCAGCAGCCGGAGCGGTTGTCCCCACCCCGCGCGGGGGGCCTGGGGGGGTCGGCCAGCAGTCAACGCGGTTCGGAACGGGTGGCCCGACGCTAGGGGTCTGGCCCGCCCTTGCCAGCCGGGGGGATGGCGCCCTGTTGGCTGGCCCAGCGCAGCTGGCGCACCATCCCCCGCAGCAGCGCGGTGTCTTCACTGCTGGGGGTGGCGCGCTGCAGCAGGGCCCGCAGCTTGGCCATCCGCGCCCGGGCGGTGTGGGGGTAGAGGAAGCCCACGGCCAGGAGCAGAGCCTCCGCATCGCTGAGCAGATCCTCGAGCTCGCCGCGCCGGCAGGGCTCCCGGCTGGGCTGGCCTGCCGCCGGGGTTCCGCCGAGGCCCCGCCAGGCCTGCAGGGCGAGCGCCACCGCATGGGAGAGGTTGAGGGAGCGGTAGGGGGTGGCGGTGTCCAGTTGCAGCAGGCAGCCGGCCTGCAGCAGTTCATCGTTGCTGAGGCCCCGGTCTTCCCGGCCGAACACCAGCGCCACGAGCTTGTCCGCGGGCCCATCGGCCAGCCAGGTCAGGGCCGGAATGGCCCCCAGCAGCGGCAGGGGCTCCCCCTCGCCGCGACCGCTGGTGGCGACCACCCGGTGGCAGTCGGCCAGGGCTGCCGCCAGGTGGGGGAACACCCGGGCCCGCTCCAGATGGGCCACCCCGTGCACGGCCATGCGGCGGGCCTCCTCGCCGAGAGGATCGCAGCGAGGGGCCACCAGCCGCAGTTCCTGAACGTCGAAATTGGCGCAGAGGCGGGCCACGCTGCCCACGTTGAGGGGGCCGGCAGGCTCCACCAGCACCACCGCCAGCGGCGAGATCCCCTGCCGGGGAGGGCTCGCCTCGGGGGGCTGCGTCACACCAGCCCGTTCAGGTAGGCCAGCAGGTCGGCCATGGCCTGGGGTTCGGGCTGGAAGCGCGGCATCGGCGGCGTGCGGCCGCTCACCACCTGTTGGATCAGCTGGCGCTGGTTCTTGCGCTGGGACACGCCGTGCAGGTCGGGGCCCACCAGGCCCTGGGCGGCAATGCCGTGGCAGCCGCTGCAGTTGAGCCTGAACAGCTGGGCGCCGTGCTCCACCGACCCGCGCAGTTCCAGGGTCTGGCGGGTGTAGGGGTCGCGGCTGGAGGCCGGCAGCACCAGCAGAGCCACCACCACGCAGGCCGCCGCCGCCGCCAGCACGAGGGCCGCCACCAGGCCCCGGGGGATGGCGGGTTGGGCGATCTGGCCGGTCATCGAGGCGGGTGGGGGCTGCAGGACAGGAAAGCGGGTCTAGGGGAGTGGCGAGGCAGGATCAACGTTGCCATTGCCTTCCCCAACAATGGCGCTGCCCATGGGAAGATTGTGGACTGAGGCCTGTTGCGCGTCCCCATGATCGAACCCCTGCTCTGCGGCATCGTGCTCGGCCTGGTCCCCGTGACGCTGCTGGGTCTGTTCGTGGCCGCCTGGAACCAATACCGCCGCGGCAGCGCCCTCGACGCCTGACGGGCCCCAGGGCCTCAGGATGATCACGCTGGTGGAGCCGTAGCGCCGCTGCTGATCAAGGCTCCATGTCGGTGGCACGGCAGGTGCATCGTCGCTGGCGCATTCCAGCAGCAGCCTGCCGTGGCCGCTGAGCCACCCCCCTTTGGAGATGGCCTGCGCCAGGGCTGGGTACAGCCCGGCCCGGTAGGGCGGATCGGCGTAGATCAGGTCGAAGGGCTGGCCCTGGCAGCCCCGCTGCAGCCAGCGCACCACCTCGCAGCAGTGCACCTGCACCCGGCCCATGCCGGGCTCAGGCCCGCCCTCTACAACGGGCACACCGCCCAGCACCAGCTCCAGGTTGCGCCGGGCCAGGGAGGCCAGGCGGCGATCCTGCTCCACGGCCACCACCAGCCGGGCACCGCGCTGCAGGGCCTCGCAGGCCATGGCGCCGCTGCCGGTGCAGAGATCAAGCCAGCGGCAGCCGTCCAGCTCGGGGGCCAGGTGATTGAGCACGGCCTGCCGCACCCGCGACGGCGTGGGGCGGGCCTTGGCTCCAGGAGGGCTTTCGAGCTTGCGGCCGCCGCTGAGGCGCAGGCTCACGGTGTCCGCTCCACGCCACGGGCCTGCTCCAGCCACTCCAGCCAGCGCCGCAGCATCGCCTCGCCCGCCTCCGCCGACTTCTCGGGGTGGAACTGGCAGGCGGCGATCGCTCCCTGCCACACCGCCGCGCTCACCAGCTCCCCCGCCACGCTCACCCAGGCGGTGGTGCAGGCCGGGTCCAGGGGATCCGCGGCGTAGGAGTGCACGAAATAGACCCAGGCTTCAGGGGCTTCGGCGGGCAGGAGCGGACTGGCCCGGCCTGGCACCAGCGGCTCCCAGCCCATGTGGGGGATCGGATGGCCCGGCTTGCGGGGCAGGGCCCGCACCCGGCCGGGGATCAGCCCCAGGCCCCGGGAACGGCCCTCGTCACTGGTCTCGAACAGCAGCTGCAGGCCCAGGCAGATGCCCAGCAGGGGGAGTCCTGCGCCGCACCAGTGGCGGGTGGCGGCGGCGAGCCCGCTGCTCTCCAGCCGTTCCATGGCCGGATCAAAGGCCCCCACGCCCGGCAGCACCAGGCGTCACAGCCCTGCATCTGCTCGGCGGCCTGCACCGGCACCACGGCGGCCCCCAGGCGCTCGAAGCCCCGCTGCACCGAGTGCAGGTTGCCCATGCCGTAGTCGATCAGGCCGATGCGGGTCATGCCGGCTCCTGGCTCGGCAGCTCCACCGGGAGGTCTGAGGGAACGTCCATGGCGTTGAGGCTATCGATCAGCTGATACAGCCGCCCCATCCGCCGCCTGTCGAAATGAAAGCGCAGACAGGGCCGCAGAAAGCCGCGCTGATCGATGCTTTCGGCGGCCTGAATGCTGCCCTGGTCCACCAGGTCGTCGTAGCTGAGGTTCAGCTGGCGCAGCTGCTCCGCCGTGAGGGAGGCGTTGAGCAGCAGCTCCACCCGGTCCCGCTCCAGGGTGGCGGCGTGGAAGCGGCGGTAGAAGCGCTCGATCTGGGCCATGGCCGCCTCGGCGCTGTCCGTGAGAAACAGCAGGGAGGTGTCCTCCGGGGAGATCAGCCCCCGTTCCTGCATCGCGTTGAGGCTGTGCTCCTGCCAGCTGAGCCAGAAGGGGTCGTCCGGGGCGGCCAGCAGCACCAGCGGGATCGGAGGGGTGCGACCGGTCTGGATCAGCGTGAGCGACTCGAACAGCTCGTCGAGGGTGCCGAAGCCACCGGGCAGCACCACCAGGGCATCGCTCTCCCGCAGGAAGAACAACTTGCGGGTGAAGAAGTAACGGAAGTGCAGCAGCCGTCCGTCACAACTGCTCACGATCGGATTGGGATGCTGCTCGAAGGGCAGGTCCACATTGAGGCCGATGCTGCGCTCACAGCCCGCGCCCCGGTTGGCGGCCTCCATGATGCCGCTGCCGGCGCCGGTGATCACTTCAAACCCTGAGGCCACGGCGGCTTCGGCCAGCTGCTCAGCCAGCTGGTAACTGGGATCATCCAGCTCGGTCCGGGCAGAGCCGAACACCGACACCTTGCGCACATCCCGGCGAGGACGGAACACCGCCAGGGCTTCACTGATGTCAGCCAGGGTGCCTTCGACAATGCGCCAGGCCTCGGGCTCCTGCTCCTGCCGGCAGATGTCCAGAAGGGATACGAGGGCCCGGTCGATCAGGCGCCGCTGGGGATGGTTCCGGCTCACGGCCGCGATCGCATCCAGGGGGCTCAGGCCACCGGCCCTGGTGGCGGGCTGGATGGGCCCGGAACCGCTCATGGGTTGGAACTCAACACAGGGGCGAGGCCCCTGAGGGGCTCGAAGCGGGCCCGCTTCAGAGGTATTTGGAGATGGTGCCGGAGAGGGTGGTCTTGGGGACGGCCCCCACGACCGTGTCCACTTTCTGACCACCCTTGAACACCATCAGGGTTGGGATGCTGCGGATGCCGTACTGACTGGCGACGTTGGGGTTCTCGTCGGTGTTGAGCTTGAACACCTTGATCTGGCCCTCGAACTCCTTGGCGATTTCGTCCACGATCGGCGCCACCATCCGGCAGGGGCCACACCAGGGCGCCCAGAAATCCACCAGCACGGGCACGTCGCTCTTGAGCACGTCCTGTTCGAAGGAGGCGTCGGTAACGGCGGCTGCGCTGGACATCCTTGTGGTGATCGGGTTTCTGCAATCTAGCAAGGGCCGTCTGATCTCCCCTGACGAGGCCAGACAAGCGTTGCAGGGCGTTAAGGACAGAAGGCCCGGACGTGCCGGGCCGGAGGGTGTGAGGAGTGTGCGAGCTGTGAAGCCCCCACGGTTTCAAGATAGGACTTACTTGCCCATGCCCAGCTGCTGGGCCTTCTGGTACACCTTGCCCTCGGTGAGCAGGGACGGGGCCACCACCACCTCCACCTGCTGCATCTCCTTGAGGGTGCGGGCCCCCAGGGTGCCCATGGAGGTGCGGATGCAGCCCAGCAGGTTCTGGGTGCCGTCGTCGAGGCCCGCCGGACCCCGCAGGATCGTCTCGAGGCTGCCGGTGGTTCCCACCTGGATCCGGGTGCCCCGCGGCAGCACCGGGCTGGGGGTGGCCATGCCCCAGTGGAAGCCCCTGCCGGGGGCTTCGCTGGCCCGGGCGATGGGGGAGCCGATCATCACGGCGTCAGCCCCGCAGGCCAGGCACTTGCAGATGTCGCCGCCGGTGACGATGCCGCCGTCCGCCACCACCGGCACGATCCGGCCCGTCTCGGCGGCGTAGTCGTCGCGGGCGGCGGCACAGTCGGCCACGGCCGTGGCCTGGGGGATGCCGATGCCGAGCACACCGCGGCTGGTGCAGGCCGCACCCGGCCCGATCCCCACCATCACGCCGGCGGCGCCGGCCCGCATCAGCTTCAGGGCCACCTCATAGGTGACGCAGTTGCCGATCACCACCGGCACGCCGAAGTCGCGGCAGAGGGCCTCGAGATCGAGGGTCTGCTGGCCCTCAGGCCCCACGTGCTCGGTGCTCACCACCGTGGCCTGCACGAAGAACAGGTCGGCACCAGCTTCGGCGATCGCCTTGCCGAAGCGGATGGCGGCCACCGGGGTGGCGCTCACGGCGGCGATGCCGCCCTGGCCCTTGATCTCCTTGATCCGCCGGCGGATCAGGTCTTCCCGCACCGGCTGGCTGTAGAGCTCCTGCATCAGCCCAACGAACTCACTCTTGCCCACGGCCGTCATGCGGTCGAGCACGGGGTTGGGGTCGTCGTAGCGGCACTGCACCCCTTCGAGGTTCAGCACGCCCAGGGCCCCCTGGCGGGTCAGTTCCACGCACATGCCCACGTCCACCACGCCATCCATGGCACTGGCGATGATCGGGATGTCGCGCTTGATCCCCCCCAGAGTCCAGCTGCTGTCCGTCACCGAAGGGTCCACCGTGCGGCCGCCGGGCACCAGGGCGATCTCGTCGATGCCGTAGGCGCGACGGAGGGTTCGGGAGCGGCCCAGCTGGATGTCCACCGGAAACTGACGTATTGGGGTCAAGCTATCAAGTGGTCTGACGAGCTCAGCCGCCGCCAGGCAGGCCTTCAGCCGCCGCCGAGGAACGACTCCCAGCGCTGCCTGAGGCCGGCCACGAGCTCGCGGCGCTCGCTGCTGCGCAGCAGTTTGGGCAGGCCCTTGCGCAGCACCCAGATCACCCCCACCAGCTCCAGCAGGCCGGGCACGAGGGGCAGGCCGTTGAGTGCGCCGAGCAGGGAGGCGTAGATCCGCAGCACCAGCACAACCGCCACCACAGCCAGCAGGGCCGTGAGGGGTGTGCGGGACTGCTGCCAGATCCGCTGCAGCTCGCCGCTGGCCAGCCAGTCCTGCAGTTTGCCGCTGAGCAGGGCCCACTCGCCCCCCTCAGCGCCGTCGGCGTCCGCGCCCTCCAGCGGCGGCACGGTGATCGTGGCGGCGATGCTGGGATCGAGTGCGGGGCTGGGCTCCGGGGACACCCCAGGAGCTGCCGCGGTGACGCCCGCATCGGGGGGGATGGCCGCCGGCTCGGCAGGCGGGGGGCTCTCGGGTTGAGGCGGCTGCGGGATCGTCTCTGCCGAGCTGTCTGCGGCCCCGCTCTGCTCAGCCCCGCTCTGCCCAGTCTTGTTCTCCTCAGCCATGGCCCTCCGGCAACCGTGCGGTGATCGTGGTGGGGGGGAGCTTAAGCGTGGTTGCCGTGGTGGTCAGACATCAGGGATCGAGCGGCAGCTGGGCGGATCGGCTGCCCAGGGCCCGGCTGGGCAGACGCAACGGGAAACGGCCGGCCTGCAGGGCCTCCAGCAGCTGCTGGGCGATCTCCTCGGCCAGGCGGGGGCTGTGGGTCGGCGCACAGCGCACGGGGCGGTCTCGCAGCCGGAAGCTGCCCTGGGTCAGCTCGGCGTAGCTGACGCGCCCGAAGGCCGGCTTGACCCGCCTGGGCAAGGCCAGATCCAGCACCGTGGCCGCGAGCTCTGAGGCCCCGGCCGCAGCCTGGCGGGCGCCATTGAGGTGGAGCAGGGGCACCGGAGCTGCGATCGCCACCAGCAGGGCACCGCCATGGCCCTCGAAGTGAGCGGCCCGGAGCCAGCGGCGATCGAGGCCATGCAGATCCACCGCCACCGCCACGGCGGCTCCGGGGGTGGTGGCATGGCCGCTGGCCTGGCGCCGCGGGCTTGGCTGGTGGCCGCTGCCACTGCCCATCACCCAGCCGATGCTGCCGGCCACGAGCACAGGGGAGCCCGGCCCAAGCAAGCTCAGGGCGGGCATGGTGAGGCCGATGCTGCCGGCGCCACCGCAGCTGTACAGGCCTGTGGTGAAGGGGCCCAGCAGCGGGCCGAAGGGGCTGTGGCACACCCCGGGGGCGCTGCTCACCGCCACCACGCCGTTTTCGACGATGGCGCGGTGCAGCAGCAGACGTCCGGCACCGATGCGCTCCAGGTTGAGGTCGGTGTGGAGCTCCCGCCTGGGGTGCAGGGGTGTGGCCTCGCCACTGGCATCGAGGGGGAGGGTCTGCCCCGCCAGCAATCGATCCAGCACGGTGGCACCACTGAGCCGGTCGGGGTCCGCCAGGCCGCCGCCGATCGGTAGCACCAGTTCGCCGCTGCCGCCGCTGGCCAGGCCGCTGACGCCGCCCAACTGGACGCTGTGCAGCCGGATCGGCGGATCACTGGGGCCCAGGGAGAGGTGCAGGGACGCCTGGTCGGTGAACACCGCATCGGCGGCCACCACCACATCGGTGCTGGCAAAGGCCGCTTCGAGGCCCTCCTGCCGCACCAGGCGGCGGTAGGCGCTGGCACGGCGCACCCGCAGGTCGCCGCGCTGCTGCCGCTGCTGCAGCTGGGCTTCGCTTCGGATCGGTGGCTCCATGGTCGGTGGCCTCAGCGGCGGGGGTCGGTGGCCTCAGCGGCGGGCGGGGCCCCGGAACAGCGGGCACAGCTGTCGATAGGATGGGGGGTGTTGAAGGTTGCTCTGCATGGCGGATCCCACCGGACCGAACAACTCCGGTGACTCCGGCTCCAACGGTGATTCTCGGATCATCCAGACGGACCTTCGCAACGAGATGTCGCGCTCCTACCTGGAGTATGCGATGAGCGTGATTGTGGGCCGGGCCCTGCCCGATGCCCGCGATGGCCTCAAGCCCGTGCATCGCCGCATTCTCTATGCGATGTACGAACTGGGTCTCACCAGCGACCGCCCCTACCGCAAATGCGCCCGCGTGGTGGGTGAGGTGCTCGGTAAGTACCACCCCCACGGGGATACGGCCGTGTACGACGCCCTGGTGCGCATGGCCCAGGATTTCAACATGCGCATGCCGCTGGTGGATGGGCATGGCAATTTCGGTTCGGTGGATGGTGACCCACCGGCCGCCATGCGATACACCGAATCACGCCTGCAGGCCCTTACCACAGACGCTCTGCTGGAGGACATCGAAGCCGAGACGGTTGACTTTGCCGACAACTTCGATGGTTCCCAGCAGGAACCCACGGTGATGCCGGCGCGGATTCCCCAGCTGCTGCTGAATGGGTCCACGGGGATCGCCGTGGGCATGGCGACCAACATCCCGCCCCACAACCTCACTGAATTGATCGATGGCCTGCTGGCCTTGATCGAGGATCCTGCGCTCAGCGAGCAGGCCTTGATGGCCATCGTGCCGGGGCCGGACTTCCCCACCGGTGGCAGATCCTGGGCCGCCGCGGCATCCGCGAGACCTACACCACCGGGCGCGGTTCGGTGACCATGCGCGGTGTCGCCTCGGTGGAGACGCTGGAAGTCAAAGGACGTCCTGACCGGGATGCGGTGATCATCACCGAGTTGCCCTTCCAGACCAACAAGGCGTCGCTGATCGAGCGGATCGCCGAACTGGTCAACGACAAGAAGCTGGAGGGGATCTCGGACATCCGGGATGAGTCGGATCGCGATGGCATGCGCATCGTGATTGAGCTCAGACGCGATGCCTACCCCCAGGTTGTGCTCAACAATCTGTTCAAACTCACGCCACTACAGAATAATTTCAGTGCCTACATGCTGGCCCTGGTCAAGGGTGAACCAGTGGTGCTCACCCTGCACAAGATGTTGCAGGTTTTCCTCGATTTTCGAGTCGAAACGATTGAGCGGCGCACCAGATACCTGTTGCGCAAGGCAGAAGAACGCGACCATATCCTGCTCGGCCTGCTGATTGCTCTCGACAGCCTCGATGCGATCATCGCCCTGATCCGAGCGGCCGCCGACACGGCCTCGGCGCGTGCCGAATTGGTGCTTCAGTTTGGCCTCACGGAGATTCAGGCCGACGCGATTCTGCAGATGCAACTGCGCCGGCTCACGGCCCTGGAGGCCGACAAGATCCGGCTGGAGCACGAAGATCTGCTCGCCAAGATCACCGACTACAAAGACATCCTGGCCCGGCGCGAGCGGGTGTTCGGCATCATCACCTCGGAGCTGGGGGCGATCCGCAGCCGCTACCTCTCGCCGCGCCGCACCGAGATCCTCGATCTCGAAGGTGGCCTGGAAGACATCGACCTGATCGCCAACGAACGCTCGGTGGTGCTGCTGACCGAAACCGGCTACCTCAAGCGGATGCCGGTGAGTGAGTTCGAGGCCACCAGCCGGGGCACCCGCGGCAAGGCCGGCACCCGCACTCAGGGCGAGGAGGCCGTGAAGCTGTTCATCAGCTGCAACGACCACGACCATCTGCTGCTGTTCAGCAACCGCGGTGTGGTCTACGCGGTGCCCGCCTACCGGGTTCCCCTCTGCAGCCGGGCGGCCAAGGGCACGCCGATCGTGCAGATGCTGCCGATCCCGCGGGAGGAGCAGATCACCTCCCTGCAGGCCGTGAGTGCCTTTACCGAGGATGCCGTGCTGGTGATGCTCACCAGTGGCGGCTACATCAAGCGCACCCGCCTCTCCGCCTTTGCCAACATCCGCTCCAATGGCCTGATCGCCATCTCGCTGGAAGACGGCGATGACCTGCGCTGGGTGCGCCTGGCCCTGCCTGGCGACAGCGTGCTGATCGGCTCCCTCAAGGGCATGACGATCCACTTCCGTCTCAGCGACGAGGAGTTGCGCCCGCTGGGCCGCACGGCGCGCGGTGTGCGGGCCATGCAGCTGCGTGCCGGCGACCAGCTGGTGAGCATGGATGTGCTCTCGGCCGAACTGGCTGACCGGGTGGCCAACAGCAGCAGCGACGAGGAGCCGGCGGCCGATGACCTGCCGGTGGAGGTGGCTCCGAGTGAGGGGCCCTGGGTGCTGGTGGCCAGCGCCGGAGGCCTCGGCAAGCGGGTGCCTGTGGATCAGTTCCGGTTGCAGAAGCGGGCCGGCATGGGCCTGCGGGCGATCAAGTTCCGGGTGGATGGCGACGTGCTGGTGGGGCTCAAGGTGCTGGGAGCCGGCGAGGAGGTGCTGCTCGTGACCGAGCGAGGGGTGATCGTGCGCACCGAGGCCGATGCCATCCCTCAGCAGTCGCGGGCGGCCACCGGCGTGCGGCTGCAGCGGCTGGATCGGGGCGACCGCCTCGTGGAGATGGTGCTGGTGCCTCCCGCCCTGGAGGACGAGGAGGAGCTGGCAGAGCCCGGCACGGAGCAGGCCACCTCTGCTGACGCCGCTTCCGAGCTGGTGGACGCTGCTGAATCAGAGGGCGGCGACCAGGAGCTGACCTGATGCTGGGGGCCATGGCTCTACCGCTGGCGGCGGAGCCAGCCGAGGGCGCCCTCTGCGCTGAGGTGCTGGTGCTGGGGGCTGGACCGGCCGCCTGGCGATCGCTGCGGCGCTGGTCGAGCAGGGGGTGGCGGTGGCGCTGCTCTGCCCCGGCGATCCCCAGGCCGCCTGGCCCAACACCTATGGGGTCTGGGGCGATGAGGTGGATGCGCTCGGGCTGGGGCACCTGCTGGAGCACCGTTGGCAGCACACCGTGAGCTACTTCGGCCCCGGATCCCCCGATGCCGCCGACTCCGCCAACGCCCCCACGCCGCACAGGCGTGACTACGGGCTGTTCGACAAGCAGAAGCTCCAACACCACTGGCTGGAGCAGCTCCGCCGCGGCGGCGTGCCCTGGCATCGCGGTGAGGCGGTGGCCGTTGAGGTCGCGCAGAACCTTGAGCCGGGCCGTGCCGGCGCCCCCCCGGGGAGCTGCAGCGTGGTGACCCTGGCCAGCGGTGAGGTGCTGCGGGCGCGGCTGGTGGTGGATGCCAGCGGCCATGGCAGCGCCCTGATCGGTCGCCCCAGCGATGGACCGGTGGCCGGCCAGGCCGCCTATGGCGTGGTGGGGCGGTTCACGGCTCCCCCGGTGGAGCCCGGCCAGTTCGTGTTGATGGACTTCCGCTGTGACCATCTCCCCCTTGAGCAGCGCCAGCAGCCGCCCACGTTTCTCTACGCGATGGATCTGGGCGACGGCCGTCACTTCGTGGAAGAGACCTCCCTGGCCCTGGCGCCGCCGCTGTCGTTTGACACGTTGCGGCAGCGACTGCAGCTGCGCCTGGCCCATCGGGGCCTGGCCATCCGTGCCGTGGAGCACGAGGAGTTCTGCCTGTTTCCGATGAACCTGCCGCTGCCGGATCTGCAGCAGCCCCTGCTGGCCTTCGGCGGCGCGGCCGCCATGGTGCATCCGGCCAGTGGCTACCTGGTGGGGGCGTTGCTGCGCCGGGCTCCCGAGCTGGCTCAGGCCCTGGCCGGGGCTCTGGCCGATCCCGCCGCCTCCCCCGCCAGCCTGGCGGCCGCCGGCTGGCAGGCCCTCTGGTCCCAGCCCCTGCGCCGCAAGCATGCGCTGTATCAGTTCGGCCTGGAGAAACTGATGCGCTTCCCCGAGCAGCGGCTGCGCCAGTTCTTCGCCACCTTCTTCGCCCTGCCCAACGAGCAGTGGCATGGCTTTCTCACCAACACCCTGAGCGTGCCTGAGCTGGTGGCGGCCATGGTGCGTCTGTTTCTCACGGCGCCCCCGGGCGTGCGGCTGGGCCTGATGAACCTGCAGGGGCGGGAGCTCGCCCTGCTCGCCCGCCTGCTGCGCCCCTAACAGGTCCCCGGTCGTTCAGCTGGGCCCTTCAGCCTGGCGGGGCCAGCCAGTCGGCGGCATTCAGCTCCGGCAGCAGGGCGTCCTCGCGCTGCACCGCCTCCAGCCAGCCCGGTGGCAGCTCGGCGCCGCTCTCGATCGCATTGAGCAGCCGCCAGAAGCGGTCGAGGTGGCGTTCGATCCGCTCCTGCGCCAGCTCGGTGGTGGTGCCGGCCCGCAGGATGAAGCTCCAGTCGGAGCTCTGGGCGAGCAGCAGCTCCCGCCCCGCCTGGGTGAGCAGCTGGCGGTGCAGCTGGCTGCCCACCCCCTGGCCCACGCGCCGCACCATGGCCCGAGAAGCGCGCTGCCATTGCGGCACCACCCAGGCATTGGCGGGGTTGAGCCAGTAGTTGTGATAGCCGCCCTCCCCCCAGCTACTGGGGGAGGGGCGCACCACCTGCAGCGGCCGTGCCTGGGCCAGCACCTCCCGCAGGGTCACCAGCTGCACGCCCATGGCGGCGGCCTGGCGGAACAGGCCGGCCAGGAACTGGGGCCCCTCAAACCACCAGTGGCCGAACAGCTCCGCATCGAAGGGCGCCACCAACAGCGGGGTCTGCTGCATCGACCGCGCCAGATCCACCAGCTCCCGCCTGCGGCCCCGCAGGTAGTCGCGGGCATGCTCCTCCACCTGCTCCAGGGCGGCCGCGGGCTCGTAGGGCTGTTTCTGATCCAGGCGACTGCCCCGCTGGCTGACGCGGTGCAGCTTCAGGCCCAGGGGCCTGCGGCTGGTGATGCCCTCGCCCCGCAGCAGGTCCTCGTCCAGATCCCAGCCGAGGTCGCGGTGGAATTCCCGGTAGACGCTGTCGCCGGGGTAACCCTCGCGGGCGCTCCACACCGGCAAGGTGGCGTTGCCGTCGCGGCCGAAGAAGGCCACCCCCGCCGGACTGCAGATCGGGGCGAACACGCCGTAGCGCGGGCGGGGCAGGCCGTGCAGCAGGCCGTGGCCATCCAGCACCGAATAGCGCAGGCCCACGGCCGCCAGCTGCCGGTCGAGGTCCTCGTAGTAGGCGCACTCCGGCAGCCAGATGCCCAGAGGGGCCTCCCCCAGCTGGCGCCGGTGCTCGCGCACGGCATTGATCAGCTGGGCACGCACGGCCTCCGGCACCTGCCGCAGCAGGGGCAGGTAGCCGTGGGTGGCGCCGCAGGTGATCAGGTCGAGCACCCCCAGCTGTTGCAGCCGGCGGAAGCGGGCCACCAGATCGCCCCCGCAGGCCTGCCACTGCGCAGTCACACCCTGAAGCTGCTCAGCCAGAGCGGTGGCGGCGCCGCGCAAGTGCCGGGGCGCGTGCTCAAGCAGCCGCAGGCGCACAGCCAGCCAGCCGCTGAAGCGGGCATTGAGCTCGCCATCGGCCATCAGGCTGAGCAGGGTGGGGGAGAGCCCCAGGGTGAGCCGGGGGTGCTGGGCCGGATCGGCCGCACCGGCCTCGAGGCTGGCCAGCAGCGGCAGGTAGCACTCCTGCAGGGCCTCGAAATACCAGTCTTCCTCCAGGGAGCCCGGCTCGCTGGAGCGCACGTAGGGCAGATGCGCGTGCAGAACAAGGGCCAGTTCCCCAGTGGCCATGGCCTGACTGCGAGATTGGCACTGTAGATGCAGTCTCTGTTGCACCCCTCTCAGCGGTCCTAGGGTTTTTTGATGGAGAACCCGCTCGGCGCCCGGTTTGAACCGCGACTGCGGCAGCTGGTGCTGGCCGTGGACGGCCACAGCATGTTCTACGCCCAGCAGAAGCTGGGCTGGTTCTTTGATCCGCGCCGGCTGCTGGTGCATGCCGCGGCCCAAGCGGGTCTGGAGCTGGCGGGTGCCTTCTGGTATGCGGGGCTCAAGGACCCCTCCGACCAGCGCCCCTTCCGCGATGCCCTCACCAGCCTGGGGTTCACGGTGCGGACCCGGCCCCTGCGGGAGCTGACGCCCCCGGACTCCCCGCGCAGGCCTGCCGAACCCAGGTCGCTTGAGCCACGGCCTGCGGAGCCCAAGCAGTTCGTGCGCGCCAATCTCGACGTGGAGGTGGCCGTGGATCTGATGATGGTGGCGCCGCGCACCGATGAGGTGTGGCTGCTCAGCGGCAGCCGCGATCTCGACCGGCTGGTGGAGGTGCTGCGGGCCCAGGGGCTGCGCATCACCCTGATCAGCACCGAGGGCATGGTGGCGCGGGAACTGCGCAATGCCGCCGACGGGTTTGTGGATCTGTCCAGCCTGCGGCCCGTGCTGGAGAAGGCCGAATCACTGCAGCAGCCGGTGTTCCTGCGCAACTGAGGGGGCCGGCGCCCTGCCAGCCCATACAATGCATTAACTCATAGTCACTACGGATAGAGCCGCCGTTATGGCCCGCGACCCAGGCCGTGTCCTGATCTTCGACACCACGCTGCGCGATGGCGAGCAGTCTCCCGGTGCCAGCCTCAACCTGGAGGAGAAGCTGGCCATCGCCCAGCAGCTGGCCCGCCTCGGTGTGGACATCATCGAGGCCGGCTTCCCCTTCGCCAGCCCCGGCGACTTCAACGCGGTGCAGCGCATCGCCGAGAGCGTCGGCAGCGCCGAGGGGCCGGTGATCTGCGGCCTGGCCCGCGCCGCCGCCGGCGACATCAAGGCCTGCGCCGATGCGGTGGCCCCCGCCGCCCGCCGCCGCATCCACACCTTCATCGCCACCAGCGACATCCACCTCGAGCACAAGCTGCGCAAGAGCCGCGCTGACGTGCTGGCGATCACCGCCGAGATGGTGGACTATGCCCGCTCCCTGGTGGACGACGTGGAGTTCTCCTGCGAGGACGCTGGGCGCAGCGACCCCGCCTTCATGTATGAGGTGATCGAGGCCGCCATCGCCGCCGGCGCCACCACGATCAACATTCCCGACACGGTGGGCTACACCACTCCGGCCGAGTTCGGCGAGCTGATCGGCGGCATCAACGCCCACGTGCCCAACATCGACCAGGCCGTGATCTCCGTGCATGGCCACAACGACCTCGGCCTGGCGGTGGCCAACTTCCTCGAGGCCGTCAAGAACGGCGCCCGCCAGCTCGAGTGCACGATCAACGGCATCGGTGAGCGGGCGGGCAACGCCTCCCTGGAGGAGCTGGTGATGGCGCTGCATGTGCGCCGCGCCTACTTCAATCCCTTCCTGGGGCGCCCGGCCGAGAGCGGCGAGCCGCTCACGGCGGTGCGCACGGTGGAGATCACCAAGACCTCGCGGCTGGTGAGCAACCTCACCGGCATGGCGGTGCAGCCCAACAAGGCGATTGTGGGCGCCAATGCCTTTGCCCATGAGTCTGGAATCCACCAGGACGGCGTGCTCAAGAACCCGCTCACCTACGAGATCATCGACGCCCGCACCGTGGGCCTGGCGGACAACCGCCTCTCCCTGGGCAAGCTCAGCGGCCGCAGTGCCTTCCGCGCCCGCCTGGAGGAGCTGGGCTACGAGCTCGACCGGGATGATCTCGACGATGCCTTCGCCCGCTTCAAGGAGCTCGCCGATCGCAAGCGCGAGATCACCGACCGCGACCTCGAGGCGATCGTGAGCGAGCAGGTGCAGCAGTACGACGAGGGGCGCTTCAGCCTCAAGAGCGTGCAGGTGAGCTGTGGCACGGGCCTGCAGCCCACCGCCACTGTGACCCTGCTCACCGCCGACGGCGCCGAGATCAGCGAGGCCGCCATCGGCACCGGACCGGTGGACGCCGTGTGCCAGGCGCTCAACAATCTGGCCCGGGTGCCCAATGCCCTGGTGGAGTTCTCGGTGAAGAGCGTCACCGAGGGGATCGATGCCATGGGCGAGGTGACGATCCGGCTGCGGCATGACGGGGTGCTCTATTCCGGCCATGCCGCCGACACCGACATCGTGGTGGCCTCGGCCCAGGCCTTCGTGAATGCCCTCAACCGGCTGGTGTCGGGGAGCCAGAGCCAGCCGCTCCATCCCCAGAAGGCGCCCCTGCCCCAGCTCGGCGATCTGCCCCTGGCCGATCGGCCCAGGGTGTAGGCGATGGGCTCAACCTCTGCCGGCCAGGGCCGTTCGCTGCTCACCTCCGCCCTGCAGCTGGGATTGCTGCTGCTGGTGGCCCTGGCCATGCTGGTGCCGCTGCTGTGGCTGGTGAGCACCTCCCTGAAGGGTCCCGCCGAGAACATCTTCACCAGCCCGCCGGCCCTGCTGCCCGCCGAACCCAGTCTGGAGGCCTACGGGCGGCTGTTCGCCGACAACCCCATGCTCACCTATCTGCTGAACAGCACGGTGGTGAGTGCCCTGGCGGTGCTGGCCAACCTGCTGTTCTGTTCCCTGGCGGCCTACCCCCTGGCCCGCCTGCGCTTCGCGGGCCGGGGCCTGGTGCTGGCCCTGGTGGTGGCCACGATCCTGATCCCCTTCCAGGTGGTGATGATCCCCCTCTACCTGCTGATGGTGCAGATCGGCCTGCGCAACACCCTCTGGGCCCTGATCATTCCCCAGGCCGCCACCGCCTTCGGCATCTTCCTGCTGCGCCAGAGTTTCCTGGGCGTGCCGGTGGAACTGGAGGAGGCGGCCCGCAGTGATGGCTGCACGCCCGTCGGCGAATGGTGGAACGTGATGATCCCAGCCGCCCGGGCCGATCTGATCACCCTGGCGATGTTCGTGTTCATCGGCACCTGGAGCGACTTCCTCTGGCCCCTGGTGATCCTCGATGAGCCCAGCCTCTACACCCTGCCCCTGGGCCTGCAACAGCTGGCCAGCAGCTTCTCGCTCGACTGGCGCCTGGTGGCGGCGGGGGCGGTGGTGTCGATCCTGCCGGTGCTGGCCCTGTTCATCGGCCTGCAGCGCTACATCCTGCCCAGTGCCAGTGGCGATGCGGTGAAGGGCTGAGGCAGGCGAGCCTGGCGTTCAGGGCTGGGGCGTTTCCGGTGCCGCCGGTTCCGGGCTGGCCGGGGGGGTGACGGGCGGCGGCGGTGCCGTGGGTCTGGCGGTCGAGCTGGGGGCGGCTCTCTGTTTGATCCGGCCCAGTTCAGCCTTGAGGGCTGCGGCTTCAGCACTGAGCACCTCGATGCGGGAGGAGTTGCGCTCCACCACCTGCAGCCGCTCCACGGTGGAGCGCAGCTGCTCCTCCAGCCCGGTGGTGCGATCCAGGGCACGGCTGTTTTCCAGCCCCTGCAGGCGTTCCTGCAACTCAAGGATCTGCACGCCCTGCTGGCGCGTCTTCCCCACCATCACCAGGAACAGCACGGCCAGCAGCACCGTGCTGCCCGCCTGCAGCCAGTTCACCCAGTCGGGCAGCTGGGGCAGGGGCCGGATTTTGGAAGCCGAAGCACCCGGGAACGGGGCCATCGAGAACGTCTCCTGCTGAGGATGGACCGCGCCAGCAATCCTGCCGGATCGGCCGGGTGATTGCATCTTCTCAGGGGGAAGGCGGTCCGGACCAGCTGTTGATCGATGCCCCCTGGGTAGGTTGCGACCAACTGACCGTTCCGGGGCCATGACCATCCTCGTGACCGGCGGCGCCGGCTACATCGGCAGCCACACCGTGCGGGCCCTGCAGCGCTCCGGCCAGCCCGTGCTGGTGCTCGACAACCTGGTGTATGGCCACCGGGCCATCGCCGAGCAGGTGCTGCAGGTGCCCCTGGCGATGGGGCAGCTGGGTGATCGGTCCCTGCTCGATGCCCTGCTGCAGGGCTCCCATCCGCAGCTGCCGGCTGGGCCGGTGCGGGCCGTGCTCCACTTCGCCGCTTACGCCTACGTGGGCGAGAGCGTGGTGGATCCCGCCCGCTACTACCGCAACAACCTGGGCGACACCCTGGTGTTGCTGGAAGCGCTGCACGCCGAGGCCCAGCGCCGCGGCCAGCCGATCCCGCTGGTGTTCAGCTCCACCTGCGCCACCTACGGCATCCCCGCTGCCGATCAGATTCCAATCAACGAGCGCTGCCCCCAGGCGCCGATCAACCCCTACGGCCGCAGCAAGTGGATGGTGGAGCAGCTGCTGGCTGACTTCGGCGCCGCCTACGGCCAGCCCAGCGTGATCTTCCGCTACTTCAACGCCGCCGGTGCCGATCCCGCCGCCGACATCGGCGAAGACCACGACCCCGAAACCCACCTCATCCCCCTGGTGCTCGAGGCCCTGGCCGGCCGCCGCACGGGCCTTCAGGTGTTCGGCCGCGACTACCCCACCCCCGACGGCACCTGCATCCGCGATTACATCCACGTGGGCGACCTGGCCGCCGCCCATGTGCTCGGCCTGGAGCGGCTCCTCGCCCAGGGCGGCCAGCACACCTACAACCTCGGCACCGGCAGCGGCTATTCCGTGCAGCAGGTGATCAACGCCGCCTGCGAGCTCACCGGCTGCAACCTGCAGGTTGTGGACGCGCCCCGCCGCCCGGGGGATCCCGCCGAGCTGGTGGCCGATGCCTCCCTGGCGATGGCGGAGCTGGGCTGGACGCCGCAGCGCTCCGATCTGGCCACGATCCTTGCCGACGCCTGGGCCTGGCACCAGCGCCGCCGCGGCTGAGGCTCAGCCCCCCGGCACCCAGCCTCCATGGCGCTCAGCGGCGGCCTCCACCAGCCGCTGCTCGGTGGCCCGGTACACCGCTTCCGCCTCCGCCGCACTGCGGCCGATGCAGGTCATGCCGAGCTTGCCGTACTCCGAGAGGCAGCCCAGCAGGTGGAACACACTGCCGCGCAGCTGGGCCGGGTCGTAGTGCAGGCCCGCTTCCGCCACGATGTCGATCAGGTCGATCGGCAGCAGGCCGCGCAGCTGGGCTGCGCAGAAGTTATCGGTGGCCCGGTAGTGCAGCGCTGCGCCGGTGGGGGAGCGGTAGAGCCCGTCGGCGGGGTCGAGCCGGCCGCTGGTGATGGCGTGCAGGGCCATGTAGGGGTGGGTGGTGCCCCCCTGGCGCAGGTTGATCTCGATCGCCTGCAGCTCCCATCGTGCGCCGAAACGCCGGGCGATGAAGTCCACGGCATAGCGTTCCAGGGCCCCCTCGGCCGCCAGGGCCCGGCCGATGGCCAGCCCATGGGCCATCAGCTCGCGGCGGTAGTCCTCGCTGGCGGGGAAGCTGCAGCCCAGGTAGGTCTGGCCGCTCGGCCCCCCCAGCACCTGCTCATGGGTGGAGAGCACCTCCACGGCGCCGGGGCGTCCGTCCGCCCCCGGATGGATGATCCCCTGAACGCTTGGGGAGCGCAGGGCCTCTCCCCCCTGCAGCCAGACCTCCACCAGGGCGCCCTGGCGGGCCATCAGCTCCCGCCAGGCCGGCGCCGGCATCGGCAGCTGCTCCAGCGCCCGGCGCAGCAGCTGCCGCCGCTGTGGCGCTGAGTGCTCCTGAAGCTGCAGTGGGGCCAGCTCCAGCAGGGCGTTGCCCTCGCCGCTGAAGCCCTCGTTGAGCTTCACCACGCAGCGCTCCAGCTCGGGATGCTGCTCCCAGAGCTCGGCTGTGGCCTCCGCCAGGCTGGCCAGGTCGAACACCAGCTCGCTGCCGGCCGGGTGGGGCACACCGCAACGCCGAAACAGGGCACGGCTGCCGGCCTTGCTGCCCCACTGCAGCAGGTGGGGGGAGGTGCCCAGCAGCGGCACCTGCAGGCGCTCCGACAGCTCCCGTTCCAGCTCGCTCACCACGAAACAGCTGATGAAACTGCGGCCCGGCCGCAGCAGTTCGCCGATGCGGGCCAGCAGGGCGGGCCGCTCCAGCAGCTTGGCGGTGAGGGGGCGGCCCGAGGCGTCGTCGGTGTCGAACAGGTGCAGGCGGCGGCGGGCGTGGGAGGTGGGCACCCCCGGCAGCAGCTCCAGCACCGCATCCACCACCAGCTCGGCCAGGGGCTTGCTGCTGGCATACACCATGCGCACCCCCGGGTGGCGCAGCCCGATCAGGGCGAACAGCTGGCGCTCCTCGTAGTGGTGCGACCCGGTGACCAGGGCCATCTGGCTCTGGTCCATCGAGAGCGAGGGCACCAGCAGCACGTCCACCTCCGGGCCCATGCCGCCGGTGGTGTGGCCCCAGGAGGGCTGCAGCTGCCGCTGCAGCTCCACGAAGCTGAGTGCCGTCATCCTTCTTCCCCCTCAGGCACTGAAGGCCTTGCGGGCGGGAATCGGATAGGGGATGCGGCGGTGGCGCATGCGCTTCCACACCCGCACGAAGGCCCGGATCAGCAGCTCCAGCTCGGCGCGGCTGATGCCGCTGCCCGCCAGCTGGCCGTCCCGCTGCCGCGCTTCGAGGATGCGGCGCACCATGGCGCGTGCTTCGTGTTCATTGGTGCCGGGCGGCAGGGAGCGCAGGGCGGCTTCACAGCCGTCGGCGAGCATCAGGATCGCCGTTTCGCGGCTGCGGGGGGTGGGGCCGCGATAGCGGAAATCGGCCTCCCGCACCGAGGGGTCGCGTTCGCGGGCATGGTGCAGGAAGTAGCCCATCTTCAGCGTGCCCTGGTGCTCGGGGATGAAGTCAGCCAGGGGCCGCGGCAGCCGGTAGCGCCGGGCCAGCTTCAGGCCTTCATCCACATGGGCCTGCAGGATGGCGGCGCTGGCGTAGGGATCATCGAGGGTGTCGTGGGGGTTGGCTCCCTCCTCCTGGTTTTCGATGAACCACTGGGGGCCGTGCAGCTTGCCCACGTCGTGATATAGCGCCCCGGTGCGCACCAGGTCCACGTCGGCGCCGATGCTGCGGGCCCCCTCCTCGGCCAGGCCGGCGATCATCAGGGTGTGCTCGAAGGTGCCGGGCGCCTCGCAGGAGAGCCGGCGCAGCAGCGGGCGCTCCAGGTCGGCCAGTTCCAGCAGCCGGGTGCGGGTCATCAGCCCGAAGAAGGTCTCCACCAGGGGCGCCAGCAGCAGGCCCGCCATCAGCAGCCCCGCCAGCAGCAGAGCTTCACTGAGCAGGTCGAACTGCCCCGGCTGGCCCCGGCCCTGCAGCAGCAGCCACTGCAGCAGCACCGCCCCGCCCGGCAGCAGCACGGCCAGCTGCAGCAGCTCGGCCCGGCTGCGCTGGCGGCCGGCGGTCACAGCCGCCACCGCCGCCGTGGCCGCCGCCAGCAGCAGCCGCAGGCCCAGCAGACCGCTCATCGGCACCGGCCAGAGCAGGGTGGCCGCCGCCAACCAGGCCAGGCCGCTGGCGGTGCCGAGGCCCTGGGCGAGCAGCAGGGTGGGCGGCACCAGCAGCACCATCGGGCTGGCGCCCGGGCCGAGCCAGAGGTGCACCCCCTGCACCGCCAGCAGGGTGCCCAGGGCGAGCATCGCCTGGCGCGGCTCGAGGCTGGAGCGCCAGCGGCGCAGCAGCAGCACCATGCGCCGGTGACGGCGAGGCTCTCGAGGAAGTGGCTCAGCCACACCAGCGGCCTGGGCCGGCGGTTGACCAGGCCGAAATGGTCGAGCACGTCGAACACCTGGGCGTTGATCACCTCCCCCTGCCGCACCACCAGGTCGCCCTTGCTGACGCTGATCGTGGGGATGCCCTGCTGGCTGATCAACGCCTCGATGCGGCGTTGGCTGAGGGCTGGGTCGCTGCGCAGGTTGGTCTGGCCCTGCAGGCTCTGCACCACCAGCCGGGCGCCGAGGTTGCGCCCCAGCCCGGTGAGCTGATCCAGCTGCAAGGAGGCGGCCTCCAGCAGCTGGCCTTCGGAGACCCCCGGCGCCAGCCCCTGGCTGAGCATGCGCAGCTGGGCCCGGCTCACCTCTGCCTGCCAGGCGGTGAGCTGGGCCGGGCTGAGCCCCCGCAGCCAGAGGCGTTCCTGGTCGCTGAGCGGCAGGGCCTCCACCCGGTCCCGGGCGCGGGCCAGTTGGTCTTGCATCAGCTTGAGCTGTTCGCCCAGCTGGGCGCGCAGACGCAGGCTGGCCTCCTCATCCACCACCTGGACGGTGGTGCGGGGCAGCATCTGCTGGCGCCGCTCCTCCAGGGCGGTGCTGTCCACCACCTCGGCCGATTCGGGCGCCTGCACCGTGAACGGGGCGAGCATGCCTGGGCGCAGGCTCGGCTCCGCCAGCCACGACCAACTGCTCAGCACCGCCACCAGGGCACACACCATCAGCACCGCGAGACTGTCCTGACCCCGCCAGCAGGCGGGTGGCTGGCGCGGGCGTTCGGTGCGCAGCCACTGGCGCCACAGGCTGCGCACCCGGCCGGGGATCTGGATCGTCAACAGCCGGCCACGCATGCTTCGACGCTAGCGAGGGCCGCTCGGGCGCCAGCATTGCAAGCTGGGGATTGCGCAGCCCCCTCGATCCATGGCCACCCGTCTCGATGGGCGTGAGCTCGCCGCCGCGATCGAAACGAGGCTCGCCGCCACCATCGCCGCCCACCAGCCCCGTCTCGGACGTCCCCCCGGCCTGGCGGTGCTCAGGGTGGGCGATGACCCGGCCAGCGGCGTCTACGTGGCCAACAAGGAGAAGGCCTGCGGCCGGGTGGGCATCCGCAGCCTCGGGGCGCACCTGCCGGCGGCCACCGAAGCGGAGCAGATCCGGGCCAGGATCGAGGCCCTCAACGCCGATCCGGCCGTTGACGGCATCCTGTTGCAGCTGCCCCTGCCCGGCGGCCTCGACGCGGCGCCCCTGCTGATGGCCCTCGACCCCGCCAAGGATGCCGATGGTCTGCACACCCTCAACCTCGGTCGCCTGCTGAAGCGGGAGCCCGGCCCGCGCAGCTGCACCCCGGCCGGGGTGATGGCCCTGCTGGCCCGGGCCGGCGTGGAGCTGGCCGGGCGGCGGGCGGTGGTGGTGGGGCGCAGCATCCTGGTGGGCCAGCCCATGGCCCTGATGCTGCAGGCCGCCGATGCCACGGTCACCGTGGCCCACTCCCGCACCCGTGACCTGCCCAGCCTGACCCGCGAGGCCGAGGTGCTGGTGGTGGCGGCGGGTCGCCCCCGCATGCTCGGGGCCGAGCACGTGCGGCCCGGCGCGGTGGTGGTGGATGTGGGCATCCACCGCCGGCCTGAGGGCGGCCTCTGCGGCGATGTGATCGTTGAGGAGGTGGAGCCCCTGGCCGCCGCGATCACGCCGGTGCCGGGGGGAGTGGGCCCGATGACGGTGACCATGCTGCTGGTGAACACCGTGGTGGCCTGGTGCCGCCGCCATGGGCTCGAGCATGGGCTGGGTGATCTGGTGCCCTGAGCCGGTCAGCGCCGCCCACCCCGCACCCGCCCCAGCAGGCGCTTCCACAGGGAGCGCTTGCGCCTGGAGCCAGGTAAGGGTGGCTGAGCCTCGATGGAGTCGGCGCCGGCCGGCCCGAGCAGCTGGACCCCCTGGGCGGCGATGGCCGCCAGCTCCCCCTGCAGCCGGCTGCGCTCTTCGGCGCTCAGCTGGTCGGGGGTCACCCGGGCAAGCAGCTTACGGCTGTTGCGCAGGTTGATCAGCAGCCGCTGGGGGGTCTGACCCTGCCGGCACTGCATCCGCAGGGTGTCGAGCACGTCCTGCAGCTCCTTGGCCCTGGCGCTGCGGTCTTTTCCGTCCGCCGTCGCCGTCGCCAGCGCCCGCAGCTGGGCCTGCGGCGGAGCCACCGCCAGCAGCGGACTGCTGTTCTGCTCGTCCCCGCTGGACTCTCGCTCCATCCCCCACTCCTGGGCGAGCCGTGAGAGCGCTTCGGCGGGGAATAGCGGTACTGGTGGAGCCGTGAAAGGGAAGTGCTTGGCCATGCCCCCATCGAGCTCAGCGCGGCGGTCGATCAGCAGGAACCCCAGCGCCTGCCAGCAGGGGCGCAGCCGCTTTGGCAGCAGGGGCAGCTGGGCGCTCAGCCCCATGATCAACGGCTCCGCATCCTCCAGGCTGGAATAGCGGCGCGGCTGCCCCTGGAACTGCTCCAGAAAGGTCTCGGCCAGGGCCAGCTCGGCCAGCTCCTGCTCCAGCTGGGCGGGATCGGCCAGCCGGTAGGCCTCCTGGATCCATTCGTCGGCCAGGCCGAGGCGAGCATGCTGTTCCCGCAGCTTGAGGCGCCGCTCCAGCCAGCCGTAGGCCAGCTTGGTGTCCGGCGCCATCTGCAGGCTCGCCTCCAGAAACTCCAGGTCGGCCCGGCTGACGCCCGGGGGCAGGATCGCCACCAGCGGCGTGTGGAAGCGCTGGTAGCGCTGCGGATCCTCGGCCAGCAGACGGCGCATCGCCGCCAGCCGCCGGTTGCCATTGATCACCACCCCATTGTTGTCCACCAGCAGTGGCTCGGTCTGCACGGCGAGCCGCTGCAGCTCCTGCAGGATCGGTCCGCGGCTGTCGCCGGCCTTGGTCACCAGCAGCCCGTGCAGCAGGGTCTGGGTCTCCATGCTGTCCTCGCTGGCGTGCAGCCGCGCCAGGGCCCCCGGCTCGCCGCCCAGCTGCTCCTCCAGATCAGCCAGCAGCCGGCCGTTGTCCACCCGGTACACCAGCAGCTCCTGGGCCAGCGGCGCGGCCGGGATCGTGACGGCCCCGTCATGCAGGGTCACCCAGTGGTCGCGCACGGCCTGGGCGGCGGCACTGGCGATCCGTTGCCGGCGCGTGCTGACATCGAGGAGGCGGGGCAGATCCATGCAGAGTGGTCCATCGGGCAGCGTCCTCCAGTGTCCCGCAGCGGCACGGCAGGTCCCACCGGTCTTGCCATGTGTGTGGCCTGGACCCGCCAGGCCTGGGGAATGGGGCTTCACCTGAGAGAATCGCTCCCAGTCCCCATCTCCCCATGACCGCGGCGGTGAGCACGACCCCTGGCAGCCCCGCCGACGGCACCGGTGCAGGCCCCGAGGCGGGCAGCTTTGATTTCCCGGCCTATCTGGAGGCGACGCGACTGCAGGTGGAGACTGCCCTGGAGGCGTCCCTGGGGCCGGAGCGACCCGAATCGCTGCGGGAGGCGATGCGCTACTCGCTGCTGGCGGGGGGCAAGCGGCTGCGGCCGATCCTCTGCCTGGCGGCCTGTGAGCTGGCCGGTGGCGACAGCGCCCTGGCCATGCCCACGGCCCTCGCCCTGGAGATGATCCACACCATGTCGCTGATCCATGACGATCTGCCGGCCATGGATGACGACGACCTGCGCCGGGGGCGGCCCACCAACCACAAGGTGTACGGCGAGGCCAAGGCGATCCTGGCCGGCGACGCCCTGCTCACCCGGGCCTTCGAGATGGTCGCCCTGCGCAGTCCCCAGGTGCCGGCCGAGCAGCTGCTGCGGGTGGTGGGCGAGTTGAGCCTGGCTTCCGGTGCCCCGGGCCTGGTGGGCGGCCAGGTGGTGGATCTGGAGTGTGAGGGCAAGGACGTGGACCTCGACACCCTGGAGTACATCCACCTGCACAAGACCGGCGCCCTGCTGCGGGCCTGCGTGCTCAGCGGCGCCCTGATCGCCGGCGCTCCCGCAGCCCTGCTCGGGGCCCTCCGCACCTACGCCCGCGGCATCGGCCTCGCCTTCCAGATCATCGACGACATCCTCGATGTCACCGCCAGCAGCGACGTGCTCGGCAAGACCGCCGGCAAGGATCTCACCGCCGACAAGACCACCTATCCCAAGCTGCTGGGGCTCGAGGAGTCGCGCCAGCGGGCGGAAGCCCTGGTGGCCGCTGCCAAGGCCGCCCTGGAGCCCTTCGCCGCCGAGGGCAAGGCGGCCCCCCTGCTCGCCCTCGCCGACTACATCACCAGCCGCGACCGATGATGGAGATGCCTCTGGCGGCGCTCCACGATGCCCAGCCCCTGGCGGCCCTGCTCGCCAACAGCACCCTCTGGTGGGGGCTGGTGGCCTGCGGGCTGGCCCAGGCGTCCAAGCTGCTGATCGAGCTGGTGCTGCACCGGCGCTGGCGCCCGGCCGTGCTGTTCGAAACGGGCGGCATGCCCTCCAGCCATTCCGCCCTGCTCACGGGCACCACGGCGGCGCTGGGCTGGCAGCAGGGCTTTGCCGATCCGCTGTTCGCCCTGGCGGCCGCGCTCTGCTTCGTGGTGCTCTACGACGCCTCCGGGGTGCGGCGGGCCGCCGGGCTCACCGCCGGGCGGGTCAACCAGCTGCCCGAGGCGCTCTGGCCGCCTGAGCCCGGCAGCGCCGATGCCGATTCCTCAACACTGAGCCCAACCTCGAGCCGCAGACCGCTTAAGGAAAACCTCGGCCACACCCGCCTGGAGGTGCTGGTGGGCAGCCTGCTGGGCCCGGCGATCGCTCTGCCCGGGCTGGTGCTGCTGGGCTCGCCCCTGGAGCTGGCCCACGCCTGGGGTGTGTGGCTTGGGCTCGGTTGAGCCAGCCTCCCGCCCCGGCTGAGCCGCCGGTCCCTGGCACCGTGTTCACTGCGGGGCAACAGGCGGCCTGCACGGCCTTCGCCGCCTGGCTGGCCGAGCCGGCAGAGGGCCGGCCCTTTGTGCTCAGCGGCTACGCCGGCACCGGCAAAACCTTCCTCTCGATGGCGTTCCTGCAGCTGGTGGAGGCCCAGCAGCTCTGCTGGACCGTGGTGGCCCCCACCCACAAGGCGGTGGGCGTGCTGCGCCACCACCTGGGCCGGGCCGCCCTCCAGCCCACCTGGTACCCCTCCACCATCCACCGCCTGCTGCGCCTGCGCCTGAAGCGGCAGGGCGACCGGGAGCGCTGCGAGGAAACCGAGCAGACCGCCGCGGCCCTCGAGCACCTGGGCCTGGTGCTGGTGGATGAGGCCTCGATGGTGGACAGCACCCTGCTGGAGATCAGCCTGCGCTGCGCCCATCCCTTCGGCACCCGCCTGGTGTTCGTGGGCGATCCGGCCCAGTTGCCGCCGGTGGGGGAGCCCTGCAGCCCCGTGTTCAGCCTGGGGCGGGCCACTTCGGCGGAGCTCACCGAAGTGGTGCGCCATCAGGGGCCGGTGCTGCAGCTGGCCCAGGGCATCCGGGAGCAGCGGCTGCCCGCGCGCCAGCCCCCCGCCCTGCCGCCCGTGCGCACGGCGGTGGGGGAGGTGGCGCTGCTGCCCCGCCAGCAGTGGCTGGAGGCGGCCCAGGACGCCCTGCGCCGCAGCGCCGCCACCGACAACCCCGATCTGGCCCGCATCCTCTGTTACACGAATCGCTCCCTGGAGCAGCTGGTGCCGATCGCCCGCCGCGCCCTGCATGGCGCCATGGCCGACCAGCTGCCGGTGCTGCCCGGCGAGGTGCTGATCACCCGCAGCGCCGTGATGGCGCCAGCCTGCCGCGAGGGCGATGAGACCGCCGAGGAGCCCGACATGGTGCTCGGCTCCAACCGGGAGTTGCTGGTGCGCGACGTGACGCCGGAGCGCTGTGATCTGGGCGAGTTCGGTCTCAGTTCGGCCGATCTGGGCGGGGGCCTGGCGGTGCCCGTGGTGGACACCCTGATGGCGGCGGTGGACAGCGGCGACAGCCAGTTCAACCTGCGCCTGCTTCCCCCGCTCGGCACGGCCGGGCGCGCCGCCATCGAGCAGGTGCTGGCCACGTTGCGGCAGCAGGCCCGCAGCGCCGACAAGCAGGCGGGCCGCGCCCTGTGGCGGCGCTTCTTTCTGCTGCGGGATGCCTTCGCCGCACTCGGACCGGCCGCCGTGCTCACCGTGCACCGCAGCCAGGGCAGCACCTTCGCCGAGGTGTTCGTGGATGGCGACGTGTTCTGGCCTGGGGATCCGCTGCTGCGGCGCCAGCTGCTCTACGTGGCGGTGAGCCGCGCCAGCCAGCGGGTGGCTCTGGTGGCCGGCGGTGGCGGTGGTGGTGGTGGCGGTAGAGGTGGCGGGGATGCCCGGCTCTGGCAGCAGTGGCTCTCCAGCTCCTAAAGGCTGAGCTGCAGCCCCTCGATCCCCTGCCAGCCCAGGTAGAGCGCCAGGCCCAGGCTCACCAGCCCCACCAGAGCATCGCCCCTGGCCAGCAGCCAGGCCTTGCCTCCCCGCAGCAGCGGCAGCACCCGCTCGCTGCCCAGCAGCAGCAGGGCCAGCAGCGGCAGCAGCAGCAGCAGGCTGCTGGCGAGGCTGAACAGCAGCGTGCCCACCACCTCCTGGCCCGGCGCCAGGCCGGCCTCCAGCAGGCTGCCGGCGGTCTTGGCAAACAGGAACAGATCGTCCGGGCTGATGATCTGCAACCCGATGCTCAGGGCCAGCAGCAAGGGCAGGGGCAGGGCGCAGAAGCGCTCCAGCTTGTCGGCCCAGCCAGGCGGAGCGTTCTCTTCGCCGCGGTTGAGCAGCTCCTTGAGGCCCAGGGCCAGCAGGGCCCCGGCGGCCAGCAGGTCGAGGCCGGTGCGGTGGGCCGTGCCCTTCTCCATGGTGAGCAGCAGCCCATGGCCCACCGTGAGCAGGGCGGCCACCACCAGAGTGCTGGTGGCCCACCAGGCCAGCACGAAGCCCACGCCCCGCAGCCGGGGGCGTTCGCCGAGCAGCAGCAGCAGCAGCAAGCCGATGTGCAGAGGTGAAATGGCCAGGGCCAGCCCGAAGGCCGAGAGTTCCCCCAGCAAGTGCCCCGTGGTGAGGTTGGTCAGGACAGCACCTCAAACCAGTCGGTGCCGGTGAGGCCGATCGGCAGGGTCGTCACCCGCCCCACCCTGGCCAGGGACGGGCCCCGTTCACACCAGAGCCTCAGGGCCTGCAGCTGCTCAGCATTGCCCTCGGCCTCCAGCTCCACCCGGCCGTCGGAGCGGTTGCGCACCCAGCCCGCCAGGCCGAGGCTCTGGGCCTGGCGGCAGCAGGCCGCCCGATAGCCCACACCCTGCACCTTCCCTTCCACGCTCAGCCGCCAGCGCTCAAGGGCGATTCCCTGGGGCTGTGCGCCAGGGTGAATGAAGCGGCGCTGGTCGGCACCGGCACGGCGTTCGAGGCTGCGGCGGCGATCCGGGCGGGAATCGCCGGGCAGCCAGCCCAGTGGAGATGCAGCCAGCTGGCGTGCAGCGTTGCTGTTGACCATCCTTCGCTCCGGCTCGGACAACCCCAGCCTTCAAGCTGCCATAAAGCGCCGGAGTCGGCCACATCCTGGAGCTGCCAGCGATGGAACTCGTGGCCGCGCAGCCGTTCGCCGCGGCGCACCAGCAGTCCATCGGTGTGGGCCGTGGCCTCGCGGTAGCCGAGGCTGAGGCTGCCGCTGGGCGCCGAAAAGGGCAGCACTCCCGCCATCGCATGGGAGCGGCCCTGGGGATCCAGCAGGCTCCGGCCCAGCAGCAGCAGCCCACCGCACTCGGCGGCGATCGGGATCCCGGCCGCGGCGGCCTGGCGCAGCGAGGTGAGGCTGCGCCGGCTGGCCGCCAGGGCCTCCGCGTGCAGTTCCGGGTAGCCCCCCGGCAGCAGCACCGCCCGGCAGGCTGGCGGCAGCGGCTGATCGGCCAGGGGACTCCAGGGCAGGGGTTCGAGGCCCCAGGCGCGCAGCAGCTCCTCGGCCTCCGGGTAGCCGAAGTGAAAGGCGGCATCCCGGGCCACGGCGATCGGCAGCGGCTCTGGCGAGGAGGCGCCTGGCTGCTGCAGCCGAGAGCGGGCGGGCTCGGAGGCCACGAGGGTGGCGATCGGATCCACCGCCCTGGCCAGGGGCTGCACCGGAGCCAGCAGGGGCCAGAGCTGGTCGAGATCGAGATGGCGTTCCGCCAGGGCGGACCAGGCCCGCTCGCGTTCCGGCAGGTCCGGAATTTCATCGGGCGTCAGCAGCCCCAGATGGCGCGAGGGCCACTCCAGGGCCTCCTCGCTGGGCAGCACCCCCAGCAGCGGCACCTCGATCGCCTCCAGGGCCTCGGCCAGCAGCTGACGGTGCCGCGCACTGCCCACGCGGTTGAGCACCACGCCGGCGAGCCGCACCGGGGGCGGGCCGTGGTCGCGGAAGCCCCGCACCAGGGCCGCCAGGGAGCCGGCCTGGCGGGAGGCCTCCACCACCAGCACCACGGGCAGATCCAGCAGGGCCGCCACCGCCGCGGAGCTGCCCTCGCTGCTCGACCCCCGACCATCGAACAGGCCCATCACCCCCTCCACCAGGGCCAGGTCGGCCCGGCTGCCATGCCACTGGAAGCTGTCCTGCAGCCAGCGCTCACCGCAGAGCAGCGGGTCGAGGTTGCGGCAGGGCAGGCCGCTCACCCGGCTGAGCAACTGCGGATCGAGGTAGTCGGGCCCCACCTTGAAGGGCTGCAGCCGCAGGCCCCGGCTGCGGGCCAGGGCGGCCAGGCTCACACTCAGCAGGGTCTTGCCGCTGCCGCTGCTGGGCGCGGCGATCAGACAGGGCACCTCAGGCGGGCAGCAGCCGGGCGGCGATCGGCGCCGCTGCCGCCAGCAGCGGGTTGGTGGTGTCGTGGCCGCCCGAGAGCAGCCGGGCCAGCTCTTCCTCCTCGCTCTCATTGGGGAGCGGCACCACGTCTTCCTCGAGTTCCATCGAGGCCATGCCTCCGGCCTCCAGGCGCATGCAGCCCCCGGATTCGGAGCAGAGGATCACACACAGGGGCGGCCGCCCTTCCGGTGCACAGATCAGGCGCAGGCCCACCAGGGCGCCGGGATGGATCTTGGGGCTGCCCACCGGCACAGGCATCAGCCGGAACTGCACCGGCGAGCCATCCCTGCGGCGGAACTCGGCGCCGATCCCCTCTTCATGGGCGCCGCTGCCGCAGCCGTCCACGGGCACGGCGTAGGACTCCACCAGCTCCCAGCCGAGCCGGTCGGCCAGCCAGGCCGCCAACAGCAACCCCTTGAGCGGGTGGTCGCCCTCCACATCGATGTCCAGCTGCACCACGTGGTCGAGGGCATTGCGGCGCGAGGGCGGATCGAACACCATCGCCAGGGATTCACGCCAGGTGCGCAGCCGCAGCCAGTTGAGGTCGTTCACCGCCTGGCCGGCGGCGATCCGCTGCACCAGCAGGTCGATGCAGCGCCGGGGCCGGCCCAGGGAGCTGTCCACCACCAGGCGCCTGGTGGGCGGTGCCAGGGCCTCCAGCAGTTCGGGGGCCTCGTCGAGGCTGCTGTTCCACCACACCCAGCAGGGCAGGTCGTCGGCGATCAGGGGCAGCACCAGATCCAGCTGCTGCTTGAGCACCTCGCGGCCGCCGCGCAGCACCACCACATCGCCGCAGGCGGAGCCGCCGCCGCCCTCCTCCGGCAGGGGGCAGTAGGCGGCCACGAGGGTTTCCAGCGGCCTCGACTCCTCCAGGGTGGGAGCCAGGGTGATCAGGCGCCGCGGCATGTGGGCGCTGATCGCCCCGTCCACGAACTGGCCGCGCTGGTCTTCGGCGCTGGCGCTGCCGGCCTGCTGGCCCAGGCGCCAGGCCAGGCGCTGGTCCATCACGGCGGTGCTGAAGGGCAGGTCCAGATCGGGCACGGCGGCCTTGGCCGCCTCGATCAGGTTGGGGTCCAGCAGGCCGGTGAGCGGTCCAGGGATGCGGCCGGTGCGGATCAGGTGCTGCTGCAGCCAGGAGGGCTCGTACACCACCAGGCTGAAGGTGGGCGCTCCGCTGGCATGCTGCAGCCCCTCTCCCCAGAGGTGCTCCAGGTAGCTGGCCACATCGGCGGGCGGCAGGGCGGTGGGGACCTGAAGCGTGAGCTGGGGGGACATCAGCAGGTGGCGGTGGAGGCTGAAACGGGAGCTGTCACAGGCGAGGCGCAGCTGAGCGGGGGGTGGGGCTCAGGGGCGGCGCCACACCAGGTCGTCCTCGGCCAGCAGGTTGTCGGCGGCGGCCGGACCCCAGGTGCGGGCCTCGTAGGGCTGCACCGGCAGTTGCCAGGGCGCATCCTCGATCAATTTGATCAGCGGGGTGTAGAGCCTCCAGGCGGCTTCCACTTCGTCGCTGCGGGTGAACAGGGTGGGCTCCCCCAGCATGGCGTCGGCGAGCAGGCGCACGTAGCCCTCATCACTCGGCTCGCCGAAGGACTCGTCGTAGCTGAAGGCCATGTCCACCGGGCGGCTGCGCATGCCGGAGCCCGGAGACTTCACCTCGAACTTGATCTCGGCGCCCTCGTCGGGCTGGATCCTCAGGATCAGCTGGTTGGGGGTGGGGGCGCGCCGGCGGCATCGAACAGGTGCACCGGAGCCTTGCGGAAGGTGAGCACCACTTCGGAGAGCCGTTTGGGCAGGCGCTTGCCCGTGCGCAGGTAGAAGGGCACCCCCTGCCAGCGCCAGTTGTTGATGAACAGCTTCATGGCCACGTAGGTCTCGGTGGTGCTGTTCGGATCCACACCCTGCTCCTCGCGGTAGCCCTGAATCGGACTGCTGCGGCTGCCACCGGCGCTGTACTGGCCGCGCACGCAGCACTTCCAGGGCTCATCCTCATGGGCCAGGTGGGCGGCCTGCAGCACCTTGGCCTTCTCGTTGCGGATCGCCTCGGCGTCGAAGCGGCCGGGTGGCTCCATGGTGGTGAGCGCCAGCATCTGGGTGAGGTGGTTCTGCACCATGTCCCGCAGGGCGCCTGAGGTCTCGTAGTAGCCGGCCCGCTCTTCCACCCCCACGGTTTCAGCGGCCGTGATCTGCACGTTGGCGATGTAGTTGCGGTTCCAGATCGGCTCGAAGATGGTGTTGGCAAAGCGCAGCACCAGGATGTTCTGAACGGTCTCCTTGCCCAGGTAGTGGTCGATCCGGAAGATCTGTTTCTCCTTGGCGCAGCCCAGCACCACCCGGTTCAGCTCCTGGGCGCTGGGGTAGTCGGTGCCGAAGGGCTTCTCGATCACCACGCGGCTGCGCTCGCTGTCGCTGAGCAGGCCGGCGGCGGCCAGGGCGCGGGTGCCGCTGCCGTAGAAGGCGGGCGATACGGAGAGATAGAAGGTGCGGTTGCCCCGGGTGGCCCGCATCCGGTCGATCGCTTCGAGCCGCTCCCCCATGGTCACGATCGTGGCGGGGTTGGAGAGGTCGGCCGACTCATAGAACAGGCCGGCGGCGAAGTTCTCCCAGGCGACGGGGTCCTCGGCGATCACGTCGCTGAGGGAGCTGGCCATGCGTGAGCGAAACTCCTCGTCGCTCCAGGGGCGGCGGGCGCAGCCGAGCACGGCGAACTCACTGGGCAGGCGCCGCTGGCGGTGCAGCTCGAACAGGGCCGGGATCAGCTTGCGGTGGGTGAGATCACCGCTGGCCCCGAAGATCACGATGATCTGGGGGGCGATGACCCGCTCCTGGCGCAGGCCGACCCGCAGCGGATTGGTGAGAACGGCGGCCATGGAGCACCCAGTGATCCCTCTGGTTTAACGGCGCCAGCGGCAAAGCCCAGACCAGAGGTGCCTTTGTGATCCGCTCTGTGAGCGAACAAGAAAAAAGCCCGCCTGCTGGCGGGCACCTGGGTCAGTAGGTTTCCACGTGCCAGCGGTCGGCCTTCTTGAGCTGGGGCCTCAGCTCGCTCCAGTCGATGCCCTTGGCGGCGGCAGCGGTGGTCATGGCCTCGTCGATGCCCGGCTCCATGCCGCGCAGACCGCACATGTACACGTGGGTCTTGGGATCTTCGATCATGGTGAAGATCTCATCGGCATGCTCCAGCACCCGGTCCTGGATGTACATGCGGCCATCCCTGCTGTTCTTCTGCTCGCGGCTGATCGCCTTGGTGTAGCGGAAGTTGTCGGGGAACTGGCTGAGGTAGTGCTCGAAGTCGGCGTCGTAGAGCAGGTTGGGGGTGGTGGGCACGCCCATGAACAGCCAGGCCTTGCCGCGGAAATGCCAGCCGTTCTTCTCCCGCTCAGCCGGCTCGAACATGCGGCGCAGGTAGGCCCGCATCGGCGCGATGCCGGTGCCGGTGGCCAGCATGATCACGTTGGCCTCCTCATCCTCAGGCAGGAGCATCTCCTTGCCCACCGGACCGGTGATCCTCACCTTGGCCCCGGGGTCGATGTCACACAGGAAGGAGGAGCAGACGCCGTTGATGGTGGCGCCGTCCAGCTCGTACTGGAGCTGGCGCACGCACAGCGACACGGTATGGGCCTCCATGTTGTCGCCGTGGCGGGTGCTGGCGATCGAGTACAGGCGGAGCTTGTGGGGCTTGCCCTTGGCATCGGTGCCGTCGGGGATGATGCCGATGCTCTGGCCCTCCACGTAGTGGAGCTGGGGATCGCCGCCCGCCAGGTCGAAGGTGATGTGGTTCACCCGGCCGATGGCTCCTTCGGCCAGCAGGCTGTAGTTCTCGGTGACGGTGCCGACGAACGGATCCTTGGGCTTGTAGAGGTTGACCGGGACGGCGGCGTGGGACACGGCAGCTGGTTTCGAGGGGTTGGGGGCTGGGGCAGGGGCCGCTGCGGCGGCAGGAGCCGAGGCGGCGTCGCCTGGGGCGGCAGACAGCCCATCCGCCATCTCCACCGCCTTGATCCGTCCGCCCTGGCGGGCGATGGTCTGGAAGATGGTCTGGAGCTGGGCGAAGGGCACGGTGAAACGACGCTCGGCCTGGCGCTGGCGGCCGATGCCGAACGCCTCGACCACCACGCTCACCATGCGGCTGTCGGACTGGGAGGCACTGCCCGTTGAAACACGCATGATGGCTGGGCCCTGGCAAAAATCCGGCTGATCATAGGAAACACACCGGATCGTCGATCTCAGGAGATTGCGTTTAGGTTTGTGATGCAGCACACACCGACTCCATTGGCGCAGCGCCTGGCATCGCCTCTCGCCGCAACTCCCGTGGCTGCCGGACCCGAGGTGAGTGGTTCGATGTCTTCCGCCACCGGGTCCCCTGCCACCAGTTCCGCCGACACGGGCAGCTGTCGCCTCGACACCATCCAGCAGGAGATGGAGTATCTGGCCAACGGCACCCGCCGCCTGGCTGTGCAGCTGCGGTTGCCGCTCCATGCCGACTGCCTCTGGGCCGTGCTCACGGACTATCCCAACCTCAGCAGCTTCATCCCGAACCTGGCCAGCTCCCGCCAGCTCTGGCGCCGCGGTAACCGGGTCTGCCTGGAGCAGGTGGGCACCCAGCAGTTCTGTGGCCTGCGCTTCAGTGCCAAGGTGGAACTGGAACTGGTGGAACACCGTGAAGCCGGCGAGCTGCGCTTTGCGATGCGCCAGGGCGACTTCCGGCGCTTCGAGGGGGTCTGGCGGATCGGCCAGGAATCCGGGCGCAGCATCCCGGAAAGCAGCCTGCTCTACGAGCTGATCGTGCAGGGCCGGCCCGGCATGCCGCTGGGTTTGATCGAGCAGCGCCTGCGCAAGGACCTGGCCAGCAACCTGCGCGGCGTCCAGCTGGAGGCGATGCGCCGGGCCGCCATCAACTGAGTGTTCTGCTCAGAGCTGGGAGTAACGCATCAGCGGGAGTCACCCTCTGGTGTGATCAACCGGCCCCGTGATCCATCCGGTGTCTCCCGATCGGGTTGGAATCGATGCAGCCATACCTGAGCTGGACAGACTTGAAGCAGCCCAAAGCCAAACCAAGGGCTGTAGTTCTATGGGATGGGTGGAACCATCTCGGCTCAAACTCCGATCCCCAAGCCCACAACCTTCCATGCTGCCCAGCAGCATGAATCAATACCCCCAAGGGGATTCGAACCCCTGTCGCCTCCGTGAAAGGGAGGTGTCCTAGGCCTCTAGACGATGGGGGCGAGGCCACAGCAGAAGCAACGGCAGAACCGGTTTCTGAACCGCAGTGCTGATGGGAGGAAGCTACGGGCCAGGGTGACCCTTCGTCAAGGCAGGTTGGTCCTGCCCGCTCCAGACCGGCACGCTCACGTGGAAGCAGGCCCCCTCCCCCGGCTCCGACACCACCCAGATGCGGCCGCCGTGGACCTCGGCGATGCGGCGGCACACCGACAGGCCCACGCCATAGCCGGAGGTGGTGTCGGCGGTCTGGGGCAACCGCACCCGGTCGAGAAAGATCTGCTTCTGCTGGGCGGCGGGAATGCCAGGGCCGCTGTCTCCCACGCTCACCTCCAGCCACTGCTGGGTGCGGTGCAGCAGGGTCAGTCTCACCTCCCCCCCGAAGGGGAACTTGAAGGCGTTTTCCAGCAGGTTGAGCAGAACCTGGTGCAGCCGCCGCTCGTCGCCGTAGCGTCCGGCAGGTCGGCCGGGATGTCGGTGATCAGCCGCAGCGCCTTGCCCACCCAGAGCTTCTCGAGTTCGAGGATGGCCTCGGCGGCCAGCTTGCCGAGGCTCAGGCGCTTGGGGTTGAACAGGGCCTCCCAGCGGGTGGTGCCCACCTCCAGCAGATCCTTGGAGAGGGCCTCGATGTCATCGAGACGGCGGCGCACCACCTCCTGGTAGCGGCGCTCATCGATCTGGCCGAGCTGGTGGCTCTGCAGGGCCAGCTTGGCGGCGGTGAGGGGGGTGCGGAGTTCATGGGCGACCATTCGCAGCAGCCGTTCCTGGATGCCCAGGCGCTCGATCAGGGTTTCGTTCTCCTGGCGCATCACCAGCAGCTGGTCCTCCAGTTGCAGCTCCCGCCGCGAGCGGCTGGCCTCGAGATCGAGGCTGCCGCGGTTGATGCCGAGGTCGTTGACCACGGCCAGCTGCTGCCAGCGCGGTAGCCAGCTCTGCAGCCGCGGGCTGATCGGACTGCCGGCAAACACCTGGCGGGGCGCGGGGGAGAGCTTCACCAGGGCCGGGGTGGCGAGCAGCCGGTGCAGCTCCAGCAGTTGCGGCTGCCGGCGCGGATCAGCGATCTCCAGCTTCACCTCGAAGCCCAGATCGTCGCGTTTGAGCACCTGCAGCAGGGCCCGCAGATCGGCACTGGCCAGCTGCTGGCCGGTGGCCACAAGCAGCAGGTTCAGCACCTGGGGGCCCACCTGGGTCGCGCTCGCGCCTGTGGTCGTGCCCGCGCCCGTGGCCGTGCTCGTGGAGTCCTCGTTCACAGCTCCCACGTTATGGCGTCTGGGCGGTGGCGGCTCAGCGTGGCTAGGACAAGGGCAGGGCCTGCCGCGTGTTGGCACCTCCTGGGTTCAAGGTCCGTGCCCAGGATGCCCCTGTGCCCAGGACGCCACAGCCATCCCCCTTGCTGGAGAGCCTCCTCCGGAGCCACCGAACCCATGCCGAGCACCCCGCCGCCCCGCATCCAGCTGGACAGCAACCTGAAGCGTTGGTTTGCCCGCAATCTCGGACTCTGGAAGTCGCGCCGGGTGTATTTCTTCGCGGATGGCGAAACCCTGCTGGTGGAGATGATGCTGCGGGTGCAGGCCTTTGATTCGCCTCTGGATGGGGATGCGGCCTACCGCTTCACCTGGTGGCCGGAGAAGGAGTTCGATTTCTTTGAGCGCAAGCCCCAGTACCCCCGCACCGGCACCATGGAGGCCGTGCTCTGTGGCCACCAGCTGCAGCGCAGCAGCGGCTATCTGCAGGAGAGTGCGGCGGAGCAGAGTTCAGCCGCCAGCCTGATCCGGCAGGTGGATGAGCACGAGCTGATCTTCACGTCGCACTATGGCGATTGGACCATCCTCGAGCACATTCGCCTCGTGGACCAGGACCGCTACCGCTCACGCTCCATCTACTCCTGGCGTCATGGGGCCCTGGAGATCGCTGAAAACCACCATGAGCTGCACCTGGAGCCGGCCGGGGAGCTGCTGCAGAGCTGAGACGCCGCCGAAGATCTGAGGCCCCTGGCCGCAGCGGTGATGCAGCATGGGTTGATTCTCAGTGCGTGCTGCTTGTGGGTTGCCGATCGGGCCGCGCCGGGCTCCTGGCCCTGCCGCTGCTGGCGCTGCTGGCCGCGCCCCGTCCGCTTCAGGCCGCTGCGGCCACCGAGGCCGACATGCTGCTCTACACCCGCATCGCGGCGCTCAACGTCTGTGTGGCCCTGGTGGCAGAGGTGCCCTTCGACAAGGCCGTGGTGATTGCCGGTGAGACGATCGCCCGGGTGATCCGGGGCGAGCACGACAGTGCCATTGAGCAGCTGGGCAGTCAGCCCCTCAGCCTTGATGAGCTGCGCCGGGGCTCGATCAACTCGGCTGTGCTGGGGGCTGCTGAGGTCTGTCCCGACCAGTTGCCCGAGTCGGTGCGCCGTGATGTGGAGGCGGCCGTGCAGCGGGTCACCGGATCGGAGGCGATTCCGCCGCCGCCCCAGCCGGCGACCCTCCCTCCCGGCGACGCCGCCAACTGATCCCCAGCCAGCTCCTCCCTCTCCCCCCGTCTCCCGGTTCCATGGCCACGGTGCACCGCTGCGACTACCGCCCCGCCCCCTGCCTGCTGGACCGCACCGACCTGACGGTGCGGCTGTTCGACGACCACACCGAGGTGGAGGCCCGCCTGGCGCTGCGGCCCAACCCAGCCGCAGAGCCAGGGCCGCTGGAGCTGCGCGGCCTGGACCTGGAGCTGCTGGAGCTCCAGCTCGACGCCGAACCCCTGGAGGCGTCGGCCTATGGGCTTCTGGACGACGGCCTGGTGCTGCGGCAACCGCCCCAGCGCCCCTTCGTGCTGCGCAGCCTGGTGCGGATCCATCCCGAGCACAACACCACCCTGGAGGGGCTCTATGTGAGCAGTGGCCTGTTCACGACGCAGTGCGAGGCCGAGGGGTTCCGCCGCATCACCTATCACCCCGACCGCCCCGATCTGCTCAGCCGCTTCCAGGTGCGGATCGAGGCCGATCGGCTGGCCTGCCCGGTGCTGCTCTCCAATGGCAACTGCGTGGAGGGCGGCGCGCTGGCGGGCGAGCCCGGGCGCCATTACGCCATCTGGGACGACCCCTTCCCCAAGCCCTCCTACCTGTTTGCCCTGGTGGCGGGCCAGCTGGAGGAGGTGCGCGAGTGCTTCACCACCGCCAGTGGCCGCACGGTGCAACTGCGGCTGCATGTGGAGGCGGGCGACAGCCCCTTCACGGCCCATGCCATGGCCTCCCTGAAGCGGGCGATGGCCTGGGATGAGCAGCGCTATGGGCTCGAGTACGACCTCGATGAGTTCAACATCGTGGCGGTGCGTCACTTCAACATGGGCGCTATGGAGAACAAGAGCCTCAATATCTTCAACTCCAAGCTGGTGCTGGCGGATCAGGAAACGGCCACGGATGCTGAGCTTGAGCGAATCGAAAGTGTGGTGGCCCATGAATATTTCCATAACTGGACGGGCAATCGCATCACCTGCCGCGACTGGTTCCAGCTCTCCCTGAAGGAGGGCCTCACGGTGTTCCGGGACCAGAGTTTCAGCGCTGATCTGCACGGCGCGGCCCTCAACCGCATCGAAAACGTGTCGATGCTGCGCAACACCCAGTTTCGAGAAGATGCCGGCCCCACGGCCCATCCGGTGCAGCCCGATGCCTACCAGGCCATCGATAACTTCTACACCACCACCATCTATGAGAAGGGCGCGGAGGTGATCCGGGCGCTCCACACCCTGCTGGGTGAGGAGACGTTCCTGCAGGGAATGGCGCTCTACGTGAGCCGCCACGACGGCTCCGCCGCCACCTGTGACGACTTCGTGCAGGCCATGCAGGATGCCGCCGAAGCCGCCTGGGCCGCGGGTACCCCGGAGGCGGCCCGCTTTGATGTGGATCAGTTCCGGCGTTGGTATCACCAGGCGGGCACGCCGGTGCTGCAGATCCACCGCCACTGGGACGGCGAGCGGGGCGAGCTGGAGCTGGTGATCCGGCAGCACACTCCTCCCACCCCTGGCCAGCCCGACAAGCAGCCCCTGGTGATTCCCCTGGCCCTGGGCCTGATCGATCAGGCCGGGGAGCCCCTGACCGTGCGGCTGCAAGGGGAAGACGAGGCCACGGCGGCTGCGGCCCAGCGGCCCCTCAGCTGGGGGCAGGGCACCCGCCTGCTGGTGGTGGAGGCCGAGCAGCAGCGGCTGCGTCTGGTGGGCCTGCCGCGCCAGGCCCACCCCCCCGCCCTGTCGCTGCTGCGTCAGTTCTCGGCGCCGCTGAAGCTGGAGATCGGCCGCCCCAGCAGCGAGCTCGTGCACCTGCTGGCCCACGACAGCGAGGCCTTCGCCCGCTGGGATGCCGGCCAGGGGCTGCTGCGCCAGGCCGTGCTCGCCCGGGCCGCTGGCCAACCCGATGGCGGTCTGGAGGATGCCCTGATCACGGCCTTTGCCCGCATCCTGCACGACCCGCGGCTCTCGGAGGCCAGCCGCGCCATGCTGCTGGCCCAGCCGGGGCTGGCGGAGCTCGAGGACGGCCCAGGCGTGCCCGATCCGCCTGCCCTGTTTGCGGCCCTGGAGGCCCTGAGGAGCCTGTTCGGGGCGGCCCTGGCGGCGCCCCTGCAGGCGGCCCTGGAGCGTTGCACCCCGCAATGGAGTCTGGACTGGCCGGACGGCAGTGGTGCCCGGATGCTCACCGGCACGATCTGGAGCTGGCGCGCCGCGGCCGGGGATCCCGCGGTGATCGCCGCGGCCCGGGCGGCCGTGGATGGCCCCTCGATGACTCTGGCGCGGGCCGGCCTGCGGGCCCTGCAGGCCCGGGAGATTCCCGAGCGGCAGGAGGCGGTCGACGCCTTCTACCAGCGCTGGCAGTCCAGGCCCGTGATCCTGGATGCCTGGTTTGCCCTGGAGGCCTCGGCCCCCTTCGCCGATGGTCTGGAGCGGGTGCAACGGCTGCTGCAGCACCCTCGCTTCGATCCGGCAGCCCCCAACTCCGTGCGGGCGGTGCTCGGTGGCCTGGCCGGCAACCCGCCCGTGTTCCATGCCGCCGATGGCAGCGGCTACCGCTTCATGGCCAGCCAGATCGCGGCCCTCGACCGCCGCAACCCGATCACCGCCTCGCGCCTGGCCAAGGTGTTCAGCCGCTGGCAGAGCTATGGCCCCGGCCGTGGCGGCCAGATGCGCCAGGCCCTCGAGAGCCTGGCGGCGTCAGAGCTGTCCACCAACAGCCGCGAGGTGGTGGAGCAGTGCCTGGGAGCTGCCTGAGCTGGCTGAGCCGCTTCTGGCTCCTGCCGCACTGATCAGCGGCCCCTGCGGTTCACCTCCTCGTGCAGCTTGCGGAAAGCCGCCTTGCGGGAGGCGCCGCCCTCCGGGCCGGCGTGGACGCCCCAGAGCCCTTCCCAATAGAAATAGATCACGCCATGGCCCCGGGCGGTGGCCAGTTTCACCTTCTCCCGCAGGGTGGTCATGTTGGGGGTGCGGCCGCCGAAGCCCGCCAGGATGCCGATCTCCACAGGCATGCCCCACTCCTTGGCCTTCACCAGGGCCGGTTGGTCGAGATCCTTGGCGAAGCCCCGCACCGAGTAGGCGTAGTTCTGCACGATCAGGTCGTCCACCAGCTCGCCCACCGACCACAGCTCCCAGTCCTGCAGCCAGCGGTTGTAGGCGAAGCGGAACGGACCGGGCGAGAGGCTGATCACCCGCTCAGGCGGTTGACCCAGCCGGCCGCGGCCCGAGCTGGCATCCAGCTCATTCAATTGCTGCCGCAGCTCCCGCAGCAGGCTGGTGAGCTGCTGGCGGCGCCACTTCATCCAGAATCGGTCGGTGTGGTTGGCGGGCGGCTCCACCCCCTTCTCGGCCCGGTAGAGCTGGCGGGTGTAGGGGTCGTAGCCGAGTTCCACCGGCCAGGCGAAGTGGTCGTCGAGCTGGATGCCATCCACGTCACAGCGCTGCACGATCTCGGTGATCAGGCCGAGAAAGCGCTGGCGCACTCCCGGGTGGGCCGGGTTCAGCCACACCATGGTGGTGCCGTGCATCTCCACGCCCGTGCTGCCGTTGCGGCGCTGCAGCACCCATTCCGGCCGCTCCCGCACGATGGCGGCATTGGCCGGCTCCATCAGGCCGTACTCGAACCAGGGGATCACCTCCATGCCGCGCCGCCGGGCGCTGCGGGTGAGCCGGCAGATCGGATCGAGGTTGGGGTTGGCCTTGGCCAGAGCCGGTTCCATCGGCGCGTGGCGCGAGCGGTGGAACGTGGTGCCCCGGCTCCAGACGTTCGGGTAAAGGGTGGTGAAGCCACTCCTGGCCAGATCGTCCACGGCCCGATCGATGCGTGCGCCGTCGTAGTAGAGGGTGCTGGGGCTGTTGGTGAGCCACACGCCGATACGGCGAGGCTGGGGCGTGGCGCTGCGGGCCGCCGCTCCGATCGGCAGGCCCACCACCGCGGCGAGGAGCACGTTGAGGCTCACCGGCAGCAGGGCCTTGAGCCGGCTGCCCCGCTTCAGGGGCGGCGGGGCCACGGCAGGAGTGGTCAGCGGAACATCGAGCTCACGGAGCTTTCTTCGTGGATGCGCCAAATCGCCTCGCCCAGCATGTTGGCTACCGATAGCACCCGGAGCTGGGGGAAGTGGCGCTCCTCGGCCAGGGGGATGCTGTTGGTCACCACCACCTCCTCAAACAGGCCAGGCTCGGAGAGCCGCTCCACCGCCGGGGGGGAGAAGACGGCGTGGGTGGCGCAGCAGAACACCCGGGCAGCCCCGTTGCGGCGCAGCAGCCGGGCGCCCTGGGCGATCGTGCCGCCGGTGTCGATCATGTCGTCGATCAGCACGGCGGTCTTGCCGGCCACATCGCCGATCACGGTGAGACTCTCCGCCACGTTGTGGGCGGCGCGGCGCTTGTCGATGATCGCCAGGGGGGCGTCGTCCATCTGCTTGGCGAAGGCCCGGGCCCGGGCCACGCCGCCCACGTCCGGCGACACCACCACCATCTCGTCGAGATGGCGGGTGCGCAGGTAGTCCACCAGCACCGGCGAGCCGTAGATGTGGTCGCAGGGGATGTCGAAGTAGCCCTGGATCTGGGAGGAGTGCAGATCCATGGCCAGCACCCGGTCCACGCCGCTCTTGGTGAGCAGGTTGGCCACCAGCTTGGCGGTGATCGATTCGCGGCCGGCTGTCTTGCGGTCGGCGCGGGCGTAGCGTAGTAGGGGATCACGGCGGTGACCTGCCGGGCCGAGGCCCGTTTGCAGGCATCCACCATGATCAGCAGCTCCATCAGGTGGTCGTTCACCGGGGCGCAGGTGGGCTGCACCAGGAACACGTCGCAGCCGCGGATCGACTCCTGGATCTGGATGTAGGTCTCGCCGTCGGCGAAGCGCTTGATCACCCGCGGACCGTCCGGCACGCCGAGATAGGCGCCGATCTCCCGGGCCAGGTCGTGGTTGGAGGTGCCACTGAACAGGCGCAGCCGCCTGGTGTCGTGGGCGGCTTCGGTGCCGGTGCGCTCCTGTGCCAGCCGATCGGCGGTGATGAAACTGGTCACGGCGGGCGCAGACGCGTCGGCTCAAGTCTGATGGTAGAAGCGAGCCGGTCCCCACAACTGCAAACAACCATGACGCTTTCCGAGGCGCTCCACTCCGGGGAGCGGGGTTCAGCTCTGGGCTTGCCGCCCCTGCCGCCCCGACTGGTGCTGGTGGCGGCCGGCCCGCCCGAGTCGGTGTGCGCCCTGCTGCAGCAGGCGGCTCCAGCCCTGGCGAGGGTGCTGGGGGCTGGCCTGGGCACGGGTTTGGGGGCGAGTCTGGGCACGAGCGCCGCACCGGGCCTGGTTGAGGGGCCCGGCTGTGGGGAGCCCGCCGGGGAACTGGCCGCCCTGCTGGCCGGCGAGCCCCCGTTCGATCACTCGCTAATGGATCCGTCGCCAATGAACCAGTCGGCATCTGATCGGTCGGCGCCAGGGCCCGTGCTGGTGCCGCTGCGGCTCGATCCGGGGTTCAGCCTGGAGAACGGCAGTTGCTGGGCCGAGGCCCTGGGGGCCTGGCGCCAGCCCACGGTGGCGGTGCTGGGCGCCGAGCAGCTGCGCAGTGGGCTGCCGGCGGCCATCCGCCCCCTGCTGCGCCAGCAGCGGTGCCCCTGGCCGGCCTGGTGCAGTGGGGCCTGCCCTGGGAGCCGGAGCGCCGTCGCCGCGAGGCCTTGCCCTGGCTCGGGGCCCTGGACAGCACCGCTGCCGCCGCCGCTGCCGATTCCCATGACCTGGGGCGCCATCTGGCCCTGGCCCTTCGCCTGGCCTGCACCAAGCTGGGCTAGGCGTTCAGGAGCCGGCGGCGGTCGCCGCCGGTGGGGGCCAGAGGTCACTGGGCGCCGACTTGGCGACCTGCCGCAGGTCTGATCCGCCGGCCGCTGCCTTGTTGCCGTCCTTGGCCGCATCCTTGGGGGGAGGGGCCAGGGGCACGGTGGCAAAGCTCACGCTCTGGCCCGGCTTCAGGGTGGCGGCCATCAGGCTGAGCACCTCGGCGGGGGTGAGGTTGCTCTCCACCTGACCCCTGAGGCTCTGGACCAGGGCCGGGATGTCCTGGCTGCGGCCGGGGGTGTTGAGCTCCCTGAGCAGGCTGCGCATCACCGCTTCCTGGTTGGCGCTGCGGCTCTCGATCGGCCGGCTGGGGTCGCGGTAGCGCACCAGCTGCTCCACCTTGGCGCCCTTGAGCCGCTGGACGCCGCTCTGGAGGTCGATCTTGAGTCCCTGGCGCTTGTCCTCGTAGACCATGGTGCTGCCGGGATTCACCTCCAGGGCGCCGAGGCCATCCACGAGGCTGCGCAGGGCGCCGCGGCTCAGCACCAGATAGCGATCCGGTTCGGTGCTGGCGAGCCCCACCAGGTTGCGGGCGGCGTCGGCCGTGAGCGCGACACCGCCCTGGCGGTAGAGGCTGCCGAGCGACTTGAGCCCGCTGCTGCCGGGCAGCTGCACCGCCAGGGCGGTGGGCAGGTTGAGCACCTGCAGGGGGCCGCCGGGGTTGACGCGCAGCAGCAGCAGGGCGTCGGCATTGGCGGCTCCGGCGGGGGCGGCCTTGTTGTTGGGGTCCTGCAGTTGATCGGCGTCCACCCCGATCACCAGCACCGTGACGGCGCGGCTGGGCGGCTTGGCCAGATCGGCGAGCGCGTCAGGCGCCTCGGAGCCGCCGCTCGGGTCTGACTCGGGCCAGAGCACCCCCAGCAGGGCGAGGCCAACCGCGGCGCCCACACCCACAAGGGCGAAGCGCAGCAGCACGACCGGTCGCAGCCAGGCGAAAAGCTTGATGCCTCCCAGGGGGGAGCTGCGCCGCTGGGCGGGGGATGGGGCCGGTTGGGACCTGGGGCTGGGGGGCATCGGGATCGCTGGGCGCCCGCTCATCACTGGTCGTCCACTCTGACTCACCCTCTGCAGGGCCCCACCCGATAGGTTGAGCACCAGCGAGAGGCCCTGCCTTGCCGGCCCGTTCCCCATCCCCGTCTGGCGGCTCCCTGGCTCCCCATGAACGGGCCCGTCCCCTTGCCAAGGGCAGTGTGTATCCCGCCAAGGAGCTCTGCAGCCAGTGCGGGCTCTGCGACAGCCGCTGGGTGGCCTATGTGCGGCAGAGCTGCGCCTTCCTCACCCAGCGCTTCGAGGCCATGGAGGCCGCCGCCCACGGGCGCAGCCGGGATCTCGACAACGAGGACGAGCTCTACTTCGGCGTGCATCAGCGGATGCTGAGCGCCCGCCTGCGCCAGCCCCTGGAGGGGGCCCAGTGGACCGGCATCGTCAGCCGCATCGGCGTGCGCGCCCTGGAGACCGGGCTGGTGGACGCCGTGCTCTGCGTGGGCCAGAGCGAGACGGATCGCTTCACCCCTGTGCCGCGCCTGGCCCGTACGCCCGAGGAGGTGCTCAGCGCCCGGGTGAACAAGCCCACCCTCTCGCCCAACCTGGAGGTGCTCGAGCAGCTGCCCGGCAGTGGCATCCGCCGGCTGCTGGCCATCGGCGTGGGCTGCCAGATCCAGGCGTTGCGTGCCGTGCAGCCCACCCTTCCCCTCGATGAGCTCTACGTGCTGGGTCTGCCCTGCGTCGACAACGTGTCCCGCGAGGGCCTGCAGACCTTCCTGGAGAGCACCGTGAGCTCCCCCGACACGGTGGTGCACTACGAGTTCATGCAGGATTTCCGCATCCACTTCCGCCACAGCGACGGCCGCACCGAAACCGTGCCCTTCTTCGGGCTCGACACGCCCAAGCTCAAGGATGTGTTCGCCCCCAGCTGCCTGAGCTGCTTCGACTACACCAATGCCGGCGCGACCTGGTGGTGGGCTACATGGGGGCCAGTTTCGGGCGGCAGTGGATCACCGTGCGCAACCCCCTGGGCCAGCGGCTGCTTGACCTGGTGGAGCCGGAGCTCGAGGTGGCCCCCGTGACCAGCCGCGGCGATCGCCGCGCCGCCGTGCAGCAGGGCATCGAGGCCTACGACAAGGCCGTGAAGCTGCCGCGCTGGCTCGCTGATGTGATCGGGGGGTTCGTGCAGCGCTTCGGTCCGAAGGGCCTGGAGTATGGCCGCTTCTCGATCGATTCCCATTTCACCCGCAACGCGCTCTGGGTGCGACGCCATCATCCTGAGAAGGCCGAGGCCCACATCCCGGCCTTCGCCAAGAAGATCGTGAGTCGCTACCGGTTGCCCTCAGCGTGAGTCAGGTTCTCTCCGCCGCCCGGCGTCGCTGTGGTGTGTTGCTCCACCCCACGGCCCTGCCCGGGCCCGGCCCCTGCGGAAGCTTCGGCGCCGAGGCCCACCACTGGATCGAACTCCTGGCCGAACATCACATCGGTCTGTGGCAGCTGTTGCCTCTGGCCCCCACCGACGGCACGGGCTCGCCCTACAGCTCCCCCAGCGGCTCGGCCCTGAACCCCTGGCTGCTGGATGGGGACCAGCTGGTGCAGGAGGGCCTGCTCACGGAGGCCGATCGCCAGGCGCTGCCCGGCAACGCCAGCACCGAGCGCCTCGATCTGGAGGTGATGCCCCAGCGCTGCGCCGCCCTGGCCGCCGCCCTGGCGCGCCGCTGGCCCCAGCAGGACGAGGCCGCCCAGCAGGCGTTCGCGAGCTGGCGCCACAGCCAGCGCCACTGGCTGGAGGATCACTGCCGCTTCATCGTGCTGCGGCAACAGCAGGGCGGCCGCCCCTGGTGGGAGTGGCCCGAGCCGCTGGCCCGGCGTCAGCCCCAGGCCCTGCGCCAGCTGGATCGTGATGGTGCCGGCGCGCTCCTGGAGCAGGCGCTGCTGCAGTGGCAGCTGCAACGCCAGTGGCAGGCCCTGCGCCGGCGCGCCCACAGCTGCGACCTCGACCTGGTGGGCGACCTGCCCTTCTATGTGGCCCATGACAGCAGCGACGTCTGGTGTCGCCCCTGGCTGTTTTCCCTGGGGAGCGGGGGTGGCCTGGAGCAGCAGAGCGGCGTGCCGCCCGACTACTTCTCCGCCACGGGCCAGCTGTGGGGCACGCCGGTGTACCGCTGGCCCCGGCATCTGATCAGTGGTTTCAGCTGGTGGATGGCGCGGCTGGATCGTCAGTTCGAGCTCTTCGACCGCCTGCGCCTCGATCACTTCCGGGCCCTGCAGGCCTTCTGGAGCGTGCCCGGCGGCGATCCCACCGCCGAGAACGGGTGCTGGCGCTGGTCGCCGGGCAGCCTGCTGTTGCGGCTGCTGTGGTTGCGCTGCTGGATCAAGGGCCAGTTGCGCGATGGTCATCTGCCCCTGATCGCCGAAGACCTGGGCGTGATCACCCCGCCGGTGGAGGCCCTCAGGGATCGCTTCTCCCTGCCCGGCATGAAGATCCTGCAGTTCGCCTTCAACGGCGATGGCGACAATCCCTACCTGCCCGCCAACATCCAAGGCCCAGACTGGGTGGTGTACACCGGCACCCACGACAATCCCACCACCACCGGCTGGTGGCAGGACCTCGACCACGACTCGCGTCAGCGCGTGGAGCATGCCCTGGGCGCGGCGGTGACCGCCCCGGCCTGGCAACTGCTGGAAGCCGCCCTGGCCAGCCCGGCCGATCTGGCCGTGGCGCCCCTGCAGGACCTGCTCGAACTTGACGATCACGCCCGCTTCAACACCCCAGGCACCACCTCCGGCAACTGGACCTGGCGGCTGAACCAGCCGGTGGCCAGCCTCGCCGGACCGCTGAAGGGCCTGGGCGAGATGGCCCACCGCTATCAGCGCGCCTGAGGCTGGAACCGGCCCGGCTCGCCCGGGCTGGCGCGGAGCGATTGACCGAGCCACTGCACAGCTCCAGGCGAGGTGGGCGCTGGCGTGATCCGCAGGGTCCAGGGGGCGCTGAGGCTGAATTCGAGCCGGCCGCTGGCGGCCTTCAGCTCAGTGCTGCCGCCGCCCGCGGTCTCGAGGTTGAGGCTGGCCGGCGCGGCCAGGGTCACCACCAGGGCCCCCCGTGGGCTGATGGCCTGTTGCGGTGGGGCGGCTGCTTGGCTCTGGCGCCGCCAGAGGGCCAGGGCCTGCCCCGCCCCGGCCTGTTGCAGCGGCCGCAGGCTGGGAACAATGGCGAGCAGGGCCTGGTCACTGCCCTGCTTGCCGCCCTGCTCCTGCATCGGCAGCGGCGGAATGGGGCTCACGGCCAGGAGCCCCTCCTGGGCGAGTTGGCGTTGCTGCAGGTTGAGGCCATACACGAGCCCGAGGGTGAGCACGCCGTAGAGCAGGGTGCCCTGCCAGGTGGTGAAGACATCGATCGAGCCAGGCGTGAAGCGCTGCAGTAGCCCGCGTGGCTGCTCCTGCGGCGGCAGCCGGTCGGCCGAGGTCGGCAGCACCCCCTCCAGGCTGCCTGGCTGCAGCTCGAGATGCCGCTCGATCAGGGGCAGCATCGTGCGCAGATAGGCGGCCTCGGGCAGGCGATCGCGCCAGCCGCGCTCCAGGGCCTCCAGCACCGGTGTGCTGATGCGGGTGTCCAGGGCCAGCTGGCGCAGGCTGAGCTGGCGTTCCTCGCGCCGCTGCCGCAGGGCACGCCCTGCCGCCACCAGCGGATCCTCCCTGGCCGGAGCACTGGCGGGGGACGCACGCCGACGCCGCCAGCGCCACAGCCACCGGAAGGGCATGGGCCGTGCCGCTGGAGGCGTGGTGGCAGGGGGCCGGGGCGCTGATGGCGGGCTCAGGACTCGGGGGCGACCAGGGCGTCCCATTCTCGGCGATCAAGGGCTCGCCAGCTTCCCTCCGGCAACGGGCCCAGCCGCAGCGCACCGATGCCGATGCGCTGCAGGTCCAGCACCGGGTGCCCCAGCAGCTGGGCGGTGCGCCGGATCTGGCGGTTGCGTCCCTCGCCCATCTCCAGTTCCAGGCCGGTGCTCCTGGCGCTGTGCTGCAGCACCCGCACGCCCACCGGCTGGCTGGCCTGGCCATCGAGCGGCACGCCCCCGGCCCAGCGCGCCAGGGTGGCCCCACTGGGTCGGCCCGCCACCTGCACCCGATAGAGCTTGCGGTGGCCATGGCGCGGATGGCTGAGCCGCAGGGTGAGGGCGCCCTGGTTGGTGAGCAGCAGGGCCCCCCGCTGTCGGCATCGAGACGGCCGATCGGGTGCAGGCCCCGGCCCCGCCGCAGCTCTGGCGGCAGCAGCTCGAGCACGGTGGGGCGGCCGCGGGGGTCGCTGCAGCTGCACAGCACGCCCACCGGTTTGTTGAGCAGCAGCAGCAGTGGCTCGGCCGCGGGGGCGAGGGGTTCGCCATCCACCGCGATCCGATCGCTGCCGGGATCGGCGCTGTCACCGATCCGGGCGGTGGCTCCATTCACCTGGACCCGGCCGGCGCGCAGCAGGTCTTCGGCCCGGCGGCGGGAGCAGAGTCCAGCCGCCGCGATCAGTTTCTGCAAGCGCTCTCGGGCCATGGACCCATGCTGCAGGAGGCCGGGAAAAGGATGGTAGGTTTACGAAACAGAACTGTTTCGCAATTCTCCGTCATGCCTTCCCTGCCCGTGGCCGCTGCCGATGGGTCTGCTCTGCCTGGTGGCGCCGACCTGGTGCGCAGCTACCTGCGGGACATCGGCCGGGTGCCGTTGCTGAGCCATGAGCAGGAGATCACCCTGGGCCGCCAGGTGCAGGAGCTGATGGCCCTGGAGGAGATCGAACAGGAGCTGACGATGCGTGCCGGGGGTACGGCGCCGGAGCGGCCGGAGCTGGCGGCGGCGGCGGGCCTGAGCCTGCCGGTGCTGAAGAAGCGTCTGCAGGCGGGCCGCCGTGCCAAGGAGCGGATGGTGGCGGCGAACCTGCGGCTGGTGGTGAGCGTGGCGAAGAAATACACCAAGCGGAACATGGAGCTGCTGGACCTGATCCAGGAGGGCACGATCGGCCTGGTGCGGGGCGTGGAGAAGTTCGACCCGACGCGGGGCTACAAGTTCAGTACGTATGCGTACTGGTGGATCCGGCAGGGGATCACGCGGGCGATCGCGGAGAAGAGCCGCACGATCCGGCTGCCGATCCACATCACCGAAACGCTGAACAAACTGAAGAAGGGTCAGCGGGAACTGAGCCAGGAGCTGGGCCGCACGCCCACGGTGAGCGAGCTGGCGGTGTTTGTGGAGCTGCCGGAGGAGGAGGTGAAGGACCTGCTGTGCCGGGCGCGGCAGCCGGTGAGCCTGGAGACGAAGGTGGGTGACGGCGAGGACACGGAACTGCTCGACCTGCTGGCCGGTGATGGGGAGCTGCCGGAGGAGCGGGTGGACGGAGAGTGCCTGAAGGGGGACCTGCGGGCACTGCTGGAGCAGCTGCCTGAACTGCAGGGCCGGGTGCTGAAGATGCGCTACGGCATCGATCCCGCGTCGGCCGAGATGGCTGAGCCGATGAGCCTCACCGGGATCGGTCGCGTGCTGGGCATCAGCCGCGACCGCGTGCGCAACCTCGAGCGCGATGGTCTGGCCGGCCTGCGCCGTCTGGGCAGCGCCGTGGAGGCCTATGTGGCCAGCTGAGCTCGGCTGCTGCTGAGCTCGTCAGCTGCAGGGTTAGCGTCGCCCCGAAGCCCTGCGGCCCCCCGGTCCCCGTCGCTGCCCATGCCGCCTGAGTCGCTGCTGTCCTGGTTGGACCATCGCCGCCGGCTCTGCGACATGGATGTGGAGGAGATCCCCTGGCGGCAGTCGCGGGAGTGGCACTACAGCGGTGGCGCCCTGCAGCACCACTCGGGTGGCTTCTTCAGCATCGTGGGGGTCCAGGCCGAAACCGGCTCCGGCGTCACCCTGCGCCAGCCCCTGATCAACCAGCCTGAGATCGGCATCCTCGGCTTTCTGCTGCAGCGCCGCGGCGGCGTGCCCCATCTGCTGATCCAGGCCAAGCCGGAACCGGGCAACATCGGCCTCTGTCAGGCCGCTCCCTCGGTGCAGGCCACCCGCAGCAACTACCAGCGCCTGCACCACGGCAAGGCCACCCCCTTTCTCGACTTCTTCACCGGCCATGCGGCCGCCCTGGTGCATGCCGACAGCCTGCAATCCGAGCAGGGCACCCGCTTCCTGGGCAAGTACAACCGCAACATGACGGTGGAAGTGCCACCGGAGCTGCCCCTCGACACGCCCGAGGGGTATCACTGGGCCCCGGTACCCGAGGTGTGTGCCCTGCTGGGCACCGACTTCCAGATCAACACCGATGCCCGCTCGGTGCTGGCCAGCTCCGACTGGTCGCTGCTGGCCGGCGGCTCGGTGCCCTTCGGCCGCTGGCACGGTCAGGGGGGGATCGGTGAGAGCCTGCTGGGCTCCCACGCGGCGCCGGCCGGCCAGGCCCACAGCAGCGAGCTGACCATCCTGGCGGCGCTGGAGCAGCTGCGCCAGGCCTACCCCTTCCAGGTGCGCACCGTGTCGCTGGATCGGGAGCTGGACTGGCTGGAGGGCCGCCAGCCGCGCCTGCTGGGGCCAGCGGGCAGCTTCGATGTGCGCCAGGTGGCCGTGCGCTCCAGCGAACGCGAGGTGCAGAGCTGGGATCAGCCGATCGTGGCTCAGGAGCGCCAGGGCACGGCGGTGCTGCTGGGGCGCCACGTCAACGGAGTGCTGCACCTGCTGTTCCGCTGCCGCGCTGAGATCGGCTTCCGCGAGGGTTTTCAGTACGGCCCGGCCCTGCAGGATGCCGGCGGAGCCCCCTCGCCGGTGCCGGAACTCGATGCTGAGGAGCTCGTGCTGCGGGAGCTCCTGGGGCGGGCCACCCCCTTGCTCAGCAGCCTCCATTCCGATGAGGGAGGGCGCTTCTACCGCTCCGTCGCCCGCTACAGCATCGCCCTGATGGCGGAGGACGATGCGCTGCCCAGCTCGCCATCACTGCGCTGGATGACCCTCGGCCAGATCGAGCGGCTGCTCAAGCGCCAGGGCGTGTTCTCCAATGAGGCGCGCAGCCTGATCTCGATGCTGCTGGCTTACCTGTGAGCGCCGTGCTGCCCCCGGCCGCTCGCGTCAGTTTCGTGATCGCCACCTACAAACGGGTGGATGCCCTGCGCAGCACCCTGCGGGCGCTGCAGCTGCAGACCTGTGCCGACTGGGAGGCCGTGGTGGTGGGCGACTGCTGCGCGCCTGACACGGGCGCCATGCTCGCTGAGCTGGCTGATGCCCGCCTGCGCTACTACAACCTGAGCGAGCGCTTCGGGGAGCAGTCGGGTCCCAATTCCTTCGGGCTGGCCCTGGCCAGGGCGCCGGTGGTGTGTTTCCTCAACCACGACGACCTGCTGCTGCCGGATCACCTGGAACTGGGCCTGCAGCGGCTTGAGCAGAGCGGCGCCGACCTGCTGCTGGCGCCGGCCCTGAAGCTGGCCACCTGTCACGAAGCGCCCGATGGTTCGATTCGGCCGGTGTTCATGAAGCGCCTCACGATCGGCCCCGAGCTCAGGGATCTGCGCCTGCTGCTCCGCCCCGAAGACCTCTACTACGACCCCAGCAGTTTCTGGCTGGTGCGCACGGCCTACGCCCGCCGCGTCGGCCCCTGGATCCATTCCAGCCGCCTCTGGCGCACCTCCCTGCGCGACTGGCTGCTGCGTGCCTGGCGCCTGGGCGGCCGTTTCGTCTTCACGCCAGACCTCGCCGGCATCCGGGTGGTGAGCCACAACCACCGCGGCAGCCGCCATCGCTACAACGCCCTCACCCCGGAGCACCAGCGGCTGATCCGCCTGTTCGAATCGCTCAGTCCCGAGCAGCTGCGCCAGCGGCTTCCGCGCAAGCTGCGCCAGACCGCCGCCCAGCTCGGCCGTCCCATCGGCCGGCGTGAGCGGCCTGCCGCCCTGACCCCGGGCCTGCGGCTGCAGGCGCTGCTCTATCGCCTGCTGGGCTTCGACTGGCAGGTGCTGCGCTGGCGTCGCCAGGGCGTGGAGCCCGGTGCCTACCACTCCCGGCTGCTGCGTCAGCGCACCGGAGAAACCCTGGCGCTGGTGCCGGATCTGGCCAGGCTGCTGGCCGATCCTGAGCGCTACCGGGAGGCGTCTGTTCCCAGTTCCCAGCAGGCGCGGTAGGGGGAAGCAGGGAATGGGGGCTGGCAGCTCGGCGGTGGCGTGGAGCCTGGAGGCGGCCACGGAGCGGCTCAGCGGCCAGGCGCCGCTGCTGCGCAGCCGGCTGCTGGCCTGGTGGCGCCTGGAGGGACGCCATGACCTCCCCTGGAAGCTCCATGCCGATGGCCGCCCGCCCCAGCCCGGCGAGACCCTCGATCCCTGGAGGATCTGGGTGGCCGAGATCATGCTGCAGCAGACCCAGCTGCAGGTGGCGCTCCCCTACTGGCAGCGCTGGATGGCGGCCTTCCCCAGCCTGGAGGCCCTGGCGGGCGCCGAGCAGCATCAGGTGCTGCTGCTCTGGCAGGGCCTCGGCTACTACGCCCGGGCGCGACGGTTGCACCAGGGCGCCAAGCTGCTGTTGAAACAAGCCCCCCAGGACCCCTGGCCGCGGCAGCTCGAGGGTTGGCTGGCGCTGCCGGGGGTGGGCCCCAGCACCGCCGGCAGCATCCTCTCCTCGGCCTACGACCTGCCCCACCCGATCCTGGACGGCAACGTGCGGCGGCTGCTGGCGCGGCTGCTGGCCTCTCCCCAGCCCCCGGCCCGCCAGCAGGCGGCGTACTGGCAGCTGAGCCACACCCTCCTGGATCGCCGCCATCCCCGCGCCTTCAACCAGGCCCTGATGGACCTGGGCGCCAGCGTCTGCACCCCCCGCCAACCGCGCTGCGGGGTCTGCCCCTGGCAGGGCCACTGCGCTGCCTACGCTGCCGGCGATCCCGCCCGCTTCCCCGTGAAGGATGCCGCCAAGACCGTGCCCTTCCAGGTGATCGGGGTGGGGGTGGTGCTCGACGCCGACGGCCGGGTGCTGATCGATCAGCGCCTGCCGGAGGGACTGCTGGGGGGGCTGTGGGAGTTTCCCGGCGGCAAGCAGGAGCCGGGCGAGGCGATTGCGGCCACCATCGCCCGCGAACTGCGCGAGGAACTGGCCATCGAGGTGCAGGTGGGTGAGGAGCTGATCCGCCTCGAGCACGCCTACAGCCACAAGCGGCTGCGCTTCGTGGTGCACCTCTGCCGCTGGAGCAGTGGCGAGCCCCAGCCCCTGGCCAGCCAGCAGCTGCGCTGGGTGCGGCCGGAGCAGCTGGCGGACTTTCCCTTCCCGGCGGCGAATGCCCGCATCATTGCCGCCCTGCAGGAGCGGCTTGCCCGGGGGCTGGTGGAGCCCGGCTGACGCCGGCTCGGCCCTGGGCCAGCCTGGGGGGAGCTGGCCCCGCCCCCATGGCTGCCTCACCACCGCTGGTGCTCTGCCTCGGCGAGGCGCTGGTGGATCGCCTGGGCCCCCTGGGCGGCGATCACGCCAGCGCCCCTGCCGGCGACTGCGACGACCGCCTCGGTGGCGCCCCCGCCAACGTGGCCTGCGCCCTGGCCCGCCTGGGCAGCCGGGCGGCCTTCCTGGGCCGGCTGGGCCGGGACCCGGCTGGCGAGGCCCTGGCGGCGCTGTTCCGGGCCCGGGGCGTGGACACCAGCGGCCTGCAGTGGGATGCCGAGCGGCCCACCCGCATCGTGCTGGTGCGCCGTGACCTGGCCGGCGAGCGCCAGTTCGGTGGCTTCGCGGGCAACCGTGGCGATGGCTTCGCCGACGAGGCCCTGCAGGCCGGCACCCTGCCGCAGCAGGCCAGCTGGTTGCTGGTGGGCACCCTGCCCCTGGCCGGCGGCGCCGCGGTGGCCCTGGAGCGCGCCGTGGAGCAGGCCGGAATCGCCGGCGTGGCCCTGGCTGTGGATGTCAACTGGCGACCCACCTTCTGGGATGACACGGCGCCGCCGGATGCGGCTCCCAGGCCGGAGCAGGCCGCTGCCATGCTCGCCCTGCTGCAGCGGGCCGCCCTGCTCAAGTGCGCCGCCGAAGAGGCGCAGTGGCTGTTCGGCAGTGCCGATCCAGAGCAGGTTCGGGCGGCCCTGCCCCAACAGCCGGCCGTGGTGGTCACCGATGGGGCGGCGCCGCTGCGCTGGTGCCTGGGACGATCCAGTGGCGTCATGGCCCCCTACCGGGTGCCGGTGCTCGACAGCACCGGGGCCGGGGATGCGTTCACGGCCGGGCTGCTGCATGGCCTGGTGGCCAGGCCTGATCTGCTGGGTGGCCAGGACGGGCTGGCGGTGGAGCAGCTGATGCGCTTCGCCAGCGGCTGCGGCGCCTGGTGTGCCAGGGGGCCGGCGCCATCGATCCCCAGCCCACTGCCGCTCAGGTGGAGGCCTTTCTGGCGGCTCGGCAGAGCGGGCCTGCGCACTGATCGGCAGAGCCGGGCTCAGGTCGGGCTAGCGAGCCTTGGCCGGGCGCCAGAGCAGGGCCTGGCGCCCGGCCTCGGGGTCGGCGCCATCCAGCAGCTGCAGCTCCAGCCACCAGGCCTCGCTGGGGGGCAGGCTCAGCCGCTCGGGCCATTCCACGGCCAGCACGGCGCCCAGCTCAAGCGCACTTTCCTCTTCCTGGGCCAGCAGCTCATCCGCCGCGCCCGCCTGCTCCAGCCGGTACAGATCGAGGTGCACCAGCGGCCGCGCCGCTGCATCGGCTCCCCGCGGCAGGTAGTGCTGGGCCAGGGCGAAGGTGGGGCTGGTGATCGGTTCGTCGATGCCCAGGGCCGCGGCCAGGCCCTGCACCAGGCAGGTCTTGCCGCTGCCGAGGTCGCCCTGCAACAGCAGCATCGGCGCCTGGGCCGCCAGCCCCCCCGGGCCCGTGGGCCTCAGCCACAGCGCCAGCGCCGCCCCCAGGGCCCGGGTGGCGCAGGCATCGGCGAGCTGCTGGCGGCGCCAGGGCGGGCTGGAGGGGCTCACGCGGATCCGGAAGCTGTCTGTAGATTGCCGCTCAAGCGAGCCCGAAGCCTCGGCGTCTCTGCAGATATTTCCCCATCCATGCCCTCCCAGCCGGGAGTGAGCTGTTCTTCAGGAGTCCCAACCATGGTGGCCACCCCCACTGCGCCCACGCTGCAGACCACATCGTCGTATGTGATCGCCGACATCGACCTCGCTGACTTCGGTCGCAAGGAGATCGCCATTGCCGAAACGGAGATGCCGGGCCTGATGGCCCTGCGCCGCAGCTTCGGTGCCCAGCAGCCCCTCAAGGGCGCCCGCATCGCCGGGTCGCTGCACATGACGATCCAGACGGCCGTTCTGATCGACACCCTCACGGCCCTCGGCGCCGAGGTGCGCTGGGCCAGCTGCAACATCTTCTCCACCCAGGACCACGCCGCCGCCGCGATCGCCGCCAGCGGCGTGCCTGTGTTCGCCTACAAGGGCGAAAGCCTCGATGAGTACTGGGCCTTCACCCACCGCATCCTCGAGTGGGGCGATGGCGGCACGCCCAACATGATCCTCGACGACGGTGGCGATGCCACCGGTCTGGTGATTCTCGGCACCAAGGCCGAGCAGGATCCCTCCGTTCTCGATCACCCCTCCAACGAAGAGGAAACCGCTCTCTTCAACAGCATCCGCCAGAAGCTCGCCACCCAGCCGGGCTTCTACTCCCGCATCCATGCCGCCATCCAGGGCGTCACCGAGGAAACCACCACGGGTGTGGCGCGGCTGTACCAGCTTCAGAAGGCCGCTGAACTCCCCTTCCCGGCGATCAACGTCAACGATTCGGTCACCAAGAGCAAGTTCGACAACCTCTACGGCTGCCGCGAATCCCTGGTGGATTCGATCAAGCGCGCCACCGACGTGATGGTGGCCGGCAAGGTGGCCCTGGTGATGGGCTACGGCGATGTGGGCAAGGGCTCGGCCCAGTCGCTCAGAGGCCTCGGTGCCACGGTGATGATTGCCGAGATCGACCCCATCTGCGCCCTGCAGGCGGCCATGGAGGGCTACCGCGTGGTGCGCCTCGACGACGTGGTGGCCGACGTGGACATCTTCGTGACCGCCACCGGCAACTTCCAGGTGATCCGCCACGAGCACCTGATCCGCATGAAGGATCAGGCGATCGTCTGCAACATCGGCCACTTCGACAACGAGATCGATGTGGCGTCCCTGAAGCAGTACAGCTGGGACAACATCAAGCCCCAGGTGGATCACATCCTGCTGCCCAGCGGCAACCGGATCATCCTGCTGGCTGAGGGCCGGCTCGTGAACCTGGGCTGCGCCACCGGTCACCCCAGCTTCGTGATGAGCAACTCCTTCACCAACCAGGTGCTGGCCCAGATCGAGCTGTTCACCAAGGGGGACCACTACGGCAAGGAAGTGTACGTGCTGCCCAAGCACCTCGATGAGATGGTGGCCCGCCTGCACCTCGAGAAGATAGGCGCCCGGCTCACCGAGCTCAGCGCCGAGCAGGCCGCCTACATCAACGTGCCGGTGGAAGGGCCCTACAAGCTCGAGCACTACCGCTACTGAGCTGCTTCGTCGGTCTGGCGCCCCGGTCGGGCCCCCTCCGTGGGGGCACTGGGGTGCGTTCAGAACGGCACTTCCTCCTCACTGGGTTCGCCACCGCCGTAGCCGCCCCCACCGCCGAAGCTGCCGCCACCTGCGCCCATGGCGCCCTCGGCGTCGCGGCGGGAGCCCAGCAGCTCGAGGCGATCCACCCGGATCACCGGTTTGGTGCGCTCCTCACCGCTGGTGCGGTCGGTCCAGCGGTCGAGCTTGAAGCTGCCGATGATCCCCAGCAGGGAGCCCTTGCGCACATAGTCGGCGGCCACCTGGGCCTGCTTGCCCCAGATCTCGAGGTTGAACCAGTCCGGTTCGTCGTCGCGGCTGCGCCGGTTCACCGCCAGGGTGAGGTTGGCCACCACGCTGCCGGACTCGAAGTAGCGCACTTCGGGATCGCGGCCGGCACGGCCGACGAGAGTGATGGAATTGACGCCCATAGCGGGTCTCCTTGGTCGATTGGATCAATGATGCGGCACCCCTTGAGGCGCCCTCAGCGGTTCAGTTCCACCCTGGGGGCCGGCTGTAACGCTCCCCGATGGTCCCCGTATGATGCGGGGCTGCCTCAACAGATGTCCGTGTTCTTTCGTCGTTTCCAGTTCTCCCGCGACATCGGCATCGATCTGGGCACGGCCAACACCTTGATGTATGTGTCGGGCAAGGGCATTGTGCTGCAGGAGCCCTCAGTGGTGGCCCTGGATCTCGAGCGCGGTGTGCCCCTGGCGGTGGGCGATGAGGCCAAGCTGATGCTGGGCCGCACCCCCGGCAACATCCGGGCCATCCGGCCGCTGCGCGACGGCGTGATCGCCGATTTCGACGCCGCCGAACAGATGATCAAGACCTTCATCCAGAAGGGCAACGAGGGCCGCGGCATCGTGGCGCCGCGGCTGGTGATCGGCATCCCCAGCGGCGTCACCGGCGTGGAGCGCCGCGCCGTGCGCGAAGCGGGGTTGGCGGGGGCCCGCGAGGTGCACCTGATCGATGAGCCCGTGGCCGCCGCCATCGGCGCCGGTCTGCCGGTGACCGAGCCCGTGGGCACCATGATCGTGGACATCGGCGGCGGCACCACCGAGGTGGCGGTGCTCAGCCTCGGCGGCACGGTGCTGAGTGAATCGGTGCGCGTGGCGGGCGATGAACTCAGTGATTCGATCGGCGTGTACCTCAAGAAGGTGCACAACCTGGTGGTGGGTGAGCGCACCGCCGAGGACATCAAGATCCGGATCGGCTCGGCCTTCCCCGACGACGAGCACGACGAGACCTCCATGGACGTGCGCGGCCTGCACCTGCTCTCCGGCCTGCCCCGCACCATCAATGTGCGGGCCGGCGACATCCGCGAGGCCATGGCCGAGCCCCTCAACGTGATCGTGGAGGCCGTGAAGCGCACCCTGGAGCGCACGCCACCGGAACTGGCGGCCGACATCGTTGATCGCGGCATCATGCTGGCCGGCGGCGGCGCCATGGTGCGCGGCATCAGCGACCTGATCAGCCACGAGACGGGCATCCTCACCCACATCGCCGAAGACCCGCTCCTCTGTGTGGTGATGGGCTGCGGCATGGTCCTGGAGGACTACAAGCGCCTGGAGCGCGTGCTGGACACTCCTGACTTCGTGCGCATGGCGGCCTGAGCTCCATGCCGTCGGACCGCCAGCCGCGACTGCCGCCGCTGCGCCGGCTTAGGGCCTTCTGGCCCTGGGGGCTGCTGCTGCTGGCCCTGGTGGGGGTCCGTCTCAGCAAGGGAGCTGGGCTGAGCGATGCCTATGCCCTGCTCAGCCGTCCGTTCTGGCCGGGCAGTGCCCAGGGGGAATGGATCAGGTCGGCCCAGCAGCTCGACCAGCAGACCCGCCTCTCGATGCTGGAGGCGGACAACCTGCGGCTGCGGGAGCTGCTGGATCTGCAGCAGGCCGGCGGCAAGGCGATTCCTGCCCCGGTGATCTCCCGCACCGCCGGTGGCTGGTGGCGCCAGCTGGTGCTCGGGCGGGGCTCCCTACAGGGGGTGGCGCCGGGCCAGGCGGTGGTGGCCCCGGGCGGTCTGGTGGGGCGGGTGGTCAGCGTGACACCCAGCACGGCCACGGTGGCCCTGCTCACCGATTCCAGCAGCCGGGTGGGGGTGTGGGTGGCCCGGGTCCGGCGCCATGGGCTGCTGGTGGGCCTCGGCACCCCCAGGCCCGTGCTGCGCTTCATCGATCGGGATCTCACGGTGCGGCCCGGTGATGTGATCGTGACCTCCCCGGCCAGCACCCTTGTGCCCCCCAACCTCACCGTGGGAGTGGTGCAGACGGTGGATGAGGACGCGGTGCCGGCCCCGGAGGCCGTGGTGCAGCTCAGCGCCCCCCTGGACGCGGTGGACTGGGTGCAGGTGAGGCCGCAGTGAGCGGCGCCCGGGCGGAGGCCGGCCGATGAGCGGCCTGGCTCGCCAGCGCTGGTGCGCCGCCACGCTGCTGCTGGTGCCCCTGCTCAGCCTGGGGTCTCCGGCCCTGTTGCAGCTGGCGGGCGTGGGTCCCAGCTGGGCGGTGCTCTGGCTGCTGCCCTGGTCCCTGGTGGATGGGCCCTGGTCGGGGATGCTGGCGGGGCTGATGCTGGGCCTGATGCTCGATGCCCTGCAGCTCGGCCCTGTGAGCCAGATTCCGGCGCTGCTGTTGCTGGGCTGGTGGTGGGGTCGGCTGGGACGCCGCCATCCCCGGCTGGAGCGCAGCTTCAACCTCGGCCTGCTGGCCCTGCTCGGCACGGCCCTGCTCGGCCTCAGCGTGATGCTGCAGCAGCACCTGGCGGGCCAGCTCGGCGCGGCTCCCCTGCACGTGCTCATGGCCCAGACCCTGCTCACCGCCCTGCTGGCGCCCATGCTGTGCTCCCTGCAGCTGCTGCTCTGGCGCCTGCAGGTTCCTGGACTGCGCAGTGACGTGATGGGAGGCGGAACCCGATGGCCTTGAGGCGGCGAGAGCTGTTGCGACTGCTGGCGATGGCCGGCGCTTCGGCCGGGCTCAGCGGAGCCCTGGGGGCCTGCGGCGGCCGCGGCGGCGGTGGAGTCGGCCCCGATGGCCGGCGCGAGCTGAACGTGTGGACCCTGGATCTGGCCCCGCGCTTCAACGACTACCTGGCGGCTGTGATCGCGGCCTGGGAGGCCCAGAATCCCGGCATCCGGGTGCGCTGGACCGATGTGCCCTGGGGCTCGGTGGAGCGCAAGCTGCTGGCTGCCGTGTTCGCCCGCACCGCTCCGGATCTGGTGAACCTCAACCCCCCCTTCGCGGCCAACCTGGCCAGCAAGGGGGGCCTGCTCGACCTGGAGCCCGTGCTGCCGGCGGGGGCCGAGCAGCGCTACCTGCCACGGATCTGGCAGGCGGGCCGGCAGGACGGCAGCCAGTTCGCCATTCCCTGGTATCTCACGGCCCGGATCACGATGGCCAACCGGGAGCTGCTGCAGCAGGCTGGCTACCCGGCGCCACCGAGCCGCTGGGATCAGGTGCCCGCCTATGCCGAGGCGGTGCGGCGCCGCACGGGCCGCTATGCCCTGTTCACCACCGTGGTGCCCGACGACTCGGCCGAGCTGCTCGAGTCGATGGTGCAGATGGGTGTGCGGCTGCTCGATGACCGCCGCCGGGCCGCCTTCGACAGCCCCGCCGGCAGACGGGCCTTTGCGTTCTGGAGTGATCTCTACCGCCGGGGTCTGCTGCCCCGCGAGGTGGTGAGCCAGGGCTACCGCCGCGCCATCGAGCTCTACCAGTCGGGCGATCTCGCCCAGGTGTCCACCGGGCCGGATTTCCTGCGCAACCTCCAGACCAACGCCCCCGGCATCGCCGCACGCACCAGCCCCTTCGCGCCCCTCACCGGCGCCGATGGCGCCGCCAACGTGGCCGTGATGAATCTGGTGGTGCCGAAGCAGAGCGCCATGGCGGCGGCGGCGGTGAGTTTCGGCCTGTTTCTCACCAACGCCGACAACCAATACCGCTTTGCCGAGGAGGCCCGGGTGCTGCCCTCAGCCGTCGCGGCCCTGGAACGGCTGCAGGCCAGCCTGCGCCAGCAGGAGAGTGGCGCCCCCGCCGAACAGCAGCTGGTGGAGAACGCCCGCCTGCTCTCGGCCACCACCCTGGAGCGGGCCCAGGTGCTGGTGCCGGCGATCCCGGGCATCAAACGACTGCAGACCATCGTCTACACCCAGCTCCAGCGCGCCATGCTGGGCCAGAGCGACAGCGACACCGCCCTGGCGGCGGCGCGGCAGGAGTGGGACCGCTACGCGGCGTCCCGCTGGCCCTGAGCCCTGTAGCAGCAGCGCCCCCTTCTGTCTGTTTCTGCAGAAATGCTTAAGCCTGGGCAGAACGGAACTGCCGGAGCCGATCTGGGGGATGACCTTTCGCCTCTCTCAGGGGTATGGTTGCGATTCTTCATCCCCAGGCGCTGCGCCCATGCCCTCCGCGGACATGTCGATCACGCCAGCGGAGCCCAAGGCCACGCTGCTCGTAGTCGACGACGAGGCGGCCGTGCGGCGGGTGCTGCTGATGCGTCTCCAGCTGGCGGGCTACCGCGTTCTCTGTGCTGAGGACGGCGAAGAGGCCCTCACGCTTTTCCACCAGGAGCAGCCCGATCTGGTGGTGCTCGATGTGATGCTGCCCAAGCTCGACGGCTTCGCCGTCTGCCGGCGGCTGCGGGCCGAGTCGTGCGTGCCGATCATCTTTCTCTCGGCCCTCGATGCCATCGCCGAGCGGGTGTCCGGCCTCGACCTGGGGGCCGACGACTACCTGCCCAAGCCCTTCAGCCCCAAGGAACTCGAGGCGCGCATCGCCACGATCCTGCGGCGGGTGGGCCGGGGCTCGGCCGCCAGTGAGCCCAGGGAGCTGCCCAGCGGCAGCGGCGTGCTGCGGCTCGGAGACCTGGTGGTGGACACCAACCGCCGCCAGGTGACCCGCGAAGGCGACCGCATCGCCCTCACCTACACGGAGTTCAGCCTGCTGGAGCTGCTCTTCCGCGAACCCGGCCGGGTGGTGCCCCGGGCCGAGATCCTCGAGCAGCTGTGGGGCTATCCGCCCCGCCGCGCCGCGGACCTGCGGGTGGTGGATGTCTACGTGGCCCGCCTGCGGGGCAAGCTGGAGCCCGATCCCCGCAACCCGGAGCTCATCCTCACGGTGCGGGGCACCGGCTACGCCTCCCAGCGCCTTGGCGACGTGGGCCTCAGCGCCGCGGGCTGAGCCCAGCCGCAGCTGGGCTCCACTCCTGCAGGATGGCTGCCAGCTGAGATCTTCATCCCCTTGTCGGAGCTGCGCAAGACCCGCCTGGAGAAGGCCCACACCCTGGCTGAGCTCGGCAAGGGGCCCTATGCGCTGCGTTTTGCCCCCACCCACCGCACGGCCGACCTGCAGGCCACCTACGCCGACCTGGCCAATGGCGCCGAGGATGGGACCCCGGTGTGTGTGGCCGGGCGGGTGATGACCCGCCGGGTGATGGGCAAGCTCGCCTTCTTCACCCTGGCCGATGAGAGCGGCCCGATTCAGCTGTTCATCGAGAAGGCCACCCTGGCGGCCAGCGATCCCGAGGCCTTCCAGCAGCTCACCTCCCTGGTGGATGCCGGCGACCTGATCGGCGTGGAGGGCAGCCTGCGCCGCACCGACCGCGGCGAGCTGTCAGTGAAGGTGACCGGCTGGACCATGCTCTGCAAGGCCCTGCAGCCCCTGCCTGACAAGTGGCATGGCCTGGCGGACGTGGAGAAGCGCTACCGCCAGCGCTACCTCGATCTGATCGTCTCCCCCCACACCCGTGAGACCTTCCGGCGCCGGGCCAGGGCGATCGGCGCCCTGCGCCGCTGGCTCGACGAGCGCGGTTTCTTCGAGATCGAGACCCCGGTGCTGCAGAGCCAGCCCGGCGGCGCCGATGCCCGCCCCTTCGAGACCCACCACAACACCCTCGACCTGCCGCTCACCCTGCGCATCGCCACGGAGCTGCACCTGAAGCGCCTGGTGGTGGGCGGCTTCGAGCGGGTCTATGAGCTGGGCCGCATCTTCCGCAACGAGGGGGTGAGCACCCGCCACAACCCGGAGTTCACCTCGGTGGAGGTGTACCAGGCCTATGCCGACTACACCGACATGATGGAGCTCACCGAGGCGTTGATCGCCCATGTGTGCCAGGAGGTGTGCGGCGGCACCGTGATCCCCTACCAGGGCAGCACGATCGACCTCACCCCCCCCTGGCGGCGGGCCACCATGCATGAGCTCGTGCAGCAGGCCACCGGGCTCGACTTCAGCCTGTTCAGCGGTCGGGAGGAGGCCGCCGCCGCCATGGCCGCCCAGGGCCTCGAGGTGCCGGCCCTGGCCGATTCAGTGGGCCGCCTCCTGGTGGAGGCCTTCGAGCAGCGGGTGGAGGAGAGCCTGATCCAGCCCACCTTCGTGCTGGACTACCCGGTGGAGAACTCTCCCCTGGCCCGGGCCCACCGCAGCAAGCCGGGCCTGGTGGAGCGCTTTGAGCTGTTCATCGTGGGCCGGGAAACCGCCAATGCCTTCAGTGAGCTGATCGACCCGGTGGATCAGCGGCAGCGGCTGGAGGCGCAGCAGCTGCGCAAGGCCGCCGGCGACCTGGAGGCCCAGGGCGTGGACGAGGACTTTCTCCAGGCCCTGGAGGTGGGCATGCCCCCCACCGGCGGGCTCGGCATCGGCATCGACCGTCTGGTGATGCTGCTCACCGACAGCGCCTCGATCCGCGATGTGATCGCCTTTCCGCTGCTACGACCCGAGTTGCAGCGCAGCCGAGACAGCGAGGATGCCTGAGCGGCGAGGCGCAATGAGATAATTGGAACGGTAGGCAATCTTCCCCAATGGGGGCAGCGATTCCATGAGTGGCGAGCGCGTCGGTTTTCGCTTCCAGCACGCAGATGCGGTGGTGAAGCGCAACCCCCAGGGCCGCTCGCGTCGCGGCTGGGTGATGGAGCCGGTCGAACAGACGACCAGCCGGGGCACCAAGATGCCCGCCTACCGGATCCGCTGGCGGGACAGCGAACGCCCCGAGATCGTGCTGCAGCACATGCTGATCGCCGATCCGGATCCCACCCCGCCACCCGAGGGCGTCAGCCTGGTGCCCCCCGCCCCAAAGGCTTGAGCCGGTAACCAGGCCTAGGCGGGTCGCTCAGCCCTGGCGGCGACGCAGGCGCTCCAGGTCCTGCTCCGCTTCGAAGGCGGCCCAGTCCTGCTCCAGGTCGGCGCCGCCGGCGGCCCGGCGGGCCTGGCTCTGGCGGGCGGCCAGCTCAGCGATTCCCTGCTCGATCTCCGCGAAGCGGCTGCCCAGGGCGGCGAGTTCCTCCCAGTGGCGCCGACCCTGCAGCATCAGCGCCTCCACCCGCGCCTCAGCCCGCTGCGCCAGCGCGTCGGCGCCGGCGGAGCGGGCCTTGAGGATGCGGGCCTGCCAGGAGCGGATCTCCTCGGCCAGCTGCAGCAGCCCCCGGCGCTGGCGTTCCGCCTGGCTCTGGAGGGCCCGGCGCTGGGCCAGCAGGTCGCGGCGCTGGTCGCGGTCGTTCTGATCCCGCAGCAGCGCTTCCTGTTCGGGGTTGGCGGCCAGAAAGGTCTCCAGCTGGCTCTCCAGCCGGGCCTCCAGATCCTCCAGCCAGCTCATAGCGGCGGCTGAACCGGGGTGGGCTCACCGGCGGGGGTGGTGAGCAGCGGCGCCTCGATCTCCTGCTGCAGGGGTGTGATCGCGGCCTCCCGGGAGCAGAGCAGCAACTGGGTGAGGCGGGCCACGGCCCCTTCCCCCAGGCTGGCGTCGCCGATCCTGTCAAAGGCCCGGCGGTAGAGCTCCTCCAGCTCGCCCACCAGCTCTTCGCGCACCTGGCGCATCGCCGCCCGCTGTTCTTCCCGGCTCATGGTCAGCTCTCCCGCTGCACTGGCGCAGTCCACGCCGAGTCTGCTCCCTGGGGGCCGCCCCGGCCCGCCGCCGCCGGCACCAGCAGGTGCAGCGACAGGTCGCCGGCGGGGTCGCTCCAGCGCCGCACGGCCCGCCAGCCCGCCGCTGCCGCCAGGGCGGTGAAGGCCTCGGGGCTGTACTTGACGCTGTATTCGGTGATCAGCTCCTCGCCCGCCCCGAACCGCCAGCGGCGGCCAGCCAGCTGCACCTCCTGCTCCTGCTGGCTCACCAGGGCCATGGCGATGCGGCTGTGGTCGGCTTCCCAGCGGGCCCGGTAGGCGAAGGCGCCGGGATCGAACGTGCCGCCCAGATCGCGGTTGAGGCGCACCAGCAGGTTGCGGCCGAAGGCGGCCGAGGCCCCGGCCGCATCGTTGTAGGCCGCCTCCAGCCGGGCCCTGTCCTTGGGTTGGTCGATGCCGATCAGCAGGCAGCTGCCGGGGCCCAGCAGCCGGCTTAACTGCTCCAGCAGCCGCCGGGCCTGGTCGGGGCTGAAGTTGCCCAGGGAGCTGCCCGGGTAGAAGCCCAGCAGGCGCTGGCCCTGCAACAGGGGGTGCTCGGGCAGCTGGGCCAGCAGGCTGTAGTCACAGCAGATGCCGAGCACGGGCACGGCCGGGTGCTGGGCCTGCAGAGCCTCGCAGGCGCCGGCCAGGTGGCTGGCGCTGATGTCCATCGGCACGTAGGCCGGCGGTCGCAGCGCCTTCAGCAGCGGCGCCACCTTGCGGGCATTGCCGGCGCCGAATTCCACCAGCACGCCCTCGCCCAGGGCGGCGGCGAGCTCCGCGGCCCGGCTCTCCAGCAGGGCCGTTTCCACCCGGGTGAGGCTGTATTCGGGCTGGGCGCAGATCGCCTCGAACAGCCGGGAGCCCTCGGCGTCGTAGAGGAGCCAGGCGGGCAGCTGGCGCGGCTGCTGGGCCATCCCCTCACTCACCAGGCGCACCATGTCGGCGGGTTCGGGGTGCAGGTCGATCAGTTCGGTGCGGCTGGCGGTGCGGCTGGCGGGGGCGGTTGGCGGTGCGGTCACGCGGCTGAGGGGCTGAAGGGGCTGGGGTGATCGGGCGGGCTGGCCAGGTCGGGGCGGGCTTCGGGGCGGTCCTGGGCCAGCCGCAGGCCGGAGGCCATCCAGCGACAGCCCGGCGGGAAGAAATTGCGGTAGGTGGGTCGAGCATGGCCCGGCGGCGTGAGGTAGGAGCTGCCGCGCAGCACCATCTGGGAGCTCATGAATTTGCCGTTGTATTCGCCCACGGCTCCCGGGGCGGCGTGGAAGCCCGGATAGGGGCGGTAGGGGCTGGCGGTCCACTGCCAGAGCAGGCCATGGGCCTGGGGCAGGTGCCCGGCCAGGGCTTCCCATTCGGCCTCCGTGGGCAGGCGGGCCCCGGCCCAGCGGGCAAAGGCGTCGGCCTCGAACCAGCTCAGGTGCCGCACGGGCGCCTCGGGGTGCAGCGGCTGCGGGCCCGCCAGGGTGAAGGCATAGGGCTCGGCCGTGCCGTCGCGCCAGTAGAGAGGGGCCTGCCAGCCCTCGGCCCTGGCCAGGGCCCAGCCCTCGCTCATCCACAGCTCCGCTCGGCTGTAGCCCCCATCGGCGATGAAGGCCGCGTAGGCGCCGTTGGTCACCAGCCGCTCGGCGAGGGCGAAGGGCTCAAGCCACTGGCGATGCCTGGGCGCCTCGTTGTCGAAGTGGAAACCGGCGCCGTCGTGGCCGATCTCCAGCAGCCCGCCGGGATGCTCCAGCCAGCCGGATGGCGCCGGGCCGGCATCGCCGCCCGGGAGCCAGCCGGCGCGGAAGCGCTCCTCGGGTACGGCGGCGTAGCTGGGTTCGAGCGGGTTGCGGCTGAAGCCGTCCAGGAGGTCCATCAGCAGCAGTTCCTGGTGCTGCTGCTCGTGCTGCAGGCCCAGTTCCAGCAGTGCGTGGCTGCTGGATGACGGGTCCGGGCCTGGCTCCTGCTCCAGGGGCCCGAGCTGCTCCAGCAGCCTCTCCAGGGCCTGATCCACCTGCCGCCGCCAGGCCAGCACGGCCTCGATCGGCGGGCGGCTCAGCAGTCCCCGCTCGGGCCGCGGATGGCGCTCGCCGATCGTGTCGTAATAGCTGTTGAACAGGAAGCCCCAGGCCTCGGGCGCCGCCGTGAAGCCCAGTTCCGCCCCTGCCGCCTGCTGGGGCCGGAGCACGAAGGTCTCGAAGAACCAGGTGGTGTGGCCCAGGTGCCACTTGGGCGGGCTGGCGTCGGCCATGCCCTGCAGGCAGAGGTCTTCCGGCTGCAGCGGTGCGATCAGATCCAGGCTGTGCTGACGCACCTCACGGAGCCTGGCCGGCAGGCCTGTGGTCATGGGAGTGCCGGGTGCAGGCCCGACCTTAGGGAGGTTGCCTACGATCCCGCCACGCGGCGATCACGGCATGGGGCAGATCACTCAGGGCTTTGTCGGGGCGGTGGGCCACACCCCCCTGATCCGCCTGCGTGCCCTGAGTGAGCTCACGGGCTGCGAGATTCTGGGCAAGGCGGAGTTCATGAATCCCGGCGGCTCGGTCAAGGACAGAGCCGCCCTGGGCATCCTGCTGGAGGCTGAGCAGGAGGGTCTGCTGCGGCCAGGGGGCACCGTGGTGGAGGGCACGGCGGGCAACACCGGCATCGGCCTCACCCACCTCTGCAATGCCCGCGGCTACCGCGCCCTGATCGTGATTCCCGACACCCAGTCGGCCGAGAAGATCGGCCTGCTGCGCAGCCTCGGGGCCGAGGTGCGCACCGTGCCCGCCGTGCCCTATCGCGACCCCAACAACTACGTGAAGCTCTCGGGCCGCATTGCCGCCGAAACCCCCGGGGCGGTGTGGGCCAATCAGTTCGACAACCTGGCCAACCGCCGCGCCCACTACAGCTCCACCGGCCCCGAGATCTGGGAGCAGACCGAAGGCCGCGTGGATGCCTGGGTGGCGGCCACCGGCACGGGCGGCACCTACGCCGGCGTGGCCCTGTACCTGAAGGAACGCAAGCCCGCCGTGCGCTGTGTGCTCGCCGATCCGGAGGGCAGCGCCCTCTACAGCTGGGCCAGCAGCGGCGAGCTGCGCAGCGAGGGCAGCTCGATCACCGAGGGGATCGGCAACAGCCGCATCACCGCCAATCTGGAGGGTGCACCGGTGGATGACGCCGTGCGCATCGTCGACCAGGCCGCCCTGGACACCATCTATGGCCTGCTCTGGCAGGAGGGCCTGTTCCTGGGGGGGTCGGTGGGCATCAATGTGGCCGCGGCCGTGGAGACGGCCCGCCGCCTCGGCCCAGGCCACACGATCGTCACCGTGCTGTGTGACAGCGGCGACCGCTACCGCTCCCGGCTCTATGACCGGGAGTGGCTCGCCACCAAGGGGTTGCGGCAACCTGAGCGGGCCCTGGCCGCCGCCGGCTGATGCCTCCTGACTCCGCTCCTTCCGCGCAGCCGGGTGTGCTGATCGGCGATCGCTACAGGCTGGATCAATGCCTCAGCCAGGGAGCCCAGGGCAGCCTCTGGCGCGCCCGCGACCAGCTGGCCGGCGATGGCCTGGTGGCTCTGCGGCGGCTGGAGCCCAGCATCGACCAGGCCGCCGCCCTGGCCCGCTGGGGCCGGCTGCAGGGGGTGCTCCACCCCCAGGTGCCGCGGCTGGGCAGCCCGGTGCAGGACGGCGACGCCCTCTGGCTGGTGCGGGAGTGGCAGGGGGGGCGCACCTACCAGCAGCTGATCGAGGTGCGGGCCGAGCGGCAGATGGTGTTCGGTGCCGGCGAGGTGCTGCTGCTGGTGCGCCAGCTGCTGCCCGTGCTGGCGGTGTTGCATGGCCAGGAGCTGGTGCACGGCGATCTCTGTCCGGCCAACCTGCTGCGCCGCGACAGCGACGGCCTGCCCGTGCTGCTCGACTACGGGCTGGTGGCCGGCGGCGTGGTGGTGACTCCCGGCTATGCGCCGCCGGAGCTGGCCCACAGCTCCAGGCCCGAGGCCTGGATGGACCTGCATGCCCTCGGCGTGACGGCTCTGGTGCTGCTGAGTGGCGATGCGCCGGCCACCCTGCTGGATCCGGTCACGGCCCAGTGGCGCATGCCCGCGGCCCTGAGCACCGAGCCGGACCTGCAGAACACTCTGCAACGCCTGCTGCAGCGCCAACCGGATCAGCGCTTCGCGTCGGCCAGCCAGGCGCTCACGGCCTTTCAGGCCCTGGCCATGCCTGAGTCCACCGGCCCGGTGGCCAGGGCCGACCGCACCGTGGTGCTGGTGCCGCCGCCGGTGCGGCAGCCGGCCAGCCCCGCCGCTGCCGCCGCTGCCGCTGCCGCCTCTGCGGCCCCTGCCGCTCCGCCGGATCTGCCGCCCCTGCGCTCCCCCGTGCCCGCCACCCCTGTCCGCAACCGGGGTGAGGCCAGGGATGAGGCCGCCGAGGGTGGCCTCTGGCCAGTGGTGATGGCCCTGGTGCTCTCCGCCGTGATCGGCACGGCGCTCGGTTGGTGGTGGCTCAGCCGCGGCCGCCAGGCGGCGCCCACGGTCCCGGATGCGGGCCTGCAGCTGCCCAGCGGCAGCCTTCCGCCTGGAGAGGTGGATCAGCGCCAGCAGTTGCTCAACCGGCTGCGCGCCCTGCAGGTGGATCGCAGCTGGTTTTTGAAGTTGGTGGATGCCAGCCTGCTGGCCCAGTTCCCGGAGCGGGGTGGACGCCCGCCCAGCGACTCCCTGGAAGACGCGCCCCTGCGCAAGGTGTGGAACGACCTGGCCGAGGAGTGGCTGGCCCGGGTGGAGCAACTGCCCCTGGGAATCCGTCGCCGTCTCGGCGGCTACAGCAACGCCGACTGGGAACGGCGCCAGCAGAGCCTGGCCAGCCAGGGGATCAGCCCCCAGGTGCTGCGTCAGCTGGTGTCGGGCAATGCCCAGAACCTGCTGCGGGGCCGGCAGGACTCGGGAATCCCACCGGAGCCGTTCCGCCAGCTCTGGTTTGCCGCCGCTGAGCAGATCCTCGGCAGCATGCAGATCGAAGCGATCGAAGCCCGGCCCCTGCAGACCCAGACCATCTCGGCCTCGGTGGAGGCCGGTGGAGCGCGGCTGTTCCCGGTGCGGCTCACCCCGGGCCAGCGCCTGGTGCTCGGGGTGAACGGCTCGCCCCTGATGGCGATGAGCGTGTTCGGCGCCGACGGCACGCTGCTGGAGCCCAAGGGCCCGCTGCGGGTGGTGAGCCTGCCTGCCCAGAAGGCCTCCCCGGTTCAGCTGCTGGTGACCAATGAGGGAGTCGCTCCGGCCCTGATCACCCTGTCGCTGCGGGCCGACCTGCCCGTGCCCAGCGCCCCTCCGGAGCCCACCACTCCCCAGACCCCTGAAGCAGCACCGGAGCCTGGCGGGACAGCGGACCCGCCGCCGCGCTCGGCCCCTCCAGCCGCCCGACCGGAGGCCCCCCCGGACGGCGGGCCGCCGCTGCTCCGGGAGCCCCCCCCTCCCGTCGGGACCCCCAACGGCGACGACGAGCCGAACCAGCCGGGCGCCTAGAGCCGGGCGATGGCGGAGCGGGTGTCCTTGGCCTCCTGCTTGCGCCGCTCCTCCTGCCGTTTGTCGTGCAGCTTGCGGCCCTTGCCCAGGCCCAGGGACACCTTGATCCAGGAGCCGTGCAGGTGCAGGTTGAGTGGGATCAGGGTGAGGCCCTTCTGCTCCAGGGCCACGCGCAGGCGCTCGATCTCGCGGCGGTGGGCCAGCAGGCGGCGCACCCGCAGCGGCTCGTGGTTGAAGTAGGCGCCGGCATGGCTGTGGGGGGAGATGTGCACGTTGTGCAGCTGCAGCTCGCCGTTGCGGATCAGGCAGAAGCCGTCGCGCAGGTTCGCCTGCCCCGCCCGCACCGATTTCACCTCCGTGCCGAGCAGCTCGATGCCGCATTCGAGGTCGTCGAGGATCTCGTACTGGTGCCGGGCGAAGCGGTTGTCGGCCAGCAGGCGCCGAGCCGCATCCCGCTGGGCCCTGGCGGCCAGCTTCTTGGTGCCGCCCTTGGCCATGGTTTCGCTCTCGCTGCGCGCCTGCTCCACTGCCGACCCTAGGTGCCCTGCAGGGCACCCCAGGCGGCACAGCGGCTGGGCGGGGCCGGTACCCTCCAGCCATGGCGATCGTCTCCTCCGGATCCCAGGGCCAGGATCGCCGCCGCAGCGGCGCCGGCTCCGGGCAGCGGCTGGTGGATCCCCAGGCTGATGCCGAGACTGCCCCCCGGCCCGAGGCTGCGCCTGAGGCTCCCCAGGCCCGCGAGGACTCGCTGCGGCCGCGTCGCCTGGCCGACTACATCGGCCAGGGCGAACTCAAGCAGGTGCTCGGCATCGCCATCGAGGCCACCCAGGCCCGCGCCGAGGCCCTCGATCACGTGCTGCTCTACGGCCCCCCGGGCCTGGGCAAGACCACCATGGCCCTGGTGCTGGCCGAGGAGCTGGGGGTGCGCTGCCGCATCACCAGCGCGCCGGCCCTGGAGCGCCCCCGCGACATCGTGGGCCTGCTGGTGAACCTGCAGCCCCGCGAGCTGCTGTTCATCGATGAGATCCACCGGCTCAGCCGGGTTGCCGAGGAGCTGCTCTATCCGGCCATGGAGGACTTCCGCCTCGATCTCACCGTGGGCAAGGGCACCACCGCCCGCACCCGCAGCCTGCCGCTGCCGCCCTTCACCCTGGTGGGGGCCACCACCAGGGCGGGCTCGCTGAGTTCGCCGCTGCGGGATCGCTTTGGCCTGATCCAGCGGCTGGAGTTCTACGGCCTGCAGGACCTGCAGGCGATCGTGCAGCGGGCGGCCGGGCTGCTGCGCCTGCAGCTCGAGTCCGAGGCGGCCCTGGAGGTGGCCCGCCGCTGCCGGGGCACGCCGCGGATCGCCAACCGGCTGCTGCGCCGGGTGCGGGATGTGGCGGCCGTCAACGGTGAGCCCTTGATCACGGCGGCCCTGGTGGACCAGGCCCTCAGCCTGCACCGCGTCGACGGCCGCGGCCTCGATGCCCACGACCGTCGCCTGCTGCGGCTGATGCTGGAGGCCTACGGGGGCGGCCCGGTGGGGCTCGACACCCTGGCCGCCGGCCTCGGCGAGGACCCCGCCACCCTCGAGGCGGTGGTGGAGCCCTACCTGCTGCAGCAGGGCCTGCTGCAACGCACCCCCCGGGGGCGCTTGCTCACACCGGCCGGCCGCGCCCATCTCGACGCCCAGGGCGCCATCGCATGAGCTGGCGAGCCCTCGCTACCCGCCTGTCGAGGCTTCTGCTGGCCACCGGGTTGGTGCTGCTGGTCTGGCTGGGGAGTGCAGGGGCCGCAGGTGCCGAGCCGGATCCCGCCGCCCACGAGCGGCTGTTCGAGCAGGCCCTGCTGGCCAGCCGCCAGGGGCGCTTCGGCGAGGCCCTGCCCCTCTGGGATGAGGTGCTGGAGCTGGCGCCCGGCGACGCCGCCGCCTGGAGCAACCGCGGCAATGTGCGCCTGGCCCTGGGCGATGCCGAGGCGGCGATTGCCGACCAGAGCCGCGCCGCAGAGCTCGATCCGGCCAGCCCCGACCCCCACCTCAACCGCGGCACCGCTGAGGAGTCGCTGGGGCGCTGGCAGGCCGCCGCAGACGATTACCACTGGATCCTGGAGCGTGATCCAGCCGATGCCTCGGCCCTCTACAACCTCGGCAACGTGCTCGGCTCCCAGGGCGACTGGCCGGCGGCCCGGGCCAGCTTCGAGGCGGCGTCGCTGGCCCGGCCGGGCTTTGCGATGGCCCGCTCCAGTGCCGCCCTGGCCGCGTTCCAGCTGGGGGATCGCGCCGAGGCTGAACAGGCGCTGCGCGCGCTGATCCGCCGCTATCCCCTGTTCGCTGACGCCCGCGCCGGCCTCACGGCCCTGCTCTGGCAACAGGGCCACCGCGGCGAGGCCGAGAGCAACTGGGCGGCCGCTTCCGGCCTCGATCCCCGCTACCGCCAGGAAGAATGGTTACGGCAGACGCGGCGCTGGCCGCCCGCTCCGGTGGAGGCTCTCCAGCAGTTCCTGGCCCTCTCCTGAGCCGCACCCCCCTGAGCTGATCCCCTGATGCCCACCAGCCCCACTCCTCTTGCGGCGACCTCTGGCCAGGCCGGCGGCTCCGGTGCCGGCTTCAGCTGGCAGTGCCTGGGCCTGGAGGCGGAGCTGCAGGCCGTGCTGCCGGAGCTGATCCAGCTGCGCCGCCACCTGCATCGCCACCCCGAACTCAGTGGCCACGAGCAGCAGACGGCGGCTCTGGTGGCCGGGGAGCTGCGCCGCTGGGGCTGGCAGGTGCGCGAGGGGGTGGGCCGCACCGGCGTGCTGGCCGAGCTGGGGCCGGCTGGCTCCGGGCCGGGTGGCGATCCCGTCGAGCCCCTCGTGGTGGCCCTGCGGGTGGACATGGATGCCCTGCCGGTGGAGGAACGCACCGGGCTCGACTACGCCTCCACCACGCAGGGCCTGATGCACGCCTGCGCCCATGACCTCCATACCAGCGTGGGCCTGGGGGTGGCCCGCCTGCTCAGCGCAGTGGCCCAGCGGCAGCCCCAGCTGCTGCGCCACCGGGTGCGGCTGTTGTTCCAGCCCGCTGAGGAAACGGCCCAGGGGGCCGCCTGGATGAAGGCCGATGGGGCGATGGAGAACGTGGCGGCCCTGTTCGGTCTGCATGCTTTTCCGAGCATTCCGGTGGGCACGATCGGGGTGCGCAGCGGCAGCCTCACGGCGGCGGCGGGCGAACTGGAGGTGGAGGTGCTGGGGGAGGGTGGCCACGGCGCCCGGCCCCACCAGAGCACCGATGCCATCTGGATCGCGGCCAGGGTGGTGAGCGGGCTGCAGGAGGCGATCTCGCGGCGGCTCGATGCCCTGCATCCGGTTGTGGTGAGCTTTGGTCGGATCGAGGGGGGCAAGGCCTTCAACGTGATCGCCGACCACGTGCGCCTGCTCGGCACGGTGCGCTGCCTCGACAACGACGTGCACGCCCAGCTGCCTGCCTGGATCGAGGAGACGGTCCACGCCCTGTGCCGCGGCCATGGCGGCGAGGCCCGGGTGCGCTACCGCTGCATCTCGCCGCCCGTGCAGAACGATGCGGCCCTCACCCAGCTGGTGGCGGAGGCCGGCTGTGAGGTGCTGGGCAGCCAGCAGGTGCAGTGGCTGGATCAGCCTTCTCTGGGGGCGGAGGACTTCGCCGAGCTGCTCGACGGCATCCGCGGCACGATGTTCCGCCTCGGGGTGGCGGGACCCGACGGCTGCGCCCCCCTGCACAGCAACACCTTCGCCCCCGATGAGGGCGCTCTAGCGGTGGGCGTGCGGGTGCTCACCCTGAGCCTGCTGCGCTGGATGGAGCGGCCCCGATGAGTCCCCCCGCTGCCACGCGTCAGCGCCCGTTGCTCTACACCATGCTGGCCCTCTCCGCGCCGCTGCTGCTGGTGGTGGCCCTGGGAGTGCTGGCCCAGCGCCGCGGCCCCGACCGCTGGCAGGCGGTGCCGGCGCTGGTGATCGGCGCGGCCCTGCTCGGCACCAGCCTCCACAGCCGCCGCAGGCGGCGCCGCTCGTTGCTGGCGGCCCTGCGCCAGGGCCGGCCATCCGCCAGGCTGGAACCATGAGCGAAGCTCCGACCCCCGCCCCCAGAACCAGCCCGCCGACCTGCCGGCGCTCGAAGAGGCCATCCTCTCCGGTGATCCCTCCCGTTCCATGCCTGCCCTGGTGGGGCTGCGGGAGGTGCCGGATGAGCAGGCGGTGCCGCTGCTGCTGCGGGGGCTGGAGCAGTCGGCCTTCATCGTGCGCTCCCTGAGCTGCGCCGGCCTGGGCGTGAAGCAGACCGAGGCCGGCTGGGAGGCCCTGGTGCAGGCCGTGCACCACGACGAGGACGCCAACGTGCGCGCCGAGGCGGCCAATGCCCTGGTGAGCTACGGGCTGGAGCGGGCCTGGCCCGTGGTGCTCGAGGCCTTCCGGGCCGACACCCAGTGGCTGCTGCGCTGCAGCGTGCTCTCGGCCGTGGCGGAGCACCCCGAGGCGCGGGCGGCGGATCTGCTCGAACTGGCGGAACTGGCCCTGGCCGATGCCGACGACACCGTGCGGGTGGGGGGCACCGAGATCCTCGGCCGCCTGGTCCAGCAGCGCTCGGCCCCGGCTGATGCCGGCGTGGTCGAGCGGGCCAGAACCCTGCTCAGCGGCCTGCAGCAGGACGGCGACCACCGGGTGGTGGCGGCGGCGCTGAACGGACTGCAGGGCAAGGCAGCCGAGGGCTGACGGCCGCGGCAAGGCGCCCCAGGGACAACCTTGCTAGCTTTCTGATGTCACTAGGGGTGCCCCGCACACGCCACTTCCGGCGGGTGTTGCCAGGGCTGAGATCACACCCTCCGAACCTGATCCGGGTCATGCCGGCGCAGGGAAGTGTGCCGAATCCAACCGTGGTCCGCCTGGTCCCGGGAGTGTTCGGATCCGGAGTTGTGCCTTCCCATCCCCTGGCCGCCGGTCCGTTTGCACCCCCTTCCCGAGCCGATCATGCGCAGCGCCTGGATTGAGAAGCGTCGTGGCGACGCCAACGTGTCGCAGATGCACTACGCCCGCCAGGGCGTGGTGACCGAGGAGATGGCCTATGTGGCGCAGCGGGAGAACCTGCCCGCATCGCTGGTGATGGAGGAGGTGGCCCGGGGCCGCCTGATCATCCCCGCCAACATCAACCACCCCAACCTGGAGCCGATGGCGATCGGCATCGCCAGCCGCTGCAAGGTGAACGCCAACATCGGCGCCTCCCCCAACGCCTCCGACCTCAATGAAGAGGTGGCCAAGCTGCAGCTGGCCGTGAAGTACGGCGCCGACACGGTGATGGACCTCTCCACCGGCGGTGTCAACCTCGATGAAGTGCGCACGGCGATCATCAACGCCTCCACCGTGCCGATCGGCACCGTGCCTGTGTATCAGGCGCTGGAGAGTGTGCACGGCTCGATCGAGAAGCTCGATGCCGACGACTTCCTGCACATCATCGAGAAGCACTGCCAGCAGGGCGTTGATTACCAGACGATCCACGCCGGTCTGCTGATCGAGCACCTGCCCCTGGTGAAGGGTCGCCTCACCGGCATCGTGAGCCGCGGCGGCGGCATCCTGGCCCAGTGGATGCTCTATCACCACAAGCAGAACCCGCTATTCACCCGCTTCGATGACATCATCGAGATCTTCAAGCGCTACGACTGCAGCTTCTCGCTGGGTGATTCGCTGCGTCCCGGCTGTCAGCACGACGCCTCCGATGCCGCCCAGCTGGCTGAACTGAAGACGCTGGGTCAGCTCACCCGCCGCGCCTGGGAGCACGACATCCAGGTGATGGTGGAGGGTCCGGGCCATGTGCCGATGGACCAGATCGAGTTCAACGTCAAAAAGCAGATGGAGGAGTGCAGCGAGGCGCCCTTCTACGTGCTCGGCCCGCTCGTCACAGATATCGCCCCCGGCTACGACCACATCACCAGCGCCATCGGCGCCGCCCTGGCCGGCTGGCACGGCACGGCCATGCTCTGCTACGTGACCCCCAAGGAGCACCTCGGCCTGCCCAACGCCGAGGACGTGCGTGAGGGCCTGATCGCCTACAAGATCGCCGCCCACGCCGCCGACCTCGCCCGCCACCGCCCAGGAGCCCGCGATCGCGACGACGAACTCAGCCGCGCCCGCTATGCCTTCGACTGGAACAGACAGTTCGAGCTCAGCCTGGACCCGGAGCGGGCCAAGGAATACCACGACGAAACCCTGCCGGCTGACATCTACAAGCAGGCCGAGTTCTGCTCGATGTGCGGACCCAAGCACTGCCCGATGCAGACCAAGATCACCGATGAGGATCTGGCCGGCTTGGAGCAGGTGCTGAAGGCCCAGGAGGCCGCGGCAGGCCAGCCGGTGGGGGTCTGAGTGCGGCGGGGGCGGCCTCTGCAGCCCTTGTTACCTTCCCCATGCTCACAATCGAAACGGTTGAGCTTCTGCTGCTTGTGGCGACCGTGGTGGCCATGCTGGCCCGCCGCTGGCGCCTGCCCTACAGCGTGGGTCTGGTGCTGGGGGGCATCCTGCTGGCCTGGCTGCCCTTCGCTCCTGATATCGCCCTGACGCGGGAGCTGATCTTCAATGCCTTCCTGCCGCCCCTGATCTTCGAGGCGGCGATCTGCATCGCCTGGCCCGCCCTGCGCAAGGACCTGCCGGTGGTGCTCACCCTGGCCACCCTGGGGGTGGTGGTGTCCGCCGGCGTCACCACCCTGGGCATGCACTACCTGGCCCACTGGAGCTGGCAGGCGGCCCTGCTGTTCGGTGTGCTGATCTCGGCCACGGATCCGGTGTCGGTGATCGCCACCTTCAAGGAGGCCGGGGTGCATGGCCGCCTGCGGGAGCTGGTGGAGGCGGAGAGCCTGCTCAACGACAGCACCGCCGCTGTGGGTTTCGCCATTGCGATCGCCTTCGCCACCGGCGCCACGATCACGCCCCTGGGCACCGTCCAGTTTCTGGCACTCACGATCGTGGGTGGGGTGGCCTGTGGCGCCGCCGTGGCCGCGGCCCTGCTCGCCCTGGCCGGCCGCACCGAGGACCCCTTGGTGGAGATCACCTTCACCACGGTGGCGGCCTACGGCTCCTTTCTGCTGGCGGAGCAACTGGAGGTGTCGGGGGTGCTGGCCACCCTCACCGCCGGCATCATGCTGGGCAACCTCGGCCCCCTGGGCGCCATCTCCCCCAAAGGCCGCGAAGCGGTGGAATCCTTCTGGGAGTACGCCGCCTTCGTGGTGAATTCGCTGATCTTCCTGCTGATGGGAATGCTGGAGGCCCACCAGAATTTCTCCCGGGTGCTGCTGCCGATCGGCATCGCCATTGGCCTGGTGCTGGCCGGCCGGGCCCTCTCCACCTATGGCTGCTGCGTTCTGTTCGGTTCGTCGTCGCTGCGGGTGAAGGCCAACCACCAGCACGTGCTCTTCTGGGGCGGCCTGCGCGGTGCCCTCGCCCTGGCGCTCGCCCTGGGCTTGCCCACCAGCCTTCCCTACCGCGACGCCGTGGTGACAACGGCCTTTGCGGTTGTGGCCTTCTCGGTGATCGTGCAGGGTCTGTCGATCACGCCGCTGATGCGGGGGCTTGGGGAGATCGCGCCTGCACCGTCCGGCAGTCCTGTCGAGTCCTCGGGCTGAGCTGAGCGGTCCTGTGCGGCGCCGCCCCCCTTGCGCTCACATCCGCTCCAGGGTCGGAATGCCCAGCAGCCCCATGCCCAGCTTCAGGGTGGCGGCGGTGAGCTGGCAGAGGGCCAGGCGCGAGGCGCGGGCCGGCTCAGGTGCCTTGAGCACGGGCACCTGGTCGTAGAAGCGGTTGAACACCTGGCTGAGCTCGAACAGGTAACTGCACAGGCGGTTGGGCAGCAGCTCCTCCTCCACCTCCACGATCACGCCATCGAGCTTGAGCAGCTCCCGCACCAGGGCCCATTCCTGCGGTTCGCTGAAGCTCAGCGCGCTGGGTGCCTCCGGGGCTGGATCCCCGGAACCGGCCGCCGCCCCATCGCCCCCCTTGCGGGCGATGCCGGCGATGCGCACCACGGAATAGAGCAGGTAGGGGGCCGTGTTGCCCTGCAGCGCCAGCATGCGATCGAAGCTGAACTGATAGTTGGTGCTGCGGTTCTGGCTGAGATCGGCGTACTTCACCGCCGCCAGGCCCACGGTGGTGGCCACCTGCTCGATGAAGGCCTCGTCTTCGCTGCGCTCTTCTTCGCTTAGGCGGCGGCGCAGGTCAGCCTCGGCCCGCTCCACGGCCTCATCCAGCAGGTCGCGCAGGCGCACGGTGTCGCCGGCACGGGTCTTCAGCTTCTTGCCGTCGTCGCCCTGCACCAGCCCGAAGCACATGCTCCAGGCGTGCCCCGGCCGGGATCCAGCCGGCCCTCTCGGCCACCTGGAACACCCCCGCAAAGTGGGCCGCCTGGCCCGCATCGGTCACGTAGATCACCCGCCGGGCGCCATCCCCCTCCGGCGGCGCCGCGAAGCGGTAGCGGATCGCGGCCAGGTCGGTGGTGGCGTAGTTGAAGCCGCCGTCGCGCTTCTGCACGATCACCGGCAGGGGCTTGCCGTCTTTTCCACTCACGCCTTCGAGGAACACACAGCGGGCGCCGTCGTCGGTCACCAGCAGGCCACAGGCCTCCAGATCGGCCACCACCGCCCCCAGATAGCGGTTGTAGAACGACTCACCCCGCTCGCTCAGGTCGATGGCGAGGCGGTCGTAGAGCTTCTGAAACTCGCGGCGGCTCTGGTCGCACAGCAGCCCCCAGGCCTTCAGCGACACCGGATCGCCCCCCTGCAGCTTCACCACCTCCTCGCGGGAGCTGGCCTGGAAGGCGCCATCGGCATCGAAGCGGGCCTTGGCCTGGCGGTAGAAGGCCACCAGATCGCCCAGGTCCACCGCGTCGGCGGTGCTGAGGGCCTCCGGCGCCACCTGCTTGAGATGGGTGATCAGCATGCCGAACTGGGTGCCCCAGTCGCCCACGTGGTTGAGCCGCAGCACCGGATGGCCGCGAAACTCCAGCAGCCGGGCCAGGGAGTCGCCGATGATCGTGGAGCGCAGGTGCCCCACGTGCATCTCCTTGGCGATGTTGGGGCTGGAGAAGTCCACGATCACCGGCGCCGGCGCTATAGAGCCGGGCTCCCGCACGCTCGGCACCCCCAGGCGCGGATCGTCGAGGCGGTGCGCCAGCTCGGCCGCCAGCCGCTCCGGCCGCAGGGTGAGGTTGATGAAGCCTGGGCCGGCAATCTGGGGCTCCAGGCAGAGCTCCGTGAAGCTGGGGTCGGTGCCGAGCTCAGCCACAAGTGCGCTGGCGATGGCGCGGGGCGCCTGGCCCAGCGGCTTGGCCAGGGCCAGGGCGCCATTGGCCTGGAAATCGCCGAATTCAGGCTTGCTGGCCGCCCCCAGCTGGGGATCCAGGCGGCCTCCGCCCTGCCGCGCCACCGCCGCCTGATCGGGAAACGCCCGCTCCAGGGCCGCCGTGAGCTGGGCTTCAAGGGCGTGGGCGATGCGCAGCATGGGTGGCAGGGGCGGCCGGTGTGCCGGGGTGGAACAACAATCCGGCTCCGATCATCCCCCTCCGCCTTCCGTCGCTGGCCCCCCTGCCCCCGGGCTGCAGGGCCATGTCACATCGGGCACGCCGTCGGCTGCCCTGGGTCACCTCTGATTCACGCTTTCTTCCTGGGTCGCAGCGGTCGATGGCGCTAGGGGTGGGGAGCAGCACTCACTTCCACTGGTGTGCCTGCGCTTCGGCCTGATTGGAGAGTGATCTGTTGCCCGATCCCCATCGTTTCACTGGCCACGCTGCCCCAGGTGGTTGGCGTCGGGGTCAGCGCTGGTTCCTGCTCTGGAACGGTGACGCCGGGGCAGATCCCGCTGGGGCGCAGGCCAGGCCCCAGGCCTCGGGCGAAGCCGCAGGTTGCAGACCGGCGTGGCGGCCAGGCCTGAGCTTCAGCGTTGCCTCCTTGCTGAAAAAGCGCCGAAACTCCAGAGAGTCTCAGCGCCAGAGATCGTTATCAAACGGGCTGAATCAGCCTTAGAAGGAGAACGTGGTTTTCAACATGCCACCAAAGGTGTCATCCGTGCCGGTGTTCTCGATGTAGAAAAAGGCGGGAGTCACCGCGATGTTGTCCGTGACCTGCCAGTTGTACCAGAGCTCGTAGGCCAGGTTGTCGTTCCCATCGCCCCCATCAACCCAGAGGCTGTTGCTGCAGGTTCCCACCGTGCCGCACTTGCCCCCATCCACCACTCCCACACTGCCGAGGGCCATGCCGAGGCTGTTGCCCTTGATGAACATGTCATCCCAGGTGAGGCCCACCATCCAGCTCCAAGCCTCATCGTTGGAGCGGCGGTCGATGTCCGACCAGCCAAAACCGGCGCTGATCGAAGGTACCCAGCCAGCTTCCTTCGGCTGCCAGTAGCCGCTCACGGCCACGTTATTGCTGGCGCTGGTGGGGAAGAGCTCGAACGGATCGTAGTCAGAGTAGGTATAGGCAATGGCACCGCCCCAGTTCTCTCCGATGTAGCCCCCCTGTGCGGTCACGATAAAGTCCCGCCCGGCGCCGACGGTTGAGTCGGAGGCTGCACCGATGTCAGACACGTAGGCCATGGTAAAAGCCCATCCTTCCTTCTGCCACTGCAGGCCGGCTCCGGCACCCTGGGTCTTGTTGTAGGTGGCCTGGGCGCCGGCGTAGTTGAAGATGTCGAGGCCCATGTCCACTGGATAGGCGGTGGGCCAGAGCACGATGTCGTCCTGGGCGACGTTGGCACCCACGGTGGCGATGAAGTTCTCACCGATGGGAAACTGATAGAAGAGGCGATCGATGAACACAGAGTCGGCGGAGTCCTCCTCACCGAAGCTGATGCCCAGGGCGGTGTTGCCGTTGCCGAACACCGAGCTGCCGAAGTTACCTGCCCGCAGGGTGGTGCGCAGCAGGTCCTTCCCGGAGAAGCTGGTGTCGAAGCTGAGCTGAACGTCGTAGTTGGCGGTGATGTTGTCACCAAAACCGGTGTTCCCGGCGCCACCCAGCACCATGGTGGCCTGACCGCTGAGCTTGGTGGTGGTGGAGAACTGGCTGGCCTCCAGCTCACCCACCTTGGCCTCAAGGCCGTCGACGCGGCCCTTGAGGATGGCCAGCTCCTTCTCGAACTCGGCCATCAGGCGCTTGAGCTCGTCGGTCACCTCGGTGACGCGGTCAAGGCAGGCGTTCAGCAGCGCAGCGGCTTCAAAACGGGTCATGGCCCGCTGGCCGCGGTAGGTGCCGTCGGGATACCCGGCGACGCAGCCGTAGCGCTCAATCAGGTTGGAGAGAGCCTGGTAGGCCCAATCCGTGGGTTGCACGTCCGAGAACTGGGAGATGCTGGTCACCTGCTCCTGGGAGGCGTACCGGTCAACGCCGTCGAAGTTGAGCTCGGCAGCCGTGGCGGCCACAGGGGCCAGCAGTCCAAGTGCTGCGGGGGCAACCAGCAGTTGCTGGAACAGGTGCATGGGTTCCTCACACGAAAAGGAAAGGTAAGCGTAGTAACGATTCTCATTCTCAACACAGTGGTCTGTGCCGGTGGGCCTTCTGGCTGGTTGGGTCAAGCGGGCTGTCGTCAGGCTCAGAGTTGCGCCCATTCCCCTGGCAGTACATTGGCCACGAGAGTGAATCCGCCTCGGCCATCCGGCTTGATCACATAGGCGATGCCTTGGGGATCTGGATAGATGCCAGTTGCCGATTCAAAAATGTCGTCATGGCCAACAATCACTGTGTTGCTGCCGCGTTCTGGAAGTTCAGTCAGTAAGGGAGTGACGTTCTTCTTCATCAAAGCAACCAAGTCATCGGTGTACTCCTCGTAGGGAAGAAAATTCAGACGTGAATCCTTCTTGTCATACCTTCCAAAGGCCAGGTTCGCCGTCTGCCAGGAGCGACAGTACTCGCTGGAGATCACTCTGCTCACGGGAATGCCCTTGGTCGTGAAGGCGGCACCAATATCTCTGGCATCCTGAATGCCCTGCTGGCTCAACTGACGCTGGGTCGAGCACTCGCCCAGGCTCATGTTGGGATCGGCTTGATCGGCATAGTCTTTCACCGTTTGAGCGTGGCGGAAATAGATGACATAGCTCCCTGTTTCAGGGCTGATAGCAGCGCTTTGCCACTAATTCGATCTTGAAAGTCTGCGTTGGCCTGTTCACCAGGGGACAGCGCCTGAGCCAAGCGAAGTGGGGCAATGGTCTGGCCCCCTGTGCGCGTTGAGACGCGTTCAGATTCACTCACTGCAGTCCATGCAGGCTGATGGGCAGCCGACACTCCGATGATGCCCAAGGCAAGAGACAGGACTAGTCGGGACATGAAGCAAGACCTCTTTAGAACGGAACTAGAAGCGACTTGTTCAATGGAATCATGCTTGTCAGATCTCATCACCCATCCACAGATAAATGTTAGACGTTGGAGCACAGGCCAAGGAGCGCCAATCCGCGTCTGAACCCTATGGGATCAAGGAAGAAGCCGATGGCTTGTGCATCACTCCTGCAAGTGCTGATTGTTACAGGCTGGACACACTGAGTGCGCTCTTGATCGGTCAGGGTGACATTTCATACGTTTACGGGTGTCATGACCGATGCCATCTGCAGTCGAAATGGCTAAACAAGGTGTGTGGTTCAGGAGTAGAGGTCTGCATTGACCTGGCCAGATATCGGCAAAGGTGTGGCTGCCCTGCGGCGGTGGAGGTCCTGGCCCGGGCTCTGGCGCTCCGCCGCGGCGTACGTGAAACCAGGCGATCCAGCCAACCCATCCAGACTCGATGCGTCGTCGTTTCTGCTTGCTGAGGCTTGCCTGGAGGAACCACTCTGGGTTGTGGAGGTGAGCGCCCAGGCAGAACTCAGGGACAGGTTGATCAGCATGGGCCTGCATCGGGGTTGCCCACTGCGGGTGGTGATGCGCGCTGCCCGCGACTCCCATCTGGTGGCGGTCGCCAATGCCCGCCTGGCCCTGGATGGGGCGATGAGCCGAGCCATCCGGGTACGCCGCTCAGCCATCCAGATCGCCCCGGACGCGCCGTCAAGCTCCATTCCATCGCTCGCTTCATCCATGGACATGTCACCCCAGGGACCCACGCAGCAGTCCGGCTCAGCGCACCCGGTGGATCAGGTGCAGCTGCAGACCCTCCCCGCAGGCAGCCGCGGCCGTGTTCAGGGGTATCGGCAGGGATCGAGAAGTTACCGCCAGAAACTTCTGGCCATGGGTCTCACTCCTGGAACCGAGTTTGAAGTCACTCGCCATGCCCCGATGGGCGATCCGGTGGAATTGAAAGTGCGGGGATTCTCACTCATGCTGCGTAAGCATGAAGCTGACATGTTGATCGTTACGGTGTTACGCCATGCCTGAAGCCATCATCGCCCTTTGTGGCAATCCGAATTGTGGCAAGACAACCCTGTTCAACGAGCTGACTGGCACCAATCAGAGGGTTGGCAATTGGCCCGGAGTCACGGTCGAGCGCAAGGAAGGCCTGCTCGAGGTTGGTTCCATGCCGGTGCGGCTCGTGGATCTGCCTGGTATCTACTCGCTTGACCTGGCTGATTCCCACGGAGGCCTCGATGAAAAGGTGGCCAGGGATTATCTGACCTCCGGCAAGGTGAATCTGATCATTAATATTGTTGATGCCTCGAATCTGGAGCGGAATCTCTATCTCACTGCCCAGATCATGGAGATGCGTCTCCCCATGATCGTGGCCCTCAACATGATTGATGTGGCCGAAGAGGCGGGCTTCGCCACCGACAGCGTCGCCCTCTCCGAGCGGCTGGGATCCCCGGTCGTTCCGCTGGTGGCCGCAAAGGGCATCGGGGTGGAGAGCCTCCTGCATGGCGTGGAGCGTGAGCTGCAGAGCCCGACGCCACCCCGGCCCTATGTGGCCTACCCGCCAGTGGTGGAGGATGCCATCGCCGCCCTGATGCCCCAGCTCGGCTGCCTGAGCGCCGCTGTGGGCGCCGGCAGCCTCACGCCGGACCACCGCTGGCTGGCCCTCAAGCTTCTGGAGGGCGGTTCCCAGGGCGAGACCCTGCTGCAGGGCCGGCGCGAGCTGAGCCAGCAGGTGGCGAGCCATCGGCGCTGCATCCGCCAGGTTCTCCAGGACGACATCGATGTGGTCTTCGCTGACAGCCGCTACGGCTGGATCCGGCAGCTGGTCTCTGGCGTGGCCAGGCAGACCCGTCTCGTCAGCCGCAGTGTGTCAGACCGGATCGATCAGGTGGTGCTGAACCGCTGGCTGGGAATCCCCATCTTCCTGCTGGTGATGTATGCACTCTTTCTGGTGACAATCAACATCGGTGGAGCATTTATTGATTTCTTTGACATTGCAGCGGGCACCATCTTCGTGGATGGATTCGGCGCCCTGCTGGCTGCGGCTCAGATGCCTGAGTGGCTGATCCTGATCCTTGCCGGAGGTGTCGGTGCCGGCATCCAGACCGTAGCCACGTTCATACCCATCATTGGAATCCTGTTCCTTTTTCTGGCCATCCTGGAGGATTCGGGTTACATGGCCCGGGCGGCCTTCGTGATGGATCGCTTCATGCGCTTGATCGGCCTGCCAGGCAAATCATTCGTACCCATGCTGATTGGATTTGGCTGTAATGTGCCTGCCATCATGGCCACCCGTACGCTTGAAAACAGGCGCGATCGGTTGCTCACGATCATGATGAATCCCTTCATGTCCTGTGGAGCGCGACTGCCGGTCTATGCCCTATTCGCTGCGGCCTTTTTCCCTTTATCCGGTCAGAACGTGGTGTTTGGTCTTTACCTCATCGGTATTGCCATGGCCGTGCTCACCGGCCTGATCCTGAAAACCACCATCCTGCGTGGCCAGGCATCCCATTTCGTCATGGAGTTGCCGGCCTACCACATGCCCACCATCAAGGGAGTGCTGATCCGAGCCTGGGAGCGGTTGAAAAGCTTCATCATGCGGGCCGGAAAAGTGATTGTGATCATGGTGATGGTGCTCAGCATCCTCAGTTCAGTGGGTGTTGATGGCAGCTTTTCCAATGAGAACAGTGATCGATCTGTGCTCAGCAGCGTCAGCCGATCAATCACTCCTGTCTTCAGCCCTCTTGGCATCCGTCAGGAGAACTGGCCGGCCACGGTGGGAATCTTCACGGGTGTGTTTGCCAAGGAGGCCGTTGTGGGCACCCTTGATGCGCTCTATTCCACGCTTGGGGCCCAGGATGATGCGGCCCGAGGCCTCGCTCCCCAGGCCGACGACGACTTCCGCTTCTGGGATGGCCTGGCGGAGGCGGTGGCCACCATTCCAGCCAACTTGTCGGAGGTTCCCGCCATGCTGCTCGACCCCCTGGGCATCACTGTGGGTGATGTCAGCAACGTGGATGCAGCGGCCGAGGCGCAAGCGGTTGGGGTGGGAACGTTCGGCGCCATGGCCACCCGCTTCAACGGCAGGATCGGAGCTTTTGCCTACCTGATCTTTGTGCTGCTCTACTTCCCCTGTGTGGCCGCCATGGGTGCGGTCTACCGGGAAACCAACGGGGGCTGGACAGCCTTTGTCGGCCTCTGGACCACGGGTCTGGCCTACGCCGCATCCACCCTCTTCTATCAGGTGGGAACCTTTGCCAGCCATCCGCGCCTGTCCATGGGCTGGATTCTGGCCGTCATGGTGGTTGCTGCCCTCACCATTCTCGGCTTGAAGGCCATCGGCCCCCGGGCCGTGGACCCGGAGCGCGAGCGGCTGAATGATGCCTCTGCCCAAGCCCTCTGAGATCCAGATCCTGTGATTCTCAGTCTTCTCCAGAATTACTTACGAGACCATCGAGCGGCTTCGCTCACCCAGATGGAAGCCAGCCTGGGTGTACCAGCTGACGCTCTGCGAGGCATGTTGGATCTGCTGGAGCGTAAGGGCCGGGCCCAGCGCCTGCCTCGTGCGCAGCGCTGCCATGGCTGCACGCTTTGCGACGAGAAAGCATTGGAGTTCTACCGCTGGATGGGCGACACGGATGTGCCGGCTCAGAGGCCCTGTCAGCAGGAGCAGCGTCCTCAGTGAGTCTCGCTGGAGATCGCTTCTGCATCATCCTTGCCGCCCATCGATCAGCTTGATGTGACTCTGCCCAGCACACTGAGGACATCAGCGACGCACATGCGGCGATGAAAAGCGCTTGACAAAGTGGTACGCATGATCTAGTATCGAACGTTAGATTCGACTCAGCAAATCTTTTTCGGCGCGCAGCGCTGGCGACGCGATCAGGCCCTCGGCCTGCCTGGAGAACGCGCTGATCCCAGGCTCGTCCCACGCTGATCCGCCATGCGGCCCACACCCTTCAGTCCAGCGATCTCCTGTTGATGCCAGTGTCCCAAGCCATGCGTGCCACACCCAGTCCGACCACATCCAGTCCGACCACGCCCAGCACCCTTGAGCGCTCGGCTTCCAGCCAGGCCTTCGGCGGCAGCAGCTTTGTGCTGGTGTACCACCGCTCTCCTTACGACCTGAAAACCGCTGCTGATGGCAGCACTGAGTTTGTCGACCAGAAGAGCCCGAACGGCATCATTCCCACCCTCCGCAACCTGTTTCTGGAGGAACGCTCCGGCACCTGGATTTCCTGGCGCCAGGATGAAGACGCGGTCAATGCCGCTGATGAACGGCTCACCGTTCCATCGGCCAACCCGTTCACCTTGCGACGGTTGCCGCTCACCGAGAAGCAGATTTCAAGCTTCTATCATGTGACCTCGAAGGAGTCCTTCTGGCCGATTCTGCACAGCTTTCCAGGCCTTTTCAGTGTTGACAACTCAGACTGGGACACCTTCGTAGGCGTCAACCAGTCGTTTGCCCGTGCGGCCTGTGAGGAGGCGGCGGAAGGGGCCACGATCTGGGTGCACGATTACAACCTCTGGCTGGCCCCAGCCCAGATCCGGGCCCTCCGGCCCGATGTGAGGATCGCCTTTTTTCACCACACACCCTTCCCCTCCAACGACGTGTTCAGCATCCTGCCCTGGCGGGATGAAATTCTCGACAGCCTGCTCTGCTGCGACCTGGTGGGCTTCCACATTCCCCGCTACGCCGACAATTTCTCCCGCACCGCCATCAATCTGCGTGGCGCCCGCTGTGGGGATCCCGTGCCCGTGGCGGTCAAGTTCCGCCACCACGGCAGTGCCCTGGCCCAGCCCACGGTGTTGCCCTGGTTGGAGCACAACGGCCGTCGGGTGCATATCCAGGCCTCACCGGTTGGCACCTCTCCGGATGTGATTCGTGAGCTGAGAGACAGCACCGAGGTGCAGACGATGGCGACCCAGATCTCCGAGCAGCATGCCGGCCGCAAGTTGATCATCTCGGCCTCCCGGGTGGATTACACCAAGGGCAACGAAGAGATGCTGCTCTCCTATGAGCGGGTGCTGGAGCAGCAGCCCCAGTGGCACGGCCGGGTGGAGCTGTTCCTCGCCTGCGTGGCCGCCGCCAGTGGCATGCGCATCTATGAAGACATCCAGCGCTCGGTGGAGGAGATCGTGGGCCGCATCAATGGCCGCTTCGGCCGCATCGACTGGACCCCCGTGCGCCTCTCCACCCGCCGCACCCCCTACGACGAGCTGGTGGCCTGGTTCAGTCAGTCGGATGTGTGCTGGATCACGCCGCTGCGCGACGGTCTCAACCTGGTGGCGAAGGAATACGTCGCCGCCCGCCAGGGCCAGGGCGGGGTGCTCGTGCTCTCGGAATTCTCCGGAGCCTCGGTGGAACTGGAAGACGCCGTGGTCACCAACCCCTATTCCCACCGCAGCATGGACGCGGCCATCGTCGCCGCCCTGGAGATGCCCCTGGAGGAGCAGAAGCAGAGAATGGCCTCGATGTCGGAGGCGGTGGAGGAATTCACCGTGCAGCACTGGGCCGAACAGCAACTGGGCACCCTGCGCGCGATTTGAGCCTCCCCTCCAGACGCTGGCTCCTGGCCCTCGGCCTGATGCTCGGGATGGTGGTCGCCCTGGCCGGGGGCGTGGGTGGCTGGCGCAGCCTGGCCGGTGCTCAGGAGCCCACCACGGTGCGGGTGCTGATGCCCGCTCCCTTCGCCGATGCCACCGCCGAGCAGGTGGCGGCCTTCAACCGCGAGCACCGCGATCTGCGCATCGCCGTGACCCGGGGCCCCTTTGAGACTGAGTCGGTGTCGGATCTGGCCATCAGCAGCCTGCTGCTGGGGGACAGCCCCTACGACCTGCTGCTGATGGACGTCACCTGGACGGCCAAGTACGCCGCCGCCGGCTGGTTGCTGCCCCTCGACGACTGGCTCGGCGCCGAGGCCCTCGAGCCTCTCGCCCCGGGCGCCCGCGCCGGCAACCGCATCGATGGCCGCCTCTGGCGCCTGCCCCTGGTGGCCGACATGGGCCTGCTCTACTGGCGCACCGACCTGATGGACGCCCCGCCCCGCACCCCCGCCGAGCTGGTGGCCGTGTCCGAGCAGCTGCAGCGCCAAGGCCGGGTGCGCTGGGGCTACGTGTGGCAGGGCCGCCAGTACGAAGGCCTCAGCTGCGTGTTCCTGGAGGTGTTGCACGGCTTCGGCGGCGCCTGGCAGGCCGACCAGCCCGGCATGGGGTTGCTGACACCCGCCGCCGATCAGGCCGCCGCCTGGATGCGCTCCCTGATCGACACGGGCGTCAGCCCCGCCGCCGTGGCCAACTTCGCCGAACCGGAGGCCCTGCAGAGCTTCGAGGCCGGCGACGCCGCCCTGATGCGCAACTGGCCCTACGCCTGGCAGGAGCTGCAACGGCCCCAGAGCGCCGTGGCCGGCAAGGTGGGCGTCACCACCATGGTGGCCGAGCCCGGTCAGACCTCCGGCGCCACCCAGGGCAGCTGGGGGCTCTCGGTGCTGGCCGGCACGCCCCATCCCGCCGAGGCCGTGCAGGTGCTGCAGGCCCTCAGCGGCGCCGAGAGCCAGCGCCAGCTGGTGCGGCGCTGGGGCTACACCCCCACCCTCACCGCCCTGTTCGACGACCCGGAGCTGGTGCTGGAGCGCCCCCTGCTGCCCGTGCTGCAGCAGGCCCTGGAGGCCGTGGTGCTGCGTCCGATCAACCCCGGATACGCCCAGCTCAGCGACATCGTGCAGCGCCAGCTCAGTGGCGTGATCACCGGCGACACCCCGCCGGCCCAGGCGATGGACCGGGCTGGGCGAGCCAGCGAGCAGCTGCTGCAAGCGAGCGGCCAGGCGGCGCTGCGATGAGTGCGGCCCTCGCCCTGCTGCTGATCGCCCCGGCGCTGCTGCTGCTGCTGGCCGTGTTCGTGTGGCCGATCCTGGATTACGCCTGGCTGAGTCTGCAGGCCCAGTCGGTGTTCACGGGCCTGGAGCCCGTGCCGGTGGGGCTGGCCAACTGGCAGCGGCTGCTCGGCGACGGCCGCTTCTGGCAGGACGCCGCCCAGACCCTGCGCTTCGCGGTGGTGTCGGTGGGACTGGAGCTGCTGCTGGGGCTGGCCATCGCCCTGCTGCTCCATCAGCGCTGGCGGGGCCGGGGCCTGGTGCGCAGCCTCAGCCTGCTGCCCTGGGCCCTGCCCACCACCGTGATGGCCCTGGGCTGGCGCTGGATCTTCAACGACCCCAACGGGCCGATCAACGGCCTGCTGCAGACCATCGGCCTGCCGAGCCTGCCCTTCCTGGCATCGCCCCAGCTGGCCTGGCTGGCCGTGGTGCTGGCCGATGTCTGGAAAACCACTCCCTTCGTGGCCCTGCTGCTGCTGGCTGGGCTGCAGAGCATTCCGGCCGATCTCTACGAGGCCCTGGCCCTCGAGGGTGGCCGCCCCTGGCAGGCCCTGCGCTGGATCACCCTGCCGCTGCTGCGCCCCTACATCTTCATCGTGCTGCTGTTCCGCCTGGCCCAGGCCCTGGGGGTGTTCGATCTGGTGGCCGTGCTCACCGGCGGCGGCCCCGCCAGCAGCACCGAGAGCCTGGCCCTCTACGCCTACCTCAATGCCATGCGCTTTCTCGACTTCGGCTACAGCGCCACGGTGATGCTGGGCATGTTCGCCCTGCTGCTGGCCTGCGCCCTGGCCCTGGTGCTCAGCCAGCGCCGGCGGCGGGAGGGCGCGGCATGAGCCAGGCCCCTTCCCCCCGTGGCGGTCGCCTGGCCCTGGTGGCGCTGCTGCTGATCTGGAGTCTGGCGCCCATGCTCTGGCAGCTCTACACCTCCCTGCGCACCCCGGAGGCCCTGCTGGCCGGCGCAGAGGCCCTGGGCCGCGGCTGGACCCTGGCCAACTACGGCGCCGTGCTGGGCAGCGATCCCCCCTTCTGGCGCTACCTGCTCAACAGCACCGTGGTGGGGGCCCTGAGCACGCTGCTCACCCTCGCCCTCGCCATCCCCTGTGCCTATGCCCTCAGCCGCCGCGGCGGCCTGCTGCGGCTGCTGGTGGGCGGCGGTCTGCTGGCGGCGGCGGTGTTCCCCTACGTGCTGCTGTTTCTGGCCCTGCTGCAGGTGGCGCGGCAGCTGGGGCTGGCCAACAACCTGCTGGCCCTGTGCCTGCCCTACGCCGGTCTGTCGCTGCCCCTGGCCCTGCTGCTGCTGCAGGCGGCCTTTGCGGAGCTGCCGCGGGAGCTGGAGGAGAACGCCGTGCTGGAGGGCTTCAGCCTCTGGCAGCGGCTGCGCTGGATCCTGCTGCCGCTGATGGGGCCCTCGGTGGTGAGCACGGCGCTGCTGGTGTTCCTGTTCAGCTGGAACGAGTTTCCGATCGCTCTCACCTGGCTCAGCCGCAGTGAGCTGCTCACCCTGGCGCCAGCCATGGCCCGCATGGCCGGCTCGTCGGTGTTTACGGTGCCCTACGGCGCCTTCGCCGCCGCCACCGTGCTGGGCAGCGTGCCGCTGCTGGCCCTGTTGCTGCTGTTCCAGCGCCAGATCGTGGCCGGCCTCACCCAGGGAGCGATCAAGGGATGAGCAGCGCACCAGCCCCTGCCCTGCGCCTCGAAGGCCTGGAACGCCGCCTCGGCCAGCGCTCGATCCTGGCGGGCATCGACCTGCGGGTGGAGCCGGGCGAGTGTGTGGCGCTGCTGGGGCCGAGCGGCTGCGGCAAGAGCACGATCCTGCGGCTGATCGCCGGCCTCGATCAGCCCGATGGCGGCCGCATCCTGCTGGGTGAGCGCGACATCACCGCCCTGCCGGCCGGGCGGCGTCAGGTGGCCATGGTGTTCCAGAGCTATGCGCTCTACCCGCACCTGAGCGTGGCCCGCAACCTCTCCCTGGGCATGGAGCTGCGGGGGGTGCCGCGGCAGCAGCGGCAGCAGGAGATCGACCGGGTGCTGGCCATGCTGCAGCTGGAGGACCAGAGCCAGCGCCGCCCCGCCGACCTCTCGGGCGGTCAGCGCCAGCGGGTGGCCCTGGCCCGGGCCCTGCTGCGCCAGCCGCGGGTGTTCCTGCTCGATGAACCGATGAGCAACCTCGATGCCCAGCTGCGGGAGGAGTTGCGCCCCCAGCTGCGCACGATCCTCTGCGGCAGTCAGGCCCCGGTGGTGTACGTGACCCACGACCAGCAGGAGGCCATGGGCATCGCCGACCGCATCGCCGTGCTGCAGCAGGGACGCCTGCAGCAGTGCGGCACGCCCCAGGAGCTCTACGGCACGCCTGCCAACGTGGCGGTGGCGCGCTTCATCGGCCGGCCCCAGATCAACCTGCTGCCGATGCAGGACGGCCTCCTGGTGGGCATCCGCCCCGAGCACCTGTATCCAGTCACCGAGGGCGGTCTGCCGGTGCGGGTGCTCAGCCGCGAGTGGCACGGCGCCAGCCAGCAGCTCACGCTCAGCAGCCCCCACGGCGAGCTGCGCTGGACCTGCGACGGCAGCCAGCCGATCGCCAGCACGCTGCAGCTGGGCTGGGACCGGCGCCACGAACATCGCTTCCAGCAGGCCAGCGGGCTGCGCTGCTGAGGCCCGGGTGCTGGCGCTGGCGGCCATTTGCGCTTAAACCAAGACAGAGCGAGAGGGTCTGGATGCCTGATGCCTGATCCGGTGGCGCACTGGTGGGAAGGCTGTGTGATCTACCAGTTGCTGCCGCGCAGCTTTGCCGATGCCAACGGTGACGGCATCGGCGATCTGGCCGGCATCAGGGAGAGGCTGCCCTACCTGAGCTGGCTGGGGGTGGACGCGATCTGGATGACGCCGATCTACCCCTCTCCGCTCAAGGACGGCGGCTACGACATCACCGACTTCAAGTCGATCCACCCTGATCTGGGCTGCATGGCCGACCTGCGCCAGCTGCTGGAGCAGGCCCATCGGCTCGGCATCAAGGTGGTGCTCGATCTGGTGCTGAACCACACCAGCGTGCTGCACCCCTGGTTCCAGCGGGCCCGCTGGGCGCCGAGCGGCAGCTCCGAGCGCGACTTCTACGTGTGGCGGGATCGCGACGACGGCTACGCCGACGCCCCCGTGCTGTTCCGCCGCTACGAGAGCTCCAACTGGGAATGGGATGAGGTGGCGGGGCAGTACTTCCTGCATCGCTTCCTGCGCCACCAGCCCGACCTCAACTACGCCAACCCCGCCGTGCAGGAGGAGATGCTGGCGGTGGTGGACTTCTGGTTGGAGCAGGGGATCGACGGCTTCCGGCTCGACGCCGTGCCCTTCCTGTTCGAGGAGGAGGGCAGCCGCTGCGAGGGCCTGCCTGAGACCCACGCCTTCCTGCGGCGGGTGCGGCAGCGGGTGGACGCCTGTGACCGCGACGTGCTGCTGCTGGCCGAGGCGATCCAGCCGGTGCAGGAGTCGGCTCCCTACCTGGCGGAGGGGGAGCTGCATGCGGCCTTCGAGTTCGCCCTCACCGCCCACCTGTTCGCGGCGGTGGCCCAGGGGCGCTGCGACCAGCTCTACACCTGCCTGCGCGAGGCCCAGAACGCCGTACCGGGCTGCCGCTGGGCCCTGCCCCTGCGCAACCACGACGAGCTGTGGCTGGGCGATGGCCACCTGGTGAGCGATGCGGTGGTGGAGGCGGTGTGCACGGGCTTCCCCAACGCCGAGGGCCACTGGCTGAACTGGGGCATCAACCGTCGGCTGGCGCCGATGCTCAACGGCGATCCGCGCCCCAACACCCTGCTGCACAGCCTCATCTACAGCCTGCCCGGCATCCCCTGCCTCTACTACGGCGATGAGCTGGGCATGGGCGACTGGCCCGGGCTGCGCGACCGCGATGCCAACCGCACGCCGATGGCCTGGACGCGGGACCGCGCCGGCGGCTTCTCCACGGCGCCCGATCCCCTGCTGGTGCTGCCGCCGATCACCGCCCCCGGCTACGACTACCGGGTGGTGAACGTGGCCGTGCAGCAACAGCTCTCCGGCTCCCTGCTCAACTGGCATCACCGCATGCTCACCAGCCGCCAGCAGTTGCCGGCCCTGCGGCTGGGGGACTTCCAGCTGCTGGAGAGCGACCACCCCTCCGTGTTGAGCTACGCCCGCAGCACCGGCGACATGACCATGGTGGTGGCGGCCAATGTGTCGGGCACGGGAGCCTCCACCCAGCTCGATCTGGGCCAGTGGCGGGGCAGCCGCATGCGCGAGGTGGTGTGGGGCTGCGAGTTTCCCGCCGCCAATGACAGCTGGTTCATCTACCTGCCCGCCTACGGCTTCTTCTGGTGGCTCGTGGGCGAAGCGGACATGGTGTCCGAGGCTGAGGAGCCGCCTCAGCCCGAAAGGGCGGAGCCGGTGGCCGCCAGCTCCTGATCCAGCAGCCGCTGCACCTCGGGCCGCAGCCGTTCGGCCTCGGCGCTGTCCACGAAGCCGAGGCGGCAGCGCCGCCAGAGCACGTCGTCGCTGCTGCGGGCCCACTCGTGGCGCACGGCGTGGCGCACTTCCGCGGCGGTGAGTGGAATCACCGGGCTCAGGGGTTCCCTTTCCTGGGGCGAGGCGGCGCAGGCCAGCACCGCCTCGGCCTGCAACCCGTGGCTGGCGAGCAGATGCTGCACCAGGGCCGCCGGGTGCTCAGCGCCGAGGCGCTGCTCCAGGGCGGCGAGCCCCCGGCGGGTGGACTCAGGCTCCTCTTCGGCACCCAGGATGGGCGTGGGTCCGGCGGGCTCCGCCAGGGGACGGCCCAGCTGGGCTGCCACGGCCTTCAGGCCATCGAGGGCCATGGGGCGGCAGGTGGTCCACTTGCCGCCCATCACGCTGATCAGTCCGGAGGGGAGCTGCTCCACCTCGTGCTCGCGCACCACGGTGGAGGTTTCCGGGGCTGCACCCGCGGCAGCGGGGCTGGCGGCGCTGGCCGGGCGCAGCAGGGGCGGGCGCCGGCCCAGCGGCTGCACACCTGCGGCTCTCCGTGCTGGGGGAACCAGCGCCGCACGTAGCTGAGCAGGTAGGCCTCCTCCTCGGCGCTGGGGGCGTTGGCCTCCCCGACCGGGCAGGAGGTGTCGGTGGTGCCCACCAGGGTGCGGCCGAAGAAGGGCAGCACGAACAGCACCCGGCCGTCGTCGGTGGCGGGAATCAACAGGCCGGTGCCGCCGGGGCAGAGGTTTCCCTTCAGCACCAGGTGGATGCCACGGCTGGCCTGCAGCCTTGGGCCCTGGTCGGGATCGGCCATGCGGCGGATCGCGTCGGCGCCGATGCCCGTGGCGTTGAGCACCACCCGGGCCTGCAGCTCGCGGCGCTCGCCTGTCTGCAGGTCTTCCACCACCGCGCCGCTGAGGCGGCCCTGCTGGCGCAGCAGCTCCACCACCCGGGTGCGGGTGTGCACGCTCGCGCCGAGGCCCGCGGCGGTGCGGGCGATCAACAGGTTGAGCCGGGCATCGTCGAACTGGCCATCGCTGTAGGCCACGCCGCTGTAGCCGGGAGCCAGCTCGGGCAACTGCTGCTGCACGGTGCCGCGGGCCAGCCAGCGGCTGGCGCCGATGCCGCGGCGCCCGGCCAACAGGTCGTAGAGCCCCAGGCCGATGCCGTAGTAGGCCTGCTGAATGAAGCCGGCGGTGGGCAGCAGCAGCTCCAGCCGGTGGGCCAGAAACGGCACCGCCTCCAGCCAGTGGCCCCGCTCCCCCAGTGCCTCCCGCACCAGCTGCAGCTGGCGCCAGTCCAGCCGGCGGAAGGCCAGTTCCAGGTAGCGCACGCCGCCGTGCAGCAGCTTGGTGCTGCGGCTGCTGGTGCCCTGGGCGATGTCGCCCGCCTCCACCAGGGTCACCGAGAGGCCACGGCGCACGGCCTCAAGCGCCACGCTGGCCCCGGTAGCGCCGCCACCGATCACGAGCAGATCCACGGTCATCAGGCTGCTCCGGAAGGGGTTACCACTTGAGCCTGCTGCAGGTCGGGGTCATGCCAGTGCAGGCTGCGCTCCACGGCGGACCGCCAGCGCTGCTGCCGATGTTGGCGCTGCTCCAGGCTGATCGCGGGCTCGAAGCGCCGGGCACCGGGGGCCTCGGCCAGGTCGCTCCAGGCACCCAGGCCCTCCAGCTCTCCAGCCTGCACCCCAGCCAGCAGGGCCACGCCCCGCGCCGTGCTCTCCAGGTCGGCCCGGCGCCGCACCGGCAGGCCGGTGGCATCGGCCTGGGCCTGGAGCAGCAGATCGGCGGCTGCGGCTCCGCCATCGGCAGCGAGTTCCTGCAGGGGCTCGCCCAGGGCCTCTTCGGCCAGCTCTACCAGGGTGGCCACCGCCAGGGCGATCCCCTCCAGGGTGGCCCGGGCGAGTTGGGCCGGGCCGGTGTCGCGGCTGAGGCCGATCAGCAGGCCCCGCGCCGCCGGATCCCAATGGGGCGTGCCCCAGCCGGTGAAGGCGGGCACCAGCATCACGCCGCCGCTGCTGCTGCAGCTGGCCGCCAGGGCGTTCACCTGGTCGGAGCGCTCGATCAGCCGCAGGCCGTCGCGCAGCCACTGAATGGCGGTGCCGGCATTGAAAAGGCTGCCCTCCAGGCAGTAGGTGGGCCGGCCGACGGCATCGGTCCAGCCGACGGTGCTGAGCAGGCCGGCGTCGGAGCGCTGGATCGTGGCGCCGGTGTTGATCACCAGGAAGGCGCCGGTGCCGTAGGTGCACTTGCCCTCGCCGCTGGTCAGGCAGCTCTGGCCCAGGGTGGCGGCCTGCTGGTCTCCCAGCACCGCCGTGATCGGCACGCCGGCGAAGGGCAGCCCCGCCGCGATCGTGCCGAAGGCGGCCTGGCTCGGCAGCAGCTCCGGCAGGGCATCGGGCGGCACCCCCAGGCTGGAGGCGAGCTCGAGATCCCAGCGCAGCTGCTCCAGGTCCATCAGCAGGGTGCGGCTGGCATTGCTGCAGTCGGTGGCATGGCGTCCGCACAGCCGCCACAGCAGCCAGCTGTCCACGGTGCCGAAACACAGCTCCCCGGCCGCCGCTGCCGCCGCCGCCGCCGGCAGCTCCCGCAGCAGCCACACAATCTTGCTGGCGCTGAAGTAGGGGTCCACCAGCAGGCCGGTGCGCTGGCGGATGGTGGCTTCCAGCCCCTGCTGCTTCCAGGCGGCGCAGAGGGCGGCGGTGCGGCCGTCCTGCCACACGATCGCCGGGGCCAGGGGCTCCTGCGTGCCCCGGCGCCAGAGCACGGTGGTTTCACGCTGGTTGGCGATCCCGCAGGCCACCACGGCTCGGCGCTGCTCCGGGCTGATCGCCTGCTCCAGCTGCTGCAGAGCGGCCAGCTGGCTCTGCCAGATCGCCTCCGGGTGCTGCTCCACCCAGCCATCCGCCGGGTAGTGGCACTCCAGGGGGGCACCGCAGCAGGCCACCTGCTGGCCCTGGTGGTCATACAGCGCCGCGCGGGAACTGGTGGTGCCCTGGTCGATGCTCAGAAAGAGGGCAGAACCCATGCAGCCACCTGTTTTGAGTTTGGTACCACAACAGGCTGGGCTGAACCCAGGGATCCACCCGGCCGCAAGGAAGTGCAACGGTGGGCCGATGGGGCAGGGTGACTGCAGCGGCCCCCGGCCGCCCGACGCCCCGGCAGCCCGCGCCATGCCCCTCTCGCCCAACCCCCTGAGCCCGGATGCCCTGCTCGAGGACCTGGCCGCCCCTGCCGAGCTGCTGATCGTGCAGGACCTCGACGGGGTGTGCATGGAGCTGGTGCATGATCCGCGCCAGCGGCGGCTGGAGCCGGCCTACATCCGCGCGGCGCGGCAGCTGGAGGGACAGTTTGCGGTGCTCACCAACGGCGAGCACGAGGGCAGCCGCGGCGTCAACCGGGTGGTGGAGCAGGCCCTGGCCGGCAGTGCCGAGCCCGCCGCCGAGGGCCTCTACCTGCCCGGGCTGGCGGCCGGTGGCGTGCAGCTGCAGGACCGCTTTGGCCTGGTGAGCCATCCGGGGGTGTCGGCCGGGGAGATCGCCTTCCTGGCGGCAGTGCCGCAGCGGCTGCGGCGCAGCTTGCTGGAGCGGCTGCCGGCGCTGTTGCCCCACCTGGGTGGGGATCGGCGGCAGGCCCTGGTGGAGGCGGCCGTGCTCGACAACCCCCTCTCCCCCAGCCTCAACCTCAACGGGCTGTTCGCTGCCGTGGAGGGCAACGTGGCCGGCCAGCAGGATCTACAGGCCCTGGCTCTGGAGCTGATGGGGGAGTTGCTGGCGGAGGCCACAGCGGCAGGCCTGGGCGAGGCCTTCTTCCTGCACCTGGCCCCGAACCTCGGCCGCCGGGACGGTGCTGAGCAGCTCAAGCCCGCCAGCCCCGCCGGCACCGGCACCACGGACTTCCAGCTGATGCTGCGCGGCGCCCTCAAGGAGGTGGGCCTGCTGGTGCTGCTCAATCAGGCCATCGGCCGCCGCAGCGGCAGCCCCCCCCTCGGCGCCGACTTCAACGTGCGCACGGCCCCCCACGACCACCCCAGCCTGCTGGAGCTGGCCCGCTCGGCCTTCGAGCCGGCGCTGATGCCCACCCTGGTGGGGGTGGGCGACACGATCACCTCGGTGCCGGCGCAGGCGGGGGCTGGCTGCGGGGCGGCAGCGACCGGGGCTTCCTCACCCTGCTGCAGGAGCTGGGCGCGGTGTTCGGCACGGCCAACCGGGTGGTGCTGGTGGACAGCAGCGGCGGTGCCGTGGACCGCCCCTCCCACGCCGATGGCCGCCTGGTGGGTCTCACCGATCCGCAGGATTCCCTGCGCATCGACGCCAGCCTGGCCGGCGGGCCACGGCAATACGTGGAGCTGTTCGGCAGGCTCGCCGAGCGCCGGGGTCAGGCCCTCAGGGGTTGAGGCCCAGCTCGCGCTCCATGCCGGCCAGGGCCACCTCGGCCACCAGCTGGATGCGGTAGCGGCAGTGCTGCGTGGTGGTGCCGTCGAAGCGGCCGTGCTCCCAGTACTTGTTGCTGCCGGCGCCGCCACCGCAGAGGCCGAAGTAGTCGCAGCTGGCCCGGCAGCGCTCCACACCGGTGCGGATCTCGCGCTCCACCTGCTGGAACTTCGGCGTGCCGGCCAGATCCACCAGGCTGTCGCGCAGCACGTGGCCGAAGCAGAAATCGCCGAAGCGTTCGGTGTGCACCGACAGCAGCTCCGGATCGAAGGTGGACATGTTGCCGCGGGCATCCACGTTCACGATCGCGAAGGGGGTGTTCATATCGGTCTGCACCAGGCGGGCTTCGCCGCAGGCCAGGCTGGTGATTCCCTCGAACTCGCGGATCCGCAACCGCTCGGGCTGGTCGCCGCAGCGGTCCCAGACGCGCTCCATGAACTGGCGGTAGCGGGCCTCCAGGGCGGGCCGCTCCCCCGCCGAGACCTCCAGGCTGGACTGGGTGTTGACGCCCTCGGTCTCCTCCATGTTGAAGCCCACGTCGCCGATGCCCTGCTGCAGGAAGAAATCGACGATCGCGTCGGCATGGTCGAGCCCGGCGGCGGTGAGCACGCAGATCACCTCGAAGGGGATGCCCCGCCGTTGCAGCCAGTCCACCCCCCGCATCACGGCGGCATGGCTGGGCAGGCCGGTGCGGGTGACCCGGTGGGCGTCGTGCAGGAAGGCGGGGCCATCCATGCTCACGCCCACGTGGATGTCGTGGCGCTCGAAGCAGTCGCACCAGGCCGCATCGATCACGGTGGCGTTGGTCTGCAGCGACTGCACCACCGTGGAGGGCGGCAGCCCGTGGCGCTGCAGCACGGCCTGGATGCGGGCGCTGGCGGCGTCGTAGAAGGCGATCGGCATGGTGAGCGGCTCGCCCGCATGCCAGAGCAGGGTGAATCCCCCGTCAAAGAAGGGGCTCTCCAGCACCCGCTCCAGGGCCGCCTCCAGCAGCTCCAGCGACAGCCGGGTGCGGTCGTCCCGCTGGGGCAGGTAGCAGTAACTGCAGTCGAGGTTGCAGAAGGGGGTGGGCTGCAGCACCAGCAGGCGCACCGGCCCATAGGCCAGCTCAGGCACCGGGGTGACGCTCATCGGGGCCTCGCTCAGCGGAAGTTGCGGAAGCCACCGCCGTTGCGGAAGCCCCCATTCCTGAAGCCGCCCCCATTGCGGAAGCCGCCATTACGGAAGCCACCGCCATTGCGGAAGCCGCCGTTGCGGAACCCCCCGTTGCGGAAGCCGCCATTGAAGAAGCCGCCGTTGCGGAAGCCTCCGTTGTAGAAGCCGCCATTGCGGAAGCCGCCGTTGCCCCAGCCCACGGTGGGGGCGTTGACGAACACGTAGGCCAGGGCGTCCGGTGGCCCGGCCTCTGGCCCCAGTTCCTCACGATCCTGGCCTTCCAGGTTGGTGCCGGCCTGCTGCTCCCTGTCCCGCACCACCGCTGCAATGCGCTGCATCCGCGCCTCGATGCTGGCGGTCGATCCCTGCTGCGCGGCGGCGGTGGCCAGGGCCGCTGCGCAGTCGAGCGGCAACGACACCAGCAGCAGCAGGCCGAACAGGCGGGAGCGGGTCAGAAAGGCCATGACAGGTGCTGCGAAGAGACGCGCGGACGGAAAAAAGGAACGGCGGGAAGGGGAGCAGAGGCCGCTTCAGCTGCCGGGTTCGGGCTGCTGATCGCCGTCGGCCGCGGGCAGGGGCCTGATCGCCTCCCGGCCCAGCAACAGCCCCTGGAAGATCTCATCGACCTGCTCATGGGCAGCGCCGGGGCCGGTGCCGGGCGCCAGCCAGCGATCCACTGCGGCCACGTCTTCTGGCCTGCCGTCCACATAGCCCTGCAGCAGCCGGGCGATGGCCAGATCCACCAGGTTGCGGAAGGCGGAGTCGTTCTCCGGCAGCAGGCAGGCCACCCCATAGCTCTCGAAGGGCTCGTCGGGCACCAGCGCCAGGTCCTTGAGTCCCCGGGCCCGGGCCAGGGCAGCGAGCACCTTGGTGTCACCGATCACTCCCTCCACCCGGTTCGCCTCCAGGGCATCGAGGGCCTCGGACAGGTTGGCGAACGGCACCAGCCGGGCCTCGGGCTGCATCCCCTCGAGCTCCGTCTCCGCCAGGGTGGAGCGCACCACGCCGATCGGGCGGCCGGTCAGGGCGGCGGGATTGCCGTCGAAGCGGCCGGCCGGGGCCAGCAGGCGCAGGCCCGACACGCCGATGGGCATTGAGAAGTCGGCGGTCATGTCGGCTTCCCAGCTGAAGGGAATGCCGCAGGCCAGGTCGGCGGTGCCGGCCGTCACCCGAGCGGCGGTGGCGGCCAGGTCGGGCTCCATGACCAGCCGGAGCCTCACGGGACGGCCCACGGCCCTGGCCAGCTCGGCGGCGATCCGCTCGCCCAGCAGCACCGCGTAGCCCTGGGGCTGGCCCTGGCTGCCGCCGCTCAGCAGGGGCGGCGCGTCGGCGGGGCCGACCAGCACCAGTTCCCCGGAGCGGGCCACCCGTTCCACGGCTCCTCCCGCCAGGGCGGCAGCAGGAAGCGCCAGCCCCCCAGCCACGGCCAGGGCTGCCAGGGTGGCCGTGCTACAGAGCGCGCCCGAGGCGGCGGGCTCGGCGCAGCTCAGGCTCAGGGGGCGGCCGTAAGGGGCTGATCCCCCTGGGGAGGGAGCGGCCGAAGGGCCTGGGGAAGACAAAGCACGCCACGCCGGATGCCCCAGGACTCTGGCAAGGCCTGGGGCATCCGGCCATGCGGCGGGCTGCAGCCTGCGGGATTCTTCATTGCGACGAAGACCGCTCAGATCCACTGCTGCGCAAAGCGCATGCTGATGTCGAGCCAGGGGCTGCGGGTGATCGGTGCGCTGCTGGAGATCAGGTCCACGCCGCTGGCCGCACAGGCGCGCAACTGGGCCGGCTCCACCCCGGAGGCCTCCAGCACCACAGCCCGGCCCAGGTCTGTGGCCAGCCGGCGCAGGACCGGCACCAGCTCGGCCAGGGCACCAGGGCTGAAGCCATCCAGCAGCACGGCGTCAGCGCCGGCCTGGATCGCCTGCTCGGCCTCGGCGGCGGTCTCCGCTTCCACGATCACCCGGGCGGGCCAGGGGGCCGCAGCCCGCACCGCCAGCAGGGCCGGCACCACCCCGCCCGCCCAGGCCAGGTGGTTCTCCTTGAGCATGGCGGTGTCGTCGAGCCCGAAGCGGTGGTTGAGGCCGCCGCCACAGCGCACGGCGTATTTCTCCAGCAGCCGCAGCCCTGGAGTTGTCTTGCGGGTGTCGGCCAGACGCACGCCGCTGCCCTCCAGCTGCTGCACCAGCTCGGCGGTGGCCGTGGCGATGCCGCTCAGGCGCATCGCCAGGTTCAGGGCCGTGCGCTCGCCTGCCACCAGGGCCGCGGCATCTCCCTCCAGCTCCAGCAACCGCTGATCGGCCTGGATCCGCTCGCCATCACCCACCAGTAGCCGCACCTGCAGCTCGGCATCGAGCAGGCGGAACAGGGGCTCCACCAACGCCCCGCCACTGAACACCCCGGCGCGCCTGGCCACCCAGTGGGCCCGGCCCCGCGCCCCCGCTAGGGCGGGCGCCGTGAGGTCGCCGCGGCCCAGATCTTCCGCCAGCCAGGCGCGCAGCAGGGGCTCGAGTTGCAGGGGGCTCAGCGGTGGCATGGCAGCGAGCGCGGCAGGAGGGCGGACCCTCCAGGACCATGGCAGCCTGCCCGGCTCACTTGCCGATGCAGAAGCGCGAGAACACCCGATCCAGCACCGCCTCGTTCACCTCTTCGCCGGTGATGGCACCGAGGGCCCGCACCGCCGTGCGCAGGTCGATGGTCCAGAAATCCCAGGGCAGCCCCTGCTCGGCGGCCTCCAGGCTGCCCGTCAGGGCAGTCGCCGCCTCCCTGGCCAGATCGCGCTGACGGGCGTTGAGGGCCACCTGGAGACCCTGCCCATCGCCCGCCCCGCAGCGCCGCAGCAGCTGCTGCACCAGGGCATCGCTGCCGGCGCCGGTCAGCGCACTGATCACGCCATCGGGGCTTGTCGCCACCGACTCGGACTGGGCTGGAGGAGGCCCTGCCTGATCCGGGGCGATCAGATCCGCCTTGTTGCCCACCAGCAGCAGGGGCACCCCCTCCGGCACCAGGTTCCGCAGGGCGGCGTCCTCCTCGGTCCAGCCGGCCTGGAGATCGAACAGGAGAAGCACCGCATCGGCGCTGGCCAGGGCCTCGTGGCTGCGGGCGATGCCGAGCTGCTCCACGGCGTCGGCGGTGGGCCGGATGCCGGCGGTGTCGAGCAGGGTGAGCGGCACGCCGTCGAGCACCAGCTCGCTCTCCAGCAGATCGCGGGTGGTGCCGGGCAGGTCGGTCACGATCGCCCGCTCGCGGTGGCTGAGGCGGTTGAGCAGGCTGCTCTTGCCCACATTGGGGCGCCCCACGATCGCCACCCGCAGGCCCTCCCGCAGGGCCGCGCCCTGACGCGCCTCCAGCACCAGGGCCTCCAGCTCCCGCTGCACCGCCACCAGGGCGGCCACTACGGCAGCGGCGTCGAGGCGGGGGAGGTCGTCTTCGAAGTCGACCCGGGCTTCCAGTTCGGCCAGCTGGTCGAGCAGCCGCTCCCGCAGGCTGCCGATACGGCGCTGCAGGCCGCCATCGAGGCCGGCCATGGCCAGCTGGGCGGCGCGGCGGCTGCGGGCCGTGATCATCTCGCTCACCGCCTCGGCCTGGGTGAGATCGAGGCGGCCGTTCAGAAAGGCCCGCTGGCTGAATTCCCCGGGCTGGGCCAGGCGGGCCCCGGCGGCCAGCACCAGCTCCAGCACCCGCTGCACCGGCACCAGGCCGCCATGGCAATGGAGCTCTACCACGGTTTCGCGGGTGAAGCTTCGCGGCGCCCGCATCAGCAGCAGCAGGGCCTCATCCACCCGTTCCTGCGTGGCCGGATCCACCACGTGGCCATACAGCACCCGATGGGTGTCCCACACCTGGGAACCCGGCGCCCGGAACAGCCGGGCGCCGATGGCCTCGGCCCGGGGGCCGGAGATTCTTACGATCGCCACACTCCCCTGCCCAGGCGCGATCGCCGTGGCGACCGCTGCGATCGTGTCGCCGCCTTGGGCGCTGGCCGTGATCGCTTCGTCATCCAGCTCCAGCTCGCCTGTCACCCCGTTCCATGGCGCTGCGTCCACCCCAGTTTCAACCGCTTGCCCCCGCGGTGCGTGCCATCCAGCGGGCGATCCAGTGGCTGTGGCAGCAGGAGGGCAGCCCCGGTCAGCGGGCCAGGGGGCTGGCGGCGGGGGTGTTCTGCGGCTGCTTTCCGTTCTTCGGGCTGCAGACCCTGCTGGGGGTGGCGCTGGCGAGCCTGGTGCGGGGCAACCACCTGCTCGCCGCCGCGGGCACCTGGATCAGCAACCCCTTCACCTACCTGCCCCTCTATTGGCTCAACTTCAAGCTGGGAAGTGTGTTCCTGGGGCCGGGCCAGGGCTGGCCGGGCATGGAGAGCCTGCGCAGTGAGGCGATCTGGCAGCTGGGCTGGGCTTTTGCGAGCCGCATGTTGCTGGGATCCCTGGTGGTGGGTCTCGCCGCCGGGCCCCTGGGCGGCTGGCTCTACTGGCGCTGGCTGCTGCAGACAGGCGGCCAGGCTGATCCCCAAGTCCCACGGCCGCCCACAGGTTGATGCAGGCCCCGCCCATGAATCGGTTTCATGACTTCGCTTCAGGACGGGGATCAGGAATTGGCCAGGCCGGGAAACACCATCAGGTCGATGTGGCCACCGGTGGGATGGCGCCATTCGCGGAATTCCTCAGCCAGGGCCTGATGGTCTTCGCTGAGGCACTGATCCTGGAGATCCTGCAGGCGCTGATGCACCTGATCGAGGGTGTGGTCAATCAATTCGGCGGCCTGTTCAGATGTCATGGCCAGATGGGTGGTTGTCGGACGAAAAATTATCCTCATTTTGTAGACAACATGCTCCGATTGAGCTGTAGCAGCAGACACACGGCCCGGGCGCTGTGGCCGAATGCCCATGCTCAGAGCCACTCGAATCAGTCGTCCTTCACCACAGTGCGCGCCAGCCAGTCGTGGAAGGGTTGCCAGTCGTCGGCCTGATCAATCGCCTCCCAGAGCCTCTCAATCACTCGACGCACCGGGGTTTCGGGCAGGTTCCAGCGCTGCAGGCGATCAGCGATCGAGCTGGCCGCGCTGGCCGCGTCTGGGGAGTTGGCTTCGGTGTTGGCAGCCTGGTGGCTGCAGGCCCACCAGGCGTCGCGCCAGGCCAGCCAAGGCTGCCGGGGCGGCTGCGGGGCCCCCGCCAGGAAGGGCCCCAGCTCATCGGGTGTACTCGGCAGGCCTGCCTCTGCCACCCGCGCCGCCAGCCCGGCGAAGAAGGATCCGTAGCCCACGGGCCAGGCCGCCAGCAGTTGCAATGTGGCAGGCAGGGGATCCGGGGCTTCCCCCAGGCCATCTCCTTCCCCCGGCCATGCCGGCGGCAGCCCCAGCCGCCTGGCCATCAGCTGGCGGTAGTGGTGGTCGAAGGCCGGCGCGAAGCGCTCCAGGCGGGCCTCCAGCTCGGCCCGGGGCAGCAGCATCACCAGGGGCTCCTGCAGCAGGCGCAGGTTCTGGTGGGCGACTGCCGGTTGCTGGCCGTAGGCGTAGAGACCGGCGTGATCGAAGTAGGCCGCCGTGAAGCGCGGGTCCAACTGGTCGAGGAAGGCGAAGGGGCCGTAGTCGAAGCTCTCCCCGGCCAGCGACATGTTGTCTGTGTTGAGCACCCCGTGGGTGAAGCCGGCGGCCATCCACTCGGCGCTGAGTCGGGCCACGCGCTCCACCAGCTCGCCGTAAAAGGCCAGCAGCCGCGCCTCCCCAGTCGCTTCGGTTGCGGCCACCTCGGGGTAGTAGGTGATCACCACATGCTGCAGTAGGCGCTCCAGCTGTCGCGGCTGGCGTTGATGGAGCATCCGCTCGCAGCTGCCGAAGCGCAGGTGGGTGCGGGCCAGGCGCACCATCACGGCGCTGCGTGTGGGGGAGGGCTCGTCTCCCCGGTACAGATCCTCCCCTGTTTCCACCAGGCTGAGGCTGCGGCTGGTGGTCACGCCCAGGCGCTGCAGCGCCTCGCCGGCGATCACCTCCCGCACGCCCCCCTTGAGGGTGAGGCGGCCATCGCCGCCGCGGCTCCAGGGGGTGGTGCCGCTGCCCTTGGTGCCCAGGTCCTGCAGCTGGCCATGGCGGTCGCGCAGCTGGCCATAGAGAAAGCCACGGCCATCGCCCAGAAAGGGGTTGTAGGTGCCGAACTGATGGCCGTGATAGCGCAGGGCCAGCAGGGGTGTGCGCGCCTCGAAGCGGCCGTAGGCGGCCTCGATGTCGGCGTCGGAGACGCTGGCAGGATTGAGGCCGATTTGGTGTAACAGGGAGTCGTTGCGGAAGCGCAGCTGGGTGCGCGGGAACTGCGCTGCCTCCACCACGTCCCAGTAGTCAGCCCCGAGTCCTTCGAGCTGGGGCTCGAACGGCAGGGCGAGCAGGGGGTTGGGGGGCATTGCAACAAGCTTGAGCGGATTGACCCTAATGAGCAGGTCCCAAGGGACACTGGGTTGCCAACGAGGCAGGGGGAGCTTCAACGTCGGTGATCGATAACGTCAAGAAGCGGGCGATCCTTGATGGAAGGCCATCTGCGCCCTCCATTCCACCAAGAACAAAGAGGGCAAGAGAGATCCTGAGATGTATGTTGCCGCCAAGGCAAAGTAGTGGTTCCATTACTGTGCAGATGGCTTGGCCTATGGGATGCGCTGCCGGGTCGGCATTGAGAAGCTCTCAAGGAATGCGAGGCCGAGGTCTGGATTGCCGCAGCCGGGGAGCACCTCCTACGGCTGGATGCTTTCGGAAGCAGCCTGCCTGATCCGATTGAAGAGGAGAAAGTGCCTTTCAATCCGAAGGAGGAGAATCCCTTCGGGTCAGCCATTATCAGCTCGGACTTCGGAGCGGTCTATTCCTGCCGGGGCATCAGGAAAACGGCCTAAAGCTCAAGATCCTTCTTGCATGGAGACGTCCATGAACCGTGCAAGACCACTGCTTCTTATATGCTATCTAAAAGATCGGCGTGTCGGATAAAAGTGTACGACTGGAAAGCCCTCTAGGCCCCAAAGGCAAACCAACAGGCCTGAGTACGAGGCCAGTGTAGACATTAGGACCTAAAGTGGCTCACATCTGTCTCATTGGTGAAAACAAGACTAGCCTTCTAGAGATTGAGTACCTTTGTTAGACTCCTATGGTTGCAGGCGGCGTTGGCAGCGCACGCGCCTGCTTCAGCCTGGGCTGACGAATAACAGCTTTAGCCAGCATCAGGATCCTGGCCTCAAGCAGGCTCTCTACTATACTGATCACAATCTTTGCTCCTTGGGGCATGTCAGACAGGATTCTGGATCACTACACGGACCAGCCACCATCTCTGTCCAATACAATTGGCATCTTTAAAGGCGAGTGGAGCTCTGCCATACCAGGTTGTCCAGATGGTGGAAGAGCCCCGCTTTTTTCTGACCCACGTGCAGACTACTGGATCAAGAAAACAAATGAGTTGTTTGGCAGCTCGCTTACCTCAGAATCAATTAATGCACTCGAGCTGGGGCCGCTGGAGGGGGCACATTCCTACATGTTCTCCAATGCAGGCTGGAATGTTACTTCAATTGAAAGCAATTCCAGGGCGTTTCTAAAAACACTAATCATTTATAATGAATTCAATCTCCATGCCAAGGCGCTCTACGGTGATTTTATCCCTTATCTAAAGAATCCCAGCACCCCTCTATTCAATTTTATTGCTGCCAGTGGCGTTCTCTATCACATGAAAAATCCCTTGGAGACAATTGACCTCATCCTGTCTAAATGTCTATCTGTGGGAATATGGACTCATTTCTATGATGAGTCATTGACAAGTCTTTGGCCTAATCGATGGAGCCAAATCGAACTCAGTGCAGGTGGCACAACTTACCCGGCATTTAAGCAATTCTATGGTCAAGGACAAAAAGATCAATCCTTCTGTGGCGGTGGTCAAGAGTATTCAATATGGGTTCAGAAAGACGACATCCTAACTCGCTTAAGCGATCATGGTTTTGACATAGATATACATTCCTGTCAAATGGATCATCCCAATGGACCTTGCATGACTCTATTTGCGCACTCGAAGCACAAGCCTCCCCAGTAATGCTTACCACTTTTCATATTCAGCCAACACTACTGGTAGCGAGAAAGAGTCCCAACCGAACTGAACGGTATTTGATTAGATCGTAATCCGATTAATAACCTACTCATGCAATAATGAAGCAGATCTACCTCCATATTGGTCATGGCAAAACCGGAACCTCGGCGTTCCAGGCATTGATGGCACAATCTCAGAAGATGCTTCTTTCTGCAGGCATACTGTATAAAGAGCATCCCAGCTTTTCAAATGCGATCCGATCACGGATAAGTTCAGGCAACATTGATCCGAGTGACACGAATGATTGGTTTGACACTCAGGTCTTGGCGACCGTGAGGAACAACCAGAATTACGATAAGTATGTTTTTTCCTGTGAGAATGCTTTCCACTATATGGATAGTGTGTACGCGGCTCTCGACAATAGTAAGGATAACTTTAACTTGCACGTGATTCTAGCTGTCCGCAATCCAGGAGACATGCTCTCATCTGAATACCATCAACTGGTTAAGCGTGATGGGTTGTTCATTTCATACGAGGCCTTTCTAGAGCGCACTAGCTATAGATGCAAGCATGCTTTCAGAGCTCTCGAGATTATTGAACAGCTCGAGAGCAAGGAGATTTCCTTTTCTCTATTAAACTTTTCGAATTTAGGCTATGCAATTACCCGAAGAATCTCTGAAATCATTGGCATAGATACTTTAGTCGATACTCATAGATTTACAAGTATGAGAGTAAACCGGTCGATGTCTGTTTCAGAGTTGCAGGCTCTCGTTCTTGTCAATCGACTCTATGGCAAGTTCGCGGGCACCAAGCTATCAGATGCATTGGTTAACTCACTCCCAGATATTGATTCTGACCCTTTATTGCCATCGGCTTCGTCAAGCAAGAAGATTGCTGATGAAATGAAACCGATCATCCATGCGATTAATCGAAGATTGCCTCTGTCTTCCCCACTTGTAGTCACCAACGATGTTGAGATAGAATCGAATTTGATCTCTCCCCTCGATGATTCTCAGGTTGCCATCATTAAGGGTGCTATTTCTGAGCTGAGTCAAAGTGAAGATCGCGCTTGGCGGGCAAAGAGATCAAGTTTTCTCATGAAGACAGCAAATAAGATCTTGGAAAAAGAGTCACTTGGGGTTCGTGTTGCTTTCAGACTGATGAAGCTTGCTCAGCATCTGCAGCCTTCAAGTCAGCCCATAAGAGAAAAGACTCGCAGGCTAAGAAGAATGATTAGGCGGTGACTCAATATCAGCCCTAGAAGTTCCTGTCATAGACTATTTGACTAGGATGCTTGCAGAGTTTCGAAGAGACTCTGACTTAGAGCGAGGTACTCTGGCTCGAAAATATCATGCTTTTGATAGAATACATCCAAACTCGGCGCCCAGACAGAATACTCTAACGTTCAACTGAGGTAAATATCCTAGTATGGAGAGGTTCAATACGATGTTCTTTAGTGATGCCGGGGTAAATTGCCAACAATGTACATCAACATAGGGCTTGGAGGCGTATTCGTTCATAGCTGCATCAATGCACCTTCTCATGGCCGTTGTAGCATTTCTGAAGGGGTTGAGCGCTTCTTGATACTGGTGACGGCTGAAGCATCTCGTTTCAAGTACTGAACGCAAGCTAGGTCTTGACCTGTGCTCTAGATGGGCAACTATGACTTCAAGATAAGTCGATTCTGGAATAAAGTGATCGAAGCAATATAATTTATGTGGTGCAGTAAATGCGTAGTGCCCGGAGTCCTCTAAGGCTGAAAGTACATTGATGAAATGTGCTATTAAGTCGGGTTGATGCTCTACACAGTGATGAGAGATTATGGCTTCATATTTGCTGGTAATCTGAGAAAAGCCATTCGCCAGGCAATAGTCGATGTGGGGAACTTTGTCGGGATTCCTGTTTAGAGCGTGACTTGCACGAGTTCGAAGTTCGTCGGTAGTAAAGTAGTCGGCGTATTCAATCTCTACTCCAGGCTTTCTAAACCTTTCAAGCGATGGCTTATCAAATGGCCCGATTTCAAGCATCCTTTGGCAGTGGCCAAGGGACTTGTCCATGAATTGCATCCGATTGCTGATTTCGCTTGCAATTCTGTTGGCGGCTAGACCATGATCTTGCCAATGTTGCCTAAGTGCCTTTGTTCTGAGGTCTGGCAAGTCTGGATTGTGCTTTCGATACTGTCTTGCGTTGAATTCCTGGGGGATGGCGTCGTGCATCGGAATCGTTCCAAAGACTAATTACTGAGTTGGTAGTAAGAGTCTAGCGTGAGTAGAGTTCAACTCAACGTGTTCCCCAAACTTTAGAATATGCTCAATAGCCTGCCTGATAGTGTGTTCCTGGCGTGTGTGCCCTCCTAGAACTCATGGGAACTGAACCAATGGTGGTGGTCACGTTAGTCTGGCAATGGTTTTCAGGAGGTTTTAGCTGTATCCTTTTTCGTGAAGGAATTACATTTCTTTCCTAGCAGCGCGCTTCCTTGGGGGCTGGGGCTGGGGTAAATCCCCGGCACCAGCAGGGCTGACATGGCCAAACTTGACCAGCCCGGCCATCTTGATGTGTCCGTAGCATCTACAGAGATGGCACCCCCGTGGCTTAATGTCTGCTGCCGAGTGGTTCTCCGGCAAGACCTCTTCTGGTTTCTGGTTGGCAGACAGCACCGGAAAGCTAATGTCGTTTAGCAAGTATGCCCAGTTCTACTGGGGCATGGCTGTAGAGCGCCCCAACTCATCAGCCACATAGGATTACCATGGGCCCGAATATTCGTAACAGTGGCACTCCATTGGATCTTTACTGCTCCTGGTGAGTTGCATGTTGATGATCCGCCGCATGGACGGAGTTTGGCCTGCTTGAAGACCTCCTAAAACTCCTAGGGACTAAGGCCTCTGCCGGGTCAGCCAATCCCCGTCCGACAGATGTCGAGCACATCCGCCATCGAGGCGATCTGGTTGATGGTGCCGCTGAGCTGGTGGGCGCCGCTGAGTTCCACCCGCAGTTCAATGCGGGCCGGCTTGCCGGGGGTGGTGCGCACCCGGGCGTCGCTCACGTTGATGCGGTGGTCGGAGAGGCGCATCAGGATGTCCTTGAGCACGCCCACCCGATCGAGCACCTCGATGCGCAGCTGCACCGGATAGCGGCGCTTCTCCTGGTCGGAGGTGGGGTTCCAGCGCACGGGTAGGCGGCGCTCGGGCGGCACCTGCTGCACGTTGGCGCAGTCCTGGCGGTGAATTGTGATGCCGTGGTTGCCGAGGGCCACCGCCGCCAGAATCGCTTCCCCCGGCAGGGGACTGCAGCAACCGCCCAGCCGGTAGTCGAGGCCCTCAAGCCCCAGGATGGCGCTGGAGGCTCCGGGGCCGATCGGGCTGGCCGTGGCGGTGGGCGGGCCGGCCTGGTTTTTCACGGAGCGGGCCAGTTCCTCGTTGCTGAGCACCGGGGCGGCAGCGCTGTTGGCGAGGCGCAGCTCCTCGCGCAGGCGGTTGAGCACCTGGTGCAGGGTCACTCCGCCGAAGCCGAGGTTGGCGAGCAGGTCGTCGGTGCTGATCAGGTTGCAGCGGCGGGCCACCTTGGCCATCGCCTCGCCGTTGAGCAGGGCATCGAAGCCCTCACGGCCCAGCTCCCGCTCCAGCATCTCGGTGCCGCGCTGGATGTTGGCCTCGCGATGGCTCTTCTTGTACCAGGCCCGGATCCGGTTGCGGGCCGTGGGGGTGGCCACGAAGTTGAGCCAGTCGAGGCTGGGATGGGCCGCCTTGGCGGTGAGGATCTGCACAAAGTCGCCGTTCTGGAGCGGCGTGGCCAGGGGGCAGAGGCGGTCGTTGATACGTGCCCCCTGGCAGTGGTTGCCCACCTCGGAATGAATGCGGAAGGCAAAATCCACCGCCGTGGATCCCTTGCGCAGGCCCACCACATCGCCATTGGGGGTGAACACGAACACCTCCTCATCGAAGAGGTCTTCCTTGATCGAGGCGAGATAGTCGTTGCTGTCCTGGGCGCCACCATCTTTTTGCCAGTCCACCAGCTGGCGCAGCCAGTTGAAGCGCTCGGCGTCGTTGCCGAGGGCAGCAGGTGAACCGCCTTCTTTGTATTTCCAGTGGGCAGCGATGCCGTATTCCGCCACCTGGTGCATCTCGGCAGTGCGGATCTGCACCTCGATCGGCCGATGGCGGCCGATCACCGCCGTGTGCAACGACTGGTAGCCATTCGGTTTCGGCAGGCCGATGTAGTCCTTGAAGCGTCCGGGGATCGGCCGGAAGGTGTCGTGCACCACCGCCAGGGAGCGGTAGCAGCCATCGAGGCTGGGGCAGAGGATGCGCAGGGCGGCCACGTCGTAGATCTCGTGGAACGCCTTCTGCTGGCGCTGCATCTTGCTCCAGATGCCATAGAGGTGCTTGGGGCGGCCGCTCACCTCGCAGGCCGAGAGCCCCACGGCGGCGAGCTTGTCGCGCAGCAACTGCACCGTGACCTGCAGCCGCTCCTCGCGCTCACTGCGCTTGGTGGCCACCTGCAGCTGCACGTCGCGATACGCCTCGGGCTCCAGGATCTTGAAGGCCAGATCCTCCAGTTCCCACTTGAGTCGGCCGATGCCGAGCCTGTTGGCCAGGGGGGCGTAGATCTCGCGCGTTTCGCGGGCGATGCGCAGCTGCTTCTCGGGTTTCAGCGCCCCGAGGGTGCGCATGTTGTGCAGCCGGTCGGCCAGTTTCACCAGCACGACGCGGATGTCGCTGGCCATGGCCAGGAACATCCGCCGCAGGTTCTCGGCCTGGGCCTCGGTTTTGTTGGTGAAGTGGATGCCGCCCAGCTTGGTCACGCCCTCCACCAGGGCGCGCACCTCGCCGCCGAAGTGCTGTTCCAGCTCCTCGGGGGTGACCTCGGTGTCCTCCACCACGTCGTGGAGGAAGCCGGCGGCGATCACGCTGGCGCTGGCGCCGATGTCCCGCAGCAGATCCGCCACGGCGATCGGGTGCACGATGTAAGGATCGCCGCAGGCCCGGTACTGGCCCTCGTGGAGCTGGTAGGCGAAATCAAAGGCGGAGGCCAGCAGGGCCTCGGCGTCGGTGGGACACGACTGGCCGTCGCCAGGAGGGGCGTGCTCGATGCAGTGCTGGAGCCACTGCGGCAGCGGCACGCCGTAGTCGTCCGGACTGTGGATCGGGCGTGGCTTGGGGAGCGCCCGGGCCGCCGGAGGCCCGATGGCGAGGTCGAGGCATGGGGCCGTCCCCAGGCTCTCCAGGCTGGTCTGCAGCCCTGACTGACGCTTGGACTGCGCTGACGGGTCGCAGTCACTGCAGGGGTTTCGAGACCACCCACAGCCGGGTGATCCGTCTCTGGGCCCGGGGCGTCGGTGCGCTCCAGCGGGGGGTTCAGATCGGAAACCGCGCGGAGCATGCAACCTTGCGGACTGCACCAATCGTAGGCAGGTGCGGCCCGATCGGGACCAGTCTCGGCGTCAGCGGATCCAAGCTGGGGGCCATGACTGAGCCCGTGCTGTGTTTCAAGGACCTGGTGGTCCGCTATCCAGGCGCGCCGAGCCCCACCCTCGACGGCCTGGTCCTGGAGCTGCATCCCGGCCAGACCCTCGCCCTGGTGGGCCCCTCCGGCTGTGGCAAGAGCACCGTGGCCCGGGCCGCCCTGCAGCTGCTGCCCGAGGGCAGCCAGTGCAGCGGCAGCCTCAGCCTCGGTGGCCAGGATCCGCGCCAGCTGGGCCGGGCCGCCCTGCGCCGTCTGCGTGGCGAAGCGGTGGGCCTGGTGTTCCAGGATCCGATGACGCGGCTCAATCCGTTGCTGACGGTGGGGGATCACCTCACCGACACCCTGGCGGCCCATCGCCCCGGCTGGAGGCGGCGCGCCCTGCGGCAGCGGGCCGAGGATCTGCTGCAGCGGGTGGGCATCAGCGCGGAGCGCTTTGACAACTACCCCCACGCCTTCAGCGGCGGCATGCGCCAGCGGCTGGCCATTGCCCTGGCCATGGCGCTGCGACCGCCCCTGGTGATCGCCGATGAACCCACCACCAGCCTCGATGTGGCCGTGGCCGGCCAGGTGATGGCGGAGCTCACCCAGCTCTGCCGCGAGGCCGGCAGCGCCCTGCTGCTGATCAGCCACGATCTGGCCATGGCCGGGCGCTGGTGTGACCAGATCGCCGTGCTCGACCAGGGCCGCCTGATCGAACAGGCTCCGGCCCGGCAGCTGCTGCTGGAGCCGCAGGCGCCGCTGAGCCAGCGGCTTGTGGCCCGAGCCCGCGAGCGGGAGGCGGCGGGCGCCCGTCCACCGGGTGAGCGGCAGCGGCTGCTGGAGATTGAGGCTCTGCGCTGCTGGCATCCTTTGCCCTCGGCCCCTTGGCGGCCCCGCTGGCTGAAGGCCGTCGATGGGGTGAGCCTGGAGGTGAGCCGCGGCGAGACCGTGGGAATCGTGGGGGCCTCAGGCTGCGGCAAGAGCACCCTCTGCCGGGCCCTGATGGGCCTCACCGCCGTGCAGGGCGGGGCGGTGCGCCTGGATGGCATCGACCTGCGGCAGCTGCGCGGCGAGGCGCTGCGGCAGGCCCGCCGCGGTCTTCAGATGGTGTTCCAGGACCCCCTGGCCTGCCTCAATCCCCAGATGACGGTGGCTGACGCCGTGGCCGATCCCCTGCGCATCCACGGCCTGGCCAGCCGGCCGGCGGCCCGGCAGCGGGCCCGGGAGCTGCTGGCGGCGGTGGGCCTGAACCCGCCGGAGGCGTTCGAGCAGAGGCTGCCCCGCCAGCTCTCCGGCGGCCAGCAACAGCGGGTGGCCATCGCCCGGGCGTTGATTCTGGAGCCGAGGGTGCTGCTCTGCGACGAGAGCGTGAGCATGCTCGATGCCGAGGTGCAGGCCGATGTGCTGGCCCTGCTGCGGGATCTGCAGCAGCGGCTTGGGCTGGGTCTGCTGTTCGTGACCCACGACCTCTCGGTGGCCGGCGGCTTCTGCCACCGGGTGATCGTGCTGGAGGGCGGCAGGATCGTGGAGCAGGGCCCGGGGGCAGAGCTGCTGCGTCATCCCCGGGCCGCCATCACCCGCACCCTGGTGGAGGCCTGCCCGCGGCTGCCCCAGCCCGCCTGAGCGGGGGGCTGGTCCGGAGATCGAAATGTGCACTTGCAGCACCCGGCCAAGAGCCACAATCTGCAACCACTCTTCATCTGGCTGAGGGAGGCAAGCCCCAGCCGCCCATCCCATGCGGAAGCGGAACAGAAAGGGCCGGCCAACCTGGCGGGCGGGCCGCGGTATCCGCGTACCTAAAGCCACCACCATTCGCCTCACCGGTGATGGACGCGTTTTCAATCGCCACCCCACAGTCCGGAAGGTCGCGTTAGGGCCAAGCGCCCGTCTGGGTAGCGGCGGCAACTACAGCGAAGCAGGCTCCCCTGATTTGCTTGGCAAATACCAGGGGGCCTTCTCGCCAGTGAGCCTGCGCGAGGAAGGTAGTAACCGCTTTCTGAGCTTCAGCGTGAACGGCAGGGGGAATGGTCAGAAGGATCGCGCTGAGCTCACTCAGCAGGGGTATTTCAAGGCTGGGAGAGCGCTCCAGGCCAACTTCAGGATGCGCATTCCCAAGGGCAGTGGGGTATCCGACAACTCCTACTACCTGATGCAACTCTGGCAGCTGGGCGGCAAGAACCCGTTTGTGGGCCTCCGCATGCGCAGGGGGGAATCCCACAAGGTGGACTTCATTACCAAGACCGTGAAAGGCGGCTCCCGCCAACTCAACAAGGTGGCCCCCTTCAGCTTTGTGCCGGGGCAGTGGCACAACTTCCAGATGCGCTTCCGCTTTCGTCCTGGCAAAAACAGCACCATGAGCGTGGCCGCCGATGGCAAGCAGATCGGCAACTGGAGGGGTCGGGCAGGAACACCCAATGTGCAGCCGATCCCCAACCGCGGCCCCACCCCTTACTACCGCTTCAAGTTCGGGATCTACAAGCGCAACGAGCCCAGCGCCGGCACGTTCACCACCCACTTCGACGACATGCTGGTGGGAATGCTCTGAGCCGAGACCCCTTTCAGCGCAGCCTGCCCCGCAGCTGCTCCAGCAGCCGCTCGAACGCCGCTGGCAGTGGTGCCTCACACACCAGGCGTTCGCGGCTGATCGGGTGATCCAGGCTCAGTTGCACGGCGTGCAGGGCCTGCCCCGGCAGGGCCACGGGCAGGCGCCGGCAGCGGGAGTAGGCGGGGTCGCCCACGATCGGATGGCCGATGTGGGCGGCGTGCACCCGGATCTGGTGGGTGCGGCCGGTGTCGAGCTGGAAGCGCAGCAGCGCGAAATCCCCCAGCCGCTCCTGCACCGACCAGTGGGTGCAGGCGTGCCGCCCGCTGGCATCGCACACCACGGCGTATTTCTTGCGATCCACCGGATGGCGGCCGATCGCGCCAATCACCGTGCCGTGGTCGGCGCGGGGTTGGCCGTGCACCACGCCGAGGTAGTGGCGGGAGGCGATGCGCTTCTGGATCTGCACCTGCAGCTTCACCAGGGCCTCCTGGCTCTTGGCCACCACGATGCAGCCGGTGGTGTCCTTGTCGAGCCGGTGCACGATGCCGGGGCGCAGTTCGCCGCCGATGCCGGGCAGGTCGGGGCAGTGGTGCAGCAGGCCGTTCACCAGGGTGCCGTCCCTGTTGCCCGGCGCCGGATGCACCGTGAGGCCGGCTGGCTTGTTGAGCACGATCAGGTGGGCATCCTCGTAAAGCACATCGAGGGGCATCTCCTGGGCCACCAGGTAGGGCAGCGGCTCCGGTGGTGGCATCCAGAGCTCCACTTGATCGCCCAGCCGCAGGGGGGTCTTGGCCCGTCCGGTGATCCCATTCACCCGCACGTAGCCCGCTTCGATGAACTTCTGGATCCGGGCCCGGCTCTGCTCCGGGCGCTGGGCCACCAGCCAGCGATCCAGCCGCATCGGCAGCGGCTTCGGATAGGAGAGCGTCAGCAGCTCGCCTGCTCCCTCGCCGAACGCGGCCATCAGCAACGCCTCCTCTTCGCTGGGTGAATCGGCTCTGCCCGCATCGGCTCTGCGCTCATGCCAGCGGTGCCGCCGGCAGCTCCAGGGCCAGGGCCCCGAGCCTGGAGCAGCGGAAGTCATCCAGCAGCTTGGTGGCCATGCGCAGGCTGTCGCCGCTGGTGTGCCGCCCGGCGGCGGCCTGCAGCCAGCCCTCCACATCGGGGCCCCCGGAGGGGAGGTCGGCCTGGGCCAGGCCATAGCGGCGCAGCAGCAGATCCCGCGGCACTCCGGAGGCCGGCACCGCCTGCAACAGCACCAGCAACTGCAGGAAGGCGAGGGCGGCCGCCTCGTTGTCATAGGCCGCCTGGCCGATGTCGTCGCAGAGGGCCAGCCGCAGGGCCAGCTGCTGGTCATCCAGCCGGGGCGGCAGCACGCCGGGGGCATCGAGCAGGTCGAGGTCCTGGCCCAGCCGCACCCAGCGCAGGCTGCGGGTGACGCCGGCCCGGCGGGCACTGTCCACCACCTTCTGGCGCACCAGCCGGTTGATCAGGGCCGACTTGCCCACATTGGGAAAGCCCAGCATCAAGGCCCGCACAGGCCGCGGCCGCATGCCCCGACCCAGGCGGCGGGCGTGAGGGCGGCGCCGGCCCGGATGGCGGCCTGCTGCAGCTGTTTCACGCCGGTGCCCACCTTGGCGTCACACCACCACACCTGCTGGCCCTGCCGCTTGAACCAGGCGCTCCACTCCTCCCGGGCCGCCCGGGGGATCATGTCCACCCGGTTCAGGGCCAGCAGGTGGTGCTTGCTGCCGATCCAGCGCTGCAGGCGGGGATGGCCCGTGGCCAGGGGGATGCGGGCATCCCGCACCTCGATCACCAGGTCCACCTTGGCGAGCGCTTCCGCCAGGGCCTTCTCCGCCTTGGCGATGTGGCCCGGATACCACTGAATCGCCGGCGCGTTGACGCTGAGCTGGATGGTCTGGGGCTGGGGGGGCATCAGGGCACCACCAGCACCGGACACGGCGCCAGCTGGATCACCCGGGCCGCGGTGCTCTGTTGATCGCTCTCGATGGAAATGCCGCGGGTACCCATCACGATCACATCGGCATTGATCTCATCGGCCACATCGCCGATCACGAAGGCGGGCTTGCCCTCCCGCTCCACCAGCTCACAGGCCACCCCCTGCTGCTCGAAGCTCTGGCGCGCCTCCTGCAGCAGGGCGGCCACCGCGGCCGGGTCGTCGTCGGGCTCCACAACGGAGAGCAGCACCAGGCGGCTGCTGTGCTGCTGCGCCAGCTGCAGGGCCACGGCGGCGGTGTCGAGAGCCTGGCGGCTGCGATCGATCGGGAAGAGAACGGTGTCGAACATGGGTCGATGCCCCAGTGGCGTCAGTCTGGAGCGCGGCGCCCCGGGCGGCCATCCAGACCCCAGCGGCTGGTCAGATCGGCCGTCCGGGTGGTAGAGGGGGCTGGGAGCTAAGCTCCCGCCCGTTTATCCCTACCCCTACCCGCGCACTCCATGGCGAAGCGATCCCTGGCCAGCCTCTCCGCCGACGACCTGCGCGGCAAGCGCGTGCTGGTGCGGGTCGACTTCAACGTACCGCTGGATGATGCCGGCGCCATCACCGATGACACCCGCATCCGGGCCGCCCTGCCCACCATCAACGCCCTCACCGGCAAGGGCGCCAAGGTGATCCTGGCGGCCCACTTCGGCCGGCCCAAGGGCCAGGTGAACGAGGCCATGCGCCTCACCCCGGTGGCCGCCCGCCTGGCTGAGCTGCTGGGCCAGCCGGTGCTGAAAACCGAGAGCTGCATCGGCCCCGACGCCGAGGCCAAGGTGGCCGCCATGGCCGACGGCGATGTGGTGTTGCTGGAGAACGTGCGCTTCTTCGCCGAGGAAGAGAAGAACGATCCTGGCTTCGCCGCCAAGCTCGCCGCCCTGGCTGATGTCTATGTGAACGACGCCTTCGGCGCCGCCCACCGTGCCCACGCCTCCACCGAAGGGGTTACCAAGGCCCTCAGCCCCAGCGTGGCCGGCTACCTGATGGAGAAGGAGCTGCAGTACCTGCAGGGCGCCATCGACGAGCCCAAGCGCCCCCTGGCGGCGATCGTGGGCGGCTCCAAGGTGAGCAGCAAGATCGGCGTGCTCGAGGCCCTGATCGACAAGTGCGACAAGGTGCTGATCGGCGGCGGCATGATCTTCACCTTCTACAAGGCCCGTGGCCTGGCAGTGGGCAAGAGCCTGGTGGAGGAGGACAAGCTGGAGCTTGCCAAGGAGCTGGAGGCCAAGGCGGCCGCCAAGGGGGTTCAGCTGCTGCTGCCCACCGATGTGGTGCTGGCCGATGCCTTCGCCCCCGACGCCAACAGCCAGACCACCCCGATCGACGCCATCCCCGACGGCTGGATGGGCCTCGACATCGGTCCCGATGCCCTCAAGGCCTTCCAGGCGGCCCTCTCCGACTGCAAGACCGTGATCTGGAACGGCCCCATGGGCGTGTTCGAGTTCGACCAGTTCGCCGCCGGCACCAACGGCATCGCCCACACCCTGGCCGACCTCAGCGCCAAGGGCTGCTGCACGATCATCGGCGGCGGCGACTCCGTGGCCGCCGTGGAGAAGGTGGGTGTGGCCGACAAGATGAGCCACATCTCCACCGGCGGCGGCGCCAGCCTGGAGCTGCTGGAGGGCAAGGTGCTGCCGGGGGTGGCTGCACTTGATGAGGTCTGAGGCCGTGGCTTGAGGTCAGGGGGGGCTTCGCTGAGGTGGGGTGGCCCGGGGCCTTTCTCCAGCCAGATCGCTCAGAGGCGGCACACCCGATGACCCAATCGTTGACAGACCCGATCAACCCGCCGCCATCAGCCCCGAGCGTGGCCTTCCTGGGGCTGGGGGCACTCGGTGCCCCCATGGCCACCAATCTGCTGGCCGAGGGCTACCCCTTGCTGGTCCACAACCGCAGCGGCGCCAGGCAGGAGCCGCTTGTGGCCGCCGGGGCTCGCTCAGCCAGCAGTCCGGCAGAAGCAGCGGCGGGCGCCGATCTGCTCTGCATCTGCGTGAGCGATGGGCCTGCGGTGGAGGCGGTGCTCTTCGGTCCCGCCGGGGCGATCGAAGGGCTGCGGCCCGGATCCCTGGTGATCGACTTCTCCACGATCGCCCCGGCCAGCAGCCGCCAGCTGGCCGCCCGCTTGGCCGACCACGGCGTGGCCTACCTGGATGCCCCCGTGACCGGCGGTACCGAGGGGGCCGCCGCCGGAACCCTCTCGGTGCTGGTGGGGGCGGCGCCGCACCACCTGAAGCGGGCCAGGCCCGTGCTGGAGGTGGTGGGGCAGCGCATCAGCCACTTCGGGCCCGTGGGGGCGGGTCAGCAGGCCAAGGCCGTGAACCAGGTGCTGGTGGCGGGCAGCTACGGGGCCGTCGCCGAGGCGATGGCGCTGGGCAGTCGCCTGGGGCTGCCCATGCCCCAGGTGGTGGAAGCCCTGAAGCTGGGGGCGGCCGGCTCCTGGGCCCTGGAGCACCGCGCCGACCAGATGCTGGAGGGGCACTACCCCCTGGGCTTCCGGCTGGCGCTGCATCGCAAGGATCTCGCCATTGCCCTGGAGGCTGCCGCCGCCGTGGATCTCTCCCTGCCCATGGCCGAGCGGGTGGCCGCCATCGAAGAGCCCTGATCGCCCGGGGCCACGGCGACGACGACGTTTCAGCTCTGGCCCGTTGGTTCAGGGAGTGAGTGGGTTCAGAGGGTGAGCTGGGCCCGATCCGCCACCACCCGCACCCGCTTGGTGGCGCTCACGATCCCCTTGGGGTGCACCATCAGCACGGCCCAGGTCTGCTCCCCGGGGGTGTAAGGGGCCTGCACCGTCTTGAACAGGCCGCCGCCGCCGAGGGCCCCGAGCTGCAGGGTGGGGCTGTCCTGGGTGGCCACATCCTGGGGGCTGAGGGCCACGATGCCGCCCGCGGCAATCGCTCCGTCCAGGGGCTCGTCAAAGATCACGTCCACGTCGTAGCGCTGGCCGGTGAGCACCGCATCGGGGATCAGCAGGCTCACGGGCAGGGGGGCGTCGCCGCTGCGCAGCACCGATTGCTCGTTGATCACGGTCTGGCCGGTGATGCGGCGGCCGTCAGTCTCGAGGGCGAGCCGCTGTTCCGCCTCGAGGCGATAGGTGGTGGGCCCGTCGGTGCGGCTGCCGCTCACCTGCAGTTTCACCGTGGCGCGGCCGTCCCGCAGGGCTTCGCCAGGAGTCAGGGTCCAGCGGGCATCGGGGAACTGGCGCAGCAGGGTGTTGCGTCGGCGCACCACATCGGCCGGGTCCAGGTCGGGGCCGCCCTTCAGCAGGGCTTCCAGATCTCCCTGGCCATTGAGGGCGGCCTGGAGGCTCTGGAACTGGGCCGGGATGGGCTCGGCGGCGCGGGCCTGCGGAGCAAGGGGGGCGTCGAGGCCGAGCAGGGGCAGCAGGATCGCCGTGCTCAGCAGCGTGGCGCGCAGGGAACGGTGCCGGGGGTGGCGCATGCTGCTGCTGGGACGGCTTTTAAGTTAGGCACCGTTGGCGGCCACGTCCATGCCCAGGCTCCTGATCGCGGCCAGTGGCACCGGTGGACATCTCTTCCCCGCCCTGGCCGTGGCCGAAGCCCTTCCCCCCGGCTGGGACGTGCGCTGGCTGGGTGTGCCGGACCGGCTTGAGAGGGAGCTGGTGCCCAGGCGCTACCCCCTGCACACGGTGAAGGCGGGGGGGCTGCAGGGGCGGGGTCTGCGCAAGCTGCTCAACCTGCTGCGGCTGCTGGTGGCGATCGGCAGCGTGCGGCGGCTGCTCCGCCGCGAACAGATCGACGCGGTGTTCAGCAGCGGCGGCTACATCGCCGCCCCGGCGATCCTGGCGGCCCGCTGGTGCGGCGTGCCCGTGGTGCTGCACGACAGCAACGCCGTGCCGGGGCGGGTGACGCGGCTGCTGGGGCGGTTCTGCACCCGGCTGGCGGTGGGCTTGCCCCAGGCCATGGCGCAGTTACCGGGCTGTCAGGTGCTGGTGACAGGTACCCCGGTGAGGCCGGAATTCCGCCAGCCGGCCGCCCCTCCGTCCTGGCTGCCCGCCGGCGAGGGCCCCTTGCTGCTGGTGATGGGCGGCAGTCAGGGAGCCCTGGGCCTGAACCGGATGGTGCGGCCCTTGCTGCCCAGGCTCAGCGCCGCGGGGATCAGGGTGGTGCACCTCACCGGCAGCAGCGACCCGGAGGCCGGCGCCCCCCTGCCCCCGGGCGTGGTGGAGCGGCCCTTCAGTGATGAGATGGCGGGGTTGCTGGAAGCCACGTCCCTGGCCATCAGTCGCTCCGGGGCTGGAGCGCTCAGCGAGCTGGCGGCTTGTGGCACCCCGGCCATCCTGGTGCCCTATCCCAGCGCGGCCGACCGTCACCAGGACGCCAATGCCGAGGCGGCCGCGAGTCTGGCGGCCGCCGTGATCGTGCAGCAGCACGCGCCTGAGCTGCCCACCCTGGAGCGGGCCGTCTGGCGGCTGCTGGGCCCGCACCTGCGCCGGGTGCCGCCCCAGGCCGATCCGCTCACGGCGATGGCCGAGGGCATGGCCCGGCTGGACACCCCGGATGCCGATCGGCAGCTGGCCAGCCTGCTCCAGGACCTGGTGGCGGCCAGACGGGTCCGATCCCGCTCCTGAGCACCAGCCTGAGCGCGGGCCTGATCAGTCGGTGGGGGGCAGCTCCTGGGCCAGGGCCGCCAGCAGCCGCCGATGGCCGCGGCGGTCCTGCAGGCCGAGTCGCAGCCAGCTGGCGCCGAGCCCCTCGAACGACCGGCAGTCACGCAGCAGGATGCCGTGGCGGCGCTCCATGGCCTGGCGCAGTTCCACCAGCGGGTCGCTGCCGCGCAGCAGCAGGAAGTTGGCCGCCGAGGGCATGGCCGTGAACTGGCCCCAGCGCCCGAGCTGTCGCCGCAGCCAGGGCTGCTCCCGGGCCAGCCAGCCATGCACCCGCAGGGTCCAGCCCACCAGGGCCGACGGATCGGCCAGCAGCTGCTCCACCGCCGCCAGGGCGAGGCCGTTGACGGGCCAGGGATCGCGCCAGGCGGCCCAGCGCCGCAGCCGTTCGGGGCTGCCGAGGGCATAGCCGATGCGCAGGCCGGCGCAGGCCAGCAGCTTGGTGAGGCTGCGCACCACCACCAGGTTCGGATGGCGCTGCAGCAGGGGCAGCAGTGACTGGGCCTCTCCGCCCGGCACCAGGGGCAGGAAGGCCTCGTCGCACACCACCAGGCGGTGGCGCTCCAGCAGCGGTTCGAGGGAGTGGCGGCTCCACAGCTGGCCAGTGGGGTTGTGGGGGTTGCAGATCCACAGCACCTGGGCCTCGCCCGCTGGGCTGGGGCTGTCGGGGAGGGCCGGGAAGGGCTGGGGGAAGGCCTGGGGCCAGGTCAGCGGCAGGGGCAGCCCCTGCCAGCTGCCGCCCCAGCAGGCGAGGGCCCGGCTGTAGTCGGCGAAGCCCGGCTGGGGCACCAGGCTGAGCCCCGCTGCGGCGGCGTCGCGGCCCGCCCAGGTGAACAGTTCAGCGGCGCCATTGCCTGGCAGCACCTCGGCCGGCTCCAGCCCATGCAGCGCGGCCAGCTGCCCCCGCAGCCGCTGCCAGCCGCGGTCGGGGTAGACCCGCACGGCCGAACCGAGGGACGCCCCCAGCAGGGCACGGCGCAGGGCCCAGGGAGGCCCGAAGGGCACCAGGGAGGCACTGGCATCGAGCAGCCGGCCGGGGGGCTGGCCCAGGCGGGCGGCGGCGGCAGTCAGGTTGCCGCCATGTCGCTCCCCCGTGTCGCTCACCCGTATCGCCACTGTCCAGGGCAGAACGCTAGACACTGAGACATGGCGCTATAAAGCAATCAATCGAGAGCTGGTCCATGACACGGGACTGGTGGTCATGCCGAGGCCTGGGCCCGCTCCGAGGCACCACCTTCCTCACGCTGGTGGCTGCCCTCAGCCTGGGATCTGCTGCGCTACTGAGCAGGGCCGCCCTCGCCGGCTCCACCGACGACCTGCTGCAGCTGCTGGAGCAGCGGCAGTGCCCGCGCTGCAACCTCACCAGCGCCGATCTGGTGCACGCCCGGCTCGACGATGTGGACCTGCGCCAGGCTCGCCTCCAGCGCGCCAACCTCGGTCAGGCGCGGCTGGATGGCGCCCAGCTGATGGGCGCGGATCTGAGCTTCACCACGCTGCAGGGCGCCTCTCTGCGTGGAGCAGACCTGCGCGGCGCCCGGCTGGAGGGCACCGACCTGCGTCAGGCGGATCTGAGCGGTGCCCTGCTCGATCCGGGAGCCCTCTCCCGGGCCCACTGGCAGGGAGCCCGGGGTGTGGACCATGGCCAGCTGAGCTTTGGGGAACTCCACAACGCCGGTGTGCAGGCCGCTCAGCAGGGCCGCTATCCCGAGGCCGAGCAGTTCTTCAGTTCGGCAATCCGGCTGCAACCCGCCGCGGCGGTGAGCTGGGTGGCCCGGGGCATCACCAGGGGTGAGCAGGGCAAGGCCCAGCTGGCCGCCAACGACTTCAACTACGCCGCCAGCCTCTACGCCGCCGGCGGCGAGGAGATCCAGGCGGACCAGCTGCGCCAGGCGGCCGCAACGATCAGCGCGCCACCGGGCCAGCCCGGAGGAGGAGGTAATGGCCTTGGGGGGGCCCTGGTGGGCGGCACGGTGGATGCCCTGCAGTTCCTGCTGCCCCTGGCCGCCAAGGCCTTCATGCCGCTGCCCTTCTGAGCCCCACCCGCTCCGGCCCTCCCTGCCCGCCCATGCGTTCCTCCGGCCCGGCTGGCCACCTGCTCCTGGCCGGCGGCGGCCACACCCATGCCCTGGTGCTGCTGCGCTGGGCCATGGGCCGGGGTCAGCGGCCCCGGCCGGGCCAGGTGAGCCTGGTGAGCCGGCACAGCACGGCCCTCTACTCGGGCATGGTGCCGGGCCTGGTGGCGGGCCTCTACAGCCGCGACGAGGCCAGCATCGATCTGCGCCAGCTCTGCCAGCGGGCCGGCGTGGCCTTCATCCGCGCCGAGATCACCGGCCTCGATCCCCAGCATCGCCAGGTGGATCTGCAGGACCGCCCCGCGCTGCGCTGGGACTGGCTCAGCCTCGACGTGGGTGCCGTGACGGCCGGCAGCAGCCCAGGGGCGGCCCTGCCCGTGAAGCCGCTGGAGCCCTTCCTCGACCGGCTGGATGGCCTGGAGCGCTTCGATCGCCGCGTGCGCATCCGAGGCGGCGGCGCCGCCGCCGTGGAGCTGGCCCTGGCCCTGTGCCGCCGCGGTCAGCAGGTGGAGCTGTTGCTGCGCGGCCAGGGGTTGCACCTCGGCTCGGGAGCGGCCAACCGGCTCGGAGAGCGGCTGCTGCGGGCCGCCCAGGTGGTGGTGCGCCGGGGCGTGGAACCTGAGGCGGCTGCCGATCTGGCCTGCACGGGAAGCGCCGCTCCCGCCTGGCTCGCCGCCGCCGGCCTGGCCTGTGATCGGCGCGGCCGGGTGCTCACCGAGCCCAGCCTGCAGGTGCAGGGCCACCCCGCGATCCTGGCCTGCGGCGACTGCGCCGTGCTGGCCGGCGCGCCCCGGCGCCGGCGGGGGTGTGGGCCGTGCGGGCGGCGCCCACCCTCGCTGTGAACCTGGAGCGGCTGCTGGCGGCTGATCCTGCCCGGCTACCGGCCCTGCGCCCCTGGCGACCCCAGCGCTGGCGCAGCAGCTGCTCGGTGATGGCGGTGGTGCCACGGGCCGGCCTCCGCGGGCCATCGCCCTGTGGGGCCCCCTGGCGCTCGGCCCCAGCCGCTGGCTGTGGCGCTGGAAAGACCGCATCGACCGGCGCTTCATGCAGCGCTTTCTGCCCGATGGCGCCATGGCGCCCGGCCCCGCTGACGCCATGGCCTGCCGCGGCTGCGCCGCCAAGCTGCCGGCCGCACCGCTGCTGGCGGCCCTTGCCCAGAGCGGCCAGAGCACCTCAGCTGAAGACGCCGCCTCGGTGACACGCACGGCCAACGGGGCGCTGCTGCTGCAGAGCGTGGATGGCTTCCCCGCCCTGGTGGCCGATGCCTGGCTCAACGCCCGCCTCTCCACCCTGCACGCCTGCAGCGATCTCTGGGCCAGCGGCGCCCAGGTGCACAGCGCCCTGGCGGTGCTGACCCTGCCCCAGGCCGCGGCGACCCTGCAGCAGGAGCTGCTGCACCAGAGCCTGGCCGGGATCCGCTCGGTGCTGGAGCCCCTGCAGGCCCCCCTGCTTGGGGGCCACACCCTGGAGGCCCGCGACGGCGGTGGGCTGGTGTTGGCCCTCAGCGTCAATGGGGTGGTGGAGCCGCGACAGCACTGGCCCAAGGGGCCGCTGCAGCCAGGCGATGCCCTGCTGCTCAGCCGTCCGCTGGGCACGGGGGTGCTGTTCGCTGCCGCCATGGCCGGGGCGGCCCGGCCTCGCTGGATCGACGCCGCCCTCGAGCAGCTGCAGCAGAGCCAGGCCCCCCTGGTGCCCCTGCTGCGGCAGCACGGCTGCCGCGCCTGCACGGACGTGACCGGCTACGGGCTGCTGGGGCACCTGGGCGAGATGCTGGCGGCGAGTGGAGCCGGGCTGGAGGTGGTGCTGGCGGGCGGGGCTATTCCGAGCTTGGCGGGGGCCCTGGAGCTGCTGCACCAAGGCCATGCCAGCAGCCTGGCGCCAGCCAACGCCAGCGCCCTGGAGCTGCTGGCGGGCCCGGTGCGGCTGGAGCCTGGCGCCGGATCTGGCCCAGGCAGGGCAGCCCAGGACACGGCCCTGCGGGCCCTGCTGATCGACCCCCAGACCTGCGGCCCCCTGCTGGCGGCCGTGCCGGGCGAGGCGGCGGATGCCGCTGTTGGCAGCCTGCGCCGGGCGGGCTTCCCGGCTGCCGCTGTGGTGGGGAGGGTGCTGGGTTGAAGGGCGCTGGGTTGAGCGGTGCTGGAAGATTGACGCCAATCCCCGTGCCGCCCTTGTCCGCCCTCACCCGCTGCCTGCAGGAGGAGGCCTCCGCGATCGCCGCGGCCGCCGAGCGTCTCGATCCCCAGCAGGTGGAGGCTGCGCTGGAGCTGCTGGAGAGCTGCCGCCAGCGCCGGGCCAAGCTGGTGGTGACCGGGGTGGGCAAGAGCGGCATCGTGGCCCGCAAGATTGCCGCCACCTTCTCCTCGATCGGCCTCACGGCGGTGTTTCTCAATCCCGTGGACGCCCTGCACGGCGACCTGGGCATCGTGGCCGCCGATGACGTGACCCTGCTGCTCTCCAACAGCGGTGAGACGGAGGAGCTGCTGGCGATCCTTCCCCACCTGAAGCGGCGGGGCACGAGCCGCATCGCCCTGGTGGGACGGCTGGAGTCGAGCCTGGCGCGGGGCTGCGACCTGGTGCTCGACGGGGCTGTGGACCGGGAGGCCTGCCCCCTCAACCTGGCCCCCACCGCCAGCACGGCCGTGGCCATGGCCATCGGCGATGCCCTGGCGTTGGTGTGGATGGAGCGGGCCGGCATCTCGCCGGTGGACTTCGCCATCAACCACCCGGCCGGCTCCCTCGGCCGGCGTCTCACCCTCACCGTCGGCGATCTGATGGTGCCCGCCGCCGAGCTCGAGGCCCTGCACCCGGAAGCGCGCCTGCCGGTGGTGATCGCCCACCTCACCCAGGGGAGCCCCAAGCGCGGCAGCCTGGGGGCCAGCTGGGTGCATGGCAGCGATCCCTCCAAGCTGGCCGGGCTGATCACTGACGGCGACCTGCGCCGCACCCTGCAGCGTCACGGTCCGGGCGACTGGGATCGGATCACAGCCGCCGAGATGGCCACCAGCGATCCGATCACCGTGACCCCCGATGTGCTGGCCGCCGAGGCCCTCGAGCTGATGGAGCGCAACCGCCGCCAGGCGATTTCGGTGCTGCCCGTGGTGTCGCCCGACGATCCGTTGCTGCTGGAGGGGCTGCTGCGTCTGCATGATCTGGTGCAGGCCGGCTTCAGCGCCAGCGCCAGCTGAGCGCCCCACCCTGACCCGCCCAGTCCCCTGTCCCCCTCCCCCTGGCCCTCCCGATGACCTTTCGCCTGATCGCCGGACCCTGCGTGATCGAGAGCCGCGATCTGGTGCTGCAGGTGGCCGAGCGGGTGAGCGAGCTCTGCAAGGAGCTGGGCATCAGCTACGTGTTCAAGGCCAGCTTCGACAAGGCCAACCGCAGCTCGGGCCAGTCGTTCCGGGGGCCCGGCGCCGAGGAGGGCCTGGCCATCCTTCAGGAGGTGCGGCAGCAGCTGGGCATCCCCGTGCTCACCGACATCCACGAGAGCCACCAGGCCGCCGCCGCCGCCCAGGCGGTGGATGTGCTGCAGATTCCCGCCTTCCTCTGCCGCCAGACCGACCTGCTTGAGGCCGCCGCCCAGGCGGTGGCCGGCACCGACAAGGTGGTGAACGTGAAGAAGGGCCAGTTCCTGGCGCCGTGGGACATGGCCCAGGTGGTGAACAAGCTGGGGGAGGGCGGCCTGACCCCCGAGAGCGGCCGCCTCTGGCTCACGGAGCGCGGCTCCAGCTTCGGCTACAACACCCTGGTGGTGGACTACCGCAGCGTGCCCCAGATGCAGGCGTTGGGTTGCCCGGTGATCTTCGATGCCACCCACGCCGTGCAGCAGCCGGGCGGCCAGGGCACCAGCTCAGGCGGCCAGCGGGAGTTCGTGGCGCCCCTGGCCCGGGCGGCGGTGGCGGCGGGGGTGGATGGGCTGTTCATGGAGGTGCACCCCGACCCCGACCAGGCCCTCAGCGACGGGCCCAACATGGTGCCCCTGCACCGGCTGGAGGCCCTGCTGCGCCAGCTGATGCAGCTGCGCGCCGTGGTGCAGGACGACCTGGCCGTCAGCAGCTACTGACGTCCATGGCCGCCCCCCTGCACGCCCTGCGCTCCCGCCTGCAGCGTCTGGCGATCGGGCCGCGGCTGGCGGCGGTGCAGCTGCTGGTGTGCGACGTGGACGGGGTGCTCACCGACGGCGGCCTCCACTACGACGAGGCCGGCGCTGTTGTGAAGCGCTTTGATGTGCGCGACGGCCTGGCCATCCGGCTGCTGCAGCAGGCCGGCCTCGAGGTGGCTCTGCTCAGCGGCGGCCGCAGCGGGGCGGTGGAGCACCGGGCCCGCCATCTGCAGATCCGCCACTGCCGCGTGGGGGTGGGCGACAAGCTGACGGGGCTGCGGCAGCTGCAGGCGGAGCTGGGCGCGGCGCCGGCCCACACGGCCTTCATCGGCGATGACCTCAACGATCTGGTGGTGCGGCCGGCGGCGGGGCTGCTGGTGGCGCCCGCTGATGCCGCCCGGGGCCTGCGTCGCCGGGCCGACTGGGTGCTGCGGCAACGGGGTGGCCACGGCGCCGTGCGGGAGCTGGCGGAGGCGCTGCTGCAAGCGCGCGGCGCCCTGCAGGCCCTGCACCGGCAGGGCTGGCGCGACGGCAACGGCTGATCAGGACAGTGCTGTGCTCAGGCTCCGGCGGCAGAGGAGCTCAGCCACCGCCTGGCTTGCTCCAGCTGCTCGGCGGTGTCCACCGAGAAGCAGTCCTGCTCCACCACGAAGGTGGCGATCGGCACGCCGGCCTCGATCAGCCTCAGCTGCTCGAGTTTCTCCAGCTGCTCCAACGGCGAAGGCGGCAAGGCCCCCCAGCCCGCCAGCACATCGGCTCGGTAGCCGTAGAGGCCCACGTGGCCCCAGTAGGTGGTGCGGCTGGCCCAGAGCTCGGGCGGCAGGTCGCGCACGTGGGGCAGGGCGCTGCGGGAGAAGGTGATGGCCCGACCATCGGCGGCTCGCAGCACCTTCACCACGTTGGGGTCGTGCAGCTTGGCGGCCTCGAGGGGGTACACGGGCGTCAGCACCGGCGGAGCCCCCAGGGCCCGGAAGCGCTCCACCATCGCCTCGATGATCGAGGGATCGAGCAGGGGCTGATCTCCCTGCACATTGATCACCAGGGTTTCGGCGGCGAGCCCGCCACCAGCTGCCATCAGCGCGTCGACCACCGAGGCCAGCCTCTCGCTGCCGCTGCTGCAACGGGGGGAGGTGATCAGGGCCGCAAACCCCCAGGCGGCCGCCGCCTCCCTCACCAGCTCGCTGTCGGTGCACACCACCACGTGGTCCACCCCCCGGGCCTGGCCGCAGCGCTCGAGCACGTGGCGCAGCATCGGCCGGCCAGCGATGTCGGCGAGCACCTTGCCGGGCAGCCGCGAGGATTCCAGCCTCGCCGGAACGGCCACCACCACCGGGCAGGACATCACAGCGGCCAAGCGGGGTGATCGGCTGGGCGGATCCTATGGGGCAGGTGAGCGGTGCGCTGCGGGGTGGGGGGCTTGAGGAGGAGTCCAGAACGACCAGACCACCCCACGGTTCGGACCGGAAGCCAGGGCGCTACAGCTTCTCCTGCTCCAGTCGCTCGGCTCGCAGCTGTCGCAGCCGCTCCCCCAGCCCAGGCCCCGGCGCCTGCCCCTGGGCGATCAGTTCCCTGGCCCCCAGCGGCGATTGGAGATCCCGCCAGCGCAGCCACCAGCGCAGCAGTGGCCGGCGAGCGCCGGTGCCCGTGACCAACGCCAGCGCCACGGCCTCGGGGGCGATCCCGGGGGTCTCCAGCACGGCACACCAGGACACCACCGAGCGCGGCGCCGCCTCGCCGCCCAGCGCCGCCAGGGCGGCCCGCAGCTGCAGCCACTGGGCCAGCAGCCGGGTGCTGGCGGTGGGGCAACTGCAGCCGCTCGGCCAGGGCGAGGGGATCGGCGGCCCCGGCCACCAGGGCCGCCAGCAGCGGCAGGCCGGCCCGCTGGGCCCAGCGCAGGCGGCGGTGCCAGTGGTGATCGGCCTGCAGCTGGGCATCCAGCAGGGCCAGACCACCCCAGTTCTGCAGCAGCGCCAGGGCCTGGGGCCAGGGTTCACGCCGCAGCAGCAGCTCCAGCTCCATGCGCAGCCGGGTGCCGAGGGCGGCTGGCGCCTGGCCCGGCCGCTCGCCGGAATGCCAGGCCCAGGGCCAGGCCGCCAGGGTGCGCCGGGCCTGCTCCCGGCTGCCGGCCTCCAGCTGGAACCCCAGCCGGGCCCCATAGCGGGCGCCGCGCACCAGCCGGCTGGGGTCGTCCCGCAGGCTGTGGGGGTGCAGCAGCCGCAGTTGCCGCCGCTGCAGGTCGGCCTGGCCGCCATGGGGGTCGAGCAGCTCGCCGCTGGCCAGATCCAGGGCGATGGCATTGATCGTGAAGTCGCGGCGGGCCAGGTCGTCGGCGAGCCGGCCCGGCACCACCTTCGGGTTCTCGCCCGGTTGCGGGTAGGTCTCACGGCGGGCTGTGGCCAGATCCAGCAGCACCGTCTGCCCCTCGAGTTGCAGCTCCAGCTCCACCGTGCCGAAGGCCCCGTGCTCCTGGGCCCCCCGCAGGGCCCCCGGCGGCAGGGTCGCTTCCAGCCGCCGCACCAGGGCGCTGGCGGAGCCATCCGCCACCAGATCCAGGTCGGGCACGCCGCGCCAGGGGTCGTTGTGCACCCGGTGCAGCAGCAGATCGCGCACGGCGCCCCCCACCAGCGCCAGCCGCTGCCCGGAGGCCTCTCCCTGCCGCGCCACCGCGGCCAGGGCGGCCGAGAGCACCGCGGGAATGCCGGGAACGTCCAAGGTTTCGGCTCAGAGTTGCTCGATCGGCGCCAGGCGCGGATCGAGGATCTTGGGGCCCATGCCCTCGAACTTCACGGCGATCGAGATCTTCTCGCCGCTGCCGAAGAGGTGGGTCACGTGCCCCTCCCCGAAGGAGCTGTGGCGCAGCCGATCCCCCACCGCCCAGGTTTTGCCGCCACCGCCGCCAATCGCGGACCCGCGGCGGCGCACGGCGTTGGCCGGCACCCCGCCGCGCCGCCGGCCGCCACCTGGCGGCTCTCCTGGCGATCCACCCGGGTGAGGCGATCCAGCCGCTGTTCACGGCGGATGGCGGCGCCGCCGCTGCGGGGGATGTCGCCCTGCACCAGCTCCTCGGGCAGCTCGGCCAGGAACACCGACGGCACCGCCGGCTCACGCATGCCGCCCCAGAGGCGCCGCTCGCTGGCATGGGAGAGGAACAGCCGCTCCTTGGCGCGGGTGAGGCCCACGTAGCAGAGGCGGCGCTCCTCCTCCATGGCCGAGGGATCCTCCAGGGAGCGGTAGCTGGGGAACAGCCCCTGCTCCATCCCCACCAGGAACACCACCGGGAACTCCAGCCCCTTGCTGGCGTGCAGGGTCATCAGCGTCACCCGGTCCTGCTGGGTGTCCTTGCTGTCGGCGTCACTGGCCAGGGCCGCTGAGGCCAGGAAATCCTCGAGCGAGCCCTCCTCGTTCTCCTCCTGGTACTGCAGGGCGGCGTTGACCAGCTCGTTGAGGTTGCGGCGCCGGTCTTCCGCCTCATCGGTGCCCTCGGTGATCAGCTCGGCCAGGTAGCCGCTCTGCTCCATCACCCGCTGCACCAGCTCCGAGGGGGCCGCGTCCTGGCTGCGGGTCTGCAGGTCGCTGATCAGTTCGCGGAACTGCAGCAGCCCCCGGGCGGAGCGCCCCCCCAGGGAGCGCACCGCCTCGGCGTCGCTCACCACCTCCCAGAGGGGGATGCCCAGCTGGTTGGAGGCGTCGGTGAGACGCTCGATCGTGGTCTTGCCGATGCCGCGCTTGGGGGTGTTGAGCACCCGCAGCAGGCTCACGGTGTCGGCCGGATTCACCAGCAGCTTCAGGTAGGCGAGCATGTCCTTGATCTCGCGCCGGTCGTAGAAGCGCAGCCCCCCCACCACGATGTAGGGGATGCCCCAGCGCACCAGCGATTCCTCCATCGCCCGGCTCTGGGCGTTGGTGCGGTAGAGCACGGCCATGTCACCCCAGCGCAGCTCGTCGTGGGCGGCATCGAGCAGGCGCATGCGCTGCACCACCGCCTCGGCCTCGGCGATCTCGTCGTCGCAGCGGGTGAGGTGGATCGGCTCGCCCTCGCCGCGGGTGGGGCGCAGCACCTTGTCGATGCGCTCGGTGTTGTGGGCGATCAGGGCGTTGGCGGCCGCCAGGATCGTGGCGGTGGAGCGGTAGTTCTCCTCCAGCTTCACCATCGTGCGGGTGGCCTCATCGGCGGCGCCATCACCGAAGTCGTCCTGAAAGCCCATCAGGATCGTGAAGTCGGCGGCACGGAAGCTGTAGATGCTCTGGTCGGCGTCGCCCACCACGAACACCGAACGGCCCTGCCAGTTGGCGTAGGTGTCCGGGTCCTGGCCGTCGGTCACCAGCAGCTTGATCAGGTCGTACTGGGTGCGGTTGGTGTCCTGGTATTCATCCACCAGCACGTGGCGGAAGCGGCGGTGCCAGTAGTGGCGCACCTGCTCGTTCTGGCTGAGCAGCTGCACCGGCAGCAGCAGCAGATCGTCGAAGTCGAGCGCGTTATTGGCGGCCAGGGCGCGGCGGTAGCGGCGGTAGGTCTCGGCCATCAGCTTGCCCCGCTGGCCGCCGGCATCGGCCTCCAGCTGCTCCGGCAGCCAGCCCTGGTTCTTGGCGTTGCTGATCGCCCAGCGCACCTTCTTGGGTTCGAAGCGTTTGGGGTCGAGGCCCAGCTCCTGGGTCACGATCTCCTTCACCAGGCTCTGGGCGTCGCCCTCGTCGTAGATCGAGAACTGGCGGGTCCAGCTGAGCCCCTCGGGATCGCGGAACTTGTCGATGTCGAAGCGCAGCAGCCGCGCAAACAGGGCGTGGAAGGTGCCGATCCAGAGATCCTTGATCACCTCGCGGTAGATGCGGCTGCGCAGCTGGCGCTGCTCCTGGGGCGGCAGGGTGCTCCAGGGCTGGCCGAACTGGCTCTGGGCCAGCTTCTGGGCCAGCAGCAGCTCCAGCCGCTCCTTCATCTCCCGGGCCGCCTTGTTGGTGAAGGTCACCGCCAGCAGCTCCGCCGGATCGGCGCCGTGGTGGCCGATCAGGTGGGCGATGCGGTGGGTGAGCGCCCGGGTCTTGCCGCTGCCCGCCCCCGCCACCACCAGCAGGGGGCCGGTGTGGTGATCCACCGCCTTGCGCTGGGCGTCGTTGAGGCCGGCCAGGAAGGCGCTCATCCAAGGGCCAGAAGTGCTGGCCGCACCCTAGGCACCGCCCCGCGCCAGCACCCGCCCCAGCCGGGCTCGCCAGCGCCGGGCCTGCAACCGCCACAGCGGTGGGGCCTCAAGGGGAGGCTCCCCCGCCAGCAGCCGGTCCCAGTGGTCGTTCACCAGGCTGAGGGCGTCGCGCCAGCGTTCCAGCAGGGCCACTTCGCTGCTGGTCACCAGCAGCGCCTCAAGGTCAGCCGCCGGGGCTCGCCAGGCCGCCGGATCGGCCACGGCGGCACAGATCCGCTCCAGGTCGGCGCTGAGGGTGCCGCAGCCGAGCTGGTGGCCCAGGCGGCCGGGGTCGAGGCTGTCGGCCAGGGCGTGGTTGAAGCTGCTGAACAGCACGCAGCCGCAGGCCAGGGCCTCCAGCGGCGGCAGCCCGAAGCCCTCGCTCACCCCGCTGACGCGCCAGTGGTCGGCGGAGTCGTAGAGCACCACGGCGGCGCTGTTGAACAGGTCCACCAGATCGTCCACCCAGCCGCTCTGCACCTCCACCCGCAGCCCCCGCCGCCGCAGGGCCGGCACCAGCTCCTGCAGCAGGTAGGCGCTGCTCTTGCGCTGCTGCACGAGCACATCCACCGGCCGGGGACCGGAGCCGTCACGGCGGCCCCGCTGCAGCCACATCGGCGCCAGGGCATTCGGCACCAGGGCCAGGGGATTGCGGCTGGCCCACTGGCCCCAGTAGCCGAGCGTGTTGCGGCTCACCGCCAGCACCGGCACCCCCGGCGGCAGCCGGAAGCCGTAGCCGCTGCTGTGGGCGTGGTAGGCCACCGGACGGCCCCGCAGGGCCCGCAGCTGGCCGGGCACCTCAAAGCCCCAGCTCACGATCCAGAGCACCTGCCGGGCTGCGGGCGACCCCAGAGGTTCGGCGCGCAGCAGGTCGGCCAGAAAGGGCCGCTCAGGCTCCCGCCGCCGGTAGGTCACCACCTCGGTGGGAGCCAGCTGCTGCAGCAGGCGGGCAGTCTGCAGTTCCACCAGCAGGCCGCCGCCCCTCAGCCGGCCGCCGGTGCCGGGCACCAGAAATCGAAGCGAACGCAACAGGGCCGTCAGGCGGCGACGGCTTCGGTGCTGCCGCTGCGCTGGCGGCGGGTGAGGAAGCCGAACAGCACCTTGCCGATGGCGGCCACCAGGTTGCCTTCCAGTTCCTGGAACATCTTCATGTTCAGGTGGAAGGCCTGGTTGGCCTCGGCCACGATGCGATCGGCCGTGGCCTGGTCGATCGGCAGTTGATCGAGCGTGGCGCGGTAGTTCACCTTGAAGGCCTTCTCATCGGGAATGGCCGCGAATTCGTAGAAGCGCAGACCATCGTGTTCACCCAGGTTCATGGCTTTCTGGGCGATGTTCTTGAGGATCTGGCCACCGGAGAGGTCGCCGATGTAGCGGGTGTAGTGGTGGCCCACCAGCAGCTCAGGGCTCTCCTTGGCCACCTGGTGCAGCCGCGCCACGTACTCCTGGGCGGCGGGGGTGGCCTTCACGGAACTGCACCAGTCGGGGCCGAAGTAGAAGGCGAGATCCTGCTCGAGGGTGTCGCGGCGGTTGAGTTCGGGGAAGGCCAACGGGCCTACCACGGGATGGTCGCGCAGGCCGGCGAGCTCCTCCTCCATGGCGGAGTACACGAAGTAGAGATCGGCCACCAGAGTGCGGTAGCTGACCTTGTCCACCACGCCCTTCAGGAAGCAGCTCACGAAGCCGGTGTTCTCCGCCATCGTGTGGGCCTTTTTGGTGCCTTCACGCAGCTGGGAAGCGAGAGCAACGGACATGACCGGTGGGGACTTGCAGCGGGCTGGACGTCACGGTAAGCGTGGCGTTTGCCTGCGGGGTTCCCAGATTGCGAAGGGTTACGCGGCGCAGGCGCCGCTGGCCTCGAACAGGTCGAAGAGCTCGCGGCAGAACTGCTGCAGCTTGGCCACCGTGATCGCGTCCGGAGGGTGGCTGCCGGTGGGATGCCAGTCGCCCAGGGTGGCCAGCCGCCAACGCTCGGACTCGTAGGTGAGGCCCCGGATCAGCACGCCGATCAGGCGCGGCCTGCCTGCCGGCGATCCGGGCGCGGCAGCCAGGCGTAACTGCACCAGGAAGGAGCGGCACTGGCTGCGGGGGCTCCAGCCGGGCAGGTGAAAGGAGAGGTCGAGACTGTCCTGGTCGTCGAACTGGCGGGTGCAGGGATCGTCGCGCCAGGGCTTGAGATTGGCGCGGGCATCAGGGAAGTGCACCCGGAACAGAGCCGCCGCCGAGGCGATCGCCTGGGCCAGTTCCAGATTTCTGGCCTGATCGGCAGCGTTCATGCCGTTTCCCCTGAGCAGAACCCCGTAGGAGCGAAACCTAGGCTCCCCGCACCCTCCAGTGCCGCAGGAATGGCTACCAGCGCAACCAGCATGGCGACCAGCCCAGGAAGCTTCGAGAAGCTCAGCCCCCCCAGCAGCGGCACCGCCATCCGGTTCGAGAACGGCCAGCCGCTGGTGCCTCCCGACCCGATCATCCCCTTCATCCGCGGCGACGGCACCGGCGTGGACATCTGGCCCGCCACCCAGCGGGTGCTCGATGCGGCGGTGGCCAAGGCCTACGGCGGTGAGCGCCGCATCGAGTGGTTCAAGGTGTACGCCGGCGACGAGGCCTGCGACCTCTACGGCACCTACCAATACCTGCCCCAGGACACCCTCAGCGCCATTGAGCAGTACGGCGTGGCGATCAAGGGTCCGCTCACCACGCCGATCGGCGGCGGCATCCGCTCGCTGAACGTGGCCCTGCGCCAGATCTTCGATCTCTACTGCTGTGTGCGCCCCTGCCGCTACTACAGCGGCACCCCCAGCCCCCACAAGCGCCCCCAGGATCTCGACGTGGTGGTCTACCGGGAGAACACCGAGGACATCTACATGGGGATCGAGTGGGAGGCCAGCGATCCGGTGTGTGTGGAGCTGATCGCCCACCTCAACGACGTGGTGATCCCGGCCAACGGCAAGCTCGGCAAGCGCAGCATCCCGGCGGGCTCCGGCATCGGCATCAAACCGGTGAGCAAGGCCGGCACCCAGCGCCATGTGCGCAAGGCGATCCAGCACGCCCTGGGCCTGGAGGGGGCCAAGCGCCACGTGACCCTGGTGCACAAGGGCAACATCATGAAGTTCACGGAAGGGGCCTTCCGCGACTGGGGCTATGAGCTGGCCACCAGCGAGTTCCGTGACGTCTGCGTCACCGAGCGCGAGAGCTGGATTCTCGACAATCTGGCCCGCAACCACGGGCTCACGGTGGAGGAGAACGCCCGCCTGATCGAGCCCGGCTACGACAGCCTCACCCCCGAGAAGAAGGCGGCGGTGGACGCCGAGGTGAAGGGGGTGCTCGACGCCATCGGCGAGACCCACGGCTACGGCAAGTGGAAGGCGATGGTGCTGGTGGACGACCGCATCGCCGACAGCATCTTCCAGCAGATCCAGACCAGGCCCCAGGAGTATTCGGTGCTCTGCACCCTCAACCTCAACGGCGATTACATCTCCGATGCGGCGGCCGCCGTGGTGGGGGGCCTGGGCATGGCGCCCGGGGCCAACATCGGCGACAACGCGGCGATCTTCGAGGCCACCCACGGCACGGCGCCCAAGCACGCCGGCCTCGACCGGATCAACCCCGGCTCGGTGATCCTCAGCGGCGTGATGATGCTGGAGTACCTGGGCTGGCAGGAGGCCGCCGACCTGATCACGGCCGGGCTCAGCGCCGCCATCGCCAAGGGTGAGGTCACCTACGACCTGGCCCGGTTGATGGAGCCGCCCGTGGATCCCGTGAGTTGCTCGGGCTTCGCCGAGGCCGTGGTGGGGCACTTCGGCGGCTGAGCCCTGGGGCTCTCAGGGTCTGATGCGGGTGGCGATCAGCTCGGCGATGCGCTGATTGCCGCTGGCGTTGAGGTGGCGCGGATCGGTGTACAGCGCGAGGTTGGTGGTGAGTTCGCTGGCCTGGCTCAGATCCAGGCAATAGGGCAGCTGCCCACAGGAGCGCCGGAGATGGGCATAGAGCGCGTTGATCTCTTCCACATAGCCTTTGCGCTCAAGCAGGGCCACGGTCACGGCATCGACGCTGTTGCGATCGGAGGCCAGACGGCCATCAGCGAGCAGCTGGGCCCGGTTGCGGTCGAGGCCCAGCGTGGGCTGCAACACCACCAGATAGCGAGCGCCGCGAGCTGCGGTGATGCCATGCATCGCTTTGACGTTGTCGCTCCAGATCGCAGCAGCCCGCTCCAAACCCTGTTGTCTTGGCTGGGAGATCGGCTGCGCAGAGAGCCAGCGTTGCTGCTTGTTGGGATCAAGCGTCACTGGCTTGGCGGCGGGCTGATCCGTCGCTGTAGATCCAGCAGTGGCCAGGAGCACCTGGGCGAGCCGCAGAACGGCGCTGTTGTCTGTGAAGCAGAGCAGGCCACAGGAGTAATAGCTGCGATCGCGATAGGGAATGTGATTGAAGGGCTTATCTTCCAGGGCTTTGAGCAGCATTCTGGGGGCATAGATCTTGTCATTGGATCCGTAGAGACTCTCGTCGGCGAAATAGAGCTCGTTAATGCCGTTGAAGCTCACCACCCATCCAGGTGCGGCTTCAGAGAAGCTGGCCAGAAGCCGCACCACTTCCTGGGAGCTGGTGCCACCACCGATGGCCGCATTGGTGATCTGAATCCTGGCCTGGGGAGTCCCCGAGGCCAGCAAGCGGCCCAACTGGTCAGGCCAGGTGCCGTTCACGCCCGAAAACTGAACGCCAAGTGGATCGGTTGTGGATCCCCCCAGCACGAGCAGCCGCGCCATCTCGTTGCCTGTGCCATAGGTCTTTCGGGTGAAGAGGGTGCTGCTGGAATCAGACCCATCGGCATTGGGACTGATCTTGAAATCCCTGGCCTGATGGGCATGGCCAACTGCCGGATGCAGCTCAAAGTTCCATGTCTTCACAGGGCCTTGCCGCCTCGAGATCAAGCCACCAGGAAGTGATTTGTAGACCATGGCTGAGATCACCTCCAGCGCCAGCAGGAAGATGATCAGAACTGCTCCATTGATGCCACAGAGCTTGAGAAAGCTGCGCATCCGGGACGCATCAAGGCGCATCAGAAAATGGAGTAGATAAACGGAGCCAGCACGGACCCCTGGGTGAAGACAATCAGCCCACCCATCAGCACGATCGTGATGATCAGTGGCGCCAACCAGTATTTCTTGCGAACCCTCAGAAAATCCCAGACGTCCTTGAGCAGATCAAGCAGTGCTTCCATGGCGGCTTCCCGTTGCAGGTGATCAGAAAATGCGGTTCAGACTGATGCTCGAATGGGCGCGCGTTTCGCGATAGCTGTCCTTATTCCTGACACGGCGACGCAGTGGGTCATGGCCCCTGAACCGCATCACCAGCGCAATGGGTTGCAGCACAAGAATGAACACCAGCCCAAGAATGACATGGCTGTTGATCCAGCCAAGCCCATGGCCCAGGGCCATCCAGCAGCGGTAGGGAAAGGCCAGCAGCCCAGGAGTCATCAGGGCAAGGCCGATGGCTGGCAGGCCAATCAGCAGGGGCCACAGCACAGGCGCGTGCCCATGCAGCGCAGGAATCAGCCAGCCGAACACCACTGGGATCACGCTGCCCACCAGCAGGCCAAACTCCCTTAGCAGCTTGCGGCTTGGCACGGCAGTACGCATCAATCCAACTCAAAGTCCTGCATCCAGCTTGGATCAGCATGTTGTGGTTGCTGATTCTCCTTAAGCAAAAGCTGATTCTCTAATACAAGCACGTCCATCTCCGTGCGCATGAAGCAGCGATAGGCATCTTCAGGGTTGCAGACGATCGGCTCCCCTCTCACGTTAAATGATGTGTTGACCAGGGTTGGGCAGCCGGTGCGGCGATGGAAGGCCCTGATGAGATTGTAGAAGCGAGGATTGGTCGAAGCATTTACGGTTTGCACCCTGGCTGTGTAGTCCACGTGGGTGACTGCGGGTAGTTTAGAACGTGAAATTCTTAGTTTCTCGATCCCAAAGAGTTGCTGCTGCTCGGCAGACATGGGAATGCAGAGCTCTGCGCGCAAGGGGGCTACGATCAACATGTATGGGCTGCAGGCGTCAAGCTCAAATTGACTGGAAGCCTCTTCCTCGAGCACGGCCGGTGCGAAGGGCCTGAAGCTCTCTCGATACTTGATCTTGAGGTTCATCACGCTCTGCATCTCCTGATTTCTGGAATCGCCCAGGATCGACCGCCCTCCCAGGCTCGAGGCCCAAACTCCATCGAACCATTGAACCAGCCAACCACTTTCCCCTGGTCCAGGAGCTCCGCCAGACGTAGAAACAGCGGTGCGTCTTCGATCTCCTGGTAGTCGGCCTCAATCGAGTCGAGGTAGCTGCGAATCTCCTTATTGCTGAACTGCGGGCCCAGCAAGGCCCCCTTCATGGCATCGCCCCCCGCCTGGGAGCCGCAGGGCTTACGCGGCTGTTGATGGTGCTGGTGCCAGGCCACCAGGGCCGCTCCCAGTGCTGAGCCGGCATCGCCACTGGCGGGTTGAATCCAGATCTGATCAAAGATCTTCTGCCGCAGCAGCTTGCCGTTGGCAACGCAGTTGAGGGCGACACCACCAGACAGGCACAGATTGGTGGCCCCTGTTTCAGCCCTCAGGGTTCGCGCCAGCTTCAGCACAATTTCCTCAGTGACAGCCTGAATCGACGCCGCCAGGTCCATGTGGAACTGACGCAACTCCGTTTCGCGTTCGCGCGCTGGGCTTGCGAACAGCTTGTCGAACTTGCGGCTGGTCATACGGAAGCCACGGTGATACTTGAAGTAGCGCATGTCCAACCAGAAGGTGCCATCTGGTTTGATATCGATCAGGTGCTTCTTGATCAGGTCGACAAAGCGTGGTTGGCCATAGGGAGCTAACCCCATCAGCTTGTACTCTCCGGAATTCACCTTGAACCCGCAGTAATACGTGAACGCTGAATAGAGAAGTCCGAGAGAGTGCGGAAAATTGATCTCCCAGAGCAGCTTGAGGTCTTTGCCTTCGCCGAGCCATGCCGAGGTGGTGGCCCATTCGCCCACCCCATCCATGCAGAGCACGGCAGCCTTGTCGAAAGGGCTGGGATAGAAGGCTGCCCCAGCGTGGGAGAGATGGTGCTCGCTGAACAGCAACTCAGGCAGCTTGGCCCCGTCCCCACGGACGTCGCCGGCCATGCGGTTCGCGAGGGCGCGCAACTCCTGCTTCAGGCGGGATTTGATGAACAGCTTCTCCTTCAACCACACCTGCATGGCGGCCACAAAGGAGCGTCCTCCGCGTGGTGCGGCGCCCAGGTAGGTTTCCAGTAGGCGCTCGAATGTGAGCAGCGGCTTCTCGTAATACACCACCGCATCGAGATCGGCGGGAGTCAGATGTTGGCTGCTGAGGCAATAATGAGCTGCGCTTGCGGGAAAGGTAGCGTCATGTTTCTTGCGACTGAAGCGCTCCTCTTGGGCTGCGGCAACCACTTCGCCGTCCACAATCAATGCTGCAGCACTATCGTGGTAGTAGGCCGAAAGTCCAAGAATCCGCATAGGCGAGTTCAAACCGGCATGGCTGTGGAAGGAATCCTGCCATGGGAACTGCCCCAGCGCTCCGCTGCCTTCCTGGAGCGCTCCTCCAGCCACGCCTCAGGTGCGGGCCTGGAGGCCCTCAGGCGGGGCCTGGCTCCACGATCATCCAGAGCACACGCGTGGCATCCACCTTCTCGAGGATCTCGAGGTGTTCGGCCGTGAGGGCACGGGCATCGTCGTGTTGACCGTTGGCGGCCAGCTCCGAGAGGTGCCCCATGCACCAGTCGCGCAGCTGCGTGATCGAGAGCATGCGCCGTTCGCGGTCTTCGGGCTTGCTGTAGCGGGCTGGAATTGGTTTCCCCATGAAATGCTGTGATCAATCCATGGCACTTTGGCCGGATGGAGCTGAACTGCACCCACAGGATCTGACAGAGCGGTGTACCTTTTGCCACAGGGTCTTGTTGTGAACCCTGCCTCGACGCGAAGCTTTGCCCACGTGTCCACTTTCTCCGGCCGATAGGTTGGCTTGGCCATGCAGTCACATCAATGCAATCCTACGGCAATCCAGAGCCAGCCTATGACTGGTGGGCTGGTAACTCTCGCTTTGTCAGCCAGTCGGGCAGCTTCATTTCGGCCCATGCTGCCCATGCCGGCCTGATCATGTTCTGGGCCGGATCCTTCACCATTTATGAGCTGAGCCGCTATTCCACCGATCAGCCCCTTGGTGAACAAAGCCTGATCCTGCTGCCCAATCTGGCTCGCCTCGGCATTGGTGTGGGTGATGGGGGCGTGCTCTCCCAGCCGGAGGCGATCGTGGCCATCGCCGCCTTTCACCTGGTGAGTGCAGCGGTGCTGGCCGCTGGTGGCATGTGGCATCTGTTCCGGGCCCCGCTGGATCTGGCGGAGGCGGAGGGAACGGCCCGGCGCTTCGACTTCGACTGGAGCGACCACAAGCAGCTGGGCGTGATTCTCGGCCACCATCTGATCTTCCTGGGCCTGGGCGCCACGGCACTGGTGGAATGGGCCCAACGCCATGGCCTCTACGACACGGCGACCCAGACGGTGCGCACGGTGCAGCCGAACGTGGATCTGGCCACGATCTGGTCGTACCAGACCCACTTTCTCTCGATCAGCAGCCTGGAGGATGTGGTCGGCGGCCACGTCATGCCCTGCGTGCCATCGGCTTTGACTTCAAGCGGGTGAACAAGGCTCTGGAGGCCATGGAGCTGGCCTGACTCCCATCGCCCTGGCCGCTGGCCAGGGCTTTCTGTTGTCGCTCAGCAGCAGTGATCGCTCAGCAGCCGTGATCTCTCAGCCGAGGGGCTGGTTCAGCAGGGAGTGGGTGAGTTCACGCTCAAGCTGAAGCTTGCTGCTTTCGACCCGCTGCATGTCCTGATAGAGGCGATGCAGCTCAGACTCCCGGTCCTGCAGATGGCGGGCAAGGTCGAGTTGCTCCGCCGTGAGTTCTGGATAGTCCTTTGACATGGCGGCGAGATCATCACCGCGGCGTAGCCGCATCAGCAGCTGGAAAGTGTTGGGAGAGGCCACCGATGAGGGGCTGACCCAGCCCCACAAAACCAGATTGGGGGAGGGAGATGGGGAGCTCATATTGGCGATCAGCAAAGCATCTCCAACGTACCCCTGGGGGCTGGATGGGGTGGGATCACGGGCGACCTGCAGTCGTGACAATCCTCACGGCACGCTGTGGCCTGCCGGCTTCAGATGGCCGCTGGCGAGGGCAAGACTTTTCGAGTTCTTTAGAGCTGTTCTGCTCATGCTGGTACCCACCATCTACTTCGCCACGTCCACGGGAAAGACGGAAGATGTCGCCCATCGCCTGGCGCCGCTGGTGAAAGCTGCTGCCGTCGTTGATGTGGCCGACATCAACGACACCTCGGTGCTCGGGGCCTGCGCAGCTCTGATCTGCTGCACGCCCACCTGGAACACCGGCGCGGATGATCTGCGTTCCGGCACGGCCTGGGATGCCCACGTGGAGGCGATCGAAACAACGAAGCTGCACGGCAAGCCCGTGGCGATCATGGGCCTGGGGGATTCCTCCTCCTATGGGGATTACTTCTGCGACGCGATGGAGGAGCTGTATCGCGCCTTCGAGCGGGCCGGTGCCCGGTTGGTGGGCCAGGTGGACATCAGCGATTACAACTACAACAGCTCCAAGAGCGTGCTGAATGGCCGCTTCTGCGGCCTGCCGATCGATGAAGACTCCGAGCCCGATCTCACCGATGAACGGCTGAATCGCTGGGCGGAGCAGCTGCGGCGGGAGCTGGTGTGACAGGCGAAGCCGCAGCAGCCAGCCAGGAGGGTGCCCGCTGACGGCAGACTGACCCCATGACTCTTCCTGGTCTACCGGCGGGGGCGACCGACCCCTGCGTCCACTGCGGCTTCTGCCTGCCCAGCTGCGCCAGCTACCGGGTGCTGGGCACGGAGATGGACTCGCCCCGGGGCCGCATCCACGCCCTCAAGGCGATCGAGGCCGGTGAGCTGCCGCTCGATGCCACGGTGGCGAAGCACTTCGACACCTGTCTGGGTTGCCTGGCCTGCGTCACGGCCTGTCCTTCGGGGGTGCGCTACGACCAGCTGATCGAGGCCACCCGCCCGAAGCTGAACGCCCCGGAGCTGCGCAGCCCGGCGGCCAACGCCTTCCGCCGGCTGCTGTTCGCTCTGTTGCCCTACCCGCGGCGGCTGCGGGCCGCCCTCAGCCCCCTGCGGCTCTACGCCGGCACCCCCCTGCAGGGTCTCGTGCGCCGCAGTGGCCTCACCCGCCTGCTCGGCCCCCAGATCGAAGCCCTGGAGCGCCTGTTGCCGCCCCTGGCGCCCGAGGCCTTCCGCGATGGCTTCCCAGCGGTGGTGCCGGCCCAGGGCGAGCGCCGCGCCCGGGTGGGGCTGGTGCTGGGCTGCGTGCAGCGGCTGTTCGATCCGGAGGTGAACGCGGCGGCGGTGCGGGTGCTGAGCGCCAATGGCATTGAGGTGGTGATTCCGGCGGAGCAGGGCTGCTGCGGCGCTGTGACCCACCACCAGGGGGAAGAGGAGCACACCCGCCAGCTGGCTGATGCGCTGGTGCAGAGCTTCCGCGCCGTGGTGGGCCCGGGCCGCCCTGCTGGGCCTGAGCCGCTGGATGCGGTGCTGGTGGCGGCCTCCGGCTGCGGCCACACCATGAAGGCCTACGACCACCTGGCCAGCCGCGGCTTCCCGGCGCCGGTGGCCGACATCCATGAATTTCTGGTCCGGCTCGGCCTCAGCGAGGGGTTCCGTCAACAACTGCAGGCCCTGCCCCACGCCGATGGCAGCACCGCCAACGCTGAGCGGCCGCTGCCGGTGGCCTTCCATGACGCCTGCCACATGATCCACGGCCAGGGCCTGCACAGTGAGCCGCGGGATCTCCTGCGCGCCATCCCCCACCTGACGCTCAGCGAGGCCTTCGAGGCCGGCGTGTGCTGCGGCAGTGCCGGCATCTACAACCTGGTGCAACCGGAGGAGGCTGCCGAGCTGGGCCGCATCAAGGCCGCCGATCTGGCCGGCACCGGAGCGGCCCTGGTGGCGAGCGCCAACATCGGTTGCACCATGCAGCTGCGCCGCCACCTCGATGGTGAGGCCGCCGCCGCGCTGCCGGTGCTGCATCCGATCCAGCTGCTCGATCGCAGCTGGCGGGCCGGGGGCAGCGCCGCCGCTGCAGAACCCCGATGACCCGGGAGGCACCGAATCTGGCGGTGCTGATCGATTCCGACAATGCCCAGGCCGCCGTGATCAGCGACCTGCTGGCGGAGATCGCCCAGGTGGGAACCGCCACCGTGAAGCGCGCCTACGGCGACTGGACCACACCCCAGCTGGGCAGCTGGAAGGAGGTGCTGAATGTGCACGCGATCGTGCCGGTGCAGCAGTTCAGCTACACCACCGGCAAGAACGCCACCGATTCGGCCCTGATCATCGATGCGATGGATCTGCTGCACGGCGGCCGGGTGGAGGGTTTCTGTCTGGTGTCGTCTGACAGCGACTTCACCCGCCTGGCCACCAGGATCCGGGAACAGGGGCTGCTGGTGATCGGCTTCGGGGAGCGCAAGACGCCGAAGGCCTTCGTGGCTGCCTGCGACCGCTTTCTCTACATCGACCTGCTCAAACGCGGCAGCGGCCGGCCCAGCTCCGGTGGCGGCGGCGCCGGCCATGACCACGACGGCGTCCCCCCGCTCAAGCCCTTCCTCAGTGAGGCGATCGCGGCCGTCACCCAGGACGACGGCTGGGCCCCCCTGGGCATGGTGGGCAGCCTGCTGCAGAAGCACGATCCGTCGTTCGACGCGCGCAGCTACGGCTTCCGCAAACTGAGCGAACTGGTGAAGGCCCAGCCTTACCTCACGGTGAAGGAAGTGCCGATCAGCCCTGGCAGCCCGCAGATGCATCTGTCGGTGCGGCTGCGGGGGGGGTGATGCTCATGGCTTCGCGCCTTCTGCCCGCGGCTGACGCCGCCAGATCAGCAGGGTGGCAACGGTGGCCACGACGCCGCAGACCACCGCGAACTGGAACGGCTCCGCCGGTCCCGAAGCACTGAGCTGACCCCCGAGGAACGACACGATCGCCGCCGCCAGGGTGAACAACGCCGTGGAGAAGCCCATCACCCAGCCCTGCTCGTCGGTGGAGGCGGCCTGCGAATAACCGGTGAGCAGTGTGGGATAGCCGATGCCATGCAGCGCTCCGGCCGGCAGCAACAGTGCCAGGGCCAGTGGTCCGGAAGGAACCAGCAGAAATGCCGTGATCACCCCGCAGAGCAGCACCGCCACCAGCGCCATGATCGTGCGCTGGGAGAGGCGGGCGTTCAGCGGCGCCACCAGAACACCGCTGGCCAGCGCCAGCCCGATGCCGAGCAACACCATGCCGATGCTGGCCGCCTGGGCGCCATAGCCGAAGCGGGCCGTGAGATCGGCAGCGGCGAACACGTAGAACGTCATGAAGCAGAGCATGTAGGGGAAGTAGACCGCCGTGATGCGCAGCACGCTGCGGCGCTCGAGCGCGTGAGTGAGCAGGCGGGAGATCGCCAGGGGGCTCAGCTCCAGCGGGACCCGCTCCGTGACCACGTCCCGGAAGCCGAGCACCACGAGCCCCAGGGCGAACAGGCACAGGATCCCCCCCACCACAAAGGGCAACTGGGGAGAGGCCAGGCCACCCAGGATGGCCGGATCGGAGAACACACCGCCGATGATCGGCCCGAGCACCAGGCCGATGCTCACCCCCACCGTCGCCAGGCCCAGGTTGCGGGTGCTCTCTTTCTGATTGGAGGCCAGGTCGATCATCGCGGCGGCTGCGATCGGCTGGGTGCCGGCGGTGAATCCTGTGATGGCCCTGGAGGCCACCAGCAGCGGGTAGCTGTGCAGCGGGATCGCCGCCGCCGCCAGCCCATAGCCCGCGATCGACCCCAGCAGGCAGATGAGGATGCCCAGCCTGCGGCCGATGCTGTCGGACAGGCGGGAGATGTAAATGGAGCCGAAAAACCAGGTAAGGAAGAAGGTGCCGATGGCAACGCCGTAGAGGAAGGCACCCTGGCCTGGCGGGCTGCCGGCGGCCAGGAAGCTGGAGTCTGGCTTCAACAGCAGGGCATCGAAGATGGGAAAGGCGATCCCCTGCCCCATCACATCCACCAGGCAGACCACCATCAGAGCAACAATCGCGAGGTGCATGGACTTCAGCCTTCTGGATGGGGAACGGGGAGGGGTTGCCCCTCCCCCGCCAGCCGGGCGAGGGCCTGCTCACGCAGTTGCCTGCGGTCGACCTTGCCGGTGCAGTTGCGGGGGAGTTCGGCGGTAAGCAGCACGTGCGCCGGCAGCTTGTAGGCGGCCAGGTGTTGGGCCAGATAGGTGAGCAACACGTTCTCCTTCGGGGCGGGAGCGCCTGGCTGGGGCTGGATCCAGGCCACCGGCACGGCACCGTCGCGGCGGTGGGGTATGCCCACCACCACGGCAGCATGCACCGCCGGATGGGCATCGAGCAGTTCCTCGATCTCCGCCGGGGCGATATTCGAGCCGCGCCGCACGATCAGCAGCTTGCGCCGCCCGCAGAACCAGAGCGTGCCATCGGCATCACGACGGCCCAGATCACCTGTCATCAACCAACCGTCCCGAAACAGGGCCTCGGTGGCCTTGGCATCCTTCCAGTAGCCGATCGTGGCTGAGGCCGTGCGCACGGCGAACTCCCCGATCCCGCCTTCTGCCACCTCGGTGCTGCCCGATTCCGGCAGGATCCGCAGGTCCGTGCCGGGGGTGGGACGTCCGATCGAGCCTGGCTTGCGCTCGCCATGGATCGGGTGCATGGCGTAGTAGCCACCCACCTCCGTCATGCCGCAGCCCTCAAGCACCGGCCAGCCGAACAGCTCGCGGAAGCGCTTCTGCAACTCCATGGGCACGGTGTCGCCCGAACCGATCACCCGGCGCAGGGAGGGAAGGGCCAGCTGCCGGGTCTCGAGATGGTCCACGAAGTCGAGCAGATCACTGGCCAGCAGACCGAACTCACTCACCCCGTGCTGCTGGATCAGGGCTGCGGCTGTCGCCGCTGAAGGCCGCGTCGCCAGCAACACCTGGGCACCGGCGCGCAGGCTGGGCAGCAGCTGGGTCTGCAGGCCGCCCGCATGGCTGAGGGGCTTGCCCACGAGCACCACGTCGTCGGCCTGCAGATCAAGCGCCAGGCGGCAGGTGTCGATCGCGGCCAGGCAGCCGCGGTGGGAGTGCACCACCCCCTTGGGCTGGCCGGTGCTGCCGGAGGTGAACAGGATCAGGGCCGGATGGTCTTCCGGCAGATCCTGCACCGGATCGATCGGTGCTGCGCCGAGCAGGGCCGGCCAGGGGAGTGCCGGCGGGCCCAGGGCAGCCGCGTGCTCAGCCTGCTCGGCGGGCAGCACCACAGCCCCGGGTTCGATGCGCGCCAGCATCGCCTTCACCTCTTCCTCCGTGAGCCGCGCATTGATCGGCACAGAGATCGCCCCGATCCGGTAGCAGGCCAGGGAGATCAGCACGGCTTCGGGGCCGTTGGGGAGTCGCCAGGCCACCCGCTCACCCGGCCGGATGCCCTCGGCCCACAGGCCTCCAGCCACCAGGCAGCACCATCCTCCAGGGCGCGATAGGTCAGGGGAGGGCTCGGGGCCAACAACGCCGGCCGATTGGGACCGCGCCTCAGCGCAGCGTCCAGCAGGCGCTGCAGACCGGTGGTGGGCATGGCGATGGGATGGGGGGTGGGGAGATCAGATGAGACAAACCATGGGGTAGCAGAGGAATCGCCACCACGTGAGGAGACTCTGGGCAACAACCACCTGGCATTGGTGGCTAGCGCCTTGGTTCCCAAAGTTCAATGGGATTCCCCTCTGGATCATGCAATCTGGCAAACTTGCCCATGGGCATTTCTTGATGATCCGTAGAAACTTCAACCCCAGCTTGGCGGAGTTGCGCAACGATCTTGGCTAAGTCGCGTACGCGAAAATTGATCATCCAGGCTTGAGTTTCTTTGCCGAAATAGTCTGTATCCCGCTCAAAGGGGGCAACGATTGTCGGCCCTTCCTCCTGTATCCAGGGAAGCTGGATTTCGTTTGATGGAATTGGGTTCACTCCCAAGTGCACCCTATACCATTCCGAAAGTTTCTCGGGGTTGGTGGCGCGAAAGAACACACCACCAATGCCAGTAACTTTTTCCATTGATCACTTGGTTTGAGGGTTGTGCATGGCGCTTCGCACCGGCGGCGCCAGCTTTGCTGGCATCTGGTTGCCTGCGCTTGTTAGGCGGAACTTGTTCCGATTGAAACAAGTTAGTCATTGAACCGGCTTGCTTCGAATCCACAGCGCCGATGTGAAGAGAATGACGGTCATGCAATGAAAGATCACCAAAGCAGTCAGGTAGCCCTGTTGCGCTTCGCTTACTGTAAAGCCCGCTGGAACGTCGACTATCCAATCTCGAAATACTGTATACAGAAAGATCTGGCTAATTGCTGCAACATAGAAGGCAGCGAATCCTATTTTCCAGCCAAGTACTAGCCCCACGAAGACGAGAAGGTCGATGACCAGGTACAGTATGTCAAGGACTTGCCACTTCAATGGTGCTGCGCTCCAGTCGAAGCCGGAGACCCCCAGAATATTGAACACATGGACTGCAGCGCCGTACGAATAGAACAGTGCAATAAGCCAGGTTACGATCTTTGCCGCGAGTTTCATTCTTTCTTTCTCTTAAGTGAGATGTTAGTCGATCTGCGTTATTATCGAATCCGCCTAGCGCTCTAGATCAGAAGCGGGCAGGAAACTACGCATAATAACAAGCCTCGGCTCCCGCCTTCTGTATCTGGATGTTATGTGCTTGGCAGTATCTCAGGCGGTGGATCTATTCTAGGCAGCAATCTCTTGATTTCCTCAATAACTGGAGGAGAAGCCTGATTATTCAACAGGCGAATTAGCCAATGCTCAAATTCAGATCGCCTGGTGCCCCTTAGATGGCTTGAGGCAATAGCAAGCATTCCTTTGTTGTCATATATGGACAAGAGTTTGACCAAGTCCTTTGCAGCTTTAGATTGGTTAATTTCACTTTGTGCGTAGGCTGATAGCTGTTCGAAATTCAGATTTGAAATTTCCTGACGAAGCAGGTCGTCAAGCTGGGAAGGGGTACGAGCGTCTGATAAATCGACCTTTTTGAGTGCACGGTCTATCCTCCGTCGGCAGAAACGGAGTACAGATCTTTCAATATTCTCTACGCTGAGGCTAGCAATAATTGCATCGCAGAATTCTTGTAGCTTGTCCTCCAGCGGTTTACCTGTAAAGCCCTCGGCTAATAATATTGCACGTGCTACGGATGGATGTACAAAGATATTTTCGATTTCCGAGACAGGCAGCATTTGGATTCCCAGCGTTGACAAATGCTCACTATCGTTCTCACTGTAGTCGTCTGAATCTACAATTCCAGCGCAGAAGACCCGAGTTAGTTCAGAATTTTCGCGCAAAGTGACAACCGAATGTATTACTTGCTCGCACGAACCTCTTGGGATGACTGTCCATTCGGGGTAGGACCGCCTATAGGTAGCGATATCAAGACTGTTTGCATTTCCCTCAACAAATAGAATGGGTTTTCGACTGCCAAGTATCAGCGTTGTGATGGTCTCGTCAAAACCACTATCCTTGGGAATAGGGCTGATCTCCCAAGAGGGTGTGGGCAGGTAGGCCTGGATAACATACTTCTCTGCAATTCGTGAGCAGGCAAAGTCTATGTCATGCGTAATAAACATAAAGCCACAGTCGGGTCGGATCGATTCGAGCTCATCCCATAGCTTCGACATTATTGATTTGTGGACATGAAGTTCTGGCTCATCAAAAATCAAGAGCGAACTAGGCTCTGCAACCAGCGATTGGCCGAGCATATAAAAAACGGCTCTCTCGCCATCGCTCATTTCCGATGCAGAGTAAAGGCTGTTATTGCCTCGCGTTGATACTTGAATGTCATCTCCGCTGATATGGAGCTCTTTGTGCGTAAGCAGCGATTCCCATACTTGTTTCAAGATCTCGAACCTCGTCGCTTTAGCGTCAATGGTTCCCCCTGCTCTTAAGCTCTTATGTGTTTCTAATGAGGTATTCGTCTGCTCCGCAAATAACGACTGAAGCAAGAAGTCGAAGTCATTGAGTAGCGCAACGGGCGCACTGCCGCCCTTCCATCGATGATTTTTTCTATAATTTATATTTGCGCCTTCGCCGCTATAGCCTGTTCTTAGCCCAAGCCTAGCCTCGCGTTCGCTTACTTTTGCTACCGATGGATTTAAAGATAGGGCTCGGTGGGCTGCGATTCGGTGCGATCTTTCGCCAAGCTGATCTTCAACATAAGATGCGAGGCGTGTCTTTCCAGATCCATTGGCTCCGACAATGACCACCGAAGAACCGACCTCTATTTGGAGTGTCTCTACACCCTCTTGAGTAGGTACTTCAATTTGAAAGCTCATTTTTCAAGACATTGAGGAGTTTGGTTTTCAATGCACATAACGTACGCATCACTGGGCCGGCGGTGATGACTCTCCATTGGAATCCGACCCGGCCGCCGGCTCCAGTGCATGCGATTGTTCGCCATCTGCGCCGCCATCGAGTGTGCCATTCTCGAACGTCGGCATGAGCCCAAAGAACTGCTCGCATTTACCAATTACTGCATCAAGGTCTTCGGTTCGGAAGACTTCGGTATGTAGTTGATCGCATTCAACTGTAACACAATCGATCGCAGTGCGCTCCCAAACACGTTTGCATGGCCATGACTTGATGACAACCGCAAACGGCGCAGAACAACGGTGCGAGCGGAGGCGTTCTGGGATGCTGACCGCGAAACCAACCTTAAATCGCCCTGGGTCGTGTTCGGGTTCTAGCTGAATCACGTAGAAGAAGCCGTAGCCTCCTTGAAGGTTGGCGTAGTCGTCGTCGGAATCGGAAACGCTCCCCGATAGGCTCCTTGAGATGACTTCTTGTTGCAATACACCGAAATCGTCTTGCGTGATGTAAGCAATCGCCTGTCCTTTGTGATTCGGATCGGAGCTGCGTTCCGTGAACGTCTCAATCCCAAGACGTTTAAGAATCTTGAATACGTTGTATTTCTCGACTTCCAATCGAGCGGCGGCATCGATTACGGAGATAGGATTCGTATTCATGTCTTTGATGGCGAACTTGGAGCTGAGCCGCACCGCCGTTCTACCGAACGTCGTTCGGCTAGCAGGCGGTGTCGGCTCTAGCGATAGTTGGTTTGCCGCGCAAATAGTCTACGCACCTCACACAACCGTAAAAACGCGGACAAATCAACTAGTCATTGGATGGTTCCGTGAACCACAGCCATCAGCCCTGCTCTTTCCGATAACCATCGAGAGCAGTGCTTGCCGGACCTCCAAAAATCCTTTTGCCCCTTGCGATTTCAGGGTGGCTCACTAAATCTTAGCTGTGGTTCACGGGTCTGCAAACCGTCTGTTCAATTGGCTACACTCTGTCTGCCGGGCTGCGGAGCCAAGGGGCCTAAGGTTGAGCACATGTGTATAGATCATGGTGGTTCTCACATCCTGATGACCCAAGAGTTCCTTGATTGTTCGCGGCCCCAGAATGGCAGTACCCACCAAGTTGTGACTTGTGCCGCAGCTTTAGCCTGCTGGCTTGGACAAGGCTCCAGCTGAGCACCGCAGGTCACCCATGGCTAGAGCTGCTGCAGCCCCACCTCATTCAACTGGGGTTCTGCGGTGCGCTCCAACCAGTCCGCCACAGCTTCGGATGAGAGCAGTTCGGTGAGTACTCGGCATTCGAACTCGCGCTGGCTGTCCTCTTCCCCCACCAGCACCAGCAGCGCTTCCCCGGAGGGCACCCGATCACGGGTCAGCACGGTGAGCAGCGGTTCGGGAATCAGCGGGCCGGGCACCCGGTCCTGAATCACATGGATCAGTTCGTGCCTGAGCACCACCTCCGGATCCGCCCCCTCGCGCTCAATGGCGTCCGGGCAGAGGAACACATTCGCCGCAGCCGCTTCCCAACCCCCCAACAGCCTGGGTTGCAGATCGCAGTGTCCATCTCCCATGGACACGGCAACCCCAACACTGGCGGCAGCGGCAATCAGGAGCTCAACCAATGGACCTTGCCCGGTTAAGGCCAGGTTAAATGTGATGCACCTAGCTCTGTGGGGCGCTCAAGACGTTGTCTTCTCAGCCCGCCAGGGTTCTCGACCCTGCGCCTGCGTTGGAGGCACAGTCAGCACCAGGCTGATCGGTCTGCCACTCCTGGGCGGCAGGGGGCTGCGGGTGCAGCGGTGCCAGTTGGGCCAGGCGGTTGGCCTGCAGGGGATTGAGGTTGTCGTCGCTCAGCAGCAGCAGCGTCGGCCGGCCGTCGGCCAGCGGCGGGCCGGGAATCAGGCCCTCCCAGTTGTCGGGACTGAGGCCGGCGGCGATCAGATCCCATTGCGCCAGCGGCGGCGCCGCGGCTTCATCAGTGGCTGCCGGCAGGGGATAAAGCGCCAGTTGAATCTGCCAGCTGAAGGGCGGCTCGAAGCGCCGCAGCAGCGCCAGCAGTTGGCCCGAATCAAGCACCAGCAGCTCGGTGAGCCCCCAGCCGTCGCCGGACGGCAGCAGCAGCGACCCCTGCTCCAGGGCCTCGGGCGCGTCGACGCGGGGATCCTGATCAGCGCGCCAGCCCCAGCGCAGCAGCCGCACCTGGCGGGGGGGATCCTGCAGCAGGGGCTGCTCGGCGGCCATCAGCAGTGCAGGCTTGCCGTCCACTGCGTCGAGCAGGGCCAGCGACTCCGGCCCGGCGTTGCTGCCCAGTCCGCGTCCCTGGCCTGGTTGCCAGGCGGAGGGCAGCTCCAGCGCCTGCAGCAGCAGTCCGCTGCTGGCCTCGAAACGCAGCAGCTGGGCCGGCAATGGGCCGTCGCGGCGGCCCTCGCTGGCCACCCACAGCTGCCCACCCAGCCGCACCATCCCCTCAGCATCGATCTTCGGCGGCAGCGTCTGGCCGAGGCCGCTGCGCAGCGGCACGGTGCGCTCCAGCCGCAGCGGGGCAGCGCCGGCCAGGGCTGCCTCCAGCCCGCTCCAGATGCCGATTGAGCCCTGGGGCAGATCGCTGAGCAGCCAGAGTCGGTCCGCCGGCCCATCCAGCAGCAGGGCGGAGAAACCGCCGATCGGCTCTGAGGCCCTGCCGCGGCGGGGCAACTCCAGCTCCCGCACCAGCTCCCAGCCGGCGTCGCTGGGGCAGGGCAGGGGCAGCGCCGACGTCTGGGCGCCCAGCAGCGGGGCCCCAAGGCTGAGCAGCTTGAGGGCAATCGCTGTGGCGATGGTCAGCAGCACGGGGGTTCAGGCCTCCACAAGACGTTCGCTCAGGCTGCCAGGGGTTCCGAATCCTGCTCCTCGGCAGGGGTCTCGGGGGCGGCGTGCCGTTCGGCCCGGAACAGCCCCACATCCACGCCCAGGTGTTGATCCGGCCGGCCGGTGATCAGCAGGGCGGTGCGCTGGCGGGTGGCGATCTGCCACATCCACTTGGTGAACAGGGTGACGCGGTTCTCCGTGTCAGGGATGAAGGCCAGGTGGGCCAGCGCCCAGAAGACCCACCCCGCCAAGCCCGTGATGTGCAGGCCTCTTAGGTCGGCCACCGCATACCAGGGGCCGATCACCGCCATGCTGCCCAGGTCGGTGAAGCGGAAGGGGGCGAGGCTGCGGCCTTCCCGCCCAGCCAGGATGTGGGCCGCCACCCAGCTGCCCATCTGCACGGCGGGGCCGGCCATGCCGGGCAGGGGTTTGCCGTCAGTGGTGTGCAGGTAGGCGCAGAGGTCACCGATGGCGTGGATCTCAGGGTGGCCCGGCACCGAGAAGTCGGGCTCCACCAGCAGCCGCCCACCGCGGTCCACGGGGCATCCCGTGCGATCGGCCAGCAGAGCGCCCAGCCGGGAGGCCCGCACGCCGGCGGTCCAGCAGATGGTGGCGGCCTCGAGCTGCTGCAGGCCATCGGCCCCCTGCAGGCTCACCAACCCGGGGGCGATCGCCTCCACCTTCGTGTGCAGCCGCACCTCCACGCCGGCCTGCTGCAGGTAGCCCGCCGCGGCGGCGGACAGCTTCGGGTGCATCGTGGGCAGCACCCGCTCCACCGGATCCACCAGCACCACCCGGCAGAGGTCGGGGTTGAGCTGCTTGAAATCCCGGCGGATGGCGCGGTGCATCAGCTCGATCAGGGAGCCGGCCAGCTCACAGCCGGCGGGGCCGGCGCCCACCACCACCACGGTCTGGAGGAAGCGGCGGCGCTCGGGATCGAGCGTCTGCTCCGCCTCCTCCAGGGCCATCAGCAGACGGCGGCGGATCTCATCGGCGTGCTCGAGGATCTTCATCGGCGGCGCCAGGGGCCGCCACTCCTCGCGGCCGAAATAGGTGCTGCCGGAGCCGCTGGCCAGGATCAGATGGTCGTAGCCGTAGCGGTGGTCGTTGAACACCACCTCCTTGGCCTCGGGGTCGATGTCCACCACCTCCCCCAGCAGCACCTGGATGTTCGGGGCCTGGCCCACCATCTGGCGCAGGGGGGAGGCCACATCCGCCTCAGACACCAGCCCCGAGGCCACCTGATACAGCAGCGGCTGAAACAGGTTGAAGTTGCGCTTGTCGATCAGCGTCACCCGCACGGGCTTGCCGGCCAGGGCGTGGCAGGCCTTGAGCCCGGCAAAGCCGCCGCCCACGATCACCACATGGGGCCAGTCCGCCAGCGCACAGGCGGGGGGCTCCAGTTCCAGAAAGAAGCGTTCCGGTGCCATCGCCCCCCACGCCTACAGCTTCAACGTATCCATGGCTCTCCAGGGGCTTGGTAGTGGTGGAAGCCATTCGGTGTCTCCATCAGCCGTTCCACACCTGCAGCCCCGGGGATCGGGCTTCGGCACGTCGATCACCCAAGGCTCAGCGCAGCGGCACGAAGATCCGGTTGCCGTTGGCCGGGTTGGTGAACTCGGCGTTGCCCTGCACAAACACGCGCCGCTCCCAGGTGCCGCCGAGGGAATCCCGCAGCGTCGAAAGGGGGAAGCCCTCCTTCACCAGCCGGTAGGTCATCGCCATACCGTCCTCCCAGACAATGCGCACCGTGCCATCGGCGGAGTGGCTGTCACGGCAACCGATCGGCTGGTCGTTGTAGGCGCAGCGCTTCCAGGCCTCGGCCAGGGCTGCGGGAGCCAGGACCGCCGGGGCCAGAACCGCTGCAGCCAGTGCGCTGCTGATCAACGCCATGGTCAGGGGGGCACGGCCCAGAGGTCTCGGCATGGCAGGTGCAGCCTGGAACCTGAGTATGGCCAGGCCCTGCGTTGGGCTCACACGTTGTGGCCGTTTGGGTGCCGATGGATCTGCAGTTCGGCGTAACCCGTCGCTGGATCCAGCTCTCGCCGGAACTGCCACTGCGGCAGCAGCCCCACCAGCAGCTCGGCGGTGGTGCGCACCAGCGAACCGGGGGCCAGATGGCCGCCGATCACCGCTCCGGTGTTGTCGGCGATAGCGATGTGCAGATGGGCTCCATCGGCAGAGAGCGTGCCGGCCAGGCTGACGATTTCCAGTGCGCCGTCCAGGGTTGTGCTCTCTTGACGGTCAGCCAGCCGCAGCAGGGGGCAAGGTGGACGTGGCTGGACGGGATCAATCCCCGAACTTGCGATCAAGCCACAGCGTGAGCACATAGACGCCGATGAACATCGGCAGGTAGGCCACCCACATGTTGGGCAGATTCAGTTCTGAGTTGTTGATCAGAACAAGGCCTGAGTAGCTGACCAGGCCATAGATCAAGGCTCTGCGCAATGGGCCGGAAAGTCTTTTCATCGCAGACCTGCCCAAGCACTTGGCCCATGGTATCGGCTGTGATTCCGCGCGCCGAACCTGGGTTTGAGGCTGCACCGCCCGCCTTGCCCGCCCATGATGGCCGTCGCCCCAAGCGGTCCTGCCGTGTGGTCTGTTCCATGCCCCATCCACCCCGGTCTTCAACGCCGCTGATCAGGGCTCTGACGACCCTGCTGGTGGTGGCGCTGCCCCTGGTGCTGCAGCCCCAGGCCGCCAGGGCCCGCCAACCCCTGAACCCCGACATCGAGACGATGTGCGAGGGGTTGGCCCTGATCAATCAGAAGCTGGGTGCCACCGCCGCCCCGGGCACCCCCATGGCCGAGCTCATGGAGCAGGAGCTGGTGATCACGGCAGGCCAGTACGAGGCCCTGTGGTCGTTGATGAAGCTCACCCCCACGCCGATCTGCGAGTCGCTGTACTGATGGCCCGATGAGCACGCCCTCTCCGGGCCGGCTGCAGCAGGTGCTGGGGCTCGGCTTTGGCCTTGCCGGCGCCGTGGGGGGCACGATCGGGGCCGGCATCCTGCGCACCCCCGGCATCGTGGCGGCCCAGCTGCTCGATCCCTGGCTGATCCTCGCGGCCTGGCTGCTGGGTGGCCTCTACGCGGTGCTCGGCGCTCTCTGCGTGGCCGAGCTGGCCAGCAGCCTGCCCCGCGCCGGCGGCTGGTATGTGTACGCCGAGCGGGCCTTCGGGGCCCGGGCCGGCGGCTTGGTGGGCTGGACCGACTGGCTCGCCCACTGCATCGGCCTGGCCTGGGTGGCCACCACCACGGGCGAAGTGGTGCTGCAGCTGTTGCCCGCTGCCGGCCTGTCCGAGCGCCTGATCGGCCTGCTCACCATTGCCCTGTTCGGCCTGATCCAGTGGCGCGGGGTGCGGGCCGGCAGCGCCAGCCAGGAGCTGCTCAGCCTGGCCAAGGCGGTGGCCTTCCTGGGCCTGGTGGCGGCCTGCTACCTGCTGCCGCCGCTGGACTCCACCAGCGTCTACACCAGCGCCGGCGCGGGCGAGCCCCTGGCCTGGGGCAACCTCGGCCTGGTGGCCCTCATGGCCCTGCAGCCGGTGATCACCACCTACGACGGCTGGGCCAGTCCGATCTACTTCTCCGAGGAGTTCACCGATCCCGCCAACGACCTGCCCCGCTCCCTGATCGGCGGCGTGCTGGCTGTGCTGGTGCTCTACCTGCTGATCAACGGGGCCCTGCTGCATGTGCTCACACCGCAGCAGCTGGCCGCCTCCAGCCTGCCGGCCACCACGGCGGCCCAGCTGTTGGGCGGTGCGATCGGCGGCCAGGTGATCACGGCGGTGGCCCTGGTGGCCCTGCTCGGGCTGATCAACACCGTGGTGATGGCCGCGCCGCGCATCCTCTACGGCCTCAGCCGCGATGGCCTCTTCCCGGCTCTGGCCCAGGGCGTGAACCCAGGCGGCACCCCCACAGGCGCCCTCGGTCTCAGCCTGGCGGCCTCCATGGCCCTGGTGCTGGCGGGATCCTTCGAGCACCTGCTGGCCATGGCCGCCTTCCTCTATGTGTGCCTGCCCCTGGTGGGCATCGCCGCCCTGGCGGTGCTGCGGCAACGGGAGCCCGAGCTGGAGCGCCCCTTCCGGCTGCCCGCCTACCCGCTGGCACCGCTGTTGATCGCCCTGGTGTCGGTGGCGTTCCTGGCGGCGGCCTTGCTGCAGGACAGCGCCAACAGCCTGGCGGCCCTCGCCCTGGCCAGCCTGGGGCTGGTGATCCCGCGGCGTTCCAGCCCCGATCAGGCGGAGCCCGGGGCGGCCGGCGCCGGCGGCTCCAGCCAGTAAGTGGTCATTGCCCCCACCCCCTTCACCAGCAGGGACCCGCGCTGCTGCACCTGGAAGCGTGGCTCCAGCCTGCGGGCCAGGGCCTCGCTCAGCTGGATGCGGCCGGCGAGGCCATGGCTTTCCATGCGGCTGGCGATGTTCACCGTTTCGCCCCAGAGGTCGTAGATGAACTTCTTGGTGCCGATCACACCGGCTACCACGGGGCCGCTGTGCATGCCGATCCGCAGGGCCATGCCCTCGGCCTCCGGGCTGCGGAAGTCGCGCATCCAGGCCTGCATGTCCAGGGCCATGGCGGCGATGGCGTCGGCGTGGTTCTCGCGGGGCAGGGGCAGGCCCCCCACCACCATGTAGTTGTCGCCGATGGTCTTGATCTTCTCCAGGCCATGGCGTTCGCAGAGCTGATCGAAGGCGGTGAACACCTGGTTCAGCAGCTGCACCAGGGCATGGCAGGGCAGCCGCGCCGCCAGGGCGGTGAACCCCTCGATGTCGGCGAACAGCACGCTCACATCGGCATGGGTCTCGGCGATGGTGCGCCGTCCCCGCTTCATCTCCATTGCGATCGGCGGCGGCAGGATGTTGAGCAGCAGCTGGTCGGCCCGCTCCTGCTCCTGCTGGGCACTGCGCTCGGCCACCTGGCGGCGCTCCATTTCGGCTGCCGTGGTGAGAAACGACTGGTTGAAGGCCTGCTCCACCTCCCCCACCTCATCGGCAGCCCCGAGGGGCAGCAGCAGGGTTTCCGGGTTGCTGGTGGCGCCCGAGGCCAGGGCCCGCCCGGCCAGCACCAGCCGATCCCGCAGGGTCACGATCCGACCGATCACCAGCCGCTGCATCACCACCAGGGTGATCAGGGTGAGGAAGGCCGCGATCCCCAGAACGATCAGGGTGATGTTGAGGGTGTAGCTGAGCAGCCCTGCGCGGATGCTGCTGGCCTCGTGGCGCATCACCAGAAGATGGTCGCCCCCCAGGCTTTCCGGCCCCCACACGGCGTCGTAGCTGCCGCGCAGCGGATACCAGCGCCCCTCGATGCGATTCCGGCTGGCCTGGACCCCTGAGAGCCGCGGCAGTGCCCCGAAGCCGCCCAGCCTCTCCCCGCTGGACGCCCGGTAGAGCGCAGCACCCTCGATGTCCTGCAGCATCGAGGAGCTCCGCAGCCGCTGCACCGCGGCCAGCAGCTGCGGCGATGAGCCCGCCTGGCCTTCGGCCACCAGCCAATCGATCTTGGCGGTGCTCACCTGCCGCAGCTGCGCCCCGAGCCGGTCGGCCTGGCGCAGCACGGAGGGCACCAGCACCAGCGCCTCCACCACCAGGAAATTCAGAAAGATCCAGAAGGCGATCCGCCGAGCCAACCGGGCCCGGAGCATGGCGGGCAGGGGCACGGCAGCAGAGCACGGAATTCCTCCGGTTTACCGGACTGGGGCCCAGGCGGATGTTTCGCTTCAGTCCGCTGCCTGGGCGCCCTCCATCCAGAGCCAGGCCTGCCGCAGGCTGCCCGCCTCGCCGAGGTTGCCTGGGAAGGTGAGCAGGGGCAGCCGCGGCAGCGGCGCCTCGGCTGGCGGCAGCACCAGCGACAGCCCCGGCAGCAGCTGGCCCTGCAGCTCCACGGCCTCCAGGGCCAGCCCGTCGCGCAGCAGCGCCGAGCTGGTGATGCCCCCCTTGCTGATCACGTAGCCCAGCTGCGGCACAAGGGCGGCGGCCAGCCGGGCCATCAGGGCCGCCAGCCCCTGCCCCAGTCGCTGGCGCTCGGCGGCACTGGCGCAGCGCAGCTCGCCGCGGCTGGTGTGCAGCACGGCCGTGCGGCCGCTGTGGAGCACGGCCTCGAGCTGCTGCAGCCAGTCGGCCTCCAGGGAGGCCAGCAGCTCAGCGGGCAGGGGCCCCTCCAGCACCCGCGCCAGGCGGCGCACCGGCAGTTCCACCGCCTGGCAGGTGGGCTCCTGCAGCAGGGACTCCAGCTGGGCATCGGCCAGGGGCACGTGGGAGCCCACCAGCACCAGCCCCGGCAGGGGGCCGGCGGGCCCCCCGGCGCCGCAGGCCCGCCAGGGCAGAGGGTGTCAGGGGCTGGGGGGGCAGCGGCACCAGGCCGTTCAGCAGGCTGGCGGCGCACTGGCACAGGAACCGCCGCGGCCGCCCCCAGCGCTCGCTGGCCGCTGCAGCCGTGAGCTGCCGCACCGCGGCTCCCAGGGCCGCCAGCTGCTGCGGCCGCTCCGCATCCACCACCACCACCGGGTTGCCGCGCAGCGCGGCCAGGCGGGCACAGAGGGCCGCAAGGCCATCCGCCGAGGCCGCCGCCGCGTCGAGTTCCGCCAGGCCGAGCCGCTGCACGCTCCTGGCCGGCAGCCGGCCCGCACTCTTTTCCTCCACCCAGGCCGCCAGGTCGCTGCTGCTGTAGCCGAACAGGCCGTCGCGGGCGAAGGGCGTGGTGTGCACCGGCACGCCGTAGAGGCGGTGCACTCCCCCTGCGGTGGTGCGCCCCCCCGGCAGGAAGGCCGGTGCCAGCAGGGTGGCATCGAAGCCTCCGGGCTCCCGCTCCCCCGGCGCGCTCAGCAGCGGTGCCAGCTCCCGGGCGATCACCTCGCATTCCAGAGGGAAATGGCTGCGCAGGGTGGAGTCGCCCCGGCTCACCACCAGCCAGTGCCGGCAGCGCCCCTCGGCCTGCTCCGCCCTCAGCGCCTCGAGCAGGGCCCGGCAGATCTCTGCCACCCTCACGGCCGCCTCGTCCGGGGCCAGGGCGCGGCTGTCGGCCAGCACGAACAGCAGTGGTGAGGGGTGCTGCAGGCCGCGCCGCAGCGTCGCCACATCCCAGCGCAGCAGCAGCAGACAACCGTGCACGGTCTGGGATCCGGTGGGGTCGTCGTCGAGCACCACAACCTTCATGGCACCATCGTGCCGTGATGACTCCCGAGCCCAGCGATCTGCAGGCCGTGGTGCAGGACCTGCACCGGCGCAACGTCACCTGGCTGCCCGCCGGGCTCGGCAGCCGCCTCGACTGGGGACCGCCGGTGGCGCAGCCCCACACGGTGCTGAGCTGCCGGCAGCTGAACCGGATCCTGGAGCACAACCCGGGCGACTTCACCATCAGCGTGGAGGCCGGAACACCACTGGTGGAGGTGCAGCAGGCTCTGGCCCACCACGGGCAGTGGTTACCCGTGGACTGGCCCTGGGGCAGCGGCCCCGGCGGCGAGGCTTCCGGCTCCGTCGGCGGCCTGGTGGCCCGCGGCCAGGCCGGCGGCTACCGCCAGCGCTACCTGGGCGTGCGCGACCAGCTGATCGGCATCCACCTGCTGCGCAGCGATGGCGTGGCCGCCCGGGCCGGCGGCAAGGTGGTGAAGAACGTGGCCGGCTACGACCTGATGCGCCCCCTCTGCGGCAGCTGGGGCTCCCTGGCGCTGATCACGTCCGTCACCCTGCGCACCCAGCCGATTCCGCCCCACCGCCAGGGGCTGCGGCTTGAGGGGGCCAGGCCTGCCCTGGGCAGCTTCTGCCGCTGGCTGCTCGGCTCCAGCCTCAGCCCCGAGCGGCTCGACTGGCAGCGCCGCGGCGGCGAGGCCAGCCTGCTGGTGAGCCTGGCCAGCATCAGTGCCCAGACGCTCCAGGAGCAGATCGCCTGCATCGAGGCGAAGGCCGGCGGCGAAGGCCTGGGCTGCGGCTGCCTGGAGCCCGATGCCCTGGCCGCGGCGGAGTGCTGCGGCCAGGGCGACCCCGAGCCCGACTGGTTGCTGCGCCTGGGGGTGCTGCCCGACCGGCTGCCGGAGCTGCTGGAGCAACGGGCCCTCGGCGGCCTGGAGCTGGTGATGGGCGCCGGCAGTGGCCTGGCTACGCCTGGGGCAGCGCTGCCGCGGTGCCGGCCCACCGGGTGGAGAGCCTGCGGCGCCACTGCCAGGCGGCCGGAGGGGCGCTCACCCTGCTGCGGCAGCCCAGCGGCAGCAGCCTGCCCGCCTGGCTCGATGCGCCCTCCCGGCCCCTGATCGAGGCCCTCAAGCGGCAGTTCGATCCGAAGCAGCAACTGGCGCGGGGCCGTCTGCCAGGCGTGGCTCCTGTGGCTGGCTGAGCCCCGCCAGCCAGCTGAGCAGGGCTTCATTCACCTGGTCGGGCACTTCGTCGTGGGGGCAGTGCCCCGCCTCCAGCACCACCTCGGTGGTGCTCTCGGGCGCGTGGCGCTGGAAGGCCTGGCGGCGCCCCACCGCGTTGATCCAGGGATCGCGGATGCCCCAGAGCAGCAGCAGCGGGCAGCGCAGCTCGGCGAACAGCTCATCGAGGGGCTGGCCCCGGGGAATGTCGAACACCGTGCGGAACACGCCGAAGGCGCCCGGATCCAGGGAGGGCCGCCGGATCGCCTCCACCAGGGCGTCGTCGACGTTGGTGCGGTCGATGTACACCTGGTTCAGGGTGCGGCGGATCGTGGCGGGGCGGCGCAGGTTCTCGAACAGCAGCCGCTGCAGCACGGGGCTGCGCAGCAAGGCGCCGCCGATCGTCTGGCGGGTGATGGCGCCCCAGCCCTTCGGCGGGGCCTGCTCATCGCTGAAGGGGCCGGCGGCATTCACCAGCACCACCCCGGCCGCTCGCGACCCGGCGCGGCCTCGCCCTTGAGGGCCGCCGCCGCCGCCAGGGCGGCGAAGCCGCCGAGGGAATTGCCCACCAGCACCGTGGGCCGGCCGATGCGCTCAGCCACATAGGCCACCAGTTGATCGCGCCAGAGTCCGCCGCCATAGGCCAGCCCGGCGGGCTTGGCGCTGCGGCCGAAGCCGAGCAGATCCACGGCATGCACCTCGTGGCTGCGGGCCAGGGCCGGGATGTTGTAGCGCCAGTGGTCGGTGGAGGCCCCGAAGCCGTGCACCAGCAGCACCGCAGGCCCCAGCGGCCGCTCCGGCCCCGCCACCACGGCGTGCACCGGGTGGCCCAGGTGGGTCCAGGGCTGGGCAATCGGCTGATCGGGCACTGCAGCGGCCGGCAGGGAGGGTCGATGCTAAGGAGCACCGCGAGCTCACCCTTGCCCCTCGCCAGCATCGACTGGATCGCCCTGCTGCCGGGGATCGCCCTCTGGGCGCTGGCGCTTTACCTGCCGCTCAGCCTGCCCCTGGCCAGGCTCGAGCAGGCCCTTGAGGCCGGCAGCTGGCCGCCCCTGCTGCAGCAGGTGGTGCTGGTGGGGCTCAGTCTGGCCGCGGCCGTGGCCGTGGGTGCCCTCACGGAGATCGGCCTGGGCCTGGCCCTGGGCCCCAGCTGGGCCTCCAGCCTCGGCCTGATCGCCGTGGGCTGGGGGCTGTTCACAGCTCTCGCCAGTCGAGCCAGGGAAGACGAGGAATGATCGCTGCGGTGGAGTGCCGGTAGGCGGCGTAGTCGGGGTGGGTGCTGGCCAGGGCCCGCTCCTCGCGCCGCGCCTTGCCGCCCAGTACCGCGCCGAGGGCCAGCAGCAGGCCCAGGTGCAGCAGGCTGCCGAGGGCCAGCGTCACCCCCAGGGAGCAGAGCAGCACCGCCTGGTAGAGGGGGTGGCGGCAGCGGCCGTAGGCGCCGCTGGTGACCAGGGCCGCCCCCGGAATCGGCTCCGGCAGGGGCGAGAGGCTGGCGCCCAGGCTCAGGAAGCCCTGCAGGGCCAGCCCCATCCCCACCAGGAACAGCACCGCGCCGCCCAGGGCCAGGGGCAAGGGCCAGGCATAGCCCCAGGAGCCAGGCGCCGGCCAGGGCGGCAGCAGGTGGGCGGCGATCAGCAGCAACTGGGCCAGCAACCACCACTCGCCGCGGCGGTTGTCGCGCCAGCCGCCCCAGCTCAGGCCCCAGCGCCGCAGCAGCGACACACCGGCATCAGGTGGGGATTTCGGCGAGGGGGTCAAGGTCGGGTCCTCCGGATTGGCCGCCGAGCACCAGTCTGAGCAGGATCGGGGCCAGGAAGGTGGTGCCGATCACCATCAGCAGGATGGCCGCCTCCAGCGACTTGGTGAGCAGGCCGGCCTGGCTGCCGAGCCCCAGGAAGATCAGTCCCACCTCGCCGCGGGGCATCATCCCCAGCCCCACCACCAGCCGGTTCGTCTTCTCCTTGCTCACGTAGCTCCAGCCCGCCGCCACCTTGCCCAGGATCGCCACCACCAGCAGGAAGGCGGCCACGATCAGCCCCTCGTGGTTCTCGGGGTTCATCGGGTTGAGCACCGAGAGATCCATGCCGGTGCCGATCAGCACGAAGAAGATCGTGGCGAACAGGGCCACCAGCGGCTGCACCGTGCCCTGGATCGCATGGGTGTGCTTGGAGCCACTGAGGATCAGGCCCGCCGCGAAGGCACCCAGCGCCGCCTCCAGGCCGATCGCCTGGGCGGCGAAACAGCACAGGGTGAGCACCACGAAACCGGCCACCACCACCTCGCCGGGAGCCTTGAGCCGATCCAGTACCCAGTCAAAGGCAGGCGCGGCCGTGCGGCTCAGGAACAGCGCCGCAGCCACGAACACCCCGGCGGCCACCACCAGTTTCAGCAGCGGGGCCAGCTCGAAGCTGCCGCCTCCGGCCAGGCTCACCACCACGGCCAGGATCACGATGCCGAGGATGTCATCGAGCACGGCCGCGCCGATCACCGTCTGCCCCTCACGGGTGCGCAGGAACTTGAGCTCCCCGAACACGCTGGCGGTGATGCCGATCGAGGTGGCCGTCATGGCCGCTCCGGCGAACACGGCAGGAATCAACGGCACGTCAAAGAAGTAGTAGAGGCCGGCCGTGCCCAGGGCGAAGGGCAGCACCACGCCCGTCACCGCCACGGTGGTGGCCTGGGCGCCCACGGCCACCAGCTCATCGAGCTCACTCTCCAGGCCGGTGAGGAACAGCAGGGCGTAGAGCCCGATCTCCGACACCTGCTTGAGGTTGGGGAAGGTTTCGGCGTAGAGATCCTGCACGCTGGCCGGCTCCAGGCCGGAGAGGGAGCCGAGCACCGAAAGGCTCCATGCGGACAGCTGGGCCTGGGTGTCCGGCGGCACGATCAGGTGCAGCCCCGACACGCCGATCACAACGCCAGCCACCAGCTCGCCCAGGATCGTGGGCAGCTGCAGGCGCACCATCAGCTCAGCGAGCACCCGAGCCGCCACGAAGATCACCAGGAATTCGCCAACGGAAATCAGCGTTTCGGCCACCTCCGACTGGTGACTGTCGACAGCGAGCAACAGGGCTGGCAGGGTCATGGAGAGGTTCGGCTGGGGCCGATCGGGTCGTCGGCGCCGGTGTTCGGACGCAGATCTCTAACCAGCGGCGCCGTTCCACCGTGGCCATGGTCGCTACCGTCCGCACATGCCGTTTCTGGGCTGACTGAGATGGGAGAACTGCTCTCCACCGCCATCCCGAGCCTCACCAGCAGCCTGCCGCCTCCCTCCACCACGCCCTCCCAGCAGGACCTGGCCCTGATCGATCGCTGGTGGCGCGCCGCCAACTATCTGGCGGTGGGGATGATCTATCTGCAGGACAATCCGCTGCTGCAGCAGCCCCTCCAGCCCGAGCACATCAAGAACCGGCTGCTGGGCCACTGGGGGTCGAGCCCAGGCCAGGCCTTCATCTGGGCCCATGCCAACCGGCTGATCCGGGAGCGCGACCTGGACATGCTCTACCTCTCTGGGCCAGGCCACGGCGCCCCAGGCGTGCTGGCCCCCACCTACCTCGATGGCAGCTACAGCGAGGTGTACCCCGACATCTCCCGCGACAGCGAGGGGATGCGGCGCTTCTTCAAGCAGTTCTCCTTCCCGGGCCACATCGGCTCCCACTGCACCCCGGAAACCCCCGGCTCGATCCATGAGGGCGGCGAGCTGGGCTACGTGCTCTCGCACGCCTGCGGCGCGGTGTTCGATAACCCCGAGCTGATCGCCGTGGCCTGCGTGGGCGATGGCGAGGCCGAAACCGGCCCGCTGGCCACCAGCTGGCACATCAACAAATTCCTCAACCCGATTTCGGACGGGGCGGTGCTGCCGGTGCTGCACCTCAACGGCTACAAGATCGCCAACCCCACCCTGCTGGCCCGCATCCCGCGCGAGGAGCTGGTGAGCCTGCTGCGCGGTTACGGCTGGGAGCCGATCCTGGTGGAGGGCCATGAGCCCCACGCCATGCACGCCGCCATGGCCGCGGCCATGGACCAGGCCGTCGATGCGATCCAGCAGGTGCGCGCCACCTGCCGGGCCAGCGGCGAGGCCGTGCGCCCGGCCTGGCCGATGATCGTGCTGCGCTCCCCCAAGGGCTGGACCGGCCCCGCCGCCCTCGGCGACAAGAAGATCGAGAACTTCTGGAGGGCTCACCAGGTGCCCCTGGCCGCCCCCAAGACCGATCCCCAGCAGCTGGCCATGCTGGAGGCCTGGATGCGCAGCTACCGGCCTGAGGAGCTGTTCGACAGTGAAGGCCGCCTCTGGCCCGACCTCGAGGCTCTCGCGCCGGTGGGCCCCAGGCGGATGGGCTCCAGCCCCCATGCCAATGGCGGCCAGCTGCGCCGCAAGCTGCGCCTGGCGCCGGTGGAGGCCTATGCCGTGCCGGTGGAGCAGCCAGGAGCCACTGAGCACGAGAACACGGCGCCCCTGGGCTGCCTGCTGCGCGATTCCATTGCGCGCAACCCCGATTCGCTGCGGGTGTTCGGCCCGGATGAAACCGCCTCCAACCGCCTGCAGGCGATCTACGAGGTGAGCAAGAAGGTGTGGATGGAAGACCTCCTCCCCGAAGACCTCAACGGCAGCGAACTGGCCCGCGAGGGCCGCGTGGTGGAGATGCTCTCGGAGCACACCCTGGTGGGGATGATGGAGGGCTACCTGCTCACCGGCCGCTACGGCTTCTTCCACACCTACGAGGCCTTTGCCCATGTGATCGCCTCGATGTTCAACCAGCACGCCAAGTGGCTGGAGAGCTGCATCCACCACGCCACCTGGCGGGCCCCGATCGGCGCCTGGAACTGCCTGATCTCCTCCACGGTGTGGCGCCAGGATCACAACGGCTTCACCCACCAGGATCCGGGCTTCATCGATCTGGCCGGCAACAAGAGTGGCGAGGTGGTTCGCGTCTACCTGCCGGCCGATGCCAACTCCCTGCTGGCGGTGGCGGAAGAGGCCCTGGTGGAGCCCAACGTCTGCAACATCATCGTTTCCGACAAGCAGAAACACCTCCAGTACCTCAGCCTGGAGCAGGCCCGTGCCCACGTGGCCAAGGGCATCAGCATCTTCAGCTGGGCCAGCAACGATGACAGCGGCACTGAACCCGATGAGCCCGATGTGGTGATGGCCTGCGCCGGCGACATCCCCACCAAGGAAACCCTGGCGGCGGTGCAGATCCTTCGTCATGAGTGCCCCAGGTTGAAGATCAGGGTGCTCAATGTGGTGAAGCTGTTTGCTCTCACCGAACCCTCGGAACATCCCCATGGCCTCAGTGATCGGGATTTCGACAGCCTGTTCACCACGAACAAGCCGGTGATCTTCAACTTCCACGGCTATCCCTGGCTGATTCACCGGCTGGTCTACCGCCGCACCAACCACCCCAACTTCCACGTGCGTGGTTACAAGGAAAAAGGCAACATCAACACGCCTCTGGAGCTGGCGATGAACAACCAGATCGATCGCTTCAATCTCGTGATTGACGTGATTGATCGCGTTACCGGGCTCGGCTCAAGGGCCGCCCATGTGAAGGAACGGATGAAGAACGCCATCCTGGCCAATCGCGCCCATGCCCACACCCATGGCATGGATGCCCCCGAGATCACCAACTGGCGCTGGAGTACACCCGAGGCATGACCACCATCCAACCCAGGCCTCTGCGCCTGCCCACCCCGGGCTGTTACGCCGACTCCGACCGCAGCGGCTCCGGGCCGGAGGACCTGTTTGACGGCATGACCGGGCACCTGTTCTTCAGCCTCGGCAAGCTGGCCCCCACCGCCACCCGCCACGACCTCTACGTGGCCCTCAGCTACGCCGTGCGCGACCGGCTGATGACCCGCTACCTGGCCGGCCTCGAGGCCCTGCGGGCGGCTCCCACCCGGGTGGTGGCCTATCTCTCGGCCGAGTTCCTGATCGGGCCGCAGCTGGGCAACAACCTGCTGATGCTGGGCATCGAGGAGGCGGCGAGCCAGGCCCTGAAGCGCTTCGGAATCGACGATCTGCACCAGATCCTGGACGTGGAGGAGGAGCCGGGGCTGGGCAACGGCGGCCTGGGCCGCCTGGCCGCCTGCTTCCTCGAATCGCTCTCCTCGCTGGAGATCCCGGCCTCCGGCTACGGCATCCGCTACGAATTCGGCATCTTCGATCAGCTGATCCGCGATGGTTGGCAGGTGGAGGTCACCGACAAGTGGCTCAAGGCCGGCTGGCCCTGGGAGTTGCCCCAGCCCGATCAGGCCTGCTTCGTGGGCTTTGGTGGCCGCACCGAGACCTACCGCGACAGCAACGGCGTGCAGCGGTCGCGCTGGATTCCTGCCGAGCATGCCATCGGCATCCCCCACGATGTGCCGGTGCTGGGCTACCGGGTGAACACCTGCAACCGGCTGCGCCTGTGGCGCGCCGATGCCACCGAGAGCTTCGACTTCTACGCCTTCAACATCGGCGATTACTACGGCGCCGTGGAGGAGAAGGTGGGCAGCGAAACCCTCTCCAAGGTGCTCTATCCCAATGACGGCACCGACGAGGGCCGGCGTCTGCGCCTCAAGCAGCAGCACTTCTTTGTGAGCTGCTCCCTGCAGGACATGCTGCGCAGCCTGGAGGGCCGCGGTCTGCCGATCGAGGAGTTTCCCGATCACTGGGCGGTGCAGCTCAACGACACCCACCCCTCCATCGCGGTGGCCGAACTGATGCGGCTGCTGATCGATGAGAAGCAACTGCCCTGGGACACCGCCTGGGACATCACCAGCCGCTCGCTCTCCTACACCAACCACACCCTGCTGCCCGAGGCCCTCGAGAAGTGGGGCCTGGACCTGTTCGGCTCGCTGCTGCCCCGGCACCTGGAGCTGATCTTCGAGATCAACCGCCGTTTCCTGCAGCAGGTGCGCCTGCGCTACCCGGGCGATGAGGGCGTGCTCAGGCGGATGTCGATCATCGATGAGGACGGCGGCAAGGCCGTTCGGATGGCGAATCTGGCCACGGTGGCCTCCCATCACGTCAATGGCGTGGCGGCCCTGCACAGCCAGCTGGTCACCACCGACCTCTTTCCGGACTTCGCCACGTTCTGGCCTGAGAAGTTCACCAACGTCACCAACGGCGTCACCCCCCGGCGCTGGATGGCGCTCTCCAATCCACAGCTGAGCGATCTGCTCAACGAGGCGATCGGTGAAGGCTGGGTGCGCGATCTCAGCCAGCTGAAGCGGCTGGAGGGCTTTGTGGATGACAGCGCCTTCCTGGAGCGCTGGGATGCCACCAAGCTGGCCGTGAAGACCCAGCTCAGCCATTACATCCATCGCCATAACGGCGTGCTGGTCGACCCGGCTTCCCTGTTCGACGTGCAGGTGAAGCGGATCCATGAGTACAAGCGCCAGCATCTCAACGCGCTGCAGGTGGTCGCCCAGTACCTGCGCATCAAACACGGCGATGGTGACCATCTGCCGCCCCGCACGGTGATCTTCGGTGGCAAGGCCGCTCCCGGCTATTACATGGCCAAGCTGATCATCCGGTTCATCAACGGCATCGCCGAAACGATCAACTCGGACCCCGAGATGGAGGGCCGTCTGCGGGTGATCTTCCTGGCGGATTACAACGTGAAGCTGGGCGAGAGGGTCTACCCCGCCTCCGACCTCTCCGAGCAGATCTCCACCGCCGGCATGGAGGCCTCCGGCACCGGCAACATGAAGTTCGCCATGAATGGCGCCCTCACCATCGGCACCCTCGATGGGGCCAACGTGGAGATCCGGGAGCAAGTGGGAGAAGACAACTTCTTCCTGTTCGGCAAGACCACCTCAGAGATCGCCGCACTGCGCAGTGGCGGCTACCGCCCCTGGGAACTGATCGGCTCCATGCCGGAACTGGCCGAGGTGTTGCGCCTGGTGGAGCAGGGGCACTTCAGCAATGGCGACGGAGAGCTGTTCCGCCCGCTGCTGCAGAACCTCACCGGCCGGGATCCCTACTTCGTGCTGGCCGACTTCGACGACTACCTCGGTGCTCAGCAGAGCGTGGGTGAGGCCTGGGCCGACCGTTCCCGCTGGAACCGCATGGCCCTGCTCAACACCGCCCGCAGCGGCTTCTTCTCCTCCGACCGCTCGATTCAGGACTACGCGGACAAGATCTGGCAGGTGAAGCCCTACCCAGTGAAGATCACCTGCGAGACCGACGCGATGCCCGACTGATCCGGTCTTGCCCGATCAGCCCCGGTCGGGCAGATCGGGGGTCTGGTGCAGCAGGCGGTTGAGCCGCAGCCGATCGGCGTTGAGCGGATCGGGGGCCAGCTCTCCAGCCACCTCGCGGAACTTCTGCTCCACCTCATCCGGCATGCGCACATCGAAGATGCGCTCCATCAGCGCCTCGATCGAGAACAGGTGGGCGTTGATGTTCTCCAGGTCCGCCAGGGCCTGCTGGAAGGCATCCGGCTCCGGGGCCTGCTCAGGCGCCACGGCAGCCCCGCCGCTGTCTGAGGGGGGAGGGGTGGCGGCAGCCGGGGCCGCCTCCTCAGCGGCATCGGCCTGTTTCTGCAATTCATCCATCACCCGGCCCGCCAGCGTCCGGAAGGACTGCAGGGCAGCCCAGTTGAGCTCCTGCTGCTGGCGCAGGGTGGGGTTTTCGCGGATCAATCGGTCATGTTCCCGATAGAACCGCTGGCAATCAGGGCACTGGCAGGGCTCTTCGGGCACCGCGCTCCCCAGGGAAGTCAATGCCCATCATGGCACCGAGGGCCAGGGTCAGCCGCTTTGAGGGTTCAGGCGGCCAGGCCGTCTCCCTGGCTGCAGTCGCCGGCTCCAGCGTCGTCGTCACTGTCGTCGCAGGCTGAGGGGATCGGGATCTCAATGGTGCTCACCACCTGAATCACATCTCTCAGCCGCATCGAATCGGCAAACCAGCCCATGGCCTGCTCGGTATCGCCGCGTTGCTCGGCGTCCCCGGCCTGCTCCTCGTGGGCCTGGGCCAGCAGCGCCAGCCAGCAGAGGCAGCGGGCCTGCATCACCGAGAGATCCAGTTCGTCGAGATGCCCGTCGGCGATGCGCTCACTTTCCTGCTGCACCAACAGGCGCAGGCGCAGATCATGCAGTTGCGTCATGGAGGTCCCGACGTTGGCCCCACGCTAGCGGCAGTGGTGGAAATCAACAGGCCACCATAGGTAGCGTCAGCTACGACAAGTCCCATTCGCGGCCGTTGCTTGACATCTGGGGACGCTCTGCACAGGGTTGAAGTTGACAGCCCCGATCCCCCTCCTCAGAGTGCCGATGACCGATCCGATCAAGGCTCTGGTGGGGCCGCAGATGCTGGGCCTGGTGGGCAATCTGCTCGGTGCCCTCGGCATCCTGTTGCTGGGCTACGTGGTGGCCGCCCTGCTGGCCCGGGGTGTGCGGCGATTGCTGCGCCGCACGGGGCTCGACCGTCGCATCAGCGGTGCCGTGGGCGCTGGCAGCTCCGGCTCGATGCCCCAGCTCGACCGACTGCTCTCCGGGGTGGTGTTCTGGGTGGTGATGGTGCTGTCGATCGTGGCGGCCCTGAACGTGCTGCAGCTCACCACCGTTTCGGAGCCGCTCAACCAGTTCCTCAATCAGATCTTTGCCTTCCTGCCCCAGCTGGGCGCGGCCGCCGTGCTGGCGGCGGTGGGCTGGCTGCTGGCCTCCCTGGCCCGCGCTGCCCTGCGGCGCGTGACCCAGGGCCTCAGCCCCTCCCCCGAGCCGGAGAGTGGGCCTCTGGCTGCTGCCGCTGCAGCCCCGGAGGCCGCTGCTGATGCCGCCCCCGACACCATGGCGGCCGAGGCCGCTCAGCCGGTTGCCCTGGTCGGCCAGGTGGGTCACACCCTGGCCGAGGTTGTGTACTGGCTGGTGCTGCTGTTCTTCCTGCCGCTGATCCTCAACGCCCTCAACCTGGGCTCCCAGGTCACCCCCGTGGTGAACCTGTTCGACAGCTTCCTGGGTGCCCTGCCCCAGATCGCCAAGGCCGCCGCGATTGCGGCCGTGGGCTGGTTCCTGGCCCGCACGGTGCGCCTGCTGGTGGCCAACCTGCTCGCCTCCAGCGGCATCGACCAGGTGGGTGCCGGCTTCGGCCTTGATCCCAAGCAGGGAGGCCGCAAGCTCTCCTGGCTGGTGGGCACCGTGGTGTATGTGCTGATCCTGATTCCCACTGCCACCGCCGCCCTCGACGCCCTGGCCATCCCGGCGATCTCCACGCCGGCCACGGCGATGCTGAACAGCATCCTCTCGGCCCTGCCCCTGATCTTCACCGCTGCACTGGTGCTGGCCCTGGGCGTGGTGGCGGGCCGCTTCATCGGCCAGCTGGTGAGTCGGCTGCTGGCCGGGGTGGGTTTCGACCGCCTCTACACCTGGATGGGGCTGGAGGGGCTCAACCGCGACGGCGACAACCCCATCGGCCGGCGTCCCTCTGAGCTGCTGGGAGTGGTGGCCCAGGTGGGCGTTGTGCTGTTCGCGGCCGTGGCCGCCACCGATGTGCTCAACCTGCCAGGCCTGGCCTTGGTTGTGGAGGGTCTGCTGCTGCTGTTCGGCCAGATTCTCTCGGGCCTGGTGGTGTTCGCCGTGGGCCTCTACCTGGCTCAGTTGGCCCACCACCTGGTGAGCGGCTCCAGCGGGCACCAGGCCCCTCTGCTGGGCCAGATCTCCCGGGTGGCGATCATCGGCTTCAGCGGCGCCATGGCTCTGCAGCAGATCGGCGTTGCTCCAAACATCGTGGGCCTGGCCTTTGGCCTGGTGCTCGGGTCGCTGGCCGTGGCTGCCGCCGTGGCCTTCGGCCTCGGTGGTCGCGAGGTGGCGGCCGAGCAGCTGCGCGAGTGGGTGGGCAGCCTCAAGCGCCGCTGAGGCCACTGCCAAGGGCGGTGCTCGAGGCTTCACCGCGTGGGCCATACGGGGCTGGCGGGACTCGAACCCACGACCTACGGTTTAGGAAACCGTCGCTCTATCCGGCTGAGCTACAGCCCCCTGCGACGCCATTATGCGACCGCCACCCCACCGGGTCCGCAGCCCTGGCCGCCGGACCGAAAGGCATCATGGGGGGTGAAAGCAGGCGAGGTGATCGCGATCGGGGGGCAGCGGTCTTCGGGCCGCCGGTCCGCCCGGTTGAGGAAAGTCCGGGCTCCCCAATGGCCAGGCTTGCTGGGTAACGCCCAGTGCGGGTGACCGCGAGGAGAGTGCCACAGAAAAACACCGCCGATGGCCGGGGCTTGTCCCCGTGCACAGGCAAGGGTGCAAAGGTGCGGTAAGAGCGCACCAGCAGCATCGAGAGGTGCTGGCTCGGTAAACCCCGGCTGGGAGCAAGGCCCAGGGACAACGGTTGGCCATGACACCCGTCCCGCCACAAGTGCGCCGCTCGAGGCCGTCGGAGACGGCGGTCCCAGACAGATGATCGCCCCGGAGCGAGGGTTCGCCCGGCTCCGGAACAGAACCCGGCTTACGCCCTGCTTTCACCCCTTCGGCTGGCCTGCGCCGCCCCGCCCCATCCCGTTGCCGTGACCCCCGACCGCCGCCGCCAACTGGTGACCTTTCTGGCCGCCCTTGGCCTCGATCCAGATGGCCCCGGCGGCCCCGGATCGACGGCGGAGGCCCTGGCCCCGGTGGATGAGGCCCTCACCCACACCTCCGCCCGCCTGCCCCGCAACCACGAGCAGCTGGAGTTCCTCGGCGACGCCGTGCTGAGGCTGGCGGCCTCCGAATACCTGCGTCAGCACCACCACGGCCTCAGCGTGGGCCGCCACGCGGCCCTGCGCAGCCAGCTGGTGAGTGACCGCTGGCTGGCGGAACTGGGCCAGGAGTGTGGCGTGGCCAGCGTGGCCCTGATCGGTCCGATGGCCCAGGGCGACCGCGCCGGCGAGGCCACCGTGCGGGCGGAGCTGTGCGAGGCCCTGATCGGTGGCCTGTATCAGGCCTGGGGCTCCCTGCAGCCGGTGCACCGCTGGCTCACCCCCCACTGGCAGCGCAGCAGCGCGGCCCTGCTGGCCGATCCCGACCGGCACAACTGGAAGTCGGCGCTGCAGGAGTGGACCCAGGGCCAGGGCCTGGGGCTGCCGCGCTACAGCTGCCGTGAAGCCAGCCCGGCCCACGGCGATCCCCGGCGGTTTCACTGCCGCGTGAGCTTTGAGGCGAGCGGGCCGGAACCGGCCGAGGGCTGGGGTGGGTCGCGCCGGGCCGCCGAGCAGGACGCGGCGCGGCTGGCCCTCGCCCGCCTCAGAGCTGCTCGAGGGTGAGCAGGGGCACCGTGACCAGCTTGTCCCAGTTGCCGCCCTCGAACAGCACGGCGGCCCGGTTGCCGCTGATCCGCTGCACGAAGCCCTTGTAGCCGTTGTAGATCGAGCGCCCGTCACGCACCACCACGGTGCTGCCCGGCAGGATCGGAAGGTCAGTCATGGTGGAAAACCGGCGTGGGGCCATTATCGGCTGTAAGCGCCAGCGATGACTGCGATCGACGAGCCCCAGCGATGACGGAAACCGAAGAACTGCTGGTGGTGGGCCGCTTGGTGGCGGCCCAGGGGCTGAAGGGGGAGGTGCGGGTGCTGCCCATGAGCGACTTCCCCGAGCGCTTCACCCGGCCCGGCCGCCGCTGGCTGCAGCGGCGCGGCCAGGTGGCCCGCCCCCTGGAGCTGCTCTCTGGAAGGCCCCTGCCAGGTAAGGAGCTGTTCGTGCTGCGCCTGGCCGGGGTCGACAGCCGCGAGGCGGCCGAGGCCGTGGTGGGCGAAGAGCTGCTGGTGCCCGCCAGCGACCGTCCCAGGTTGGCCCCCGGCGAGTTCTACCTGCTGGATCTGGTGGGCCTCGAGGTGCGCCTGCTCGAGGGCGGCGTTGAGGGCGTTGCTGAGAGCGGCAACGGGGCGGGTGTGGTGCTGGGCACGGTCACCAACCTGATCCACGCGGGCAACGACCTGCTGGAAGTGGCCCGCAGCGACGGTCGCCGGCTGCTGATCCCGTTCGTGCAGGCGATCGTGCCGGAGGTGAGGCTGGCGGAGGGCTGGATCGGCATCACCCCTCCTCCAGGTCTGCTTGACCTCTGAAACCTGGCGGGCTGGCCTTGAATGGCGGCACGGCACGACAGCGATGAGCAGCACTCCCAACCTGGTTCCCGTGATCCTCTGCGGGGGCACCGGCACCCGTCTCTGGCCCCTCTCGCGGGCCAGCTACCCGAAGCAGTACTGGGCCCTGGGCGGCAGTGGGGAGGAAACCCTGCTGCAGCAGACCCACCAGCGGCTCGCGGGCCTGCCGGGGCTGGCGCCGCCGCTGCTGATCTGCAACGAAGACCACCGCTTCATCGTGGCTGAGCAGATGCGGCAGATCGAGGTGGAGCCCGGTGGCATCCTGCTGGAGCCGATCGGCCGCAACACCGCCCCCGCCGTGGCGGTGGCCGCCCTGCACGCCACGGCTCGCGGCGACGATCCCCTGCTGCTGGTGCTGGCAGCCGACCACGTGGTGCGCGACACCGCCGCCTTCCGCCGCACGGTGGAGGCCGGCCTGGGGGCCGCCATGGCGGGCCAGCTGGTGACCTTCGGCATCGTGCCCACGGCGCCTGAAACCGGCTACGGCTACATCGAGGCCGCCGCGCCCCTGCCCACCGCTGGTGCCGCTGACCCCCAGCCGGTGCCGATCGCCCGCTTCGTGGAAAAACCTGACGCCGCCACGGCGGAGCGCTTCCTGGCCTCCGGGCGCTTCACCTGGAACAGCGGCATGTTCCTGTTCCGCGCCAGCGCTGTTCTGGCGGAACTGGAGCGCCTGGCCCCCGAGGTGGTGAGCGCCTGCCGCGCCGCCCTGGAGCACGACTCCGCCGACCTCGATTTCCTGCGGCTGGAACGGGAGGCCTTTGCCGGCTGCCCGGGGGTGGCCATCGACGTGGCGGTGATGGAGAAGACGGAGCTGGGCTGTGTGCTGCCCCTCCAGGCCGGCTGGAGTGATGTGGGCAGCTGGAGTGCCCTGTGGGAAACCGCCGACCAGGACGGCGCCGGCAACGTGCTGCGGGGCCGGGTGATCAGCGAGGCCAGCCGCAACTGCTACCTGCGCAGCGAGCACCGGCTGGTGGTGGGCCTGGGGGTGGAAGACCTGGTGGTGGTCGAGACCGACGACGTGGTGCTGGTGGCCCACCGCGACAAGGCCCAGGACGTCAAGACCGTGGTGGGACTCCTGGAGCGGGCCGGCGCCCCCGAGAGCAAGGCGCACCGCAAGATCTACCGCCCCTGGGGCTCCTACGACGGCGTGGTGGAGGGCGAGCGCTGGCAGGTGAAGAAGATCATGGTCAATCCCGGCGCCAGCCTCTCGCTGCAGATGCACCACCACCGGGCCGAGCACTGGGTGGTGGTGAAGGGCACCGCGGTGGTGGAGAAGGACGGCCAGCAGGAGCTGGTGGGCGAGAACCAGAGCACCTACATCCCGCTGGGGTCCCGGCACCGGCTCAGCAACCCGGGCAAGATCCCCGTGGAGCTGATCGAGGTGCAGAGCGGCGCCTATCTCGGCGAAGACGACATCGTGCGCTTCGAAGATCGCTACGGGCGCAGCGATGCCGTGCTGAAGGGCGCCTGATCCCTCAGGAGCAGCTGATCCCTCACTCCACCGTGACGCTCTTGGCCAGGTTGCGGGGCTGATCCACATCCAGGCCCCGATGGGCAGCGATGTGATAACTCAGCAGCTGCATCGGGATCACGGTGAGCAGGGGGCTGAGCAGCTCCGACACCTCGGGGAGCGGCAGCAGCACATCGAACAGGTCGGTGTCGGGCCCCTGGGGCGCCACCCCGATCAACTGGGCATCGCGGGCCTTGGCCTCCTGGGCATTGCTGAGCACCTTCTCGAACACCGGGCCCGGCATCGCGATCGACACCACCGGCACCCGCGAATCGAGCAGGGCGATCGGGCCATGCTTCATCTCTCCGGCCGGGTAGCCCTCGGCATGGATGTAGCTGATCTCCTTGAGCTTGAGGGCACCCTCCAGGGCGATCGGGAAGTTGATGCCCCTGCCCAGGAAGATCACGTCCTGGGTGTCGGCAAACAGATGGGCCAGGGCCTCGCAGCGCTGGTCGTGGTCGTCCACAAGCTGGCGCAGCAGCAGCGGCAGCTGGCGCAGCTGGCCCACCAGCTGGCGCAACTGCTCGGGCTCCCCCACCCCCGGGGCGCCCCCCTGGCGCTCGGCGAAGGCCAGAGCCAGGCCGTAGAAGGCCAGCAGCTGGCCCAGGAAGGTCTTGGTGGCGGCCACGCCCACCTCGATGCCGGCGCCGATGTCGAGCAGGTGGGGCACCATGCGGGCCAGGGAACTCTCCGGCCGGTTGGTGATCCCCAGCAGCCGGGCCGCGTAGGCCGGATCGGCCACCTGCTGGCGGCGGTCGCGCTCCATGGCCAGGGCCGCGAGGGTGTCGGCGGTCTCCCCCGACTGGGTCACCCCGATCGTGAGGGTGTGGCGGCTGAGCGGCGGCGGCGCGTAGCGGAACTCGCTGGCATAGAACACGCTGGTGGGGATACCGGCCAGCTGCTCCAGCAGGTAGGCGCCCACCTGGGCCGCGTGGCGGCTGGTGCCGCAGGCCAGGATCTGGATCCGCTCCACCCCCTCGTAGAGACCCTCGTCGAGGGCCAGGGCCACGAGCCGCGCTCCCCCCTCGGGGGGTAGATGGCGTGCCACCCAGAGGGCGGCGGTTTCGGGCTGCTCATGGATCTCCTTGAGCATGAAGTGGCGGAAGCTGCGCTTGTCCGCCACGTGCTGGGTGCCGCTCAGCAGGCTGGGAGCCCGCTGCACCCGCTGGCCCTCGGCGTTGTACAGCTCGATGCCGAGCGGGGTGAGCAGGGCCACCTCGCCGTCTTCCATCGGCAGGATGGTGCGGGTGAAGCCCGCCAGGGCGGGGGTGTCGCTGGCGCAGAGGAATTCCCCCTCGCCAAGGCCGATCAGCAGAGGGGCGGCGCGGCGGGCCACCACCAGGCGCCGGGCACCCGGCCCCACACCACCGCGAGGGCGTAGGCCCCGGCCAGCAGCGGCAGCACCTCCTGCACCGCCTGCAGCAACAGCGCCGGCCCCGCCTCAGTGCCCTCTCCCAGCAGCTGGTCGAGCCGCCGCGCCAGCAGGTGGGGAATCACCTCGGTGTCGGTGTCGGAGCGGAACACCACCCCCTCCTGCTGCAGGCCCTCGCGCAGGCTGCGGTGGTTCTCGATGATGCCGTTCTGCACCACCGCCAGCTCACCGCGGCCATCGAGATGGGGGTGGGCGTTGCGTTCCTCGGGCTTGCCGTGGGTGGCCCAGCGGGTGTGGCCGATGCCGCAGTGGCCCGGCGCGCCGTGCTGCTCAAAGCGACCCGTGAGGTTCACCAACTTGCCCTCCGCCCGCAGGCAGTGGAGCTGCCCCTCGGGGCCTTCGCCGCGGAGCTCCACGGTGGCGATGCCGGCGGAGTCGTAGCCGCGGTATTCCAGCTGGCGCAGCCCTTCCAGCAGCTGGGGAGCCGCCTCCCGGGAACCGATCAGGGCAACGATGCCGCACATAGGCCAGGGATCACAAAAAAAGCCCGGCGCGGGCCGGGCATGAGCTTATGGGAGCTGCAGGGAAGGCCCAGGCCGGCTGGGCGGCCGCTGAGAACTCAGTAGGCGAGGCCCATGGAGCGGGTGGTCTCGTCGCCCAGATAGACGCGGATCGAGAGGAAGTCGGTGGGGCAGGCGGTTTCGCAGCGCTTGCAGCCCACGCAATCTTCGGTGCGGGGGGAGGAGGCGATCTGGGAGGCCTTGCAGCCGTCCCAGGGCACCATCTCGAGAACGTCGAGGGGGCAGGCACGGACGCACTGGGTGCAGCCGATGCAGGTGTCGTAGATCTTGACGGCGTGGGACATCTGGACTCCGGTGTGCTGAGACTCGGCGTGTGGCAAAGGTACCGAAGCTGTTCGGGTCCGATCGCCCCCGACGCCGCGGCCGTCATCCTTGTTCATAAGTCGCCCCTCACTGGCGCCTGAGCGGCCCCTGAGGAGCCCCAGGCGGGACGACCCGTAGAGTGCCTCGACCAACAAAGCGGCCATGTCCCAGGAAGCGATCTTCGAGAAAGTGCGCTCCATCGTTGCTGAACAGCTCAGCGTCGACGCCGCAGAAGTGAAGTCTGAGTCCAACTTCCAGAACGATCTCGGGGCCGACTCCCTCGACACCGTTGAGCTGGTGATGGCGCTGGAGGAGGCCTTCGACATCGAGATTCCCGATGAGGCGGCTGAGGGCATCGCCACCGTGGGGGATGCCGTCACCTACATCCAGGACAAGCAGGCCTGAACCGCTCCATGGTCCAGGGTCTCCAGCGGGTCGTCATCACCGGCCTCGGCGCGGTCACACCGATCGGCAATGACGTCTCCAGCTACTGGGATGGCTTGAGCAGCGGCCGCAACGGCGTGGCGGGGATCACCCTGTTCGACGCCAGCCGCCATGCCTGTCGCTTCGCCGCTGAGGTGAAGCAGTTCGACCCCAGCGGCTGGCTCGAGCCGAAGGAGTCGAAGCGCTGGGACCGCTTCTGCCAGTTCGCGGTGGTGGCGGCCAAGCAGGCCGTGGCCGATGCCGGCCTCACGATCGACGCCAGCAACGACGAGCGGGTGGGAACGGCGATCGGCTCCGGCGTGGGCGGATTACTGATGATGGAGAGCCAGGCCCACGTGCTGGCCGATCGCGGCCCCGACCGGGTGAGCCCGTTCTGCGTGCCGATGATGATCCCGAACATGGCCACCGGGCTCACGGCGATCGCCCTCGGTGCCAAGGGGCCCAGCTCCGCCGTGGCCACGGCCTGTGCGGCGGGCTCCAACGCCATCGGCGATGCCTACCGCCTGATCCAGCTGGGCCTGGCCGACGCCATGGTGTGCGGTGGCGCCGAGTCGGCGATCACGCCCCTGGGCCTGGCGGGCTTCGCCAGTGCCAAGGCCCTCTCCTTCCGCAACGACGATCCGGCCACGGCGAGTCGCCCCTTTGATGCCGAGCGCAACGGCTTCGTGATCGGCGAGGGCGCCGGCGTGCTGGTGCTCGAGAGCCTGGACCATGCCGAGGCCCGTGGCGCCACCATCCTGGGCGAGGTGGTGGGCTACGGCATGAGCTGCGATGCCCACCACATCACCTCACCTGCCCCCGGCGGCCGCGGGGGGGCCCAGGCGATGCGGCTCGCCCTGCGGGACGCCCAGCTGGAGCCGGAGGCGGTGGACTATGTGAATGCCCATGGCACCAGCACCCAGGCCAACGACAGCAATGAGACCGCCGCCATCAGGAGTGCCCTGGGCGAGCGGGCCGGCCAGATTCCGGTGAGCTCCACCAAGTCGATGACCGGCCATCTGCTGGGCGGCAGCGGCGGCATCGAGGCCGTTGCCGCCGTGCTCGCCATGAAGCATGGCCTGGTGCCGCCTACGATCAATTACCTCAATCCGGATCCGGCCTGTGATCTGGATGTCGTGCCCAACCAGGCCCGTGAACGGAAACTCAACGTGGTGCTCTCCAACTCCTTCGGATTCGGTGGCCACAACGTCTGCCTGGCCTTCCGGCGTCTGAGCTGATGGTCCGTTAGCCCCACCGCCCGGCATCGCCTGTTGCGTCGAGCCTGATCACCCTTACCCCCTAGCTCCCTCCCGATGGTCGCCACCCCCACCACCTCCACCGCCTCCGCCAGCCAGCTGGAAACGCTCTGCATCAACAGCATCCGCTTCCTGGCTGTCGACGCCATCAACAAGTCGAACTCCGGTCACCCCGGCCTGCCCATGGGCTGCGCTCCCATGGCCTATGCCCTGTGGGACCAGACCCTCAAGCACAACCCCAAGAACCCCAAGTGGTTCAACCGCGACCGCTTCGTGCTCTCCGCCGGCCACGGCTGCATGCTGCTCTATGCGCTGCTGCACCTCACCGGCTACGACTCGGTGGGCCTGGACGACCTCAAGCAGTTTCGCCAGTGGGGTTCCAAGACCCCGGGCCACCCAGAAACCTTCGAGACCGCCGGCGTCGAGGTGACCACCGGCCCCCTCGGCCAGGGGATCGCCAACGCCGTGGGCCTGGCCATGGCCGAGGCCCATCTGGCGGCCAAGTTCAATCGCCCCGGCTGCGACCTGATCGATCACCACACCTACGTGATCATGGGCGACGGCTGCCACCAGGAGGGCGTGAGCAGTGAAGCCGCCTCCCTGGCCGGCCACCTGGGCCTGGGCAAGCTGATCGCCCTCTACGACGACAACCACATCACCATCGACGGCAACACCCAGGTGTCGTTCACGGAGGATGTGCTCAAGCGCTACGAGGCCTACGGCTGGCACACCATCCACGTGGCTGACGGCAACACGGACGTGGCCGGCATTGCCCGGGCCATCGCCGAGGCCAAGGCCGTCACCGACAAGCCCTCGCTGATCAAGGTGACCACCACGATCGGCTACGGCTCCCCCAACAAGGCCAACACCGCCGGGGTGCACGGCGCCGCCCTGGGCGCCGATGAGGCCGAGCTCACCCGCAACAATCTGGGCTGGACCTACGGCGCCTTTGAGGTGCCCCAGGAGTCCTATGACCACTGGCGCCAGGCGATCAGCCGCGGTGCCGCCGCCGAGGCCGCCTGGAACGAAACCCTGGCCACCTACCGCAGCACCTACCCCGCCGAGGCCGCCCAGTTCGAGCGCCAGCTGCGGGGCGAGTTGCCCCAGGGCTGGGATGCCGCCCTGCCCAGCTACACCCCGGAGGACAAGGGCCTGGCCACCCGGATGCACTCCTTCAACTGCCTCAACGCCATCGGCCCCAACCTGCCCGAGCTGATCGGCGGCTCGGCCGACCTCACCCACTCCAACCTCACGGACATCAAGGGTGAGGCCAGCTTCCAGAAGGGCGGCGAAGCCAACCGCTACCTCCACTTCGGTGTGCGCGAGCACGCCATGGCCTCGATCCTCAACGGCCTCGCTTACCACGGCAGTGGCCTGATCCCCTACGGCGGCACCTTTGCGGTGTTCGCCGGCTATGCCCTCGGCGCCATCCGCCTCTCGGCGCTGAGCGAGCTGGGTGTGATCTACGTGCTCACCCACGACTCGATCGGTCTCGGCGAAGACGGCCCCACCCACCAGCCGGTCGAAACCCTCGCCACCCTGCGCTCCCTGCCCAACCTGCTGGTGATCCGCCCCGGCGACGGCAACGAGACCAGCGGTGCCTACCAGGTGGCGATCGCCAACCGCAAGCGCCCCACCGCTCTGATCCTCAGCCGCCAGGGCATGGCCAACCAGCCCGGCTCCACCGCGGCTGCCGTGGCCAAGGGTGGCTACATCCTCGAGGACAGCGACGGCACCCCGGACCTGATCCTGATCGGCACCGGCACCGAGCTCGACCTCTGCGTCAAGGCGGCGGCCCAGCTGCGGGCCGATGGCCAGAGCGTGCGGGTGGTGTCGATGCCCTGCGTGGAGCTGTTCGAGGAGCAGGATGCCGCCTACCGCGAAGGCGTGCTGCCGGCGGCGGTGCGCAAGCGCCTGGTGGTGGAGGCCTCCAGCTCCTTCGGCTGGCACAAGTACACCGGCTTCGAGGGTGGCAGCGTGTCGATCGACCGCTTCGGCGCCTCGGCCCCGGGTCCGGTGTGCATGGAGCAGTTCGGCTTCACGGTGGACAACGTGGTGGCCAAGGCCAAGGCCCTCGGCTGAAGCCAGCAGACTGGGGGCCTCAAGCCCCAGTCCCTTGGCGCCCTCCCTGCCCTGGTTTCCCCCTCGTGACCGGCCAATGGCCCCGCTGGCGATGTCCCTCGCCATCGGGGCCTTGGCGATGGCGGGTCTGCCTCGCTGCGTCGCCCAGCCGGGCGATGGCCAGGCCGGCGGCGCAGCGGCGCTGCTGAGCCCGGATCCGGCCCGGCTTCCCGTGGAGGCTGTGGCGCTGGAGCCTGTGGTGGAGGGGTTGAACCGCCCCTGGGGTGTGGCCTGGCTTCCCAATGGCGACCTGCTGATCACCGAGCGCCCCGGCCGGCTCCGGGTCGTGCGCGCCGGTGTGCTGGATCCAGAGCCGGTGCCAGGCGTGGCGCCCGTGGCCGATGTGGCCGCCAACCAGCTGTTCGCCTCAAGCCAGGGGGGCCTGCTCGACATCGCCCTGCACCCCCGCTTTGCGCAGAACCGCTGGGTGTATTTCAGCTACGCCCATGGCAGCCAGGAGGCCAACGGCACCCGTGTGGCCCGGGCCCGCTTCGATGGCCGGGCCCTGAGCGATTGGCAGGTGATCTTCACGGTGAACCGTGACAAGAGCGGCGGCCAGCACTTCGGCTCGCGGCTGCTGTGGCTGCCAGATGACACGCTGCTGGTGTCGATCGGCGATGGCGGCAACCCGCCCGTGAGCTCGATGGCGCCTGGATCCGGCTCCAGGCCCAGAACCCGGCCAGCCACCTGGGCAAGCTGATCCGCATCCAGGACGACGGCTCCATCCCCCCCGACAACCCCTTCGTGGGCCAGGCGGGGACTGACCCGGCCGTGTGGAGCCTGGGCCACCGCAACATCCAGGGCCTGGCCTACGACCCGGTGCACCGGCGGGTGTGGGCCACGGAGCACGGCTCCCGGGGCGGCGACGAACTCAACCTGATCAGGCCCGGCGCCAACCACGGCTGGCCGGTGGTGGCCCACAGCCTCGAATACAGCAGCGGCGACTCCGTGGCGCCTACCAGCAGCGCGCCGGGATTCGTGGACCCCAGCCGGGTGTGGATGGACACGATCGCCCCCTCCGGACTGGCGCTGCTCCCGGGCGAGGCGGTGCCGCCATGGCGCGGGAACCTGTTCGCCGGTGGTCTGGTGGCCGGCGGGGTGCGGCGCCTGCAGCTCGATGCCGACGGTGCCGTGATCGCCGAATCCGTGATTCCGATCGGCGCCCGGGTGCGGGATGTGCGCCAGGGGCCCGATGGAGCGCTCTATGTGCTCACCGATGAGGAGCAGGGCCGCCTGCTGCGGGTGCGGCCCACGGGGCTCTGAAGCTCAGAGCTCGATGCGGCCTCTGAGAATCCCCCACCACAGGCACCAGTCGCCCCGGAAGCTGAACAGGGGATAGCGGAAGCTGGCGGGGCGGTTGCGCTCGAAGAGGCCGTGTCCCGCCCAGGCGAGCAGGTAGCCCTGCAGCGGGGCCAGCAGCAGCAGCCACCAGCGCTCAGAGGAATGGACTAATGGGGGTCACGTCAGACCAGTTTTCATGTCGCCGGCGGACCAAAAGCGGATGTCGCTTGAGAAGGGCCTCCATCGCCAAGGGGCCATCCATCCGGCGAGCCAGATTTCAGCCGACCGCGCGGCGACTGAACCGTTCGCTCCAGATAGAACGATGCCGGCAAGCTGCTGTATTACTGATGGTGGGGCTGTCACCTGGCGAGCTGAGGTTCAGCGCTGGGGGCAGAAAGTCCTGCTCCAGCAAGCTCAACCACTTCACTCTTCGTACCCAAAAGGCACCTGAGCACATCCGTGAGGCCCGGAGCGGCACCATCTGGATCGCAGACTGTACTCTCGACATCACGGCACTACTGGCAAGGCAATACGCCAACCCAACCCGAACCCGTGCTGAAACATTGAATCAGCCCTCTCTAGAGCCAGGCTGCTGGTGATAGAACCAAACTGCTCGGCCACGGTGCTGCAGCAGCGGCTCTCCTGCAGGGAGACTCCGCGGCTTCAGCATTCTGCTGCGCCGTAAACCTCTTCCTGATTTTGGTGGGATTGGCCATCGATGGACAGTCTGAGGTCATGGCGTGACCCTTACCGGCTTGTCCTTGGAAGCAACCCCCACTGCTTGTCATGGCTGATTTTGAGGGGCTCAGACAAATGCGCCTTAGTGTGAAGGCGCTCGTCGTGCGTTACACATCTTGCTGGAATTCAATTGTCAATAGCCAAAGAGAGCAACCCATGCACCACAGACTTGTAGGCGCGGTAGCACTTACCTGCAGTGATTGAGCTCTTGACCGAGACACTCAAGCACGGCCTGGGGAATAAATGGGATGTCAAGGGGCTTGAATAGACTACTCTCAAGGTAGCTCAAGTCTTTGTCTCGGATTTTTGAGTACTCAATAGTGATCAGATTTTTGCGATCACGTGACAACACTGAAGCGTAGAACTCATGGATCTGATTGACGAGCTCTGAGTTCAACCTCTTTTTCCACCAGGAACTTTTACAGATTTCAGCAGGCTCTCTTTGCAGGAGCACAAAAACAACTCCTGGGAAGAGTATGTCAAGAAAATCGAGATAGTCATTCAGTTCAGGTATTGGAATCTCGAAGAATCTGATCTCCTTGAAGCCTAGAACAAAGACTCCCTGAGAGTTATGGTTACCAAGTAAAAAGTCAGTCGCGACCTCTCGCATCCGCTCAAGGTAGTTTCGGGGATTGAAAAACTCATAACCAAACCACGGCTTTGTGGAGTTAAGCCCTCTCGGCCTTGGACCTGGAGCCAGGGCTGATTCAAAGTGTGTCACAGGCGGCCTGGTCGGGGCTGTCAGCATGGGTTGAGGTCAGCGGAATCGCGCTCTTCCTGTGCCCGAAACCGCTCTTCCCGCCACTGATCTCGACCTGATCAGCTTTCTCAAGGCGATTCCGGACGCGCGGATGCGGCGCGGGATCCGTATTCCGGCCTGGTATCTGCTGCTGGTGGCGTTGCTGGGAATCCTGAGCCGTTGCCAGAGCCTGCGGGATCTGGAGCGCTTTGCCATTCGCCACCACAGCGTGCTGTGCGAGGCACTGGGCATCGAACTCAGGCGTCCGCCCTCCGATTCCGCCTTCCGCTACTTCTTTCGCCAGGTGGACGTGGCGGCTCTCTGCGCTGCGATCCGCGACTGGACAATCGCCCAGATCCCAGGTGGTGCAGCCGATCTCGATCAGCTGATCTGTGACGGCAAGACGCTGAGGGGCTCGATCGAGCCCACGCCCGGTGGCGGCTCGGCATTCATTGCCCAGGTGACGCTCTACTCCGCCGCCCTGGGTGTGGCGATCAGCCAGGCCTGCTACGCCACCGGCGAGAACCATGAGCGGGCGGTCCTCAAACAGCTGCTCGGTGAGATGGATCTGGACGGTGTACTGATCCAAGCGGATGCACTCCATACCCAAAGCCCGTTTTTCAACTCCTCCAGGAGCAGGGGGCCGACTTCCTGCTGACCGTCAAAGCCAACCAGCGCACCCTGCACCGCCAGATTGCCAGCCAGTTCCAGGGAAAGCGCGCGATCCCTTTTGTGGCAACGGATCATGAGATCAGCCACGGTCGCGACATCACCTGGACGCTGCGGGCAAAGGAGGCACCGCAGCACATCCGCGAGAGCTGGGCGGGCACCAGCTGGATTGTGGAGATGACCGCTACCGGCACCAGAGAAGGCAAGCCGTTTCAGGCCATCCACCTGTTTCTCACCAGCCTGCGCACCACCCCAGAAGCCCTGCTGCAACTGGTGCGAGATCGCTGGAGCATTGAGGGCTGGCACTGGATCCGTGACACCCAGCTCCATGAGGATGCCCACCGCTACCGCGGCAATGGCGCTGGGGTGATGGCCACGCTGCGTACGGCAGCGCTCAACCTGTTGCGGCTGGCTGGGTTTCGGTCAATCCGCGCTGGGATGCAGGCCGTGATGCACGACATCAGGGCGCTGATGGCAATGGCGATGCGTCAGCCAGAGCCCAACCCCTGCTGACACTTTGAATCAGCCCTGAGTACTGGCGGATCTCACCGAGATGATCAAGGCGCATCCTGGCCAGATCTCCTTGATCGTCGTGGGGGCTTCCACTGCGCGCAGGGTCCAGCTGCTCTCGCGGCCATGGCCTCGTTCCGACGCGTTGGCCTGTAATGGCAGCTCCATGCCGACCAGCGAGCCCTGCCCACTTAGGATGGCCTGGATTGGAAGAGAGGGGTATGGGGAAAAATCTACTCCCGTGGACCGAATCCCATGCTGACAGGATCATCTAGTCTTATTGGGCCAGACTGTTCATGGAGCCCAAAGATAGGGCTGATCAATATCCATACTTTGCCTGTGCTGCATGTACCAAGCTGTCATAGAGGCCTGGATAGAATATGTTGACCAAGTCCCGTTTGTCTTCGTAGATCTGCGCAATCAGTGATTCTGGGAGCTTAACGGTTCTTTTGAAGTCTCTGTATTTTTCGTGGTACCAGTGATTGTCGCTTAAGTTGGCCAGAACAGGCTTCAGGGTTATGGCAAGAGCCTCTTCGATAAGGCGTGGATATGTGCAGAACAATTGGTCGAAACGAAAGGTTACCAATTGCATTAACTCAGTTTTCAGGATGCCAAAACCAAGCCTGGGTGAGAAGTTTATGGCGGAGATAGGAAGACTCATCTCGCTGCAGATTTGATGCAGAGAATCTCTGTAGCCAACGAACTTTCGGGCTCGCAGCTGAGATAGAAACAATTCAGCTAGCTCTTCTGTATTCATGCGGGCGATAACTGTGTCCTCAGGATGCCGTACGAGGCCATTATGAAGAACGCCTATCCCATGCCATTGAAAGAAGGAAGAAATATGGCGATCGAGAGGCTCGCGAAATGTAGAGAGAATCGTGATTCTTCTCCTTCTAACATGGGAATAGTGTTTTAAGCATGTAACAAGGTCGCCTTGATTTACGCGAAGTCCTATGTTCTCTAGGGAATGGAGGTGAAGTCCCCGCTTTGAGGAGCCTCTTAGAGTGTTGACGACTGTTTGCGTGCCTGATTTATGAGAACTAAAGACAAGATAGTCGATTTCTAGGATGGACTCGCTAGCAGGGTTCATTAGTTCTTTTGAGGTTTGCGTTGGATGCCATGTACTGCACACCCTTCGCCATCGTCGTTGTTCCACCTGGGTGGGGAAAAGGTTCTGATTTAGTATGGATATCATGGGGGAGTCTTGCTTCCCGGTGTGCTGAGGGGGCTTACCTGGCAATGCCTCTAGGGGGAAGTGGAGTAGGCTGAGTGCCGTGTGCCAGTTGTTGATGTAGACACTCAGGAAGCCCCCTCGTCCTGGACCATACGCCACAGTCATTCAGCCAGGAATTTTACGTAGCAGTGACATGACTTCATTAGCAGTCCAGTTCATATGAAAGCTCATGGGAAGAACTTGGCGGGATGCATGCTGTGCTCGATCTGTTGTCCTTATAGCATCCCTGGAGTGTATGCACAATGAACTCGGGGCTGTTGTCCACCCGGAAGGTCGGTGGAGGCTGGATGTTGCCTGAAGTTTACGAAAGGCATCGACCACGCCTGCCTCATTGGCCTTATGTCGGCTTGAATAGCCAAGTAGGCCCATCTTTCGCCATTGATAAAGATCAGGGACCTTGATTTATGCCGATCCATCGTTTGGTTGAACTGGAAGTCGCTCACCCACGCGTGATGTAGATTGTTGGCTGTTAGCAGCTTCAGGGAGTCCCTAGCGAAAGCCGCTCTATACCCGCTTCTCGTTGATGCTGAAGCCCTAGTTGCGAAGGTTTGGTATAAATGCTACCGATCCCTGCGCAGGTGTGTCGGGCTTCCAGCTCAGGTCAACGATGGCACATAAGTGCTTATCATCTTGTTTATTACATCAAACTCTCTCGCTGAAACCAGTACGCCTTCCTGCTTGTCGGAGACACTACGGGTGCCGCGCCATCTATTTGTAACGGCATAATGATGCAAGAAAAATGCTGTGGCATCAGGCTCGCCAATCACCGATTCAGGATTGCCATTGTCAGGTAGTCTTGAGATCAAGTGGGCGCTCTGCCAGCAGGGAAATGTAGCTTCATTGACTCTGAGCAGCCATTTTCTGTCCCCGCTGATGCGATTGACTGGATTAATGAAAACATGGTCTTCATACGTCGCAATTCCTTCCTCGGAGAAGGAGACGGGTGGATAGCACCAATAACCGCTGAACAGGAGACCAAGTTTGTCTCCTGGTAAAAGCGTAAATGGCGTAGTGTCGCCTCTGCAGAAAATTAACTCGTCTATGTCAGTATTTAATAGTAATGCTTCTTGAAGCCCAGCCAGCATGATACAGGACTTCACATATTCAAACATGCTCGCCTGTAAGAGTAGATCTTTGTAGGCTTTAAGCAGTTGACCATCAGTGGTTGTGCCAGCAGGTCCATACTTGAAGGGAACATGCTTAAGGAATACAGAGTCTCCAAGGCTTAGAAGGGAGCTTGAGAGTGCCCCAAAGTCATAACAAGCGTTACTATTGTTGTCGAAAAGAATGACAAGATCAGCTAAATACTCACGAAGCTGAAAGGCCACCCAGTCGTTGATGTGATCAAGGTGTTCATCTTTTTGAAGAGTATAGGAAATCTTGCTCGGTCGCTTACAGGCTAAATGGCTGACAAGGCTGTTGGGCTCATCAAGTGGAAAACTTCTGCAACCTAACTCAATGAACTGTTTGGAGGTGGGATTTCTGCAGACGACAATATGTGACTTGATCTTTGGCAGCAGAAGGCTAACTGTAAAGCCCTGCTCAGCAATGCGCTCCTGTAAATACTTGCTATGACGCTCTGACAGCCTTGGAGATAGAATAATAAATGTCTTGAGATCACATCCGGTTATTATGTCGTAGACAAATGTATCTCCGTCAAAGAGATCGAGGGCTTCCTGTTGGGAGGAAGGTGAAAGTTTCTGATATGTTGAAAAGTCGTACACTTCGCGCTTGGGCAGGCCACAATTTGTGAAACTAAGTGCCTGCATCGATTAAATAAATGTTGATAAAACAAGACAATAAGTGCCAGGAAGGCCTGTTGTCAAGGCTGTGGAGGCGGCGCTATCCACGGTGCTCTCTCCAAGAAATCTCACGACTTGGAACAGAGGGTGAGCAGAGCGACAATAAAACCTCGCTCAGGCAGTAAGATGCTGGATTGAAAGACTATGTGATAGATTCGATTATTGGTTTTTATGGTGAAGCAATCACGCTGAGCTACTTCGCAGGGCCACTGCTCCTGCTGTGCACGCTCAAACATCATGCTTTGTTGGGTTAAATCCGCTCCCAGTCTCTTCTTTCTTCCCGAGATGTACGCCCATCCTTATGTTGTTATCATTGCTGTCGGCAGAAGCGGCAGTACAATCCTTCAGTCTATTCTTAATGCAGCACCTTATACTCTAGTGCGAGGCGAAAACAATAACTTCTTTTATTGGCAGTTTAAATCCTATCTGGCCTTGACGGCTCCAGGTCCAAGGCCGAGAGGGCTTAACTCCACAAAGCCGTGGTTTGGTTATGAGTTTTTCAATCCCCGAAACTACCTTGAGCGGATGCGAGAGGTCGCGACTGACTTTTTACTTGGTAACCATAACTCTCAGGGAGTCTTTGTTCTAGGCTTCAAGGAGATCAGATTCTTCGAGATTCCAATACCTGAACTGAATGACTATCTCGATTTTCTTGACATACTCTTCCCAGGAGTTGTTTTTGTGCTCCTGCAAAGAGAGCCTGCTGAAATCTGTAAAAGTTCCTGGTGGAAAAAGAGGTTGAACTCAGAGCTCGTCAATCAGATCCATGAGTTCTACGCTTCAGTGTTGTCACGTGATCGCAAAAATCTGATCACTATTGAGTACTCAAAAATCCGAGACAAAGACTTGAGCTACCTTGAGAGTAGTCTATTCAAGCCCCTTGACATCCCATTTATTCCCCAGGCCGTGCTTGAGTGTCTCGGTCAAGAGCTCAATCACTGCAGGTAAGTGCTACCGCGCCTACAAGTCTGTGGTGCATGGGTTGCTCTCTTTGGCTATTGACAATTGAATTCCAGCAAGATGTGTAACGCACGACGAGCGCCTTCACACTAAGGCGCATTTGTCTGAGCCCCTCAAAATCAGCCATGACAAGCAGTGGGGGTTGCTTCCAAGGACAAGCCGGTAAGGGTCACGCCATGACCTCAGACTGTCCATCGATGGCCAATCCCACCAAAATCAGGAAGAGGTTTACGGCGCAGCAGAATGCTGAAGCCGCGGAGTCTCCCTGCAGGAGAGCCGCTGCTGCAGCACCGTGGCCGAGCAGTTTGGTTCTATCACCAGCAGCCTGGCTCTAGAGAGGGCTGATTCAATGTTTCAGCACGGGTTCGGGTTGGGTTGGCGTATTGCCTTGCCAGTAGTGCCGTGATGTCGAGAGTACAGTCTGCGATCCAGATGGTGCCGCTCCGGGCCTCACGGATGTGCTCAGGTGCCTTTTGGGTACGAAGAGTGAAGTGGTTGAGCTTGCTGGAGCAGGACTTTCTGCCCCCAGCGCTGAACCTCAGCTCGCCAGGTGACAGCCCCACCATCAGTAATACAGCAGCTTGCCGGCATCGTTCTATCTGGAGCGAACGGTTCAGTCGCCGCGCGGTCGGCTGAAATCTGGCTCGCCGGATGGATGGCCCCTTGGCGATGGAGGCCCTTCTCAAGCGACATCCGCTTTTGGTCCGCCGGCGACATGAAAACTGGTCTGACGTGACCCCCATTAGTCCATTCCTCTGAGCGCTGGTGGCTGCTGCTGCTGGCCCCGCTGCAGGGCTACCTGCTCGCCTGGGCGGGACACGGCCTCTTCGAGCGCAACCGCCCCGCCAGCTTCCGCTATCCCCTGTTCAGCTTCCGGGGCGACTGGTGCCTGTGGTGGGGGATTCTCAGAGGCCGCATCGAGCTCTGAGCTTCAGAGCCCCGTGGGCCGCACCCGCAGCAGGCGGCCCTGCTCCTCATCGGTGAGCACATAGAGCGCTCCATCGGGCCCCTGGCGCACATCCCGCACCCGGGCGCCGATCGGAATCACGGATTCGGCGATCACGGCACCGTCGGCATCGAGCTGCAGGCGCCGCACCCCGCCGGCCACCAGACCACCGGCGAACAGGTTCCCGCGCCATGGCGGCACCGCCTCGCCCGGGAGCAGCGCCAGTCCGGAGGGGGCGATCGTGTCCATCCACACCCGGCTGGGGTCCACGAATCCCGGCGCGCTGCTGGTAGGCGCCACGGAGTCGCCGCTGCTGTATTCGAGGCTGTGGGCCACCACCGGCCAGCCGTGGTTGGCGCCGGGCCTGATCAGGTTGAGTTCGTCGCCGCCCCGGGAGCCGTGCTCCGTGGCCCACACCCGCCGGTGCACCGGGTCGTAGGCCAGGCCCTGGATGTTGCGGTGGCCCAGGCTCCACACGGCCGGGTCAGTCCCCGCCTGGCCCACGAAGGGGTTGTCGGGGGGGATGGAGCCGTCGTCCTGGATGCGGATCAGCTTGCCCAGGTGGCTGGCCGGGTTCTGGGCCTGGAGCCGGATCCAGGCGCCATCGAGCTCACGGGCGGGTTGCCGCCATCGCCGATCGACACCAGCAGCGTGTCATCTGGCAGCCACAGCAGCCGCGAGCCGAAGTGCTGGCCGCCGCTCTTGTCACGGTTCACCGTGAAGATCACCTGCCAATCGCTCAGGGCCCGGCCATCGAAGCGGGCCCGGGCCACACGGGTGCCGTTGGCCTCCTGGCTGCCATGGGCGTAGCTGAAATACACCCAGCGGTTCTGCGCAAAGCGGGGGTGCAGGGCGATGTCGAGCAGGCCCCCCTGGCTTGAGGCGAACAGCTGGTTGGCGGCCACATCGGCCACGGGCGCCACGCCTGGCACCGGCTCTGGATCCAGCACACCGGCGCGCACGACCCGGAGCCGGCCGGGGCGCTCGGTGATCAGCAGGTCGCCATTGGGAAGCCAGGCCACACCCCAGGGGCGGTTCAACCCCTCCACCACAGGCTCCAGCGCCACAGCCTCCACGGGAAGCCGGGCCGGATCCGGGCTCAGCAGCGCCGCTGCGCCGCCGGCCTGGCCATCGCCCGGCTGGGCGACGCAGCGAGGCAGACCCGCCATCGCCAAGGCCCCGATGGCGAGGGACATCGCCAGCGGGGCCATTGGCCGGTCACGAGGGGGAAACCAGGGCAGGGAGGGCGCCAAGGGACTGGGGCTTGAGGCCCCCAGTCTGCTGGCTTCAGCCGAGGGCCTTGGCCTTGGCCACCACGTTGTCCACCGTGAAGCCGAACTGCTCCATGCACACCGGACCCGGGGCCGAGGCGCCGAAGCGGTCGATCGACACGCTGCCACCCTCGAAGCCGGTGTACTTGTGCCAGCCGAAGGAGCTGGAGGCCTCCACCACCAGGCGCTTGCGCACCGCCGCCGGCAGCACGCCTTCGCGGTAGGCGGCATCCTGCTCCTCGAACAGCTCCACGCAGGGCATCGACACCACCCGCACGCTCTGGCCATCGGCCCGCAGCTGGGCCGCCGCCTTGACGCAGAGGTCGAGCTCGGTGCCGGTGCCGATCAGGATCAGGTCCGGGGTGCCGTCGCTGTCCTCGAGGATGTAGCCACCCTTGGCCACGGCAGCCGCGGTGGAGCCGGGCTGGTTGGCCATGCCCTGGCGGCTGAGGATCAGAGCGGTGGGGCGCTTGCGGTTGGCGATCGCCACCTGGTAGGCACCGCTGGTCTCGTTGCCGTCGCCGGGGCGGATCACCAGCAGGTTGGGCAGGGAGCGCAGGGTGGCGAGGGTTTCGACCGGCTGGTGGGTGGGGCCGTCTTCGCCGAGACCGATCGAGTCGTGGGTGAGCACGTAGATCACACCCAGCTCGCTCAGCGCCGAGAGGCGGATGGCGCCGAGGGCATAGCCGGCGAACACCGCAAAGGTGCCGCCGTAGGGGATCAGGCCACTGCCGTGGTAAGCGAGGCCGTTGAGGATCGAGGCCATGGCGTGCTCGCGCACACCGAAGTGGAGGTAGCGGTTGGCTTCGCCGCCCTTCTGGAAGCTGGCCTCACCCTTGATGTCCGTGAGGTTGGAGTGGGTGAGGTCGGCCGAGCCGCCGATCAGCTCGGGCAGGTTGGGGCCGATGGCGTTGAGGCAGTTGAAGGAGTGCATCCGGGTGGCCAGGCCCTTGTCCTCCGGGGTGTAGCTGGGCAGGGCGGCATCCCAGCCCTGGGGCAACTCGCCCCGCAGCTGGCGCTCGAACTGGGCGGCCTCGGCGGGGTAGGTGCTGCGGTAGGTGGCCAGGGTTTCGTTCCAGGCGGCCTCGGCGGCGGCACCGCGGCTGATCGCCTGGCGCCAGTGGTCATAGGACTCCTGGGGCACCTCAAAGGCGCCGTAGGTCCAGCCCAGATTGTTGCGGGTGAGCTCGGCCTCATCGGCGCCCAGGGCGGCGCCGTGCACCCCGGCGGTGTTGGCCTTGTTGGGGGAGCCGTAGCCGATCGTGGTGGTCACCTTGATCAGCGAGGGCTTGTCGGTGACGGCCTTGGCCTCGGCGATGGCCCGGGCAATGCCGGCCACGTCCGTGTTGCCGTCAGCCACGTGGATGGTGTGCCAGCCGTAGGCCTCGTAGCGCTTGAGCACATCCTCCGTGAACGACACCTGGGTGTTGCCGTCGATGGTGATGTGGTTGTCGTCGTAGAGGGCGATCAGCTTGCCCAGGCCCAGGTGGCCGGCCAGGGAGGCGGCTTCACTGCTCACGCCCTCCTGGTGGCAGCCGTCGCCCATGATCACGTAGGTGTGGTGATCGATCAGGTCGCAGCCGGGGCGATTGAACTTGGCCGCCAGATGGGCCTCGGCCATGGCCAGGCCCACGGCGTTGGCGATCCCCTGGCCGAGGGGGCCGGTGGTCACCTCGACGCCGGCGGTCTCGAAGGTTTCTGGGTGGCCCGGGGTCTTGGAACCCCACTGGCGAAACTGCTTGAGGTCGTCCAGGCCCACCGAGTCGTAGCCGGTGAGGTGCAGCAGCGCATAGAGCAGCATGCAGCCGTGGCCGGCGGAGAGCACGAAGCGGTCGCGGTTGAACCACTTGGGGTTCTTGGGGTTGTGCTTGAGGGTCTGGTCCCACAGGGCATAGGCCATGGGAGCGCAGCCCATGGGCAGGCCGGGGTGACCGGAGTTCGACTTGTTGATGGCGTCGACAGCCAGGAAGCGGATGCTGTTGATGCAGAGCGTTTCCAGCTGGCTGGCGGAGGCGGTGGAGGTGGTGGGGGTGGCGACCATCGGGAGGGAGCTAGGGGGTAAGGGTGATCAGGCTCGACGCAACAGGCGATGCCGGGCGGTGGGGCTAACGGACCATCAGCTCAGACGCCGGAAGGCCAGGCAGACGTTGTGGCCACCGAATCCGAAGGAGTTGGAGAGCACCACGTTGAGTTTCCGTTCACGGGCCTGGTTGGGCACGACATCCAGATCACAGGCCGGATCCGGATTGAGGTAATTGATCGTAGGCGGCACCAGGCCATGCTTCATGGCGAGCACGGCGGCAACGGCCTCGATGCCGCCGCTGCCGCCCAGCAGATGGCCGGTCATCGACTTGGTGGAGCTCACCGGAATCTGGCCGGCCCGCTCGCCCAGGGCACTCCTGATGGCGGCGGTCTCATTGCTGTCGTTGGCCTGGGTGCTGGTGCCATGGGCATTCACATAGTCCACCGCCTCCGGCTCCAGCTGGGCGTCCCGCAGGGCGAGCCGCATCGCCTGGGCCCCCCCGCGGCCGCCGGGGGCAGGTGAGGTGATGTGGTGGGCATCGCAGCTCATGCCGTAGCCCACCACCTCGCCCAGGATGGTGGCGCCACGGGCCTCGGCATGGTCCAGGCTCTCGAGCACCAGCACGCCGGCGCCCTCGCCGATCACGAAGCCGTTGCGCTCGGCATCAAAGGGGCGACTCGCCGTGGCCGGATCGTCGTTGCGGAAGGAGAGGGCCTTGGCACTGGCGAAGCCCGCCAGGCCCAGGGGCGTGATCGCCGACTCGGCGCCACCGCACACCATGGCGTCGGCCAGGCCCAGCTGGATCAGGCGGTAGGCATCGCCGATGGCGTTGGAGCCCGCCGCACAGGCCGTGGCCACGGCGGAGCTGGGCCCCTTGGCACCGAGGGCGATCGCCGTGAGCCCGGTGGCCATGTTCGGGATCATCATCGGCACGCAGAACGGGCTCACCCGGTCGGGGCCGCGATCGGCCAGCACGTGGGCCTGGCTCTCCATCATCAGTAATCCGCCCACGCCGGAGCCGATCGCCGTTCCCACCCGCTCGTCGTTGCTGGCGTCGATCGTGAGGCCGGCATCGGCCACGGCCTGCTTGGCCGCCACCACCGCGAACTGGCAGAAGCGGTCCCAGCGCTTCGACTCCTTCGGCTCGAGCCAGCCGCTGGGGTCGAACTGCTTCACCTCAGCGGCGAAGCGACAGGCATGGCGGCTGGCGTCGAACAGGGTGATCCCCGCCACGCCGTTGCGGCCGCTGCTCAAGCCATCCCAGTAGCTGGAGACGTCATTGCCGATCGGTGTGACCGCGCCGAGGCCGGTGATGACGACCCGCTGGAGACCCTGGACCATGGAGCGGTTCAGGCCTGCTTGTCCTGGATGTAGGTGACGGCATCCCCCACGGTGGCGATGCCCTCAGCCGCCTCATCGGGAATCTCGATGTCGAAGGCCTCCTCCAGCGCCATCACCAGCTCAACGGTGTCGAGGGAGTCGGCCCCGAGATCGTTCTGGAAGTTGGACTCAGACTTCACTTCTGCGGCGTCGACGCTGAGCTGTTCAGCAACGATGGAGCGCACTTTCTCGAAGATCGCTTCCTGGGACATGGCCGCTTTGTTGGTCGAGGCACTCTACGGGTCGTCCCGCCTGGGGCTCCTCAGGGGCCGCTCAGGCGCCAGTGAGGGGCGACTTATGAACAAGGATGACGGCCGCGGCGTCGGGGGCGATCGGACCCGAACAGCTTCGGTACCTTTGCCACACGCCGAGTCTCAGCACACCGGAGTCCAGATGTCCCACGCCGTCAAGATCTACGACACCTGCATCGGCTGCACCCAGTGCGTCCGTGCCTGCCCCCTCGACGTTCTCGAGATGGTGCCCTGGGACGGCTGCAAGGCCTCCCAGATCGCCTCCTCCCCCCGCACCGAAGATTGCGTGGGCTGCAAGCGCTGCGAAACCGCCTGCCCCACCGACTTCCTCTCGATCCGCGTCTATCTGGGCGACGAGACCACCCGCTCCATGGGCCTCGCCTACTGAGTTCTCAGCGGCCGCCCAGCCGGCCTGGGCCTTCCCTGCAGCTCCCATAAGCTCATGCCCGGCCCGCGCCGGGCTTTTTTTGTGATCCCTGGCCTATGTGCGGCATCGTTGCCCTGATCGGTTCCCGGGAGGCGGCTCCCCAGCTGCTGGAAGGGCTGCGCCAGCTGGAATACCGCGGCTACGACTCCGCCGGCATCGCCACCGTGGAGCTCCGCGGCGAAGGCCCCGAGGGGCAGCTCCACTGCCTGCGGGCGGAGGGCAAGTTGGTGAACCTCACGGGTCGCTTTGAGCAGCACGGCGCGCCGGGCCACTGCGGCATCGGCCACACCCGCTGGGCCACCCACGGCAAGCCCGAGGAACGCAACGCCCACCCCCATCTCGATGGCCGCGGTGAGCTGGCGGTGGTGCAGAACGGCATCATCGAGAACCACCGCAGCCTGCGCGAGGGCCTGCAGCAGGAGGGGGTGGTGTTCCGCTCCGACACCGACACCGAGGTGATTCCCCACCTGCTGGCGCGGCGGCTCGACCAGCTGCTGGGAGAGGGCACTGAGGCGGGGCCGGCGCTGTTGCTGCAGGCGGTGCAGGAGGTGCTGCCGCTGCTGGCCGGGGCCTACGCCCTCGCGGTGGTGTGGGGCCGGGTGCCCGGCGCCTGGTGGTGGCCCGCCGCGCCGCCCCTCTGCTGATCGGCCTTGGCGAGGGGGAATTCCTCTGCGCCAGCGACACCCCCGCCCTGGCGGGCTTCACCCGCACCATCCTGCCGATGGAAGACGGCGAGGTGGCCCTGCTCACCCCGCTCGGCATCGAGCTGTACAACGCCGAGGGCCAGCGGGTGCAGCGGGCTCCCAGCCTGCTGAGCGGCACCCAGCACGTGGCGGACAAGCGCAGCTTCCGCCACTTCATGCTCAAGGAGATCCATGAGCAGCCCGAAACCGCCGCCCTCTGGGTGGCACGCCATCTACCCCCCGAGGGGGGAGCGCGGCTCGTGGCCCTGGCCCTCGACGAGGGTCTCTACGAGGGGGTGGAGCGGATCCAGATCCTGGCCTGCGGCACCAGCCGCCACGCGGCCCAGGTGGGCGCCTACCTGCTGGAGCAGCTGGCCGGTATCCCCACCAGCGTGTTCTATGCCAGCGAGTTCCGCTACGCGCCGCCGCCGCTCAGCCGCCACACCCTCACGATCGGGGTGACCCAGTCGGGGGAGACCGCCGACACCCTCGCGGCCCTGGCCATGGAGCGCGACCGCCGCCAGCAGGTGGCCGATCCGGCCTACGCGGCCCGGCTGCTGGGGATCACCAACCGGCCGGAGAGTTCCCTGGCCCGCATGGTGCCCCACCTGCTCGACATCGGCGCCGGCATCGAGGTGGGCGTGGCCGCCACCAAGACCTTCCTGGGCCAGCTGCTGGCCTTCTACGGCCTGGCTCTGGCCTTCGCCGAGCGCCAGGGGGGCGCCCCGGGGGTGGGGGAGCCCGAGCAGTTGCGCCAGCTGGTGGGCCAGCTGCGCCAGCTGCCGCTGCTGCTGCGCCAGCTTGTGGACGACCACGACCAGCGCTGCGAGGCCCTGGCCCATCTGTTTGCCGACACCCAGGACGTGATCTTCCTGGGCAGGGGCATCAACTTCCCGATCGCCCTGGAGGGTGCCCTCAAGCTCAAGGAGATCAGCTACATCCATGCCGAGGGCTACCCGGCCGGAGAGATGAAGCATGGCCCGATCGCCCTGCTCGATTCGCGGGTGCCGGTGGTGTCGATCGCGATGCCGGGCCCGGTGTTCGAGAAGGTGCTCAGCAATGCCCAGGAGGCCAAGGCCCGCGATGCCCAGTTGATCGGGGTGGCGCCCCAGGGGCCCGACACCGACCTGTTCGATGTGCTGCTGCCGCTCCCCGAGGTGTCGGAGCTGCTCAGCCCCCTGCTCACCGTGATCCCGATGCAGCTGCTGAGTTATCACATCGCTGCCCATCGGGGCCTGGATGTGGATCAGCCCCGCAACCTGGCCAAGAGCGTCACGGTGGAGTGAGGGATCAGCTGCTCCTGAGGGATCAGGCGCCCTTCAGCACGGCATCGCTGCGCCCGTAGCGATCTTCGAAGCGCACGATGTCGTCTTCGCCGAGATAGGCGCCGCTCTGCACCTCGATCAGCTCCACGGGGATCTTGCCCGGGTTGCTGAGCCGGTGCCGGGACCCCAGCGGGATGTAGGTGCTCTGGTTCTCGCCCACCAGCTCCTGCTGGCCGTCCTTCTCCACCACCGCGGTGCCCTTCACCACCACCCAGTGCTCGGCCCGGTGGTGGTGCATCTGCAGCGAGAGGCTGGCGCCGGGATTGACCATGATCTTCTTCACCTGCCAGCGCTCGCCCTCCACCACGCCGTCGTAGGAGCCCCAGGGGCGGTAGATCTTGCGGTGCGCCTTGCTCTCGGGGGCGCCGGCCCGCTCCAGGAGTCCCACCACGGTCTTGACGTCCTGGGCCTTGTCGCGGTGGGCCACCAGCACCACGTCGTCGGTCTCGACCACCACCAGGTCTTCCACCCCCAGGCCCACCACCAGCCGGTGCTCGCTGCGCAGGTAGCAGTTGCGGCTGGCCTCGCTGATCACCCGGCCCCGCAGCACGTTGCCGGCGCCGTCCTGGTCGGCGGTTTCCCACAGGGCACTCCAGCTGCCCACATCACTCCAGCCGGCCTGGAGGGGCAGCACACAGCCCAGCTCCGTCTTCTCCATCACCGCCACGTCGATGGCCACCCCCGGGCAGCCGGCAAAGGCCTCCCGTTCCAGCCGCAGGAAATCGAGGTCGGCGGAGTCGTGCTCCAGGGCGGCGCGGCAGGCGCTCACCACCTCGGGGGCCAGGCGCTCCAGTTCCGCCAGAACAGCGCTGGCGCGGAACAGGAACATGCCGCTGTTCCAGGTGAAGCGCCCGGAGGCCAGGAAGCGCTCCGCCGTGGCGGCGTCAGGTTTTTCCACGAAGCGGGCGATCGGCACCGGCTGGGGGTCAGCGGCACCAGCGGTGGGCAGGGGCGCGGCGGCCTCGATGTAGCCGTAGCCGGTTTCAGGCGCCGTGGGCACGATGCCGAAGGTCACCAGCTGGCCCGCCATGGCGGCCCCCAGGCCGGCCTCCACCGTGCGGCGGAAGGCGGCGGTGTCGCGCACCACGTGGTCGGCTGCCAGCACCAGCAGCAGGGGATCGTCGCCGCGAGCCGTGGCGTGCAGGGCGGCCACCGCCACGGCGGGGGCGGTGTTGCGGCCGATCGGCTCCAGCAGGATGCCACCGGGCTCCACCTCGATCTGCCGCATCTGCTCAGCCACGATGAAGCGGTGGTCTTCGTTGCAGATCAGCAGCGGCGGCGCCAGCCCCGGCAGGCCCGCGAGCCGCTGGTGGGTCTGCTGCAGCAGGGTTTCCTCCCCACTGCCGCCCAGGGCCCAGTACTGCTTCGGGTAGCTGGCCCGCGAGAGGGGCCAGAGACGGGTGCCGGTGCCCCCGCAGAGGATCACGGGAACCAGGTTGGGAGTGCTGCTCATCGCTGTCGTGCCGTGCCGCCATTCAAGGCCAGCCCGCCAGGTTTCAGAGGTCAAGCAGACCTGGAGGAGGGGTGATGCCGATCCAGCCCTCCGCCAGCCTCACCTCCGGCACGATCGCCTGCACGAACGGGATCAGCAGCCGGCGACCGTCGCTGCGGGCCACTTCCAGCAGGTCGTTGCCCGCGTGGATCAGGTTGGTGACCGTGCCCAGCACCACACCCGCCCCGTTGCCGCTCTCAGCAACGCCCTCAACGCCGCCCTCGAGCAGGCGCACCTCGAGGCCCACCAGATCCAGCAGGTAGAACTCGCCGGGGGCCAACCTGGGACGGTCGCTGGCGGGCACCAGCAGCTCTTCGCCCACCACGGCCTCGGCCGCCTCGCGGCTGTCGACCCCGGCCAGGCGCAGCACGAACAGCTCCTTACCTGGCAGGGGCCTTCCAGAGAGCAGCTCCAGGGGGCGGGCCACCTGGCCGCGCCGCTGCAGCCAGCGGCGGCCGGGCCGGGTGAAGCGCTCGGGGAAGTCGCTCATGGGCAGCACCCGCACCTCCCCCTTCAGCCCCTGGGCCGCCACCAAGCGGCCCACCACCAGCAGTTCTTCGGTTTCCGTCATCGCTGGGGCTCGTCGATCGCAGTCATCGCTGGCGCTTACAGCCGATAATGGCCCCACGCCGGTTTTCCACCATGACTGACCTTCCGATCCTGCCGGGCAGCACCGTGGTGGTGCGTGACGGGCGCTCGATCTACAACGGCTACAAGGGCTTCGTGCAGCGGATCAGCGGCAACCGGGCCGCCGTGCTGTTCGAGGGCGGCAACTGGGACAAGCTGGTCACGGTGCCCCTGCTCACCCTCGAGCAGCTCTGAGGCGGGCGAGGGCCAGCCGCGCCGCGTCCTGCTCGGCGGCCCGGCGCGACCCACCCCAGCCCTCGGCCGGTTCCGGCCCGCTCGCCTCAAAGCTCACGCGGCAGTGAAACCGCCGGGGATCGCCGTGGGCCGGGCTGGCTTCACGGCAGCTGTAGCGCGGCAGCCCCAGGCCCTGGCCCTGGGTCCACTCCTGCAGCGCCGACTTCCAGTTGTGCCGGTCGGGATCGGCCAGCAGGGCCGCGCTGCTGCGCTGCCAGTGGGGGGTGAGCCAGCGGTGCACCGGCTGCAGGGAGCCCCAGGCCTGATACAGGCCACCGATCAGGGCCTCGCACAGCTCCGCCCGCACGGTGGCCTCGCCGGCGCGGTCGCCCTGGGCCATCGGACCGATCAGGGCCACGCTGGCCACGCCACACTCCTGGCCCAGTTCCGCCAGCCAGCGGTCACTCACCAGCTGGCTGCGCAGGGCCGCGTGGCGGCCCACGCTGAGGCCGTGGTGGTGCTGACGCAGGTATTCGGAGGCCGCCAGCCTCAGCACGGCGTCGCCGAGGAACTCCAGCTGCTCGTGGTTGCGGGGCAGGCGGGCGGAGGTGTGGGTGAGGGCCTCATCCACCGGGGCCAGGGCCTCCGCCGTCGATCCGGGGCCGCCGGGGCCATCTGGATCGAGGCCAAGGGCGGCCAGAAAGGTCACCAGTTGGCGGCGGCGGTCGGGGGTCACGGCAACGGGATGGGGCGGGGCGGCGCAGGCCAGCCGAAGGGGTGAAAGCAGGGCGTAAGCCGGGTTCTGTTCCGGAGCCGGGCGAACCCTCGCTCCGGGGCGATCATCTGTCTGGGACCGCCGTCTCCGACGGCCTCGAGCGGCGCACTTGTGGCGGGACGGGTGTCATGGCCAACCGTTGTCCCTGGGCCTTGCTCCCAGCCGGGGTTTACCGAGCCAGCACCTCTCGATGCTGCTGGTGCGCTCTTACCGCACCTTTGCACCCTTGCCTGTGCACGGGGACAAGCCCCGGCCATCGGCGGTGTTTTTCTGTGGCACTCTCCTCGCGGTCACCCGCACTGGGCGTTACCCAGCAAGCCTGGCCATTGGGGAGCCCGGACTTTCCTCAACCGGGCGGACCGGCGGCCCGAAGACCGCTGCCCCCCGATCGCGATCACCTCGCCTGCTTTCACCCCCCATGATGCCTTTCGGTCCGGCGGCCAGGGCTGCGGACCCGGTGGGGTGGCGGTCGCATAATGGCGTCGCAGGGGGCTGTAGCTCAGCCGGATAGAGCGACGGTTTCCTAAACCGTAGGTCGTGGGTTCGAGTCCCGCCAGCCCCGTATGGCCCACGCGGTGAAGCCTCGAGCACCGCCCTTGGCAGTGGCCTCAGCGGCGCTTGAGGCTGCCCACCCACTCGCGCAGCTGCTCGGCCGCCACCTCGCGACCACCGAGGCCGAAGGCCACGGCGGCAGCCACGGCCAGCGACCCGAGCACCAGGCCAAAGGCCAGGCCCACGATGTTTGGAGCAACGCCGATCTGCTGCAGAGCCATGGCGCCGCTGAAGCCGATGATCGCCACCCGGGAGATCTGGCCCAGCAGAGGGGCCTGGTGCCCGCTGGAGCCGCTCACCAGGTGGTGGGCCAACTGAGCCAGGTAGAGGCCCACGGCGAACACCACCAGGCCCGAGAGAATCTGGCCGAACAGCAGCAGCAGACCCTCCACAACCAAGGCCAGGCCTGGCAGGTTGAGCACATCGGTGGCGGCCACGGCCGCGAACAGCACAACGCCCACCTGGGCCACCACTCCCAGCAGCTCAGAGGGACGCCGGCCGATGGGGTTGTCGCCGTCGCGGTTGAGCCCCTCCAGCCCCATCCAGGTGTAGAGGCGGTCGAAACCCACCCCGGCCAGCAGCCGACTCACCAGCTGGCCGATGAAGCGGCCCGCCACCACGCCCAGGGCCAGCACCAGTGCAGCGGTGAAGATCAGGGGCAGGGCCGAGAGGATGCTGTTCAGCATCGCCGTGGCCGGCGTGGAGATCGCCGGGATGGCCAGGGCGTCGAGGGCGGCGGTGGCAGTGGGAATCAGGATCAGCACATACACCACGGTGCCCACCAGCCAGGAGAGCTTGCGGCCTCCCTGCTTGGGATCAAGGCCGAAGCCGGCACCCACCTGGTCGATGCCGCTGGAGGCGAGCAGGTTGGCCACCAGCAGGCGCACCGTGCGGGCCAGGAACCAGCCCACGGCCGCAATCGCGGCGGCCTTGGCGATCTGGGGCAGGGCACCCAGGAAGCTGTCGAACAGGTTCACCACGGGGGTGACCTGGGAGCCCAGGTTGAGGGCGTTGAGGATCAGCGGCAGGAAGAACAGCAGCACCAGCCAGTACACAACCTCGGCCAGGGTGTGACCCACCTGGCCGACCAGGGCAACCGGCTGAGCGGCCTCGGCCGCCATGGTGTCGGGGGCGGCATCAGCAGCGGCCTCCGGGGCTGCAGCGGCAGCAGCCAGAGGCCCACTCTCCGGCTCGGGGGAGGGGCTGAGGCCCTGGGTCACGCGCCGCAGGGCAGCGCGGGCCAGGGAGGCCAGCAGCCAGCCCACCGCCGCCAGCACGGCGGCCGCGCCCAGCTGGGGCAGGAAGGCAAAGATCTGATTGAGGAACTGGTTGAGCGGCTCCGAAACGGTGGTGAGCTGCAGCACGTTCAGGGCCGCCACGATCGACAGCACCATCACCACCCAGAACACCACCCCGGAGAGCAGTCGGTCGAGCTGGGGCATCGAGCCGGAGCTGCCAGCGCCCACGGCACCGCTGATGCGACGGTCGAGCCCCGTGCGGCGCAGCAATCGCCGCACACCCCGGGCCAGCAGGGCGGCCACCACGTAGCCCAGCAACAGGATGCCGAGGGCACCGAGCAGATTGCCCACCAGGCCCAGCATCTGCGGCCCCACCAGAGCCTTGATCGGATCGGTCATCGGCACTCTGAGGAGGGGGATCGGGGCTGTCAACTTCAACCCTGTGCAGAGCGTCCCCAGATGTCAAGCAACGGCCGCGAATGGGACTTGTCGTAGCTGACGCTACCTATGGTGGCCTGTTGATTTCCACCACTGCCGCTAGCGTGGGGCCAACGTCGGGACCTCCATGACGCAACTGCATGATCTGCGCCTGCGCCTGTTGGTGCAGCAGGAAAGTGAGCGCATCGCCGACGGGCATCTCGACGAACTGGATCTCTCGGTGATGCAGGCCCGCTGCCTCTGCTGGCTGGCGCTGCTGGCCCAGGCCCACGAGGAGCAGGCCGGGGACGCCGAGCAACGCGGCGATACCGAGCAGGCCATGGGCTGGTTTGCCGATTCGATGCGGCTGAGAGATGTGATTCAGGTGGTGAGCACCATTGAGATCCCGATCCCCTCAGCCTGCGACGACAGTGACGACGACGCTGGAGCCGGCGACTGCAGCCAGGGAGACGGCCTGGCCGCCTGAACCCTCAAAGCGGCTGACCCTGGCCCTCGGTGCCATGATGGGCATTGACTTCCCTGGGGAGCGCGGTGCCCGAAGAGCCCTGCCAGTGCCCTGATTGCCAGCGGTTCTATCGGGAACATGACCGATTGATCCGCGAAAACCCCACCCTGCGCCAGCAGCAGGAGCTCAACTGGGCTGCCCTGCAGTCCTTCCGGACGCTGGCGGGCCGGGTGATGGATGAATTGCAGAAACAGGCCGATGCCGCTGAGGAGGCGGCCCCGGCTGCCGCCACCCCTCCCCCCTCAGACAGCGGCGGGGCTGCCGTGGCGCCTGAGCAGGCCCCGGAGCCGGATGCCTTCCAGCAGGCCCTGGCGGACCTGGAGAACATCAACGCCCACCTGTTCTCGATCGAGGCGCTGATGGAGCGCATCTTCGATGTGCGCATGCCGGATGAGGTGGAGCAGAAGTTCCGCGAGGTGGCTGGAGAGCTGGCCCCCGATCCGCTCAACGCCGATCGGCTGCGGCTCAACCGCCTGCTGCACCAGACCCCCGATCTGCCCGACCGGGGCTGATCGGGCAAGACCGGATCAGTCGGGCATCGCGTCGGTCTCGCAGGTGATCTTCACTGGGTAGGGCTTCACCTGCCAGATCTTGTCCGCGTAGTCCTGAATCGAGCGGTCGGAGGAGAAGAAGCCGCTGCGGGCGGTGTTGAGCAGGGCCATGCGGTTCCAGCGGGAACGGTCGGCCCAGGCCTCACCCACGCTCTGCTGAGCACCGAGGTAGTCGTCGAAGTCGGCCAGCACGAAGTAGGGATCCCGGCCGGTGAGGTTCTGCAGCAGCGGGCGGAACAGCTCTCCGTCGCCATTGCTGAAGTGCCCCTGCTCCACCAGGCGCAACACCTCGGCCAGTTCCGGCATGGAGCCGATCAGTTCCCAGGGGCGGTAGCCGCCACTGCGCAGTGCGGCGATCTCTGAGGTGGTCTTGCCGAACAGGAAGAAGTTGTCTTCTCCCACTTGCTCCCGGATCTCCACGTTGGCCCCATCGAGGGTGCCGATGGTGAGGGCGCCATTCATGGCGAACTTCATGTTGCCGGTGCCGGAGGCCTCCATGCCGGCGGTGGAGATCTGCTCGGAGAGGTCGGAGGCGGGGTAGACCCTCTCGCCCAGCTTCACGTTGTAATCCGCCAGGAAGATCACCCGCAGACGGCCCTCCATCTCGGGGTCCGAGTTGATCGTTTCGGCGATGCCGTTGATGAACCGGATGATCAGCTTGGCCATGTAATAGCCGGGAGCGGCCTTGCCACCGAAGATCACCGTGCGGGGCGGCAGATGGTCACCATCGCCGTGTTTGATGCGCAGGTACTGGGCGACCACCTGCAGCGCGTTGAGATGCTGGCGCTTGTACTCATGGATCCGCTTCACCTGCACGTCGAACAGGGAAGCCGGGTCGACCAGCACGCCGTTATGGCGATGGATGTAATGGCTGAGCTGGGTCTTCACGGCCAGCTTGGTGGCATCCCAGCGCTCCAGGAAGGCGCTGTCATCCACAAAGCCCTCCAGCCGCTTCAGCTGGCTGAGATCGCGCACCCAGCCTTCACCGATCGCCTCGTTGAGCAGATCGCTCAGCTGTGGATTGGAGAGCGCCATCCAGCGCCGGGGGGTGACGCCGTTGGTGACGTTGGTGAACTTCTCAGGCCAGAACGTGGCGAAGTCCGGAAAGAGGTCGGTGGTGACCAGCTGGCTGTGCAGGGCCGCCACGCCATTGACGTGATGGGAGGCCACCGTGGCCAGATTCGCCATCCGAACGGCCTTGCCGCCGTCCTCATCGATGATCGACATCCGCCTGAGCACGCCCTCATCGCCCGGGTAGCGCAGGCGCACCTGCTGCAGGAAACGGCGGTTGATCTCGAAGATCAGCTCCAGGTGCCGGGGCAGCAGCGAGCCGAACAGGTCCAGGCCCCACTTCTCGAGGGCCTCGGGCAGCAGGGTGTGGTTGGTGTAGGAGAGCGAGCGGCTGGTGATGTCCCAGGCGGTGTCCCAGGGCAGTTGCTTCTCATCGATCAGCAGCCGCATCAGTTCGGCCACCGCGATGGAGGGGTGGGTGTCGTTGAGCTGCACCGCCCAGTGATCGGGAAACTCCTCGATCGGCAGACCGCGGCCCTCCAGGCTGCGCAGCATGTCCTGCAGGGAGCAGCTCACAAAGAAGTGCTGCTGCTTGAGGCGCAGACGCCGGCCCTCGTCGGTGCCGTCATTGGGATAGAGCACCTTGGAGAGGGTTTCGCTGCCCACCTTCTCCTCCACGGCGCCGTAGTAATCGCCGATGTTGAAGGCGTAGAAGTCGAAGCTCTCGGTGGCATCGGCGCGCCACAGGCGCAGCCGGTTGCAGGTGTTCACCCGGTAGCCCAGCACCGGCACATCGTGGGGGATGCCGATGGCATGCTCGGCAGGAATCCAGCGCGACCGCTGCACGCCGTTGCTGTCGCGGTAGGTCTCGGTGCGGCCACCAAAGCCCACGAAGCAGGCCTGATCGGGCTGGGGCAACTCCCAGGGCCAGCCGGCCTTGAGCCACTTGTCGGTGACCTCCACCTGCCAACCATCGCGGATCAGCTGATCGAAGATGCCGAATTCGTAGCGGATGCCGTAGCCGGAGGCCGGGATCTCCAGCGAGGAGAGCGATTCGAGGAAGCAGGCGGCCAGGCGGCCCAGGCCGCCGTTGCCCAGCCCCGGCTCCTCCTCCACGTCCAGGATCTGGTGCAGATCGTCGATTCCGAAGCGCTTCAGGGCCTGGCTCGCCGCCTCCTCGATGCCCAGCATCAGCAGGTTGTTGCCCAGCTGCGGCCCGATCAGGAACTCGGCCGAGAGATAGGCCACCACCCGGGTGGGAGCCGCCCGCAGGGCCTCGAGGCCGGCCAGGTAGCGGGTCATCAGCCGGTCGCGCACGGCGTAGCTGAGGGCCACGTAGAGGTCGTGGCGGGTGGCGGTGGGGGCCAGCTTGCCGAGGCTGAAGAACAGGTGCCCGGTCATGCCGTCAAACAGGTCCTCCGGCCCGGAGCCGCTGCGGTCGGAGTCGGCGTAACAGCCCGGGGTGGGCAGGCGCAGAGGCCTGGGTTGGATGGTGGTCATGCCTCGGGTGTACTCCAGCGCCAGTTGGTGATCTCGGGGGCATCCATGCCATGGGTGTGGGCATGGGCGCGATTGGCCAGGATGGCGTTCTTCATCCGTTCCTTCACATGGGCGGCCCTTGAGCCGAGCCCGGTAACGCGATCAATCACGTCAATCACGAGATTGAAGCGATCGATCTGGTTGTTCATCGCCAGCTCCAGAGGCGTGTTGATGTTGCCTTTTTCCTTGTAACCACGCACGTGGAAGTTGGGGTGGTTGGTGCGGCGGTAGACCAGCCGGTGAATCAGCCAGGGATAGCCGTGGAAGTTGAAGATCACCGGCTTGTTCGTGGTGAACAGGCTGTCGAAATCCCGATCACTGAGGCCATGGGGATGTTCCGAGGGTTCGGTGAGAGCAAACAGCTTCACCACATTGAGCACCCTGATCTTCAACCTGGGGCACTCATGACGAAGGATCTGCACCGCCGCCAGGGTTTCCTTGGTGGGGATGTCGCCGGCGCAGGCCATCACCACATCGGGCTCATCGGGTTCAGTGCCGCTGTCATCGTTGCTGGCCCAGCTGAAGATGCTGATGCCCTTGGCCACGTGGGCACGGGCCTGCTCCAGGCTGAGGTACTGGAGGTGTTTCTGCTTGTCGGAAACGATGATGTTGCAGACGTTGGGCTCCACCAGGGCCTCTTCCGCCACCGCCAGCAGGGAGTTGGCATCGGCCGGCAGGTAGACGCGAACCACCTCGCCACTCTTGTTGCCGGCCAGATCGATGAAGCCCGGATCCTGGTGGGTGAAGCCGTTGTGATCCTGGCGCCACACCGTGGAGGAGATCAGGCAGTTCCAGGCGCCGATCGGGGCCCGCCAGGTGGCGTGGTGGATGCAGCTCTCCAGCCACTTGGCGTGCTGGTTGAACATCGAGGCGATCACATGGGCAAAGGCCTCGTAGGTGTGGAAGAAGCCGTAGCGGCCGGTGAGCAGGTAGCCCTCCATCATCCCCACCAGGGTGTGCTCCGAGAGCATCTCCACCACGCGGCCCTCGCGGGCCAGTTCGCTGCCGTTGAGGTCTTCGGGGAGGAGGTCTTCCATCCACACCTTCTTGCTCACCTCGTAGATCGCCTGCAGGCGGTTGGAGGCGGTTTCATCCGGGCCGAACACCCGCAGCGAATCGGGGTTGCGCGCAATGGAATCGCGCAGCAGGCAGCCCAGGGGCGCCGTGTTCTCGTGCTCAGTGGCTCCTGGCTGCTCCACCGGCACGGCATAGGCCTCCACCGGCGCCAGGCGCAGCTTGCGGCGCAGCTGGCCGCCATTGGCATGGGGGCTGGAGCCCATCCGCCTGGGGCCCACCGGCGCGAGAGCCTCGAGGTCGGGCCAGAGGCGGCCTTCACTGTCGAACAGCTCCTCAGGCCGGTAGCTGCGCATCCAGGCCTCCAGCATGGCCAGCTGCTGGGGATCGGTCTTGGGGGCGGCCAGGGGCACCTGGTGAGCCCTCCAGAAGTTCTCGATCTTCTTGTCGCCGAGGGCGGCGGGGCCGGTCCAGCCCTTGGGGGAGCGCAGCACGATCATCGGCCAGGCCGGGCGCACGGCCTCGCCGCTGGCCCGGCAGGTGGCGCGCACCTGCTGGATCGCATCGACGGCCTGGTCCATGGCCGCGGCCATGGCGGCGTGCATGGCGTGGGGCTCATGGCCCTCCACCAGGATCGGCTCCCAGCCGTAACCGCGCAGCAGGCTCACCAGCTCCTCGCGCGGGATGCGGGCCAGCAGGGTGGGGTTGGCGATCTTGTAGCCGTTGAGGTGCAGCACCGGCAGCACCGCCCCGTCCGAAATCGGGTTGAGGAATTTGTTGATGTGCCAGCTGGTGGCCAGCGGGCCGGTTTCGGCCTCGCCATCGCCCACGCAGGCCACGGCGATCAGCTCGGGGTTATCGAACACCGCGCCGCAGGCGTGCGAGAGCACGTAGCCCAGCTCGCCGCCCTCATGGATCGAGCCGGGGGTTTCCGGGGTGCAGTGGGAGCCGATGTGGCCCGGGAAGGAGAACTGCTTGAAGAAGCGCCGCATCCCCTCGCTGTCGCGGGAGATGTCGGGGTACACCTCGCTGTAGCTGCCATCGAGGTAGGTGGGGGCCAGCACGCCTGGGGCGCCGTGGCCTGGCCCAGAGAGGTAGAGCATGTCCAGGTCGCGCTCCCGGATCAGCCGGTTGGCATGGGCCCAGATGAAGGCCTGGCCTGGGCTCGACCCCCAGTGGCCCAGCAGCCGGTTCTTGATGTGCTCGGGCTGGAGGGGCTGCTGCAGCAGCGGATTGTCCTGCAGATAGATCATCCCCACCGCCAGATAGTTGGCGGCGCGCCACCAGCGATCGATCAGGGCCAGGTCCTGCTGGGAGGGCGTGGTGGAGGGAGGCGGCAGGCTGCTGGTGAGGCTCGGGATGGCGGTGGAGAGCAGTTCTCCCATCTCAGTCAGCCCAGAAACGGCATGTGCGGACGGTAGCGACCATGGCCACGGTGGAACGGCGCCGCTGGTTAGAGATCTGCGTCCGAACACCGGCGCCGACGACCCGATCGGCCCCAGCCGAACCTCTCCATGACCCTGCCAGCCCTGTTGCTCGCTGTCGACAGTCACCAGTCGGAGGTGGCCGAAACGCTGATTTCCGTTGGCGAATTCCTGGTGATCTTCGTGGCGGCTCGGGTGCTCGCTGAGCTGATGGTGCGCCTGCAGCTGCCCACGATCCTGGGCGAGCTGGTGGCTGGCGTTGTGATCGGCGTGTCGGGGCTGCACCTGATCGTGCCGCCGGACACCCAGGCCCAGCTGTCCGCATGGAGCCTTTCGGTGCTCGGCTCCCTCTCCGGCCTGGAGCCGGCCAGCGTGCAGGATCTCTACGCCGAAACCTTCCCCAACCTCAAGCAGGTGTCGGAGATCGGGCTCTACGCCCTGCTGTTCCTCACCGGCCTGGAGAGTGAGCTCGATGAGCTGGTGGCCGTGGGCGCCCAGGCCACCACCGTGGCGGTGACGGGCGTGGTGCTGCCCTTCGCCCTGGGCACGGCCGGCCTCTACTACTTCTTTGACGTGCCGTTGATTCCTGCCGTGTTCGCCGGAGCGGCCATGACGGCCACCTCGATCGGCATCACCGCCAGCGTGTTCGGGGAGCTCAAGTTCCTGCGCACCCGTGAGGGGCAGACGGTGATCGGCGCGGCCGTGCTCGATGACATCCTCGGCATCGTGATCCTGGCCGTGGTGGTGAGCCTGGCCGGAGGCGGCAGCTTCGAGCTGGCCCCGCTGCTGAAACTGGTGGTGGCCGCCGGGGTGTTCGTGGCTGCGGCGCTGTTCCTGAGCCGCACGGCCGCGCCTGCCTTTGACTGGGTACTGGATCGGCTCAAGGCTCCCGGCGAGGTGGTGGTGGCCGGTTTCGTGGTGCTCACCCTGTGCTGTTTCGCCGCCCAGGCGATCGGCCTGGAGGCGGCGCTGGGTGCCTTCGCGGCGGGCCTGATCCTCAGTGGCTCCAAGCACACCCATGCGATCCAGGGCACGGTGCAGCCGCTGGTGGCCCTGTTCGCCACGATCTTCTTCGTGCTGATCGGCACCGGCATGGATCTCTCGGTGCTCAACCCGATGAACCCCGAGAACCACGAGGGGCTGATCGTGGCCGCCTTCCTGCTGGTGGTGGCGATCCTGGGCAAGGTGGCGGCGGGCTGGAGCTACGTGAGCAAGGAGAAGACGAACCGGCTGGTGGTGGGGCTGGGGATGATGCCCCGCGGCGAGGTGGGACTGATCTTCCTGGGGCTCGGCAGCCAGGCCGGCCTGCTCACCAAGTCGCTGGAGGCGGCCATCCTGCTGATGGTGATCGGCACCACCTTCCTGGCCCCGATCCTGCTCAGACTGGTGCTCGGCGGCCAATCCGGAGGACCCGACCTTGACCCCCTCGCCGAAATCCCCACCTGATGCCGGTGTGTCGCTGCTGCGGCGCTGGGGCCTGAGCTGGGGCGGCTGGCGCGACAACCGCCGCGGCGAGTGGTGGTTGCTGGCCCAGTTGCTGCTGATCGCCGCCCACCTGCTGCCGCCCTGGCCGGCGCCTGGCTCCTGGGGCTATGCCTGGCCCTTGCCCCTGGCCCTGGGCGGCGCGGTGCTGTTCCTGGTGGGGATGGGGCTGGCCCTGCAGGGCTTCCTGAGCCTGGGCGCCAGCCTCTCGCCCCTGCCGGAGCCGATTCCGGGGGCGGCCCTGGTCACCAGCGGCGCCTACGGCCGCTGCCGCCACCCCCTCTACCAGGCGGTGCTGCTCTGCTCCCTGGGGGTGACGCTGGCCCTCGGCAGCCTGCTGCACCTGGGCCTGCTGCTGGCCCTCGGCGCGGTACTGGGCGGCAAGGCGCGGCGCGAGGAGCGGGCCCTGGCCAGCACCCACCCCGACTACGCCGCCTACCGGCACTCCACCGCAGCGATCATTCCTCGTCTTCCCTGGCTCGACTGGCGAGAGCTGTGAACAGCCCCCAGCCCACGGCGATCAGGCCGAGGCTGGAGGCCCAGCTGGGGCCCAGGGCCAGGCCCAGGCCGATCTCCGTGAGGGCACCCACGGCCACGGCCGCGGCCAGACTGAGCCCCACCAGCACCACCTGCTGCAGCAGGGGCGGCCAGCTGCCGGCCTCAAGGGCCTGCTCGAGCCTGGCCAGGGGCAGGCTGAGCGGCAGGTAAAGCGCCAGCGCCCAGAGGGCGATCCCCGGCAGCAGGGCGATCCAGTCGATGCTGGCGAGGGGCAAGGGTGAGCTCGCGGTGCTCCTTAGCATCGACCCTCCCTGCCGGCCGCTGCAGTGCCCGATCAGCCGATTGCCCAGCCCTGGACCCACCTGGGCCACCCGGTGCACGCCGTGGTGGCGGGGCCGGAGCGGCCGCTGGGGCCTGCGGTGCTGCTGGTGCACGGCTTCGGGGCCTCCACCGACCACTGGCGCTACAACATCCCGGCCCTGGCCCGCAGCCACGAGGTGCATGCCGTGGATCTGCTCGGCTTCGGCCGCAGCGCCAAGCCCGCCGGGCTGGCCTATGGCGGCGGACTCTGGCGCGATCAACTGGTGGCCTATGTGGCTGAGCGCATCGGCCGGCCCACGGTGCTGGTGGGCAATTCCCTCGGCGGCTTCGCCGCCCTGGCGGCGGCGGCGGCCCTCAAGGGCGAGGCCGCGCCGGGTCGCGAGCGGCCGGGGTGGTGCTGGTGAATGCCGCCGGCCCCTTCAGCGATGAGCAGGCCCCGCCGAAGGGCTGGGGCGCCATCACCCGCCAGACGATCGGCGGCGCCTTGCTGCGCAGCCCCGTGCTGCAGCGGCTGCTGTTCGAGAACCTGCGCCGCCCCGCCACGATCCGCCGCACCCTGAACCAGGTGTACATCGACCGCACCAACGTCGACGACGCCCTGGTGGAGGCGATCCGGCGGCCCTCCCTGGATCCGGGCGCCTTCGGCGTGTTCCGCACGGTGTTCGACATTCCCCGGGGCCAGCCCCTCGATGAGCTGTTCGCCGAGCTGCGCTGCCCGCTGCTGCTGCTCTGGGGCATCCGCGATCCCTGGATCAACGCGGTGGGGCGCCGCCAGGCCTTCCAGCGCCACGCGCCCGAGAGCACCACCGAGGTGGTGCTGGAGGCGGGGCACTGCCCCCACGACGAAGTGCCCGACCAGGTGAATGAAGCCCTGCTCAGCTGGCTGGCGGGGCTCAGCCAGCCACAGGAGCCACGCCTGGCAGACGGCCCCGCGCCAGTTGCTGCTTCGGATCGAACTGCCGCTTGAGGGCCTCGATCAGGGGCCGGGAGGGCGCATCGAGCCAGGCGGGCAGGCTGCTGCCGCTGGGCTGCCGCAGCAGGGTGAGCGCCCCTCCGGCCGCCTGGCAGTGGCGCCGCAGGCTCTCCACCCGGTGGGCCGGCACCGCGGCAGCGCTGCCCCAGGCGTAGCCAGGCCACTGCCGGCGCCCATCACCAGCTCCAGGCCGCCGAGGGCCCGTTGCTCCAGCAGCTCCGGCAGCCGGTCGGGCAGCACCCCCAGGCGCAGCAACCAGTCGGGCTCGGGGTCGCCCTGGCCGCAGCACTCCGCCGCGGCCAGGGCATCGGGCTCCAGGCAGCCGCAGCCCAGGCCTTCGCCGCCGGCCTTCGCCTCGATGCAGGCGATCTGCTCCTGGAGCGTCTGGGCACTGATGCTGGCCAGGCTCACCAGCAGGCTGGCCTCGCCGCCGCGGCGCTGCCAGTCGAGCCGCTCGGGGCTGAGGCTGGAGCCGAGCAGCCAGCGGCAGAAGCTGCCCAGGGCAGGCCTGGCCCCCTCAAGCCGCAGCCCCTGGCGGTGGGGCGGAATCGGCTGGGTGCGCAGGGTGACGGACGTGATCAGCGCCAGGGAGCCCCAGCTGCCGCAGAGGGGGCGCATCAGGTCGTAGCCGGCCACGTTCTTCACCACCTTGCCGCCGGCCCGGGCGGCCACGCCATCGCTGCGCAGCAGGTGGATGCCGATCAGCTGGTCGCGCACGCCCAGGTAGCGCTGGCGGTAGCCGCCGGCCTGGCCGCGGGCCACCAGGCCGCCGACGGAGCCGGAAGCCTCGCCGCCGGGGCCGCTGCCCCAGGGCCAGTCCACGGGTAACCACTGCCCGTGGTGGGCCAGAGCCTGCTGCACCTCCACCAGTGGTGTTCCGGCCTCCACGCTGATGGTGAAGTCGCCCGGGTTGTGCTCCAGGATCCGGTTCAGCTGCCGGCAGCTCAGCACCGTGTGGGGCTGCGCCACCGGCGGTCCCCAGTCGAGGCGGCTGCCGAGCCCGGCGGGCAGCCAGGTGACGTTGCGCCGGTGCAGGTCCTGCACCACGGCCTGCAGATCGCTGGGCTCGGGAGTCATCACGGCACGATGGTGCCATGAAGGTTGTGGTGCTCGACGACGACCCCACCGGATCCCAGACCGTGCACGGTTGTCTGCTGCTGCTGCGCTGGGATGTGGCGACGCTGCGGCGCGGCCTGCAGCACCCCTCACCACTGCTGTTCGTGCTGGCCGACAGCCGCGCCCTGGCCCCGGACGAGGCGGCCGTGAGGGTGGCAGAGATCTGCCGGGCCCTGCTCGAGGCGCTGAGGGCGGAGCAGGCCGAGGGGCGCTGCCGGCACTGGCTGGTGGTGAGCCGGGGCGACTCCACCCTGCGCAGCCATTTCCCTCTGGAATGCGAGGTGATCGCCCGGGAGCTGGCACCGCTGCTGAGCGCGCCGGGGGAGCGGGAGCCCGGAGGCTTCGATGCCACCCTGCTGGCACCGGCCTTCCTGCCGGGGGGGCGCACCACCGCAGGGGGAGTGCACCGCCTCTACGGCGTGCCGGTGCACACCACGCCCTTCGCCCGCGACGGCCTGTTCGGCTACAGCAGCAGCGACCTGGCGGCCTGGGTGGAGGAAAAGAGTGCGGGCCGGCTGCCGGCCAGGAGCGTGCAGCGGCTCGGCCTGGCGGAACTCGACGCGGCGGCGGCCTCGGCGGATGGCCTTGCGGCCCTCTGTGCCCGCCTGGCCGCGCTGCGCGGCAACCCGGTGGTGGTGGTGGATGCGGAGCGGCCGCAGCAGCTGGCGGCCCTGGGAGCCGCGGTGCGGCAGCTCACGGCTGCAGCGGCCAGCGAGCGCTGGGGGCGGCCGCGGCGGTTCCTGTGCCAGTGCGCCGCCAGCCTGCTGAACGGCCTGGTGCCGCTGCCCCCCCAGCCCCTGACACCCTCTGCCCTGGCGGGCCTGCGGCGCCGGGGGGCCCGCCGGCCCCCTGCCGGGGCTGGTGCTGGTGGGCTCCCACGTGCCCCTGGCCGATGCCCAGCTGGAGTCCCTGCTGCAGGAGCCCACCTGCCAGGCGGTGGAACTGCCGGTGCGCCGCCTGGCGCGGGTGCTGGAGGGGCCCCTGCCCGCTGAGCTGCTGGCCTCCCTGGAGGCCGACTGGCTGCAGCAGCTCGAGGCCGTGCTCCACAGCGGCCGCACGGCCGTGCTGCACACCAGCCGCGGCGAGCTGCGCTGCGCCAGTGCCGCCGAGCGCCAGCGACTGGGGCAGGGGCTGGCGGCCCTGATGGCCCGGCTGGCCGCCGCCCTTGTGCCGCAGCTGGGCTACGTGATCAGCAAGGGGGGCATCACCAGCTCGGCGCTGCTGCGCGACGGGCTGGCCCTGGAGGCCGTGGAGCTGCAGGGCCAGCTGCTGCCGGGGCTGTCGCTGGTGCTGCCGCCAGCCGAGGCGCCGCTGCCGCGGCTGCCCCTGCTCACCTTCCCAGGCAACCTCGGCGAGGCGGGCAGCCTGCGGCAGGCCTGGCTCTGGATGGAGGGCGCCCAGGCAGCGGACTGAAGCGAAACATCCGCCTGGGCCCCAGTCCGGTAAACCGGAGGAATTCCGTGCTCTGCTGCCGTGCCCCTGCCCGCCATGCTCCGGGCCCGGTTGGCTCGGCGGATCGCCTTCTGGATCTTTCTGAATTTCCTGGTGGTGGAGGCGCTGGTGCTGGTGCCCTCCGTGCTGCGCCAGGCCGACCGGCTCGGGGCGCAGCTGCGGCAGGTGAGCACCGCCAAGATCGATTGGCTGGTGGCCGAAGGCCAGGCGGGCTCATCGCCGCAGCTGCTGGCCGCGGTGCAGCGGCTGCGGAGCTCCTCGATGCTGCAGGACATCGAGGGTGCTGCGCTCTACCGGGCGTCCAGCGGGGAGAGGCTGGGCGGCTTCGGGGCACTGCCGCGGCTCTCAGGGGTCCAGGCCAGCCGGAATCGCATCGAGGGGCGCTGGTATCCGCTGCGCGGCAGCTACGACGCCGTGTGGGGGCCGGAAAGCCTGGGGGGCGACCATCTTCTGGTGATGCGCCACGAGGCCAGCAGCATCCGCGCAGGGCTGCTCAGCTACACCCTCAACATCACCCTGATCGTTCTGGGGATCGCGGCCTTCCTCACCCTGATCACCCTGGTGGTGATGCAGCGGCTGGTGATCGGTCGGATCGTGACCCTGCGGGATCGGCTGGTGCTGGCCGGGCGGGCCCTGGCCTCGGGCGCCACCAGCAACCCGGAAACCCTGCTGCTGCCCCTCGGGGCTGCCGATGAGGTGGGGGAGGTGGAGCAGGCCTTCAACCAGTCGTTTCTCACCACGGCAGCCGAAATGGAGCGCCGCCAGGTGGCCGAGCGCAGTGCCCAGCAGGAGCAGGAGCGGGCCGACCAGCTGCTGCTCAACATCCTGCCGCCGCCGATCGCAATGGAGATGAAGCGGGGACGGCGCACCATCGCCGAGACCCATGCCGATGTGAGCGTGCTGTTCGCCGACATCGAGGGGTTCACCGCCCTGGCGGCGCGGCTGCCCTGCCATGCCCTGGTGCAGCTGCTGAACCAGGTGTTCACCGCCTTCGATCAGCTCTGCGAACGCCATGGCCTGGAGAAGATCAAGACCATCGGCGACAACTACATGGTGGTGGGGGGCCTGCCCCTGCCCCGCGAGAACCACGCCGACGCCATCGCCGCCATGGCCCTGGACATGCAGGCCTGGATGCGCGACTTCCGCAGCCCGGAGGCCGAGGGCATGGCCCTGCGGATCGGCATGCACAGCGGCCCCGTGGTAGCCGGTGTGATCGGCACCAAGAAGTTCATCTACGACCTCTGGGGCGAAACGGTGAACATCGCCAGCCGCATGGAAAGCCATGGCCTCGCCGGCCGCATCCAGCTGAGCGAGGCCCTGGCCCGCAGGCTGGAGCCACGCTTCCAGGTGCAGCAGCGCGGGTCCCTGCTGGTGAAGGGGGTGGGGGCAATGACCACTTACTGGCTGGAGCCGCCGGCGCCGGCCGCCCCGGGCTCCGCCTGATCGGGGCTGGAACGCCGCGGGATCACCAGCCCCAGGCTGGCCAGGGCGAGGGCCGCCAGGCTGTTGGCGCTGTCCTGCAGCAAGGCCGCCGCCAGGAACGCCACCGACACCAGGGCGATCAACAGCGGTGCCAGCGGGTAGGCGGGCAGCCGGAAGGGGCGCTCCAGCTCGGGCTCCCGTTGCCGCAGCACCGCCAGGGCGGCGATGCCCACCAGGGGCAGGCACACATAGAGGAAGGCGGCCATGGCCAGCAGGTGCTCGAAGGATCCCGCCAGCACCAGGGCCATGGAGGCCGCCAGGCTGAGACCGAGGGCGCCTGTGGGGGTGCCGCCTGGGTTCACGCCCTGGGCCAGAGCCGGGAAGAGGCCATCGCGGCTGAGGCCGTAGAGGATGCGCGGCGCGGCCATCACCACGGTGTTGATCAGCCCGAGCAGGGCCACCAGGGCCACCGCCGTGATCACCTGGCCGCCGATCGCACCGCCCAACAGCTGGGCCGCCGTGGTGGCCGGCAGGCTGGAGGCGGCCAGCTGCTGCGGTGTGAGCACATGCAGCAGGGCCCCGTTGATCAGCAGGTAGAGCACCAGCACAGCCAGCACGCCGCCGATCAGGGAGCGGGGCAGGTCGTTGGCGGGATCGGTGAACTCCTCGGAGAAGTAGATCGGACTGGCCCAGCCGTCGTAGGTGGTGATCACCGGCTGCAGGGCCATGAGGGCCACCAGGCCGAGGTTGCCCCAGGCCAGGGGCTCGCCCGCGCCGGCGCTGGTGTAGACGCTGGTGGAGTCCAGCGGCGGCAGCAGGTAGCAGGCCGCCACCAGGCCCAGGAAGGCCACCGCCTTGGCCAGGCTGAGCAGCTCCTGGCTGGCGCTGCCGGCCCGCACCCCGCGCCACTGGATCAGGCCGAACAGGGCAATGGTGAGCAGGCCGATCAGGCGCTCGGACAGGCCGGCAGCGGGCAACAGCTGCAGCACCACTTCGCCCGTGGTGGTGGCCACCCAGGCCAGGCCGATGCAGTGGGCGAGCCAGTCGGTCCAGCCCACCAAGCCGCCGGCCCGGGCCCCGAAGGCCCGCTCGGCGTACACATACCAGCCGCCGGCGCGGGGCAGGCTGCTGGCCAGCTCGGCCACGCAGAGAGCGCCGAGCACCGCGTAGAGGCCACCCAGCAGCCAGGCCGCGAGGATCAGCCAGGGATCGAGCAGCTGGGCCGCCACGATGCCGGGGGTGCGCAGGATGCCGGCCCCGATCGTGCCCCCCACGGCGCCGGCAAGGCCAAAGCCGAGCCCCAGCACCTGCTGCAGCCGGCCCGGAGAGGGCGTGCTCATCGGGCCATCAGTACAGCGACTCGCAGATCGGCGTGGGGGTGAGCTTCATCAACGACCACAGGGCCTCGTACTGGCCTGCCGTGATCACCAGCTCCTGCTCCATGAGCTCGGCCATGGGGGTGCCCGGGGCGGCGGTGGCACCCAGCTTCTGATTGATCAGGGCCAACCCCTCGCACATCGTCTCGATGTCGGGGTTCAGGGGTTGGCGGGCCCTGGCGGCCTGGGGCTGCAGCACCAGGGGCAGCGCCACCACCAGCAGGGTCGTCAGAGCCCTGATCAGCGGCGTTGAAGACCGGGGTGGATGGGGCATGGAACAGACCACACGGCAGGACCGCTTGGGGCGACGGCCATCATGGGCGGGCAAGGCGGGCGGTGCAGCCTCAAACCCAGGTTCGGCGCGCGGAATCACAGCCGATACCATGGGCCAAGTGCTTGGGCAGGTCTGCGATGAAAAGACTTTCCGGCCCATTGCGCAGAGCCTTGATCTATGGCCTGGTCAGCTACTCAGGCCTTGTTCTGATCAACAACTCAGAACTGAATCTGCCCAACATGTGGGTGGCCTACCTGCCGATGTTCATCGGCGTCTATGTGCTCACGCTGTGGCTTGATCGCAAGTTCGGGGATTGATCCCGTCCAGCCACGTCCACCTTGCCCCCTGCTGCGGCTGGCTGACCGTCAAGAGAGCACAACCCTGGACGGCGCACTGGAAATCGTCAGCCTGGCCGGCACGCTCTCTGCCGATGGAGCCCATCTGCACATCGCTATCGCCGACAACACCGGAGCGGTGATCGGCGGCCATCTGGCCCCCGGTTCGCTGGTGCGCACCACCGCCGAGCTGCTGGTGGGGCTGCTGCCGCAGTGGCAGTTCCGGCGAGAGCTGGATCCAGCGACGGGTTACGCCGAACTGCAGATCCATCGGCACCCAAACGGCCACAACGTGTGAGCCCAACGCAGGGCCTGGCCATACTCAGGTTCCAGGCTGCACCTGCCATGCCGAGACCTCTGGGCCGTGCCCCCCTGACCATGGCGTTGATCAGCAGCGCACTGGCTGCAGCGGTTCTGGCCCCGGCGGTCCTGGCTCCCGCAGCCCTGGCCGAGGCCTGGAAGCGCTGCGCCTACAACGACCAGCCGATCGGTTGCCGTGACAGCCACTCCGCCGATGGCACGGTGCGCATTGTCTGGGAGGACGGTATGGCGATGACCTACCGGCTGGTGAAGGAGGGCTTCCCCCTTTCGACGCTGCGGGATTCCCTCGGCGGCACCTGGGAGCGGCGCGTGTTTGTGCAGGGCAACGCCGAGTTCACCAACCCGGCCAACGGCAACCGGATCTTCGTGCCGCTGCGCTGAGCCTTGGGTGATCGACGTGCCGAAGCCCGATCCCCGGGGCTGCAGGTGTGGAACGGCTGATGGAGACACCGAATGGCTTCCACCACTACCAAGCCCCTGGAGAGCCATGGATACGTTGAAGCTGTAGGCGTGGGGGGCGATGGCACCGGAACGCTTCTTTCTGGAACTGGAGCCCCCCGCCTGTGCGCTGGCGGACTGGCCCCATGTGGTGATCGTGGGCGGCGGCTTTGCCGGGCTCAAGGCCTGCCACGCCCTGGCCGGCAAGCCCGTGCGGGTGACGCTGATCGACAAGCGCAACTTCAACCTGTTTCAGCCGCTGCTGTATCAGGTGGCCTCGGGGCTGGTGTCTGAGGCGGATGTGGCCTCCCCCCTGCGCCAGATGGTGGGCCAGGCCCCGAACATCCAGGTGCTGCTGGGGGAGGTGGTGGACATCGACCCCGAGGCCAAGGAGGTGGTGTTCAACGACCACCGCTACGGCTACGACCATCTGATCCTGGCCAGCGGCTCCGGCAGCACCTATTTCGGCCGCGAGGAGTGGCGGCCCCTGGCGCCGCCGATGAAGATCCTCGAGCACGCCGATGAGATCCGCCGCCGTCTGCTGATGGCCCTGGAGGAGGCGGAGCAGACGCTCGATCCCGAGCGCCGCCGCTTCCTCCAGACCGTGGTGGTGGTGGGCGCCGGCCCCGCCGGCTGTGAGCTGGCCGGCTCCCTGATCGAGCTGATGCACCGCGCCATCCGCCGGGATTTCAAGCAGCTCAACCCCGACCTCTGCCGGGTGGTGCTGGTGGATCCGGTGGAGCGGGTGCTGCCCACGATGCACCCGAAGCTGTCCGCCGCCGCGGCGGGCTACCTGCAGCAGGCCGGCGTGGAGGTGCGGCTGCACACGAAGGTGGAGGCGATCGCCCCCGGGTTGGTGAGCCTGCAGGGGGCCGATGGCCTGCAGCAGCTCGAGGCCGCCACCATCTGCTGGACCGCCGGCGTGCGGGCCTCCCGGCTGGGCGCTCTGCTGGCCGATCGCACGGGATGCCCCGTGGACCGCGGTGGGCGGCTGCTGGTGGAGCCCGACTTCTCGGTGCCGGGCCACCCTGAGATCCACGCCATCGGTGACCTCTGCGCCTACCTGCACACCACTGACGGCAAACCCCTGCCCGGCATGGCCGGCCCCGCCGTGCAGATGGGCAGCTGGGTGGCGGCCCACATCCTGGCTGGGCGGGAAGGCCGCAGCCTCGCCCCCTTCCGCTTCACCGACCTGGGCAGCATGGCGGTGATCGGCCCCTGGTATGCGGTGGCCGACCTAAGAGGCCTGCACATCACGGGCTTGGCGGGGTGGGTCTTCTGGGCGCTGGCCCACCTGGCCTTCATCCCTGACACGGAGAACCGCGTCACCCTGTTCACCAAGTGGATGTGGCAGATCGCCACCCGCCAGCGCACCGCCCTGCTGATCACCGGCCGGCCGGATCAACACCTGGGCGTGGATGTGGGGCTGTTCCGGGCCGAACGGCACGCCGCCCCCGAGACCCCTGCCGAGGAGCAGGATTCGGAACCCCTGGCAGCCTGAGCGAACGTCTTGTGGAGGCCTGAACCCCCGTGCTGCTGACCATCGCCACAGCGATTGCCCTCAAGCTGCTCAGCCTTGGGGCCCCGCTGCTGGGCGCCCAGACGTCGGCGCTGCCCCTGCCCTGCCCCAGCGACGCCGGCTGGGAGCTGGTGCGGGAGCTGGAGTTGCCCCGCCGCGGCAGGGCCTCAGAGCCGATCGGCGGTTTCTCCGCCCTGCTGCTGGATGGGCCGGCGGACCGACTCTGGCTGCTCAGCGATCTGCCCCAGGGCTCAATCGGCATCTGGAGCGGGCTGGAGGCAGCCCTGGCCGGCGCTGCCCCGCTGCGGCTGGAGCGCACCGTGCCGCTGCGCAGCGGCCTCGGCCAGACGCTGCCGCCGAAGATCGATGCTGAGGGGATGGTGCGGCTGGGTGGGCAGCTGTGGGTGGCCAGCGAGGGCCGCCGCGACGGCCCATTGCCGGCCCAGCTGCTGCGTTTCGAGGCCAGCAGCGGACTGCTGCTGCAGGCGCTGGAGCTGCCCTCCGCCTGGCAACCAGGCCAGGGACGCGGACTGGGCAGCAACGCCGGGCCGGAGTCGCTGGCCCTGCTCGACGCAGTGGACGGCAAGCCTGCACTGCTGATGGCCGCCGAGCAGCCCCTGCTGCAGGATCCCCCCCGCCAGGTGCGGCTGCTGCGCTGGGGCTGGCGCGCTGATCAGGATCCCCGCGTCGACGCGCCCGAGGCCCTGGAGCAGGGGTCGCTGCTGCTGCCGTCCGGCGACGGCTGGGGGCTCACCGAGCTGCTGGTGCTTGATTCGGGCCAACTGCTGGCGCTGCTGCGGCGCTTCGAGCCGCCCTTCAGCTGGCAGATTCAACTGGCGCTTTATCCCCTGCCGGCAGCCACTGATGAAGCCGCGGCGCCGCCGCTGGCGCAATGGGATCTGATCGCCGCCGGCCTCAGTCCCGACAACTGGGAGGGCCTGATTCCCGGCCCGCCGCTGGCCGACGGCCGGCCGACGCTGCTGCTGCTGAGCGACGACAACCTCAATCCCCTGCAGGCCAACCGCCTGGCCCAACTGGCACCGCTGCACCCGCAGCCCCCTGCCGCCCAGGAGTGGCAGACCGATCAGCCTGGTGCTGACTGTGCCTCCAACGCAGGCGCAGGGTCGAGAACCCTGGCGGGCTGAGAAGACAACGTCTTGAGCGCCCCACAGAGCTAGGTGCATCACATTTAACCTGGCCTTAACCGGGCAAGGTCCATTGGTTGAGCTCCTGATTGCCGCTGCCGCCAGTGTTGGGGTTGCCGTGTCCATGGGAGATGGACACTGCGATCTGCAACCCAGGCTGTTGGGGGGTTGGGAAGCGGCTGCGGCGAATGTGTTCCTCTGCCCGGACGCCATTGAGCGCGAGGGGGCGGATCCGGAGGTGGTGCTCAGGCACGAACTGATCCATGTGATTCAGGACCGGGTGCCCGGCCCGCTGATTCCCGAACCGCTGCTCACCGTGCTGACCCGTGATCGGGTGCCCTCCGGGGAAGCGCTGCTGGTGCTGGTGGGGGAAGAGGACAGCCAGCGCGAGTTCGAATGCCGAGTACTCACCGAACTGCTCTCATCCGAAGCTGTGGCGGACTGGTTGGAGCGCACCGCAGAACCCCAGTTGAATGAGGTGGGGCTGCAGCAGCTCTAGCCATGGGTGACCTGCGGTGCTCAGCTGGAGCCTTGTCCAAGCCAGCAGGCTAAAGCTGCGGCACAAGTCACAACTTGGTGGGTACTGCCATTCTGGGGCCGCGAACAATCAAGGAACTCTTGGGTCATCAGGATGTGAGAACCACCATGATCTATACACATGTGCTCAACCTTAGGCCCCTTGGCTCCGCAGCCCGGCAGACAGAGTGTAGCCAATTGAACAGACGGTTTGCAGACCCGTGAACCACAGCTAAGATTTAGTGAGCCACCCTGAAATCGCAAGGGGCAAAAGGATTTTTGGAGGTCCGGCAAGCACTGCTCTCGATGGTTATCGGAAAGAGCAGGGCTGATGGCTGTGGTTCACGGAACCATCCAATGACTAGTTGATTTGTCCGCGTTTTTACGGTTGTGTGAGGTGCGTAGACTATTTGCGCGGCAAACCAACTATCGCTAGAGCCGACACCGCCTGCTAGCCGAACGACGTTCGGTAGAACGGCGGTGCGGCTCAGCTCCAAGTTCGCCATCAAAGACATGAATACGAATCCTATCTCCGTAATCGATGCCGCCGCTCGATTGGAAGTCGAGAAATACAACGTATTCAAGATTCTTAAACGTCTTGGGATTGAGACGTTCACGGAACGCAGCTCCGATCCGAATCACAAAGGACAGGCGATTGCTTACATCACGCAAGACGATTTCGGTGTATTGCAACAAGAAGTCATCTCAAGGAGCCTATCGGGGAGCGTTTCCGATTCCGACGACGACTACGCCAACCTTCAAGGAGGCTACGGCTTCTTCTACGTGATTCAGCTAGAACCCGAACACGACCCAGGGCGATTTAAGGTTGGTTTCGCGGTCAGCATCCCAGAACGCCTCCGCTCGCACCGTTGTTCTGCGCCGTTTGCGGTTGTCATCAAGTCATGGCCATGCAAACGTGTTTGGGAGCGCACTGCGATCGATTGTGTTACAGTTGAATGCGATCAACTACATACCGAAGTCTTCCGAACCGAAGACCTTGATGCAGTAATTGGTAAATGCGAGCAGTTCTTTGGGCTCATGCCGACGTTCGAGAATGGCACACTCGATGGCGGCGCAGATGGCGAACAATCGCATGCACTGGAGCCGGCGGCCGGGTCGGATTCCAATGGAGAGTCATCACCGCCGGCCCAGTGATGCGTACGTTATGTGCATTGAAAACCAAACTCCTCAATGTCTTGAAAAATGAGCTTTCAAATTGAAGTACCTACTCAAGAGGGTGTAGAGACACTCCAAATAGAGGTCGGTTCTTCGGTGGTCATTGTCGGAGCCAATGGATCTGGAAAGACACGCCTCGCATCTTATGTTGAAGATCAGCTTGGCGAAAGATCGCACCGAATCGCAGCCCACCGAGCCCTATCTTTAAATCCATCGGTAGCAAAAGTAAGCGAACGCGAGGCTAGGCTTGGGCTAAGAACAGGCTATAGCGGCGAAGGCGCAAATATAAATTATAGAAAAAATCATCGATGGAAGGGCGGCAGTGCGCCCGTTGCGCTACTCAATGACTTCGACTTCTTGCTTCAGTCGTTATTTGCGGAGCAGACGAATACCTCATTAGAAACACATAAGAGCTTAAGAGCAGGGGGAACCATTGACGCTAAAGCGACGAGGTTCGAGATCTTGAAACAAGTATGGGAATCGCTGCTTACGCACAAAGAGCTCCATATCAGCGGAGATGACATTCAAGTATCAACGCGAGGCAATAACAGCCTTTACTCTGCATCGGAAATGAGCGATGGCGAGAGAGCCGTTTTTTATATGCTCGGCCAATCGCTGGTTGCAGAGCCTAGTTCGCTCTTGATTTTTGATGAGCCAGAACTTCATGTCCACAAATCAATAATGTCGAAGCTATGGGATGAGCTCGAATCGATCCGACCCGACTGTGGCTTTATGTTTATTACGCATGACATAGACTTTGCCTGCTCACGAATTGCAGAGAAGTATGTTATCCAGGCCTACCTGCCCACACCCTCTTGGGAGATCAGCCCTATTCCCAAGGATAGTGGTTTTGACGAGACCATCACAACGCTGATACTTGGCAGTCGAAAACCCATTCTATTTGTTGAGGGAAATGCAAACAGTCTTGATATCGCTACCTATAGGCGGTCCTACCCCGAATGGACAGTCATCCCAAGAGGTTCGTGCGAGCAAGTAATACATTCGGTTGTCACTTTGCGCGAAAATTCTGAACTAACTCGGGTCTTCTGCGCTGGAATTGTAGATTCAGACGACTACAGTGAGAACGATAGTGAGCATTTGTCAACGCTGGGAATCCAAATGCTGCCTGTCTCGGAAATCGAAAATATCTTTGTACATCCATCCGTAGCACGTGCAATATTATTAGCCGAGGGCTTTACAGGTAAACCGCTGGAGGACAAGCTACAAGAATTCTGCGATGCAATTATTGCTAGCCTCAGCGTAGAGAATATTGAAAGATCTGTACTCCGTTTCTGCCGACGGAGGATAGACCGTGCACTCAAAAAGGTCGATTTATCAGACGCTCGTACCCCTTCCCAGCTTGACGACCTGCTTCGTCAGGAAATTTCAAATCTGAATTTCGAACAGCTATCAGCCTACGCACAAAGTGAAATTAACCAATCTAAAGCTGCAAAGGACTTGGTCAAACTCTTGTCCATATATGACAACAAAGGAATGCTTGCTATTGCCTCAAGCCATCTAAGGGGCACCAGGCGATCTGAATTTGAGCATTGGCTAATTCGCCTGTTGAATAATCAGGCTTCTCCTCCAGTTATTGAGGAAATCAAGAGATTGCTGCCTAGAATAGATCCACCGCCTGAGATACTGCCAAGCACATAACATCCAGATACAGAAGGCGGGAGCCGAGGCTTGTTATTATGCGTAGTTTCCTGCCCGCTTCTGATCTAGAGCGCTAGGCGGATTCGATAATAACGCAGATCGACTAACATCTCACTTAAGAGAAAGAAAGAATGAAACTCGCGGCAAAGATCGTAACCTGGCTTATTGCACTGTTCTATTCGTACGGCGCTGCAGTCCATGTGTTCAATATTCTGGGGGTCTCCGGCTTCGACTGGAGCGCAGCACCATTGAAGTGGCAAGTCCTTGACATACTGTACCTGGTCATCGACCTTCTCGTCTTCGTGGGGCTAGTACTTGGCTGGAAAATAGGATTCGCTGCCTTCTATGTTGCAGCAATTAGCCAGATCTTTCTGTATACAGTATTTCGAGATTGGATAGTCGACGTTCCAGCGGGCTTTACAGTAAGCGAAGCGCAACAGGGCTACCTGACTGCTTTGGTGATCTTTCATTGCATGACCGTCATTCTCTTCACATCGGCGCTGTGGATTCGAAGCAAGCCGGTTCAATGACTAACTTGTTTCAATCGGAACAAGTTCCGCCTAACAAGCGCAGGCAACCAGATGCCAGCAAAGCTGGCGCCGCCGGTGCGAAGCGCCATGCACAACCCTCAAACCAAGTGATCAATGGAAAAAGTTACTGGCATTGGTGGTGTGTTCTTTCGCGCCACCAACCCCGAGAAACTTTCGGAATGGTATAGGGTGCACTTGGGAGTGAACCCAATTCCATCAAACGAAATCCAGCTTCCCTGGATACAGGAGGAAGGGCCGACAATCGTTGCCCCCTTTGAGCGGGATACAGACTATTTCGGCAAAGAAACTCAAGCCTGGATGATCAATTTTCGCGTACGCGACTTAGCCAAGATCGTTGCGCAACTCCGCCAAGCTGGGGTTGAAGTTTCTACGGATCATCAAGAAATGCCCATGGGCAAGTTTGCCAGATTGCATGATCCAGAGGGGAATCCCATTGAACTTTGGGAACCAAGGCGCTAGCCACCAATGCCAGGTGGTTGTTGCCCAGAGTCTCCTCACGTGGTGGCGATTCCTCTGCTACCCCATGGTTTGTCTCATCTGATCTCCCCACCCCCCATCCCATCGCCATGCCCACCACCGGTCTGCAGCGCCTGCTGGACGCTGCGCTGAGGCGCGGTCCCAATCGGCCGGCGTTGTTGGCCCCGAGCCCTCCCCTGACCTATCGCGCCCTGGAGGATGGTGCTGCCTGGTGGCTGGAGGCCTGTGGGCCGAGGGCATCCGGCCGGGTGAGCGGGTGGCCTGGCGACTCCCCAACGGCCCCGAAGCCGTGCTGATCTCCCTGGCCTGCTACCGGATCGGGGCGATCTCTGTGCCGATCAATGCGCGGCTCACGGAGGAAGAGGTGAAGGCGATGCTGGCGCGCATCGAACCCGGGGCTGTGGTGCTGCCCGCCGAGCAGGCTGAGCACGCGGCTGCCCTGGGCCCGCCGGCACTCCCCTGGCCGGCCCTGCTCGGCGCAGCACCGATCGATCCGGTGCAGGATCTGCCGGAAGACCATCCGGCCCTGATCCTGTTCACCTCCGGCAGCACCGGCCAGCCCAAGGGGGTGGTGCACTCCCACCGCGGCTGCCTGGCCGCGATCGACACCTGCCGCCTGGCGCTTGATCTGCAGGCCGACGACGTGGTGCTCGTGGGCAAGCCCCTCAGCCATGCGGGCGGCCTGCAGACCCAGCTGCTGCCCAGCCTGCGCGCCGGTGCCCAGGTGTTGCTGGCGACGCGGCCTTCAGCGGCGACAGCCGCAGCCCTGATCCAGCAGCACGGGGTGAGTGAGTTCGGTCTGCTGGCCAGTGATCTGCTCGACTTCGTGGACCATCTCGAGACCCGGCAGCTGGCCCTTCCCTCCCTGCGCCGGGTGATCGGTTCGGGCGACACCGTGCCCATGGAGTTGCAGAAGCGCTTCCGCGAGCTGTTCGGCTGGCCGGTGCTTGAGGGCTGCGGCATGACGGAGGTGGGTGGCTACTACGCCATGCACCCGATCCATGGCGAGCGCAAGCCAGGCTCGATCGGACGTCCCACCCCCGGCACGGACCTGCGGATCCTGCCGGAATCGGGCAGCACCGAGGTGGCAGAAGGCGGGATCGGGGAGTTCGCCGTGCGCACGGCCTCAGCCACGATCGGCTACTGGAAGGATGCCAAGGCCACCGAGGCCCTGTTTCGGGACGGTTGGTTGATGACAGGTGATCTGGGCCGTCGTGATGCCGATGGCACGCTCTGGTTCTGCGGGCGGCGCAAGCTGCTGATCGTGCGGCGCGGCTCGAATATCGCCCCGGCGGAGATCGAGGAACTGCTCGATGCCCATCCGGCGGTGCATGCTGCCGTGGTGGTGGGCATACCCCACCGCCGCGACGGTGCCGTGCCGGTGGCCTGGATCCAGCCCCAGCCAGGCGCTCCCGCCCCGAAGGAGAACGTGTTGCTCACCTATCTGGCCCAACACCTGGCCGCCTACAAGCTGCCGGCGCACGTGCTGCTTACCGCCGAACTCCCCCGCAACTGCACCGGCAAGGTCGACCGCAGGCAACTGCGTGAGCAGGCCCTCGCCCGGCTGGCGGGGGAGGGGCAACCCCTCCCCGTTCCCCATCCAGAAGGCTGAAGTCCATGCACCTCGCGATTGTTGCTCTGATGGTGGTCTGCCTGGTGGATGTGATGGGGCAGGGGATCGCCTTTCCCATCTTCGATGCCCTGCTGTTGAAGCCAGACTCCAGCTTCCTGGCCGCCGGCAGCCCGCCAGGCCAGGGTGCCTTCCTCTACGGCGTTGCCATCGGCACCTTCTTCCTTACCTGGTTTTTCGGCTCCATTTACATCTCCCGCCTGTCCGACAGCATCGGCCGCAGGCTGGGCATCCTCATCTGCCTGCTGGGGTCGATCGCGGGCTATGGGCTGGCGGCGGCGGCGATCCCGCTGCACAGCTACCCGCTGCTGGTGGCCTCCAGGGCCATCACAGGATTCACCGCCGGCACCCAGCCGATCGCAGCCGCCGCGATGATCGACCTGGCCTCCAATCAGAAAGAGAGCACCCGCAACCTGGGCCTGGCGACGGTGGGGGTGAGCATCGGCCTGGTGCTCGGGCCGATCATCGGCGGTGTGTTCTCCGATCCGGCCATCCTGGGTGGCCTGGCCTCTCCCCAGTTGCCCTTTGTGGTGGGGGGGATCCTGTGCCTGTTCGCCCTGGGGCTCGTGGTGCTCGGCTTCCGGGACGTGGTCACGGAGCGGGTCCCGCTGGAGCTGAGCCCCCTGGCGATCTCCCGCCTGCTCACTCACGCGCTCGAGCGCCGCAGCGTGCTGCGCATCACGGCGGTCTACTTCCCCTACATGCTCTGCTTCATGACGTTCTACGTGTTCGCCGCTGCCGATCTCACGGCCCGCTTCGGCTATGGCGCCCAGGCGGCCAGCATCGGCATGGTGTTGCTCGGCATCGGGCTGGCGCTGGCCAGCGGTGTTCTGGTGGCGCCGCTGAACGCCCGCCTCTCCCAGCGCACGATCATGGCGCTGGTGGCGGTGCTGCTCTGCGGGGTGATCACGGCATTTCTGCTGGTTCCTTCCGGACCACTGGCCCTGGCACTGTTGCTGCCGGCCGGAGCGCTGCATGGCATCGGCTATCCCACACTGCTCACCGGTTATTCGCAGGCCGCCTCCACCGACGAGCAGGGCTGGGTGATGGGCTTCTCCACGGCGTTGTTCACCCTGGCGGCGGCGATCGTGTCGTTCCTCGGGGGTCAGCTCAGTGCTTCGGGACCGGCGGAGCCGTTCCAGTTCGCGGTGGTCTGCGGCGTCGTGGCCACCGTTGCCACCCTGCTGATCTGGCGGCGTCAGCCGCGGGCAGAAGGCGCGAAGCCATGAGCATCACCCCCCCCGCAGCCGCACCGACAGATGCATCTGCGGGCTGCCAGGGCTGATCGGCACTTCCTTCACCGTGAGGTAAGGCTGGGCCTTCACCAGTTCGCTCAGTTTGCGGAAGCCGTAGCTGCGCGCGTCGAACGACGGATCGTGCTTCTGCAGCAGGCTGCCCACCATGCCCAGGGGGGCCCAGCCGTCGTCCTGGGTGACGGCCGCGATCGCCTCACTGAGGAAGGGCTTGAGCGGGGGGACGCCGTCGTGGTCATGGCCGGCGCCGCCGCCACCGGAGCTGGGCCGGCCGCTGCCGCGTTTGAGCAGGTCGATGTAGAGAAAGCGGTCGCAGGCAGCCACGAAGGCCTTCGGCGTCTTGCGCTCCCCGAAGCCGATCACCAGCAGCCCCTGTTCCCGGATCCTGGTGGCCAGGCGGGTGAAGTCGCTGTCAGACGACACCAGACAGAAACCCTCCACCCGGCCGCCGTGCAGCAGATCCATCGCATCGATGATCAGGGCCGAATCGGTGGCGTTCTTGCCGGTGGTGTAGCTGAACTGCTGCACCGGCACGATCGCGTGCACATTCAGCACCTCCTTCCAGCTGCCCAGCTGGGGTGTGGTCCAGTCGCCGTAGGCGCGCTTCACGGTGGCGGTTCCCACCTGGGCGATCTCCGCCAGCAGGTCGCTGATCACGGCGGCCTGGGCATTGTCGGAATCGATCAGCACCGCCAGATTCGGTGCCTCCCGGGTCATCGGGGTTCTGCAGCGGCGGCGCTGCCCCCGGCCCGCCAGCTGCGATCGAGCAGCTGGATCGGATGCAGCACCGGCAGCGCGGCGGCGGCCTCACCATCGAGGTGGCGGCGCAGCTGCATGGTGCAACCGATGTTGGCGCTCGCCACCAGGGCCGCTCCGGTGCCGGCCAGATCGGCGGCCTTGATGCGGCCCAGCTCGGCAGCCTCCTCCGGTTGCACCAGGTTGTAGATGCCGGCACTGCCGCAGCACACGCCGGCCTCGAAGGCCTCGCTGAGCGTCAGGTGGGGGATGGCGCGCAGGAGATCCCGCGGCTCACTGTGCAGGCCCTGGCCGTGGATCATGTGGCAGGCGTCATGGAAGGCCACCGGCAGCGGCCGCTCAGCGTTGGCGGTGCTGCCATCGGCGTGGGGCAGGGCCTGCAGTTGTTGACGGAACCCCTCGCTGAGGCCGAGCCGGACCAGAAATTCATGGATGTCGGCCACCGGCGCCGGGAAGCCGCGGCTGGCCAGGTGGTCGTAGGCCTTCATGGTGTGGCCGCAGCCGGAGGCCGCCACCAGCACCGCATCCAGCGGCTCAGGCCCAGCAGGGCGGCCCGGGCCCACCACGGCGCGGAAGCTCTGCACCAGCGCATCAGCCAGCTGGCGGGTGTGCTCCTCTTCCCCCTGGTGGTGGGTCACAGCGCCGCAGCAGCCCTGCTCCGCCGGAATCACCACCTCAATGCCATTGGCGCTCAGCACCCGCACCGCCGCCGCGTTCACCTCCGGATCGAACAGCCGCTGCACGCAGCCCAGCACCAGCCCCACCCGGGCGCGGCGCTCGCCCTGGGCCGGCACCACCGCTGGGAAGCCATCGCGGAAGGCCTCGGGCGCCAGGGGCGGCAACAGGCGCTCCAGGGCTTCGATCTGGGGGCCGAGCAGGCGGGTGAGGCCACTGCGGCGCACGAGACCCTGCAGGGGGGTGCCGGCGTAGAGCCGCAGGGGGCTGAGGGCGGCCCGCAGCCGCCGCGGGTAGGGCAACAGAGCGAACAGCAGCCGGCGGAAGGCGTTGGCCGCCGGGCTGCGCAGCTCCGGGGCGTTCAGCTTCGGGCGGGTGGCCTCGATCAGCTGGTCGTAGCGCACCCCCGAAGGACAGGCCGTGACGCAGGCCAGGCAACCCAGACAGGTGTCGAAGTGCTTCGCCACCGTGGCATCGAGCGGCAGCTCACCGGCCTCGATCGCCTTGAGGGCGTGGATGCGGCCCCGGGGCGAGTCCATCTCCGTGCCCAGCACCCGGTAGCTGGCGCAGCTGGGCAGGCAGAAGCCGCAGTGGACGCAGGGGTCGGTCGCCCCCGCCGGTAGACCAGGAAGAGTCATGGGGTCAGTCTGCCGTCAGCGGGCACCCTCCTGGCTGGCTGCTGCGGCTTCGCCTGTCACACCAGCTCCCGCCGCAGCTGCTCCGCCCAGCGATTCAGCCGTTCATCGGTGAGATCGGGCTCGGAGTCTTCATCGATCGGCAGGCCGCAGAAGCGGCCATTCAGCACGCTCTTGGAGCTGTTGTAGTTGTAATCGCTGATGTCCACCTGGCCCACCAACCGGGCACCGGCCCGCTCGAAGGCGCGATACAGCTCCTCCATCGCGTCGCAGAAGTAATCCCCATAGGAGGAGGAATCCCCCAGGCCCATGATCGCCACGGGCTTGCCGTGCAGCTTCGTTGTTTCGATCGCCTCCACGTGGGCATCCCAGGCCGTGCCGGAACGCAGATCATCCGCGCCGGTGTTCCAGGTGGGCGTGCAGCAGATCAGAGCTGCGCAGGCCCCGAGCACCGAGGTGTCGTTGATGTCGGCCACATCAACGACGGCAGCAGCTTTCACCAGCGGCGCCAGGCGATGGGCGACATCTTCCGTCTTTCCCGTGGACGTGGCGAAGTAGATGGTGGGTACCAGCATGAGCAGAACAGCTCTAAAGAACTCGAAAAGTCTTGCCCTCGCCAGCGGCCATCTGAAGCCGGCAGGCCACAGCGTGCCGTGAGGATTGTCACGACTGCAGGTCGCCCGTGATCCCACCCCATCCAGCCCCCAGGGGTACGTTGGAGATGCTTTGCTGATCGCCAATATGAGCTCCCCATCTCCCTCCCCCAATCTGGTTTTGTGGGGCTGGGTCAGCCCCTCATCGGTGGCCTCTCCCAACACTTTCCAGCTGCTGATGCGGCTACGCCGCGGTGATGATCTCGCCGCCATGTCAAAGGACTATCCAGAACTCACGGCGGAGCAACTCGACCTTGCCCGCCATCTGCAGGACCGGGAGTCTGAGCTGCATCGCCTCTATCAGGACATGCAGCGGGTCGAAAGCAGCAAGCTTCAGCTTGAGCGTGAACTCACCCACTCCCTGCTGAACCAGCCCCTCGGCTGAGAGATCACGGCTGCTGAGCGATCACTGCTGCTGAGCGACAACAGAAAGCCCTGGCCAGCGGCCAGGGCGATGGGAGTCAGGCCAGCTCCATGGCCTCCAGAGCCTTGTTCACCCGCTTGAAGTCAAAGCCGATGGCACGCAGGGCATGACGTGGCCGCCGACCACATCCTCCAGGCTGCTGATCGAGAGAAAGTGGGTCTGGTACGACCAGATCGTGGCCAGATCCACGTTCGGCTGCACCGTGCGCACCGTCTGGGTCGCCGTGTCGTAGAGGCCATGGCGTTGGGCCCATTCCACCAGTGCCGTGGCGCCCAGGCCCAGGAAGATCAGATGGTGGCCGAGAATCACGCCCAGCTGCTTGTGGTCGCTCCAGTCGAAGTCGAAGCGCCGGGCCGTTCCCTCCGCCTCCGCCAGATCCAGCGGGGCCCGGAACAGATGCCACATGCCACCAGCGGCCAGCACCGCTGCACTCACCAGGTGAAAGGCGGCGATGGCCACGATCGCCTCCGGCTGGGAGAGCACGCCCCCATCACCCACACCAATGCCGAGGCGAGCCAGATTGGGCAGCAGGATCAGGCTTTGTTCACCAAGGGGCTGATCGGTGGAATAGCGGCTCAGCTCATAAATGGTGAAGGATCCGGCCCAGAACATGATCAGGCCGGCATGGGCAGCATGGGCCGAAATGAAGCTGCCCGACTGGCTGACAAAGCGAGAGTTACCAGCCCACCAGTCATAGGCTGGCTCTGGATTGCCGTAGGATTGCATTGATGTGACTGCATGGCCAAGCCAACCTATCGGCCGGAGAAAGTGGACACGTGGGCAAAGCTTCGCGTCGAGGCAGGGTTCACAACAAGACCCTGTGGCAAAAGGTACACCGCTCTGTCAGATCCTGTGGGTGCAGTTCAGCTCCATCCGGCCAAAGTGCCATGGATTGATCACAGCATTTCATGGGGAAACCAATTCCAGCCCGCTACAGCAAGCCCGAAGACCGCGAACGGCGCATGCTCTCGATCACGCAGCTGCGCGACTGGTGCATGGGGCACCTCTCGGAGCTGGCCGCCAACGGTCAACACGACGATGCCCGTGCCCTCACGGCCGAACACCTCGAGATCCTCGAGAAGGTGGATGCCACGCGTGTGCTCTGGATGATCGTGGAGCCAGGCCCCGCCTGAGGGCCTCCAGGCCCGCACCTGAGGCGTGGCTGGAGGAGCGCTCCAGGAAGGCAGCGGAGCGCTGGGGCAGTTCCCATGGCAGGATTCCTTCCACAGCCATGCCGGTTTGAACTCGCCTATGCGGATTCTTGGACTTTCGGCCTACTACCACGATAGTGCTGCAGCATTGATTGTGGACGGCGAAGTGGTTGCCGCAGCCCAAGAGGAGCGCTTCAGTCGCAAGAAACATGACGCTACCTTTCCCGCAAGCGCAGCTCATTATTGCCTCAGCAGCCAACATCTGACTCCCGCCGATCTCGATGCGGTGGTGTATTACGAGAAGCCGCTGCTCACATTCGAGCGCCTACTGGAAACCTACCTGGGCGCCGCACCACGCGGAGGACGCTCCTTTGTGGCCGCCATGCAGGTGTGGTTGAAGGAGAAGCTGTTCATCAAATCCCGCCTGAAGCAGGAGTTGCGCGCCCTCGCGAACCGCATGGCCGGCGACGTCCGTGGGGACGGGGCCAAGCTGCCTGAGTTGCTGTTCAGCGAGCACCATCTCTCCCACGCTGGGGCAGCCTTCTATCCCAGCCCTTTCGACAAGGCTGCCGTGCTCTGCATGGATGGGGTGGGCGAATGGGCCACCACCTCGGCATGGCTCGGCGAAGGCAAAGACCTCAAGCTGCTCTGGGAGATCAATTTTCCGCACTCTCTCGGACTTCTCTATTCAGCGTTCACGTATTACTGCGGGTTCAAGGTGAATTCCGGAGAGTACAAGCTGATGGGGTTAGCTCCCTATGGCCAACCACGCTTTGTCGACCTGATCAAGAAGCACCTGATCGATATCAAACCAGATGGCACCTTCTGGTTGGACATGCGCTACTTCAAGTATCACCGTGGCTTCCGTATGACCAGCCGCAAGTTCGACAAGCTGTTCGCAAGCCCAGCGCGCGAACGCGAAACGGAGTTGCGTCAGTTCCACATGGACCTGGCGGCGTCGATTCAGGCTGTCACTGAGGAAATTGTGCTGAAGCTGGCGCGAACCCTGAGGGCTGAAACAGGGGCCACCAATCTGTGCCTGTCTGGTGGTGTCGCCCTCAACTGCGTTGCCAACGGCAAGCTGCTGCGGCAGAAGATCTTTGATCAGATCTGGATTCAACCCGCCAGTGGCGATGCCGGCTCAGCACTGGGAGCGGCCCTGGTGGCCTGGCACCAGCACCATCAACAGCCGCGTAAGCCCTGCGGCTCCCAGGCGGGGGGCGATGCCATGAAGGGGGCCTTGCTGGGCCCGCAGTTCAGCAATAAGGAGATTCGCAGCTACCTCGACTCGATTGAGGCCGACTACCAGGAGATCGAAGACGCACCGCTGTTTCTACGTCTGGCGGAGCTCCTGGACCAGGGGAAAGTGGTTGGCTGGTTCAATGGTTCGATGGAGTTTGGGCCTCGAGCCTGGGAGGGCGGTCGATCCTGGGCGATTCCAGAAATCAGGAGATGCAGAGCGTGATGAACCTCAAGATCAAGTATCGAGAGAGCTTCAGGCCCTTCGCACCGGCCGTGCTCGAGGAAGAGGCTTCCAGTCAATTTGAGCTTGACGCCTGCAGCCCATACATGTTGATCGTAGCCCCCTTGCGCGCAGAGCTCTGCATTCCCATGTCTGCCGAGCAGCAGCAACTCTTTGGGATCGAGAAACTAAGAATTTCACGTTCTAAACTACCCGCAGTCACCCACGTGGACTACACAGCCAGGGTGCAAACCGTAAATGCTTCGACCAATCCTCGCTTCTACAATCTCATCAGGGCCTTCCATCGCCGCACCGGCTGCCCAACCCTGGTCAACACATCATTTAACGTGAGAGGGGAGCCGATCGTCTGCAACCCTGAAGATGCCTATCGCTGCTTCATGCGCACGGAGATGGACGTGCTTGTATTAGAGAATCAGCTTTTGCTTAAGGAGAATCAGCAACCACAACATGCTGATCCAAGCTGGATGCAGGACTTTGAGTTGGATTGATGCGTACTGCCGTGCCAAGCCGCAAGCTGCTAAGGGAGTTTGGCCTGCTGGTGGGCAGCGTGATCCCAGTGGTGTTCGGCTGGCTGATTCCTGCGCTGCATGGGCACGCGCCTGTGCTGTGGCCCCTGCTGATTGGCCTGCCAGCCATCGGCCTTGCCCTGATGACTCCTGGGCTGCTGGCCTTTCCCTACCGCTGCTGGATGGCCCTGGGCCATGGGCTTGGCTGGATCAACAGCCATGTCATTCTTGGGCTGGTGTTCATTCTTGTGCTGCAACCCATTGCGCTGGTGATGCGGTTCAGGGGCCATGACCCACTGCGTCGCCGTGTCAGGAATAAGGACAGCTATCGCGAAACGCGCGCCCATTCGAGCATCAGTCTGAACCGCATTTTCTGATCACCTGCAACGGGAAGCCGCCATGGAAGCACTGCTTGATCTGCTCAAGGACGTCTGGGATTTTCTGAGGGTTCGCAAGAAATACTGGTTGGCGCCACTGATCATCACGATCGTGCTGATGGGTGGGCTGATTGTCTTCACCCAGGGGTCCGTGCTGGCTCCGTTTATCTACTCCATTTTCTGATGCGCCTTGATGCGTCCCGGATGCGCAGCTTTCTCAAGCTCTGTGGCATCAATGGAGCAGTTCTGATCATCTTCCTGCTGGCGCTGGAGGTGATCTCAGCCATGGTCTACAAATCACTTCCTGGTGGCTTGATCTCGAGGCGGCAAGGCCCTGTGAAGACATGGAACTTTGAGCTGCATCCGGCAGTTGGCCATGCCCATCAGGCCAGGGATTTCAAGATCAGTCCCAATGCCGATGGGTCTGATTCCAGCAGCACCCTCTTCACCCGAAAGACCTATGGCACAGGCAACGAGATGGCGCGGCTGCTCGTGCTGGGGGGATCCACAACCGATCCACTTGGCGTTCAGTTTTCGGGCGTGAACGGCACCTGGCCTGACCAGTTGGGCCGCTTGCTGGCCTCGGGGACTCCCCAGGCCAGGATTCAGATCACCAATGCGGCCATCGGTGGTGGCACCAGCTCCCAGGAAGTGGTGCGGCTTCTGGCCAGCTTCTCTGAAGCCGCACCTGGATGGGTGGTGAGCTTCAACGGCATTAACGAGCTCTATTTCGCCGACGAGAGTCTCTACGGATCCAATGACAAGATCTATGCCCCCAGAATGCTGCTCAAAGCCCTGGAAGATAAGCCCTTCAATCACATTCCCTATCGCGATCGCAGCTATTACTCCTGTGGCCTGCTCTGCTTCACAGACAACAGCGCCGTTCTGCGGCTCGCCCAGGTGCTCCTGGCCACTGCTGGATCTACAGCGACGGATCAGCCCGCCGCCAAGCCAGTGACGCTTGATCCCAACAAGCAGCAACGCTGGCTCTCTGCGCAGCCGATCTCCCAGCCAAGACAACAGGGTTTGGAGCGGGCTGCTGCGATCTGGAGCGACAACGTCAAAGCGATGCATGGCATCACCGCAGCTCGCGGCGCTCGCTATCTGGTGGTGTTGCAGCCCACGCTGGGCCTCGACCGCAACCGGGCCCAGCTGCTCGCTGATGGCCGTCTGGCCTCCGATCGCAACAGCGTCGATGCCGTGACCGTGGCCCTGCTTGAGCGCAAAGGCTATGTGGAAGAGATCAACGCGCTCTATGCCCATCTCCGGCGCTCCTGTGGGCAGCTGCCCTATTGCCTGGATCTGAGCCAGGCCAGCGAACTCACCACCAACCTCGCGCTGTACACCGATCCGCGCCACCTCAACGCCAGCGGCAATCAGCGCATCGCCGAGCTGATCGCCACCCGCATCAGACCCTGAGAGCCCCAGGGCTCAGCCGCCGAAGTGCCCCACCACGGCCTCGGCGAAGCCCGAGCAACTCACGGGATCCACGGGCGGCTCCATCAACCGGGCCAGGTCGTAGGTGACCTCACCCTTGGCGATGGCGGCGCTGAGCCCGGCCGTGATCAGGTCGGCGGCCTCCTGCCAGCCCAGGTACTCCAGCATCATCACGCCGCTGAGGATCACCGAGCCGGGGTTGATCCGGTCGAGGCCGGCGTGCTTGGGCGCCGTGCCGTGGGTGGCCTCGAAGATCGCCGCGTTGTCGCCGATGTTGGCCCCGGGCGCCATGCCCAGGCCCCCCACCACGGCGGCCGCCGCATCGGAGATGTAATCGCCGTTGAGGTTGAGGGTGCAGAGCACCGAATACTCCTGGGGCCTGGTCTGGATCTGCTGGAAGATGCTGTCGGCGATGCGGTCGTCCACCAGCACCATCGCCTTCCACTTGCCGTAGCCGTGGGTCTCGCCGATGGCGTCGAGCACCCCCTTCACCTCGGCGTCCACCGCCGCCTTCTTCTCGGGGGTGAGGCTGTCGTAGCCGGGCTCGATCAGGCGGGCGTTCTCCTCCACCGTGAGCCCGTGGTTGCGGGCCAGATTGTCGAGAATCCAGCTCTCGCGCTCGGTGACGCAGACGTCACGGAACTCGCTGGTGGCCAGCTCATAGCCCCAGTCGCGGAAGGCCCCTTCCGTGAACTTCATGATGTTGCCCTTGTGCACCAGGGTCACGTGGCGCTTGGCCCCCTCCAGGCCCAGGGCGTGCTGGATCGCCTTGCGCACATGGCGCTGGGTGCCGGCCTTGCTCACCGGTTTGATGCCGATGCCGGAGCCCGCCGGGATGCTGCGCTTGCCGAGCTTGCCGTTGGCCGGGATCACCACGTCGTTGAGGTGGGCGATCAGCTCCACACACACCGGATCGCTGGCCTCCCACTCGATCCCCATGTAGATGTCCTCGGTGTTCTCCCGGTAGACCACCACGTCGAGATCCTGGGGGCGCTTGTGGGGGCTGGGGGTGCCGCTGTAGTAGCGGCAGGGGCGCACACAGCAGTAGAGATCGAAGATCTGGCGCAGGGCCACGTTCAGCGAGCGGATGCCGCCGCCGATCGGCGTGGTGAGCGGACCCTTGATCGCCACGCCGTACTGCTCAATGGCGCTGAGGGTGTCCTGGGGCAGGTATTGGTAGGTGCCGTAGAGGTCGCAGGCCTCGTCGCCGGCGTACACCTTGAACCACTCGATGCGGCGCTCACCGCCGTAGGCCTTGGCCACCGCCGCATCGAGCACCCGCTGGGTGGCGGGCCAGATGTCCACGCCGGTGCCGTCGCCGCGGATGAAGGGGATGATCGGGTCGGGAGGCACCAGCGGCTGGCCGTTCTCGAACCGGATGGCGGTGCCGCTGCTGGGGGGGCTGAGCTTCTCGAAGCTTCCTGGGCTGGTCGCCATGCTGGTTGCGCTGGTAGCCATTCCTGCGGCACTGGAGGGTGCGGGGAGCCTAGGTTTCGCTCCTACGGGGTTCTGCTCAGGGGAAACGGCATGAACGCTGCCGATCAGGCCAGAAATCTGGAACTGGCCCAGGCGATCGCCTCGGCGGCGGCTCTGTTCCGGGTGCACTTCCCTGATGCCCGCGCCAATCTCAAGCCCTGGCGCGACGATCCCTGCACCCGCCAGTTCGACGACCAGGACAGTCTCGACCTCTCCTTTCACCTGCCCGGCTGGAGCCCCCGCAGCCAGTGCCGCTCCTTCCTGGTGCAGTTACGCCTGGCTGCCGCGCCCGGATCGCCGGCAGGCAGGCCGCGCCTGATCGGCGTGCTGATCCGGGGCCTCACCTACGAGTCCGAGCGTTGGCGGCTGGCCACCCTGGGCGACTGGCATCCCACCGGCAGCCACCCTCCGGACGCGATCACGGTGGCCAAGCTGCAGCAGTTCTGCCGCGAGCTCTTCGACCTGTTCGAGGCCAGCGGCGCCTGCGCCGCGTAACCCTTCGCAATCTGGGAACCCCGCAGGCAAACGCCACGCTTACCGTGACGTCCAGCCCGCTGCAAGTCCCCACCGGTCATGTCCGTTGCTCTCGCTTCCCAGCTGCGTGAAGGCACCAAAAAGGCCCACACGATGGCGGAGAACACCGGCTTCGTGAGCTGCTTCCTGAAGGGCGTGGTGGACAAGGTCAGCTACCGCACTCTGGTGGCCGATCTCTACTTCGTGTACTCCGCCATGGAGGAGGAGCTCGCCGGCCTGCGCGACCATCCCGTGGTAGGCCCGTTGGCCTTCCCCGAACTCAACCGCCGCGACACCCTCGAGCAGGATCTCGCCTTCTACTTCGGCCCCGACTGGTGCAGTTCCGTGAAGGCCACCCCCGCCGCCCAGGAGTACGTGGCGCGGCTGCACCAGGTGGCCAAGGAGAGCCCTGAGCTGCTGGTGGGCCACCACTACACCCGCTACATCGGCGACCTCTCCGGTGGCCAGATCCTCAAGAACATCGCCCAGAAAGCCATGAACCTGGGTGAACACGATGGTCTGCGCTTCTACGAATTCGCGGCCATTCCCGATGAGAAGGCCTTCAAGGTGAACTACCGCGCCACGCTCGATCAACTGCCGATCGACCAGGCCACGGCCGATCGCATCGTGGCCGAGGCCAACCAGGCCTTCCACCTGAACATGAAGATGTTCCAGGAACTGGAAGGCAACCTGGTGGCCGCCATCGGCAAGGTGCTGTTCGGCTTCCTCACCCGCCGCCAGCGCAGCGGCAGCACCGAAGCCGTCGCCGCCTGACGGCCCTGTTGCGTTCGCTTCGATTTCTGGTGCCCGGCACCGGCGGCCGGCTGAGGGGCGGCGGCCTGCTGGTGGAACTGCAGACTGCCCGCCTGCTGCAGCAGCTGGCTCCCACCGAGGTGGTGACCTACCGGCGGCGGGAGCCTGAGCGGCCCTTTCTGGCCGACCTGCTGCGCGCCGAACCTCTGGGGTCGCCCGCAGCCCGGCAGGTGCTCTGGATCGTGAGCTGGGGCTTTGAGGTGCCCGGCCAGCTGCGGGCCCTGCGGGGCCGTCCGGTGGCCTACCACGCCCACAGCAGCGGCTACGGCTTCCGGCTGCCGCCGGGGGTGCCGGTGCTGGCGGTGAGCCGCAACACGCTCGGCTACTGGGGCCAGTGGGCCAGCCGCAATCCCCTGGCCCTGGTGCCGAATGCCCTGGCGCCGATGTGGCTGCAGCGGGGCCGCCGTGACGGCTCCGGTCCCCGGCCGGTGGATGTGCTCGTGCAGCAGCGCAAGAGCAGCGCCTACCTGCTGCAGGAGCTGGTGCCGGCCCTGCGGCGGCGGGGGCTGCGGGTGGAGGTGCAGAGCGGCTGGGTGGACGATCTGGTGGACCTGTTCAACAGCGCCGCCGTGGTGCTCTACGACTCCGCCGACCACTGGCGCGTCAGCGGGGTGAGCGAGGGCTTCGGGCTGCCGCCGCTGGAGGCCCTGGCCTGCGGCTGCGTGCTGTTCAGCAGCTTCAACCACGCCCTGGCCGACAGCCTCGACCCCGGCCGCCTGGGCCACCAGCTCGGCTGCGGCACCCTCAGCGCCGACCTGGAGCGGATCTGTGCCGCCGTGGCCGATCCGGCGGCCTGGCGAGCCCCGGCGGCTGACCTTGAGGCGCTGCTGGTGACCAGCAGCGAAGTGGCCCTGCTGGAACGCTGGCGCGACGCCCTCAGCCTGGTGAACGACCACTGGGACCGGCTGCTGGCGGGGGAGCCTCCCCTTGAGGCCCCACCGCTGTGGCGGTTGCAGGCCCGGCGCTGGCGAGCCCGGCTGGGGCGGGTGCTGGCGCGGGGCGGTGCCTAGGGTGCGGCCAGCACTTCTGGCCCTTGGATGAGCGCCTTCCTGGCCGGCCTCAACGACGCCCAGCGCAAGGCGGTGGATCACCACACCGGCCCCCTGCTGGTGGTGGCGGGGGCGGGCAGCGGCAAGACCCGGGCGCTCACCCACCGCATCGCCCACCTGATCGGCCACCACGGCGCCGATCCGGCGGAGCTGCTGGCGGTGACCTTCACCAACAAGGCGGCCCGGGAGATGAAGGAGCGGCTGGAGCTGCTGCTGGCCCAGAAGCTGGCCCAGAGCCAGTTCGGCCAGCCCTGGAGCACCCTGCCGCCCCAGGAGCAGCGCCAGCTGCGCAGCCGCATCTACCGCGAGGTGATCAAGGATCTCTGGATCGGCACCTTCCACGCCCTGTTTGCGCGGCTGCTGCGCTTCGACATCGACAAGTTCCGCGATCCCGAGGGGCTCAGCTGGACCCGCCAGTTCTCGATCTACGACGAGGGCGACGCCCAGAGCCTGGTGAAGGAGATCGTGACCCAGGAGCTGGGCCTCGACCCCAAACGCTTCGAACCCAAGAAGGTGCGCTGGGCGATCAGCAACGCCAAGAACCAGGGCTGGCTGCCGGAGCAGCTGGAGGCCGATGCCGGCGGCCAGCGGGGCAAGCTGATGGCCGAGACCTACCGCCGCTACCGCCGCGCCCTGGCCGCCAATAACGCGCTCGACTTCGACGATCTGCTGCTGCTGCCGGTGCAGCTGCTCAGCCAGAACGAGCAGGTGCGCCACTACTGGCACCGCCGCTTCCGCCACGTGCTGGTGGATGAATACCAGGACACCAACCGCACCCAGTACGACCTGATCAAGCTGCTGGTGACCGACGGCCAGGACCCGGACACCTACGCCAACTGGCAGGGCCGTTCGGTGTTCGTGGTGGGCGACGCCGACCAGAGCATCTACAGCTTCCGTGCCGCCGACTTCACGATCCTGATGGGCTTTCAGGACGACTTCGGTGATGGCGCCGCCGATGAGGCCACCCGCACGATGGTGAAGCTGGAGGAGAACTACCGCTCCACCGCCACGATCCTGGCGGCCGCCAACGCCCTGATCGCCCACAACACCGAGCGCATCGACAAGGTGCTGCGCCCCACCCGCGGCGAGGGCGAGCCGATCCACCTCACCCGCTGCGACGACGAGATCGCCGAGGCCGAGGCGGTGGTGCAGCGCATGCGCCTGCTCGATGCCGCCCACGACGAGCTGCGCTGGGGTGACATGGCCGTGCTCTACCGCACCAACGCCCAGAGCCGGGCGATGGAGGAATCGCTGGTGCGCTGGGGCATCCCCTACATCGTGGTGGGGGGGCTGCGCTTCTACGACCGGCGCGAGATCAAGGACATGCTCGCCTACCTGAAGCTGCTGGTGAATCCGGCCGACACCGTGAGCCTGCTGCGGGTGCTCAACACCCCCAAGCGCGGCATCGGCAAGACCACGATCGAGCGTCTCACCGACGCCTCCAACCAGCTGGGCATCCCCCTCTGGGAGGTGGTGAGCGACGCCGAGGCGGTGCGCTCCCTGGGGGGGCGCTCCGCCCGGGGGCTGCTGCAGTTCCGCGAACTGATCAGCGACCTGCAGACCCGCAGCCAGGACGCGGCCCCCTCGGAGCTGGTGCAGCGGGTGATGGAGCAGAGCGGCTACCTGGCCGAGCTGATCACCGAGGGCACCGATGAGGCGGAAGACCGGCGCCGCAACCTCAACGAGCTGGTCAACGCCGCCCTGCAGTACCAGGAGGAGAACGAGGAGGGCTCGCTCGAGGATTTCCTGGCCTCAGCGGCCCTGGCCAGTGACGCCGACAGCAAGGACACCCAGCAGGACCGGGTGACGCTGATGACCCTGCACGCCAGCAAGGGGCTGGAGTTCCCGGTGGTGTTCCTGGTGGGGATGGAGCAGGGGCTGTTCCCCAGCTACCGCTCCCTGGAGGATCCCTCGGCCATGGAGGAGGAGCGCCGCCTCTGCTACGTGGGCCTCACCCGCGCCAAGGAGCGGCTGTTCCTCTCCCATGCCAGCGAGCGGCGCCTCTGGGGCGGCATGCGTGAGCCGGCGGTGCCGTCGGTGTTCCTGGCCGAGCTGCCCGAGGAGCTGGTGCAGGGCGACATCCCCCGCAGCGGCGGCGCCGCCATCCGCCGTGAACAGCGGCTGGATCGCCTCACCCGGGTGGATCGCCAGGAGAGCCGCCAGGTGGCGGCCGGCGGCGCGGCGGGGTGCCGGCCAACGCCGTGCGCCGCCGCGGGTCCGCGATTGGCGGCGGTGGCGGCAAAACCTGGGCGGTGGGGGATCGGCTGCGCCACAGCTCCTTCGGGGAGGGGCACGTGACCCACCTCTTCGGCAGCGGCGAGAAGATCTCGATCGCCGTGAAGTTCGAGGGCATGGGCCCCAAGATCCTCGATCCGCGCCTGGCGCCGATCGAGCAACTCTGAGCCGAAACCTTGGACGTTCCCGGCATTCCCGCGGTGCTCTCGGCCGCCCTGGCCGCGGTGGCGCGGCAGGGAGAGGCCTCCGGGCAGCGGCTGGCGCTGGTGGGGGGCGCCGTGCGCGATCTGCTGCTGCACCGGGTGCACAACGACCCCTGGCGCGGCGTGCCCGACCTGGATCTGGTGGCGGATGGCTCCGCCAGCGCCCTGGTGCGGCGGCTGGAAGCGACCCTGCCGCCGGGGGCCCTGCGGGGGGCCCAGGAGCACGGGGCCTTCGGCACGGTGGAGCTGGAGCTGCAACTCGAGGGGCAGACGGTGCTGCTGGATCTGGCCACAGCCCGCCGTGAGACCTACCCGCAACCGGGCGAGAACCCGAAGGTGGTGCCGGGCCGGCTCGCCGACGACCTGGCCCGCCGCGACTTCACGATCAATGCCATCGCCCTGGATCTGGCCAGCGGCGAGCTGCTCGACCCCCATGGCGGCCAGGCCGACCTGCAGCGGCGGCAACTGCGGCTGCTGCACCCCCACAGCCTGCGGGACGACCCCAGCCGGCTGGTGCGCGGCGCCCGCTATGGGGCCCGGCTGGGGTTCCAGCTGGAGGCCGGCAGCCGGGAGCAGGCCCGGCGCACCCTGGCGGCCTGGCCCTGGGCCTGGCATTCCGGCGAGCGGCCGGGCCAGGCGCCAGCCGCCCTCGGCACCCGGCTGCGCATGGAGCTGGAGCTGCTGCTGCGGCGTGAACCCTGGCCCCAGGCCCTGGCGCTGCTGCAGAACTGGGGTGGTCTGGCCCTGCTGGATGCCCAGCTGCAGGCCGATCACCACTGGCACCGCCGCCTGCGCTGGGCCCAGCGGGCCGGCCTGCCGCTGCTGGCGGCCCTGGTGGCCGGGGCCGCCGATCCCCTCGCCCTGGCCGAGCGGCTGCAGTTGCCCCACCGCCAGCACCCGGCTGCTGGCCCAGTGGCTGCAGCTGCGGGCCGCCCTGGCGGCGCTGGGCGGCGAGGCGGCGCCGCGCTCGGTGGTGTCCTGGTGTGCCGTGCTGGAGACCCCCGGGATCGCCCCCGAGGCCGTGGCGCTGGCGTTGGTCACGGGCACCGGCGCTCGCCGGCCACTGCTGCGCTGGTGGCTGCGCTGGCGGGATCTCCAATCGCCGCTGGGGGCCAGGGAACTGATCGCCCAGGGGCAGGCGCCGGGGCCTGGGCTGGGGGAGCGGCTGCGACAGCTGCGAGCCGAGCGACTGGAGCAGGAGAAGCTGTAGCGCCCTGGCTTCCGGTCCGAACCGTGGGGTGGTCTGGTCGTTCTGGACTCCTCCTCAAGCCCCCCACCCCGCAGCGCACCGCTCACCTGCCCCATAGGATCCGCCCAGCCGATCACCCCGCTTGGCCGCTGTGATGTCCTGCCCGGTGGTGGTGGCCGTTCCGGCGAGGCTGGAATCCTCGCGGCTGCCCGGCAAGGTGCTCGCCGACATCGCTGGCCGGCCGATGCTGCGCCACGTGCTCGAGCGCTGCGGCCAGGCCCGGGGGGTGGACCACGTGGTGGTGTGCACCGACAGCGAGCTGGTGAGGGAGGCGGCGGCCGCCTGGGGGTTTGCGGCCCTGATCACCTCCCCCCGTTGCAGCAGCGGCAGCGAGAGGCTGGCCTCGGTGGTCGACGCGCTGATGGCAGCTGGTGGCGGGCTCGCCGCCGAAACCCTGGTGATCAATGTGCAGGGAGATCAGCCCCTGCTCGATCCCTCGATCATCGAGGCGATGGTGGAGCGCTTCCGGGCCCTGGGGGCTCCGCCGGTGCTGACGCCCGTGTACCCCCTCGAGGCCGCCAAGCTGCACGACCCCAACGTGGTGAAGGTGCTGCGAGCCGCCGATGGTCGGGCCATCACCTTCTCCCGCAGCGCCCTGCCCCACGTGCGCGACCTGCCGCCCGAGCTCTGGGCCAGCCGCACCACCTACTGGGGCCACGTGGGCCTCTACGGCTACCGAGCCGATGTGCTGGCGGGCTGGGGGGCCTTGCCGCCTTCGCCGTTGGAGCAGCTGGAGAAACTCGAGCAGCTGAGGCTGATCGAGGCCGGCGTGCCGATCGCCACCTTCGTGGTGGAGCAGGACTGCTTCTCGGTGGACACCGCCGAGCAGCTGGAGCAAGCCAGGCGGTGGCTGAGCTCCTCTGCCGCCGGAGCCTGAGCACAGCACTGTCCTGATCAGCCGTTGCCGTCGCGCCAGCCCTGCCGGTGCAGGGCCTGCAGGGCGCCGCGCGCTTGCAGCAGCGCCTCCGCCAGCTCCCGCACGGCGCCGTGGCCACCCCGTTGCCGCAGCACCCAGTCGGCCCGGCGACGCAGGCCCCGGGCGGCATCAGCGGGCGCCACCAGCAGCCCCGCCGCCGGCCGCACCACCAGATCGTTGAGGTCATCGCCGATGAAGGCCGTGTGGGCCGGCGCCGCGCCCAGCTCCGCCTGCAGCTGCCGCAGCCCCGTCAGCTTGTCGCCCACCCCCACGCGGCAGTGGCGGATCTGCAGATGGCGGGCCCGGTGCTCCACCGCCCCGCTGCGGCCGCCGCTGAGCAGAGCCACCTCGAGGCCGGCCTGCTGCAGCAGCCGGATGGCCAGGCCGTCGCGCACATCAAAGCGCTTCACAACAGCGCCGGCCTCGTCGTAGTGGAGGCCGCCGTCGGTGAGCACCCCGTCCACGTCGCACACCAGCAGCTGCACCGCCGCCAGCCGCGGCCCGATCGCCAGACGCTGCAGGCGGGAGCGCAGGGCGTGCAGGGGGGCGGCCATGGACGTCAGTAGCTGCTGACGGCCAGGTCGTCCTGCACCACGGCGCGCAGCTGCATCAGCTGGCGCAGCAGGGCCTCCAGCCGGTGCAGGGGCACCATGTTGGGCCCGTCGCTGAGGGCCTGGTCGGGGTCGGGGTGCACCTCCATGAACAGCCCATCCACCCCCGCCGCCACCGCCGCCCGGGCCAGGGGCGCCACGAACTCCCGCTGGCCGCCTGAGCTGGTGCCCTGGCCGCCCGGCTGCTGCACGGCGTGGGTGGCATCGAAGATCACCGGGCAACCCAACGCCTGCATCTGGGGCACGCTGCGGTAGTCCACCACCAGGGTGTTGTAGCCGAAGCTGGAGCCGCGCTCCGTGAGCCAGAGGCGGCCGCTCTCGGGGGTCAGGCCGCCCTCCCCCAGCTTGTTCACCACCTGGGCCATGTCCCACGGCGCCAGGAACTGGCCCTTCTTCACGTTCACCACCTTGTCGGTGCCGGCCACCGCCTGGGCGGCGGCCTCAAGCAGGTCGGTCTGGCGGCAGAGGAAGGCGGGAATCTGCAGCACATCCACCGCCTGGGCGGCGGCGGCGGCCTGGTGGCTCTCGTGGATGTCGGTGAGCACGGGGATGCCCAGCTGCTGCCGCACCTCCTGAAGGATGGCCAGGCCCTCCTCGGCGCCGGGCCCCCGGAACGACTGGCCCGAGCTGCGGTTGGCCTTGTCGAAGCTGGCCTTGAACACGTAGCTGATGCCCAGCTCCTTGCAGAGCTCGCTCACCCGCTCGGCCACCTGCAGCACCAGATCGCGGCTCTCGATCACGCAGGGTCCGGCGATCAGGCGAAAGGTCATCGGGAGGGCCAGGGGGAGGGGGACAGGGGACTGGGCGGGTCAGGGTGGGGCGCTCAGCTGGCGCTGGCGCTGAAGCCGGCCTGCACCAGATCATGCAGACGCAGCAGCCCCTCCAGCAGCAACGGATCGTCGGGCGACACCACGGGCAGCACCGAAATCGCCTGGCGGCGGTTGCGCTCCATCAGCTCGAGGGCCTCGGCGGCCAGCACATCGGGGGTCACGGTGATCGGATCGCTGGTGGCCATCTCGGCGGCTGTGATCCGATCCCAGTCGCCCGGACCGTGACGCTGCAGGGTGCGGCGCAGGTCGCCGTCAGTGATCAGCCCGGCCAGCTTGGAGGGATCGCTGCCATGCACCCAGCTGGCCCCCAGGCTGCCGCGCTTGGGGCTCCCCTGGGTGAGGTGGGCGATCACCACCGGCAGGCGCGCTTCCGGGTGCAGGGCCTCGAGCTCGGCGGCGGGCACCATCAGATCGCCGACGGTGAGGGTGAGACGCCGGCCGAGGGAGCCGGCCGGGTGGTTGATGGCGAAGTCCACCGGCGAGATGCCGGCCCGCTCCATCCACACCAACGCCAGGGCATCGCCGATGGCCATGGCCACGGCCGTGCTGGCGGTGGGGGCCAGGTTGAGGGGGCAGGCCTCCCGGTCCACAGCCCCGTCGAGCACCAGGTCGCAGCCCCGCGCCAGGCTCGACTCCAGCCGTCCCACCAGGGCGATGCGGCTCGTGCCCCGCCGCTTCAGGTGGGGAAGGATCGCCAGCAGCTCCTCCGTCTCACCGCTGTTGGAGAGCAGCAGGGTCACGTCATCGGCGGCCACGATGCCCAGGTCGCCGTGCAGGGCGTCCACGGGATTGAGAAACACCGCCGTGAGGCCGATCGAGGAGAAGGTGGCGGCAATCTTGCGGGCCACGATGCCGCTCTTGCCCACCCCGGTCACCACCAGCTTGGCCCGGCGCTGGCGGCAGCTCTCCAGCAGCTCCAGCGCAGCCTCCACCTGCTGGGGATCGAGACGCTCGGCGGCCGCGGCGATCGCGGAGGCCTCCTCCTGCAGGCAGCGGGTGAGGGCGGACAAGGGCGGCACGGGGATTGGCGTCAATCTTCCAGCACCGCTCAACCCAGCGCCCTTCAACCCAGCACCCTCCCCACCACAGCGGCAGCCGGGAAGCCCGCCCGGCGCAGGCTGCCAACAGCGGCATCCGCCGCCTCGCCCGGCACGGCCGCCAGCAGGGGGCCGCAGGTCTGGGGGTCGATCAGCAGGGCCCGCAGGGCCGTGTCCTGGGCTGCCCTGCCTGGGCCAGATCCGGCGCCAGGCTCCAGCCGCACCGGGCCCGCCAGCAGCTCCAGGGCGCTGGCGTTGGCTGGCGCCAGGCTGCTGGCATGGCCTTGGTGCAGCAGCTCCAGGGCCCCCGCCAAGCTCGGAATAGCCCCGCCCGCCAGCACCACCTCCAGCCCGGCTCCACTCGCCGCCAGCATCTCGCCCAGGTGCCCCAGCAGCCCGTAGCCGGTCACGTCCGTGCAGGCGCGGCAGCCGTGCTGCCGCAGCAGGGGCACCAGGGGGGCCTGGCTCTGCTGCAGCTGCTCGAGGGCGGCGTCGATCCAGCGAGGCCGGGCCGCCCCGGCCATGGCGGCAGCGAACAGCACCCCCGTGCCCAGCGGACGGCTGAGCAGCAGGGCATCGCCTGGCTGCAGCGGCCCCTTGGGCCAGTGCTGTCGCGGCTCCACCACCCCATTGACGCTGAGGGCCAACACCAGCCCACCGCCGTCGCGGGCCTCCAGGGTGTGGCCCCCAAGCAGGGGGGCCTGCAGGGGCTCCAGCACCGAGCGGATCCCGGCCAGGCTCTGGTGCAGCAGCTCCTGCTGCAGGGTCGCCGCGGCCTGGGGCAGGGTCAGCACCGCCAGGGCGCTGTGCACCTGGGCGCCGCTGGCCCAGAGATCGCTGCAGGCGTGCAGGGTGGAGAGGCGGGCGTTGAGCCAGGCATCGGCCACCAGGGCGGGGAAGCCATCCACGCTCTGCAGCAGCAGCGCCCCGTTGGCCGTGCGTGTCACCGAGGCGGCGTCTTCAGCTGAGGTGCTCTGGCCGCTCTGGGCAAGGGCCGCCAGCAGCGGTGCGGCCGGCAGCTTGGCGGCGCAGCCGCGGCAGGCCATGGCGTCAGCGGGGCCGGGCGCCATGGCGCCATCGGGCAGAAAGCGCTGCATGAAGCGCCGGTCGATGCGGTCTTTCCAGCGCCACAGCCAGCGGCTGGGGCCGAGCGCCAGGGGGCCCCACAGGGCGATGGCCCGCGGAGGCCGGCCCGTGGCACCACCGCCATCACCGAGCAGCTGCTGCGCCAGCGCTGGGGTCGCCAGGGGCGCAGGGCCGGTAGCCGGGCAGGATCAGCCGCCAGCAGCCGCTCCAGGTTCACAGCGAGGGTGGGCGCCGCCCGCACGGCCCACACCCCCGCCGGCGCCGGGGCGCGCCGGCCAGCACGGCGCAGTCGCCGCAGGCCAGGATCGCGGGGTGGCCCTGCACCTGCAGGCTGGGCTCGGTGAGCACCCGGCCGCGCCGATCACAGGCCAGGCCGGCGGCGGCGAGCCAGGCGGGAGCGGCGCTTCCCGTGCAGGCCAGATCGGCAGCCGCCTCAGGTTCCACGCCCCGGCGCACCACCACCTGGGCGGCCCGCAGCAGCCGCTCTCCGAGCCGGTTGGCCGCTCCCGAGCCGAGGTGCAACCCCTGGCCGCGCAGCAACAGCTCCACCTGCTGACCGCGGCGGCACAGGGCCAGGGCCAGCTCCACGGCGGCGGCGCCGCCGCCTCGGATGCGCACGCGGCGATCGAAGCGCTCCAGGCCATCCAGCCGGTCGAGGAAGGGCTCCAGCGGCTTCACGGGCAGGGCCGCCCCTGGGCTGCTGCCGGCCGTCACGGCACCCACGTCGAGGCTGAGCCAGTCCCAGCGCAGCGCGGGGCGGTCCTGCAGATCCACCTGGCGATGCTGGGGATCGAGGCCGGTGATCTCGGCGCGGATGAAGGCCACGCCGGCCCGCTGGCAGAGCTGGCGCAGATCGATGCTGGCCTCGTCGCGGCTGTAGAGGCCCGCCACCAGGCCCGGCACCATGCCCGAGTAGAGGGCCGTGCTGTGCCGGCTCACCAGGCTCACCTGGCCCGGCCGGGGCCGCTGACCCCGGCCCATGGCCCAGCGCAGCAGCACCAGGGCATGGGTGTGGCCGCCGCCGGCCAGGAGCAGGTGGCCAGCCGGGCCGGAGGAACGCATGGGCGGGCAGGGAGGGCCGGAGCGGGTGGGGCTCAGAAGGGCAGCGGCATGAAGGCCTTGGCGGCCAGGGGCAGCAGGAACTGCAGGGCATCCACCGTGCCGCCCACCAGGGCCCCCCCAAGGCCATTACCTCCTCCTCCGGGCTGGCCCGGTGGCGCGCTGATCGTTGCGGCCGCCTGGCGCAGCTGGTCCGCCTGGATCTCCTCGCCGCCGGCGGCGTAGAGGCTGGCGGCGTAGTTGAAGTCGTTGGCGGCCAGCTGGGCCTTGCCCTGCTCACCCCTGGTGATGCCCCGGGCCACCCAGCTCACCGCCGCGGCGGGTTGCAGCCGGATTGCCGAACTGAAGAACTGCTCGGCCTCGGGATAGCGGCCCTGCTGAGCGGCCTGCACACCGGCGTTGTGGAGTTCCCCAAAGCTCAGCTGGCCATGGTCCACACCCCGGGCTCCCTGCCAGTGGGCCCGGGAGAGGGCTCCCGGATCGAGCAGGGCACCGCTCAGATCCGCCTGACGCAGGTCGGTGCCCTCCAGCCGGGCGCCGCGCAGGTCTGCTCCACGCAGAGAGGCGCCCTGCAGCGTGGTGAAGCTCAGATCCGCGCCCATCAGCTGGGCGCCATCCAGCCGCGCCTGACCGAGGTTGGCGCGCTGGAGGCGAGCCTGGCGCAGGTCCACATCGTCGAGCCGGGCGTGCACCAGATCGGCGCTGGTGAGGTTGCAGCGCGGGCACTGCCGCTGCTCCAGCAGCTGCAGCAGGTCGTCGGTGGAGCCGGCGAGGGCGGCCCTGCTCAGTAGCGCAGCAGATCCCAGGCTGAGGGCAGCCACCAGCGTGAGGAAGGTGGTGCCTCGGAGCGGGCCCAGGCCTCGGCATGACCACCAGTCCCGTGTCATGGACCAGCTCTCGATTGATTGCTTTATAGCGCCATGTCTCAGTGTCTAGCGTTCTGCCCTGGACAGTGGCGATACGGGTGAGCGACACGGGGGAGCGACATGGCGGCAACCTGACTGCCGCCGCCGCCCGCCTGGGCCAGCCCCCCGGCCGGCTGCTCGATGCCAGTGCCTCCCTGGTGCCCTTCGGGCCTCCCTGGGCCCTGCGCCGTGCCCTGCTGGGGGCGTCCCTCGGTTCGGCCGTGCGGGTCTACCCCGACCGCGGCTGGCAGCGGCTGCGGGGGCAGCTGGCCGCGCTGCATGGGCTGGAGCCGGCCGAGGTGCTGCCAGGCAATGGCGCCGCTGAACTGTTCACCTGGGCGGGCCGCGACGCCGCCGCAGCGGGGCTCAGCCTGGTGCCCCAGCCGGGCTTCGCCGACTACAGCCGGGCCCTCGCCTGCTGGGGCGGCAGCTGGCAGGGGCTGCCCCTGCCGCTGACCTGGCCCCAGGCCTTCCCCCAGCCCTTCCCGGCCCTCCCCGACAGCCCCAGCCCAGCGGGCGAGGCCCAGGTGCTGTGGATCTGCAACCCCCACAACCCCACTGGCCAGCTGTGGAGCCGCCACTCCCTCGAACCGCTGCTGGAGCGCCACCGCCTGGTGGTGTGCGACGAGGCCTTCCTGCCCCTGGTGCCGGGCGGAGAGGCCCAGTCACTGCTGCCCCTGCTGCAGCGCCATCCGAACCTGGTGGTGGTGCGCAGCCTCACCAAGCTGCTGGCCTGCGCCGGCCTGCGCATCGGCTATGCCCTCGGCAGCCCCGAACGGCTGCGGCGCTGGGCCGCCTGGCGCGATCCCTGGCCCGTCAACGGCCTCGCCCTGGCGGCGGTGGAGCAGCTGCTGGCCGATCCGTCGGCCCTGGTGGGCTGGACCCTGCGGGTGCATGGCTGGCTGGCCCGGGAGCAGCCCTGGCTGCGGCGACAGCTCGGGCGCTGGGGCCAGTTCACGGCCATGCCCTCGGCGGCCAACTTCCTGCTGCTGCGCGGCAGCGACCCGCTGGTGGAACTGCGCCAGGCCATGGAGCGCCGCCACGGCATCCTGCTGCGTGACTGCCGGTCGTTCGAGGGGCTCGGCGCCAGCTGGCTGCGACTCGGCCTGCAGGACCGCCGCGGCCATCGGCGGCTGCTGGCGGCCCTGGCCCAGGAGCTGCCCCCCACCGACTGATCAGGCCCGCGCTCAGGCTGGTGCTCAGGAGCGGGATCGGACCCGTCTGGCCGCCACCAGGTCCTGGAGCAGGCTGGCCAGCTGCCGATCGGCATCCGGGGTGTCCAGCCGGGCCATGCCCTCGGCCATCGCCGTGAGCGGATCGGCCTGGGGCGGCACCCGGCGCAGGTGCGGGCCCAGCAGCCGCCAGACGGCCCGCTCCAGGGTGGGCAGCTCAGGCGCGTGCTGCTGCACGATCACGGCGGCCGCCAGACTCGCGGCCGCCTCGGCATTGGCGTCCTGGTGACGGTCGGCCGCGCTGGGATAGGGCACCAGGATGGCCGGGGTGCCACAAGCCGCCAGCTCGCTGAGCGCTCCAGCCCCGGAGCGACTGATGGCCAGGGACGTGGCTTCCAGCAACCCCGCCATCTCATCACTGAAGGGCCGCTCCACCACGCCCGGGGGCAGGGGGGCGCCGGCCTCCGGGTCGCTGCTGCCGGTGAGGTGCACCACCCTGATCCCCGCGGCGCTGAGCCTGGGCAGCAAGGGCCGCACCATCCGGTTCAGGCCCAGGGCTCCCTGACTGCCGCCCATCACCAGCAGCAAGGGGCCCTCGCCGGCGGGCAGCCAGGACGGAGGGGCGGCCGGCTGGCGGAATTCCGGCCTCACCGGGGTACCTGTCACCAGCACCTGACAGCCCGGTAACTGCGCCATGGCCTGGGGCAAGCCCACCGCCAGCCGGGTGCAGAACCGCCCCAGCAGCCGCGTCACCCGCCCCGGCACGGCGTTGCTGTCGTGCAGCACCACGGGCACGCCGCACCAGCGGGCCGCCAGGATCGCCGGGGCGGCGATGTAGCCGCCGCTGCTGAACACCGCGTCGATCTGTTCGCGGCGGAGCAGCCGCCGCACGCTGCCGATCGCCACCAGCAGCCGCAGCAGGTTGAGCAGCTTGCGCAGACCCCGCCCCTGCAGCCCCCCCGCCTTCACCGTGTGCAGGGGGTAGCGCCTGGGCACCAGCTCCCTCTCAAGCCGGTCCGGCACACCCAGCCAGCGCACGTCCCAGCCGGGGGGAAGGGCTTCGGCCACGGCCAGGGCGGGGAAGAGATGTCCACCGGTGCCACTGGCCGCGATCAGGAGCCTGGGCATGGACGTGGCCGCCAACGGTGCCTAACTTAAAAGCCGTCCCAGCAGCAGCATGCGCCACCCCCGGCACCGTTCCCTGCGCGCCACGCTGCTGAGCACGGCGATCCTGCTGCCCCTGCTCGGCCTCGACGCCCCCCTTGCTCCGCAGGCCCGCGCCGCCGAGCCCATCCCGGCCCAGTTCCAGAGCCTCCAGGCCGCCCTCAATGGCCAGGGAGATCTGGAAGCCCTGCTGAAGGGCGGCCCCGACCTGGACCCGGCCGATGTGGTGCGCCGACGCAACACCCTGCTGCGCCAGTTCCCCGATGCCCGCTGGACCCTGACTCCTGGCGAAGCCCTGCGGGACGGCCGCGCCACGGTGAAACTGCAGGTGAGCGGCAGCCGCACCGACGGGCCCACCACCTATCGCCTCGAGGCGGAACAGCGGCTCGCCCTCGAGACTGACGGCCGCCGCATCACCGGCCAGACCGTGATCAACGAGCAATCGGTGCTGCGCAGCGGCGACGCCCCCCTGCCCGTGAGCCTGCTGATCCCCGATGCGGTGCTCACCGGCCAGCGCTACGACGTGGACGTGATCTTTGACGAGCCCCTGGACGGAGCGATTGCCGCGGGCGGCATCGTGGCCCTCAGCCCCCAGGATGTGGCCACCCAGGACAGCCCCACCCTGCAGCTCGGGGCCCTCGGCGGCGGCGGCCTGTTCAAGACGGTGCAGGCCCCTTACACCCCCGGGGAGCAGACCTGGGCCGTGCTGATGGTGCACCCCAAGGGGATCGTGAGCGCCACCAAGCGGGTGCGGGTGGTGGCGGATCGGGCCCAGCTCACCCTCTGAACCCACTCACTCCCTGAACCAACGGGCCAGAGCTGAAACGTCGTCGTCGCCGTGGCCCCGGGCGATCAGGGCTCTTCGATGGCGGCCACCCGCTCGGCCATGGGCAGGGAGAGATCCACGGCGGCGGCAGCCTCCAGGGCAATGGCGAGATCCTTGCGATGCAGCGCCAGCCGGAAGCCCAGGGGGTAGTGCCCCTCCAGCATCTGGTCGGCGCGGTGCTCCAGGGCCCAGGAGCCGGCCGCCCCCAGCTTCAGGGCTTCCACCACCTGGGGCATGGGCAGCCCCAGGCGACTGCCCAGCGCCATCGCCTCGGCGACGGCCCCGTAGCTGCCCGCCACCAGCACCTGGTTCACGGCCTTGGCCTGCTGACCCGCCCCCACGGGCCCGAAGTGGCTGATGCGCTGCCCCACCACCTCCAGCACGGGCCTGGCCCGCTTCAGGTGGTGCGGCGCCGCCCCCACCAGCACCGAGAGGGTTCCGGCGGCGGCCCCCTCGGTACCGCCGGTCACGGGGGCATCCAGGTAGGCCACGCCGTGGTCGGCCAAGCGGGCGGCCAGCTGGCGGCTGCTGGCCGGGGCGATCGTGGAGAAGTCGATCACCAGGGATCCGGGCCGCAGCCCTTCGATCGCCCCGGCGGGACCGAAGAGCACCGCCTCCACCGCAGGCCCATCGCTCACGCAGATGCAGAGCAGATCGGCGCCCGCCGCTGCTTCTGCCGGACTGCTGGCTGAGCGAGCCCCGGCGGCCACAAGCGGCTCCTGCCTGGCGCCGCTGCGGTTGTGGACCAGCAAGGGGTAGCCCTCGGCCAGCAGATTGGTGGCCATGGGGGCACCGAGTGCCCCCAGCCCCAGGAAGGCCACGCTCGGGGCTGATGGCGGCGGGTTGATCGGGTCTGTCAACGATTGGGTCATCGGGTGTGCCGCCTCTGAGCGATCTGGCTGGAGAAAGGCCCCGGGCCACCCCACCTCAGCGAAGCCCCCCCTGACCTCAAGCCACGGCCTCAGACCTCATCAAGTGCAGCCACCCCCGGCAGCACCTTGCCCTCCAGCAGCTCCAGGCTGGCGCCGCCGCCGGTGGAGATGTGGCTCATCTTGTCGGCCACACCCACCTTCTCCACGGCGGCCACGGAGTCGCCGCCGCCGATGATCGTGCAGCAGCCCTTGGCGCTGAGGTCGGCCAGGGTGTGGGCGATGCCGTTGGTGCCGGCGGCGAACTGGTCGAACTCGAACACGCCCATGGGGCCGTTCCAGATCACGGTCTTGCAGTCGGAGAGGGCCGCCTGGAAGGCCTTGAGGGCATCGGGACCGATGTCGAGGCCCATCCAGCCGTCGGGGATGGCGTCGATCGGGGTGGTCTGGCTGTTGGCGTCGGGGGCGAAGGCATCGGCCAGCACCACATCGGTGGGCAGCAGCAGCTGAACCCCCTTGGCGGCCGCCTTGGCCTCCAGCTCCTTGGCAAGCTCCAGCTTGTCCTCCTCCACCAGGCTCTTGCCCACTGCCAGGCCACGGGCCTTGTAGAAGGTGAAGATCATGCCGCCGCCGATCAGCACCTTGTCGCACTTGTCGATCAGGGCCTCGAGCACGCCGATCTTGCTGCTCACCTTGGAGCCGCCCACGATCGCCGCCAGGGGGCGCTTGGGCTCGTCGATGGCGCCCTGCAGGTACTGCAGCTCCTTCTCCATCAGGTAGCCGGCCACGCTGGGGCTGAGGGCCTTGGTAACCCCTTCGGTGGAGGCGTGGGCACGGTGGGCGGCGCCGAAGGCGTCGTTCACATAGACATCAGCCAGGGCGGCGAGCTTGGCGGCGAAGCCAGGATCGTTCTTCTCTTCCTCGGCGAAGAAGCGCACGTTCTCCAGCAACACCACATCGCCGTCGGCCATGGCGGCCACCTTGGCCTCGGCGTCGGGGCCGATGCAGCTCTCGGTTTTCAGCACCGGCTGGCCCAGCAGCTCAGCCAGGCGGGCGGCCACCGGGGTGAGGCGCATGGCCTCGTTCACCTGGCCCTTGGGCCGGCCGAAGTGGGCCGCCAGGATCACCTTGGCGCCCTTGCCGGTGAGGGCGTTGATGGTGGGCAGGGCGGCCCGGATGCGGGTGTCATCGGTGATGGCGCCGGCATCATCCAGCGGTACGTTGAAGTCGACCCGCACCAGCACGCGCTTGCCGCGCAGGTCGTCGGCGGAGAGGCTGGCCAGGGATCGCTTCGCCATGGAGTGCGCGGGTAGGGGTAGGGATAAACGGGCGGGAGCTTAGCTCCCAGCCCCCTCTACCACCCGGACGGCCGATCTGACCAGCCGCTGGGGTCTGGATGGCCGCCCGGGGCGCCGCGCTCCAGACTGACGCCACTGGGGCATCGACCCATGTTCGACACCGTTCTCTTCCCGATCGATCGCAGCCGCCAGGCTCTCGACACCGCCGCCGTGGCCCTGCAGCTGGCGCAGCAGCACAGCAGCCGCCTGGTGCTGCTCTCCGTTGTGGAGCCCGACGACGACCCGGCCGCGGTGGCCGCCCTGCTGCAGGAGGCGCGCCAGAGCTTCGAGCAGCAGGGGGTGGCCTGTGAGCTGGTGGAGCGGGAGGGCAAGCCCGCCTTCGTGATCGGCGATGTGGCCGATGAGATCAATGCCGATGTGATCGTGATGGGTACCCGCGGCATTTCCATCGAGAGCGATCAACAGAGCACCGCGGCCCGGGTGATCCAGCTGGCGCCGTGTCCGGTGCTGGTGGTGCCCTGATGCCCCCCCAGCCCCAGACCATCCAGCTCAGCGTCAACGCGCCGGCGATTCAGTGGTATCCGGGCCACATCGCCAAGGCGGAGAAGGCCCTGGCGGAAGCGCTCGCCAAGGTGGACCTGGTGATCGAGGTGCGGGATGCCCGCATCCCCCTGGCCACGGGCCATCCCCGCCTGCAGCGCTGGATCGGCAGCAAGCACCACCTGCTGGCCCTGAACCGGGTGGACATGATCCCCCGGGCGGCCCGGGAGGAGTGGAGCGCCTGGTTCAAGCGGCAGGGCCAGCAGGTGTGGTGGTGTGACGCCAAGGTGGGCACCGGCGTGAAACAGCTGCAGCAGGCCGCCATCCGGGCCGGCGCCGCCCTCACGCCCGCCGCCTGGGTCGGGGCATGCGGCCGCGGCCTGTGCGGGCCTTGATGCTGGGCTTTCCCAATGTGGGCAAGTCGGCCCTGATCAACCGGCTGGTGCGCCAGAAGGTGGTGGACAGTGCCCGCCGGGCCGGCGTCACCCGCAGCCTGCGCTGGGTGCGGCTGGGCCAGGACCTCGACCTGCTCGATGCCCCCGGCGTGCTGCCGCCCCGGCTGGATGACCAGCAGCTGGCCCTGCGGCTGGCCCTCTGCGACGACATCGGCCAGGCGGCCTATGACAACGAGGCGGCCGCCCTCGCCTTCCTGCAGTTGCTGGTGCTGTTGCAGGCGGTGCCGGCCTCCGGAGTGCCGCGGGATCTGCTGCTGCGCCGCTATGGCCTGGCCCAGGCCGACCTCCCCTCCGGGGGCCCCGATGTGGAGGGCTGGCTGCAGGCCGCCGCCGGGCGGCACACCAGCGGCGACAGCCTGCGCATGGCCACCAAGCTGCTGGATGACTTCCGCTGCTCCAGGCTCGGGGCCCTGGCCCTGGAGCTGCCGGCGGCACCGCTGGCATGAGCGCAGAGCCGATGCGGGCAGAGCCGATTCACCCAGCGAAGAGGAGGCGTTGCTGATGGCCGCGTTCGGCGAGGGAGCAGGCGAGCTGCTGACGCTCTCCTATCCGAAGCCGCTGCCGATGCGGCTGGATCGCTGGCTGGTGGCCCAGCGCCCGGAGCAGAGCCGGGCCCGGATCCAGAAGTTCATCGAAGCGGGCTACGTGCGGGTGAATGGGATCACCGGACGGGCCAAGACCCCCCTGCGGCTGGGCGATCAAGTGGAGCTCTGGATGCCACCACCGGAGCCGCTGCCCTACCTGGTGGCCCAGGAGATGCCCCTCGATGTGCTTTACGAGGATGCCCACCTGATCGTGCTCAACAAGCCAGCCGGCCTCACGGTGCATCCGGCGCCGGGCAACAGGGACGGCACCCTGGTGAACGGCCTGCTGCACCACTGCCCCGACCTGCCCGGCATCGGCGGCGAACTGCGCCCCGGCATCGTGCACCGGCTCGACAAGGACACCACCGGCTGCATCGTGGTGGCCAAGAGCCAGGAGGCCCTGGTGAAGCTGCAGGTGCAGATCCAGAAGCGCATCGCCTCCCGCCACTACCTCGGCGTGGTGCACGGCCAACCCCGCGCCGACCACGGCACGGTGATTGGCGCGATCGGCCGCCATCCGGTGGATCGCAAGAAATACGCCGTGGTGTGCGATGCCAGCGGGCGGCACGCCTGCACCCACTGGTCGGTGCAGGAGCGGCTGGGGGATTTCGCGCTGCTGCGCTTCCAGCTCGACACCGGCCGCACCCACCAGATCCGGGTGCACGCCGCCCACATCGGCCATCCGATCGTGGGCGACCCCGCCTACTCCCGCTGCCGGCGCCTGCCCGTGGCCCTGCCGGGGCAGGCCCTGCACGCCGTGCAACTGAGCCTGGATCACCCGATCAGCCGCGAACGCCTGGTGTGTGAGGCACCACTGCCAGCGGCGTTCGAGCGGCTGCTGGAGCAGCTGCGGGGCAGGCTGCGCTGAAAGGGGTCTCGGCTCAGAGCATTCCCACCAGCATGTCGTCGAAGTGGGTGGTGAACGTGCCGGCGCTGGGCTCGTTGCGCTTGTAGATCCCGAACTTGAAGCGGTAGTAAGGGGTGGGGCCGCGGTTGGGGATCGGCTGCACATTGGGTGTTCCTGCCCGACCCCTCCAGTTGCCGATCTGCTTGCCATCGGCGGCCACGCTCATGGTGCTGTTTTTGCCAGGACGAAAGCGGAAGCGCATCTGGAAGTTGTGCCACTGCCCCGGCACAAAGCTGAAGGGGGCCACCTTGTTGAGTTGGCGGGAGCCGCCTTTCACGGTCTTGGTAATGAAGTCCACCTTGTGGGATTCCCCCCTGCGCATGCGGAGGCCCACAAACGGGTTCTTGCCGCCCAGCTGCCAGAGTTGCATCAGGTAGTAGGAGTTGTCGGATACCCCACTGCCCTTGGGAATGCGCATCCTGAAGTTGGCCTGGAGCGCTCTCCCAGCCTTGAAATACCCCTGCTGAGTGAGCTCAGCGCGATCCTTCTGACCATTCCCCCTGCCGTTCACGCTGAAGCTCAGAAAGCGGTTACTACCTTCCTCGCGCAGGCTCACTGGCGAGAAGGCCCCCTGGTATTTGCCAAGCAAATCAGGGGAGCCTGCTTCGCTGTAGTTGCCGCCGCTACCCAGACGGGCGCTTGGCCCTAACGCGACCTTCCGGACTGTGGGGTGGCGATTGAAAACGCGTCCATCACCGGTGAGGCGAATGGTGGTGGCTTTAGGTACGCGGATACCGCGGCCCGCCCGCCAGGTTGGCCGGCCCTTTCTGTTCCGCTTCCGCATGGGATGGGCGGCTGGGGCTTGCCTCCCTCAGCCAGATGAAGAGTGGTTGCAGATTGTGGCTCTTGGCCGGGTGCTGCAAGTGCACATTTCGATCTCCGGACCAGCCCCCCGCTCAGGCGGGCTGGGGCAGCCGCGGGCAGGCCTCCACCAGGGTGCGGGTGATGGCGGCCCGGGGATGACGCAGCAGCTCTGCCCCCGGGCCCTGCTCCACGATCCTGCCGCCCTCCAGCACGATCACCCGGTGGCAGAAGCCGCCGGCCACCGAGAGGTCGTGGGTCACGAACAGCAGACCCAGCCCAAGCCGCTGCTGCAGATCCCGCAGCAGGGCCAGCACATCGGCCTGCACCTCGGCATCGAGCATGCTCACGCTCTCGTCGCAGAGCAGCACCCTCGGCTCCAGAATCAACGCCCGGGCGATGGCCACCCGCTGTTGCTGGCCGCCGGAGAGCTGGCGGGGCAGCCTCTGCTCGAACGCCTCCGGCGGGTTCAGGCCCACCGCCGCCAGCAGCTCCCGGGCCCGCTGCCGGGCCGCCGGCCGGCTGGCCAGGCCGTGGATGCGCAGGGGATCGGCCACGGCGTCAGCCACCGTCATCTGGGGATTGAGGCAGGCCAGGGGGTCCTGGAACACCATCTGAAGACCGCGGCGGGCCTGCCGCAGCGCCTCGCCGCGCAGCTGCCGCAGGTCGATGCCATCCAGGCGCACCGCCCCGCCCTGCACGGCGGTGAGGCCCATCAGGGCCCGGCAGAGGGTGCTCTTGCCGCAGCCTGAGGCCCCCACGATTCCCACGGTCTCGCCGCGGCTCACCTCCAGGCTCACCCCATCGACGGCCTTCAGCCAGCGGGGCCGCCAAGGGGCCGAGGGCAAAGGATGCCAGCAGCGCAGAGCCTCAATCTCCAGCAGCCGCTGCCGCTCACCCGGTGGACGGGCGCCCGCCGCCTCCCGCTCGCGGGCTCGGGCCACAAGCCGCTGGCTCAGCGGCGCCTGCGGCTCCAGCAGCAGCTGCCGGGCCGGAGCCTGTTCGATCAGGCGGCCCTGGTCGAGCACGGCGATCTGGTCACACCAGCGCCCGGCCATGGCCAGATCGTGGCTGATCAGCAGCAGGGCGCTGCCGGCCTCGCGGCAGAGCTGGGTGAGCTCCGCCATCACCTGGCCGGCCACGGCCACATCGAGGCTGGTGGTGGGTTCATCGGCGATCACCAGGGGCGGTCGCAGCGCCATGGCCAGGGCAATGGCCAGCCGCTGGCGCATGCCGCCGCTGAAGGCGTGGGGGTAGTTGTCAAAGCGCTCCGCGCTGATGCCCACCCGCTGCAGCAGATCCTCGGCCCGCTGCCGCAGGGCGCGCCGCCTCCAGCCGGGGCGATGGGCCGCCAGGGTGTCGGTGAGGTGATCCCCCACCGTCAGCAACGGATTGAGCCGCGTCATCGGATCCTGGAACACCAGGCCCACCGCTTCGCCACGCAGACGGCGCAGGGCGGCCCGGCCCAGCTGGCGCGGATCCTGGCCACCGAGGCTGAGGCTGCCGCTGCACTGGCTGCCCTCGGGCAGCAGCTGCAGGGCGGCCCGGGCCACGGTGCTCTTGCCACAGCCGGAGGGGCCCACCAGGGCGAGGGTCTGGCCGGGATGCAGCTCCAGGACCAGGCCGTCGAGGGTGGGGCTCGGCGCGCCTGGATAGCGGACCACCAGGTCCTTGAAACACAGCACGGGCTCAGTCATGGCCCCCAGCTTGGATCCGCTGACGCCGAGACTGGTCCCGATCGGGCCGCACCTGCCTACGATTGGTGCAGTCCGCAAGGTTGCATGCTCCGCGCGGTTTCCGATCTGAACCCCCCGCTGGAGCGCACCGACGCCCCGGGCCCAGAGACGGATCACCCGGCTGTGGGTGGTCTCGAAACCCCTGCAGTGACTGCGACCCGTCAGCGCAGTCCAAGCGTCAGTCAGGGCTGCAGACCAGCCTGGAGAGCCTGGGGACGGCCCCATGCCTCGACCTCGCCATCGGGCCTCCGGCGGCCCGGGCGCTCCCCAAGCCACGCCCGATCCACAGTCCGGACGACTACGGCGTGCCGCTGCCGCAGTGGCTCCAGCACTGCATCGAGCACGCCCCTCCTGGCGACGGCCAGTCGTGTCCCACCGACGCCGAGGCCCTGCTGGCCTCCGCCTTTGATTTCGCCTACCAGCTCCACGAGGGCCAGTACCGGGCCTGCGGCGATCCTTACATCGTGCACCCGATCGCCGTGGCGGATCTGCTGCGGGACATCGGCGCCAGCGCCAGCGTGATCGCCGCCGGCTTCCTCCACGACGTGGTGGAGGACACCGAGGTCACCCCCGAGGAGCTGGAACAGCACTTCGGCGGCGAGGTGCGCGCCCTGGTGGAGGGCGTGACCAAGCTGGGCGGCATCCACTTCACCAACAAAACCGAGGCCCAGGCCGAGAACCTGCGGCGGATGTTCCTGGCCATGGCCAGCGACATCCGCGTCGTGCTGGTGAAACTGGCCGACCGGCTGCACAACATGCGCACCCTCGGGGCGCTGAAACCCGAGAAGCAGCTGCGCATCGCCCGCGAAACGCGCGAGATCTACGCCCCCCTGGCCAACAGGCTCGGCATCGGCCGACTCAAGTGGGAACTGGAGGATCTGGCCTTCAAGATCCTGGAGCCCGAGGCGTATCGCGACGTGCAGCTGCAGGTGGCCACCAAGCGCAGTGAGCGCGAGGAGCGGCTGCAGGTCACGGTGCAGTTGCTGCGCGACAAGCTCGCCGCCGTGGGGCTCTCGGCCTGCGAGGTGAGCGGCCGCCCCAAGCACCTCTATGGCATCTGGAGCAAGATGCAGCGCCAGCAGAAGGCGTTCCACGAGATCTACGACGTGGCCGCCCTGCGCATCCTCTGCCCCAGCCTCGATGGCTGCTACCGCTCCCTGGCGGTGGTGCACGACACCTTCCGGCCGATCCCCGGACGCTTCAAGGACTACATCGGCCTGCCGAAACCGAATGGCTACCAGTCGTTGCACACGGCGGTGATCGGCCGCCATCGGCCGATCGAGGTGCAGATCCGCACTGCCGAGATGCACCAGGTGGCGGAATACGGCATCGCTGCCCACTGGAAATACAAAGAAGGCGGTTCACCTGCTGCCCTCGGCAACGACGCCGAGCGCTTCAACTGGCTGCGCCAGCTGGTGGACTGGCAAAAAGATGGTGGCGCCCAGGACAGCAACGACTATCTCGCCTCGATCAAGGAAGACCTCTTCGATGAGGAGGTGTTCGTGTTCACCCCCAATGGCGATGTGGTGGGCCTGCGCAAGGGATCCACGGCGGTGGATTTTGCCTTCCGCATTCATTCCGAGGTGGGCAACCACTGCCAGGGGGCACGTATCAACGACCGCCTCTGCCCCCTGGCCACGCCGCTCCAGAACGGCGACTTTGTGCAGATCCTCACCGCCAAGGCGGCCCATCCCAGCCTCGACTGGCTCAACTTCGTGGCCACCCCCACGGCCCGCAACCGGATCCGGGCCTGGTACAAGAAGAGCCATCGCGAGGCCAACATCCAGCGCGGCACCGAGATGCTGGAGCGGGAGCTGGGCCGTGAGGGCTTCGATGCCCTGCTCAACGGCGAGGCGATGGCCAAGGTGGCCCGCCGCTGCAACCTGATCAGCACCGACGACCTGCTCGCCAACCTCGGCTTCGGCGGAGTGACCCTGCACCAGGTGCTCAACCGCCTGCGCGAGGAGCTGCGCCTCGCCAACAGCGCTGCCGCCCCGGTGCTCAGCAACGAGGAACTGGCCCGCTCCGTGAAAAACCAGGCCGGCCCGCCCACCGCCACGGCCAGCCCGATCGGCCCCGGAGCCTCCAGCGCCATCCTGGGGCTTGAGGGCCTCGACTACCGGCTGGGCGGTTGCTGCAGTCCCCTGCCGGGGGAAGCGATTCTGGCGGCGGTGGCCCTCGGCAACCACGGCATCACAATTCACCGCCAGGACTGCGCCAACGTGCAGCAGGTGCCGCCCGAGCGCCGCCTACCCGTGCGCTGGAACCCCACCTCCGACCAGGAGAAGCGCCGCTATCCGGTGCAGCTGCGCATCGAGGTGCTCGATCGGGTGGGCGTGCTCAAGGACATCCTGATGCGCCTCTCCGACCACCGCATCAACGTGAGCGACGCCCGGGTGCGCACCACCCCCGGCAAGCCGGCCCGCATTGAACTGCGGGTGGAACTCAGCGGCGCCCACCAGCTCAGCGGCACCATCAACCAGATCGCCTCGATGGCGGATGTGCTCGACATCTGTCGGACGGGGATTGGCTGACCCGGCAGAGGCCTTAGTCCCTAGGAGTTTTAGGAGGTCTTCAAGCAGGCCAAACTCCGTCCATGCGGCGGATCATCAACATGCAACTCACCAGGAGCAGTAAAGATCCAATGGAGTGCCACTGTTACGAATATTCGGGCCCATGGTAATCCTATGTGGCTGATGAGTTGGGGCGCTCTACAGCCATGCCCCAGTAGAACTGGGCATACTTGCTAAACGACATTAGCTTTCCGGTGCTGTCTGCCAACCAGAAACCAGAAGAGGTCTTGCCGGAGAACCACTCGGCAGCAGACATTAAGCCACGGGGGTGCCATCTCTGTAGATGCTACGGACACATCAAGATGGCCGGGCTGGTCAAGTTTGGCCATGTCAGCCCTGCTGGTGCCGGGGATTTACCCCAGCCCCAGCCCCCAAGGAAGCGCGCTGCTAGGAAAGAAATGTAATTCCTTCACGAAAAAGGATACAGCTAAAACCTCCTGAAAACCATTGCCAGACTAACGTGACCACCACCATTGGTTCAGTTCCCATGAGTTCTAGGAGGGCACACACGCCAGGAACACACTATCAGGCAGGCTATTGAGCATATTCTAAAGTTTGGGGAACACGTTGAGTTGAACTCTACTCACGCTAGACTCTTACTACCAACTCAGTAATTAGTCTTTGGAACGATTCCGATGCACGACGCCATCCCCCAGGAATTCAACGCAAGACAGTATCGAAAGCACAATCCAGACTTGCCAGACCTCAGAACAAAGGCACTTAGGCAACATTGGCAAGATCATGGTCTAGCCGCCAACAGAATTGCAAGCGAAATCAGCAATCGGATGCAATTCATGGACAAGTCCCTTGGCCACTGCCAAAGGATGCTTGAAATCGGGCCATTTGATAAGCCATCGCTTGAAAGGTTTAGAAAGCCTGGAGTAGAGATTGAATACGCCGACTACTTTACTACCGACGAACTTCGAACTCGTGCAAGTCACGCTCTAAACAGGAATCCCGACAAAGTTCCCCACATCGACTATTGCCTGGCGAATGGCTTTTCTCAGATTACCAGCAAATATGAAGCCATAATCTCTCATCACTGTGTAGAGCATCAACCCGACTTAATAGCACATTTCATCAATGTACTTTCAGCCTTAGAGGACTCCGGGCACTACGCATTTACTGCACCACATAAATTATATTGCTTCGATCACTTTATTCCAGAATCGACTTATCTTGAAGTCATAGTTGCCCATCTAGAGCACAGGTCAAGACCTAGCTTGCGTTCAGTACTTGAAACGAGATGCTTCAGCCGTCACCAGTATCAAGAAGCGCTCAACCCCTTCAGAAATGCTACAACGGCCATGAGAAGGTGCATTGATGCAGCTATGAACGAATACGCCTCCAAGCCCTATGTTGATGTACATTGTTGGCAATTTACCCCGGCATCACTAAAGAACATCGTATTGAACCTCTCCATACTAGGATATTTACCTCAGTTGAACGTTAGAGTATTCTGTCTGGGCGCCGAGTTTGGATGTATTCTATCAAAAGCATGATATTTTCGAGCCAGAGTACCTCGCTCTAAGTCAGAGTCTCTTCGAAACTCTGCAAGCATCCTAGTCAAATAGTCTATGACAGGAACTTCTAGGGCTGATATTGAGTCACCGCCTAATCATTCTTCTTAGCCTGCGAGTCTTTTCTCTTATGGGCTGACTTGAAGGCTGCAGATGCTGAGCAAGCTTCATCAGTCTGAAAGCAACACGAACCCCAAGTGACTCTTTTTCCAAGATCTTATTTGCTGTCTTCATGAGAAAACTTGATCTCTTTGCCCGCCAAGCGCGATCTTCACTTTGACTCAGCTCAGAAATAGCACCCTTAATGATGGCAACCTGAGAATCATCGAGGGGAGAGATCAAATTCGATTCTATCTCAACATCGTTGGTGACTACAAGTGGGGAAGACAGAGGCAATCTTCGATTAATCGCATGGATGATCGGTTTCATTTCATCAGCAATCTTCTTGCTTGACGAAGCCGATGGCAATAAAGGGTCAGAATCAATATCTGGGAGTGAGTTAACCAATGCATCTGATAGCTTGGTGCCCGCGAACTTGCCATAGAGTCGATTGACAAGAACGAGAGCCTGCAACTCTGAAACAGACATCGACCGGTTTACTCTCATACTTGTAAATCTATGAGTATCGACTAAAGTATCTATGCCAATGATTTCAGAGATTCTTCGGGTAATTGCATAGCCTAAATTCGAAAAGTTTAATAGAGAAAAGGAAATCTCCTTGCTCTCGAGCTGTTCAATAATCTCGAGAGCTCTGAAAGCATGCTTGCATCTATAGCTAGTGCGCTCTAGAAAGGCCTCGTATGAAATGAACAACCCATCACGCTTAACCAGTTGATGGTATTCAGATGAGAGCATGTCTCCTGGATTGCGGACAGCTAGAATCACGTGCAAGTTAAAGTTATCCTTACTATTGTCGAGAGCCGCGTACACACTATCCATATAGTGGAAAGCATTCTCACAGGAAAAAACATACTTATCGTAATTCTGGTTGTTCCTCACGGTCGCCAAGACCTGAGTGTCAAACCAATCATTCGTGTCACTCGGATCAATGTTGCCTGAACTTATCCGTGATCGGATCGCATTTGAAAAGCTGGGATGCTCTTTATACAGTATGCCTGCAGAAAGAAGCATCTTCTGAGATTGTGCCATCAATGCCTGGAACGCCGAGGTTCCGGTTTTGCCATGACCAATATGGAGGTAGATCTGCTTCATTATTGCATGAGTAGGTTATTAATCGGATTACGATCTAATCAAATACCGTTCAGTTCGGTTGGGACTCTTTCTCGCTACCAGTAGTGTTGGCTGAATATGAAAAGTGGTAAGCATTACTGGGGAGGCTTGTGCTTCGAGTGCGCAAATAGAGTCATGCAAGGTCCATTGGGATGATCCATTTGACAGGAATGTATATCTATGTCAAAACCATGATCGCTTAAGCGAGTTAGGATGTCGTCTTTCTGAACCCATATTGAATACTCTTGACCACCGCCACAGAAGGATTGATCTTTTTGTCCTTGACCATAGAATTGCTTAAATGCCGGGTAAGTTGTGCCACCTGCACTGAGTTCGATTTGGCTCCATCGATTAGGCCAAAGACTTGTCAATGACTCATCATAGAAATGAGTCCATATTCCCACAGATAGACATTTAGACAGGATGAGGTCAATTGTCTCCAAGGGATTTTTCATGTGATAGAGAACGCCACTGGCAGCAATAAAATTGAATAGAGGGGTGCTGGGATTCTTTAGATAAGGGATAAAATCACCGTAGAGCGCCTTGGCATGGAGATTGAATTCATTATAAATGATTAGTGTTTTTAGAAACGCCCTGGAATTGCTTTCAATTGAAGTAACATTCCAGCCTGCATTGGAGAACATGTAGGAATGTGCCCCCTCCAGCGGCCCCAGCTCGAGTGCATTAATTGATTCTGAGGTAAGCGAGCTGCCAAACAACTCATTTGTTTTCTTGATCCAGTAGTCTGCACGTGGGTCAGAAAAAAGCGGGGCTCTTCCACCATCTGGACAACCTGGTATGGCAGAGCTCCACTCGCCTTTAAAGATGCCAATTGTATTGGACAGAGATGGTGGCTGGTCCGTGTAGTGATCCAGAATCCTGTCTGACATGCCCCAAGGAGCAAAGATTGTGATCAGTATAGTAGAGAGCCTGCTTGAGGCCAGGATCCTGATGCTGGCTAAAGCTGTTATTCGTCAGCCCAGGCTGAAGCAGGCGCGTGCGCTGCCAACGCCGCCTGCAACCATAGGAGTCTAACAAAGGTACTCAATCTCTAGAAGGCTAGTCTTGTTTTCACCAATGAGACAGATGTGAGCCACTTTAGGTCCTAATGTCTACACTGGCCTCGTACTCAGGCCTGTTGGTTTGCCTTTGGGGCCTAGAGGGCTTTCCAGTCGTACACTTTTATCCGACACGCCGATCTTTTAGATAGCATATAAGAAGCAGTGGTCTTGCACGGTTCATGGACGTCTCCATGCAAGAAGGATCTTGAGCTTTAGGCCGTTTTCCTGATGCCCCGGCAGGAATAGACCGCTCCGAAGTCCGAGCTGATAATGGCTGACCCGAAGGGATTCTCCTCCTTCGGATTGAAAGGCACTTTCTCCTCTTCAATCGGATCAGGCAGGCTGCTTCCGAAAGCATCCAGCCGTAGGAGGTGCTCCCCGGCTGCGGCAATCCAGACCTCGGCCTCGCATTCCTTGAGAGCTTCTCAATGCCGACCCGGCAGCGCATCCCATAGGCCAAGCCATCTGCACAGTAATGGAACCACTACTTTGCCTTGGCGGCAACATACATCTCAGGATCTCTCTTGCCCTCTTTGTTCTTGGTGGAATGGAGGGCGCAGATGGCCTTCCATCAAGGATCGCCCGCTTCTTGACGTTATCGATCACCGACGTTGAAGCTCCCCCTGCCTCGTTGGCAACCCAGTGTCCCTTGGGACCTGCTCATTAGGGTCAATCCGCTCAAGCTTGTTGCAATGCCCCCCAACCCCCTGCTCGCCCTGCCGTTCGAGCCCCAGCTCGAAGGACTCGGGGCTGACTACTGGGACGTGGTGGAGGCAGCGCAGTTCCCGCGCACCCAGCTGCGCTTCCGCAACGACTCCCTGTTACACCAAATCGGCCTCAATCCTGCCAGCGTCTCCGACGCCGACATCGAGGCCGCCTACGGCCGCTTCGAGGCGCGCACACCCCTGCTGGCCCTGCGCTATCACGGCCATCAGTTCGGCACCTACAACCCCTTTCTGGGCGATGGCCGTGGCTTTCTCTATGGCCAGCTGCGCGACCGCCATGGCCAGCTGCAGGACCTGGGCACCAAGGGCAGCGGCACCACCCCCTGGAGCCGCGGCGGCGATGGCCGCCTCACCCTCAAGGGGGGCGTGCGGGAGGTGATCGCCGGCGAGGCGCTGCAGCGCCTGGGCGTGACCACCAGCCGCAGCCTCAGCCTGGTGGAAACAGGGGAGGATCTGTACCGGGGAGACGAGCCCTCCCCCACACGCAGCGCCGTGATGGTGCGCCTGGCCCGCACCCACCTGCGCTTCGGCAGCTGCGAGCGGATGCTCCATCAACGCCAGCCGCGACAGCTGGAGCGCCTACTGCAGCATGTGGTGATCACCTACTACCCCGAGGTGGCCGCAACCGAAGCGACTGGGGAGGCGCGGCTGCTGGCCTTTTACGGCGAGCTGGTGGAGCGCGTGGCCCGACTCAGCGCCGAGTGGATGGCCGCCGGCTTCACCCACGGGGTGCTCAACACAGACAACATGTCGCTGGCCGGGGAGAGCTTCGACTACGGCCCCTTCGCCTTCCTCGACCAGTTGGACCCGCGCTTCACGGCGGCCTACTTCGATCACGCCGGTCTCTACGCCTACGGCCAGCAACCGGCAGTCGCCCACCAGAACCTGCGCCTGCTGCAGGAGCCCCTGGTGATGCTGCTGCCCCGGGCCGAGCTGGAGGCCCGCCTGGAGCGCTTCGCGCCGGCCTTCGACCACCACTACCGCCAGCTGATGGCCAGGCGGCTGGGGCTGCCGCCGGCATGGCCGGGGGAAGGAGATGGCCTGGGGGAAGCCCCGGATCCCCTGCCTGCCACATTGCAACTGCTGGCGGCCTGGCCCGTGGGCTACGGATCCTTCTTCGCCGGGCTGGCGGCGCGGGTGGCAGAGGCAGGCCTGCCGAGTACACCCGATGAGCTGGGGCCCTTCCTGGCGGGGGCCCCGCAGCCGCCCCGGCAGCCTTGGCTGGCCTGGCGCGACGCCTGGTGGGCCTGCAGCCACCAGGCTGCCAACACCGAAGCCAACTCCCCAGACGCGGCCAGCGCGGCCAGCTCGATCGCTGATCGCCTGCAGCGCTGGAACCTGCCCGAAACCCCGGTGCGTCGAGTGATTGAGAGGCTCTGGGAGGCGATTGATCAGGCCGACGACTGGCAACCCTTCCACGACTGGCTGGCGCGCACTGTGGTGAAGGACGACTGATTCGAGTGGCTCTGAGCATGGGCATTCGGCCACAGCGCCCGGGCCGTGTGTCTGCTGCTACAGCTCAATCGGAGCATGTTGTCTACAAAATGAGGATAATTTTTCGTCCGACAACCACCCATCTGGCCATGACATCTGAACAGGCCGCCGAATTGATTGACCACACCCTCGATCAGGTGCATCAGCGCCTGCAGGATCTCCAGGATCAGTGCCTCAGCGAAGACCATCAGGCCCTGGCTGAGGAATTCCGCGAATGGCGCCATCCCACCGGTGGCCACATCGACCTGATGGTGTTTCCCGGCCTGGCCAATTCCTGATCCCCGTCCTGAAGCGAAGTCATGAAACCGATTCATGGGCGGGGCCTGCATCAACCTGTGGGCGGCCGTGGGACTTGGGGATCAGCCTGGCCGCCTGTCTGCAGCAGCCAGCGCCAGTAGAGCCAGCCGCCCAGGGGCCCGGCGGCGAGACCCACCACCAGGGATCCCAGCAACATGCGGCTCGCAAAAGCCCAGCCCAGCTGCCAGATCGCCTCACTGCGCAGGCTCTCCATGCCCGGCCAGCCCTGGCCCGGCCCCAGGAACACACTTCCCAGCTTGAAGTTGAGCCAATAGAGGGGCAGGTAGGTGAAGGGGTTGCTGATCCAGGTGCCCGCGGCGGCGAGCAGGTGGTTGCCCCGCACCAGGCTCGCCAGCGCCACCCCCAGCAGGGTCTGCAGCCCGAAGAACGGAAAGCAGCCGCAGAACACCCCCGCCGCCAGCCCCCTGGCCCGCTGACCGGGGCTGCCCTCCTGCTGCCACAGCCACTGGATCGCCCGCTGGATGGCACGCACCGCGGGGGCAAGCGGTTGAAACTGGGGTGGACGCAGCGCCATGGAACGGGGTGACAGGCGAGCTGGAGCTGGATGACGAAGCGATCACGGCCAGCGCCCAAGGCGGCGACACGATCGCAGCGGTCGCCACGGCGATCGCGCCTGGGCAGGGGAGTGTGGCGATCGTAAGAATCTCCGGCCCCCGGGCCGAGGCCATCGGCGCCCGGCTGTTCCGGGCGCCGGGTTCCCAGGTGTGGGACACCCATCGGGTGCTGTATGGCCACGTGGTGGATCCGGCCACGCAGGAACGGGTGGATGAGGCCCTGCTGCTGCTGATGCGGGCGCCGCGAAGCTTCACCCGCGAAACCGTGGTAGAGCTCCATTGCCATGGCGGCCTGGTGCCGGTGCAGCGGGTGCTGGAGCTGGTGCTGGCCGCCGGGGCCCGCCTGGCCCAGCCCGGGGAATTCAGCCAGCGGGCCTTTCTGAACGGCCGCCTCGATCTCACCCAGGCCGAGGCGGTGAGCGAGATGATCACGGCCCGCAGCCGCCGCGCCGCCCAGCTGGCCATGGCCGGCCTCGATGGCGGCCTGCAGCGCCGTATCGGCAGCCTGCGGGAGCGGCTGCTCGACCAGCTGGCCGAACTGGAAGCCCGGGTCGACTTCGAAGACGACCTCCCCCGCCTCGACGCCGCTGCCGTAGTGGCCGCCCTGGTGGCGGTGCAGCGGGAGCTGGAGGCCCTGGTGCTGGAGGCGCGTCAGGGCGCGGCCCTGCGGGAGGGCCTGCGGGTGGCGATCGTGGGGCGCCCCAATGTGGGCAAGAGCAGCCTGCTCAACCGCCTCAGCCACCGCGAGCGGGCGATCGTGACCGACCTGCCCGGCACCACCCGCGATCTGCTGGAGAGCGAGCTGGTGCTCGACGGCGTGCCGCTCACCCTGCTCGACACCGCCGGCATCCGGCCCACCGCCGACGCCGTGGAGCAGCTCGGCATCGCCCGCAGCCACGAGGCCCTGGCCAGCGCCGATGCGGTGCTTCTCCTGTTCGATCTCCAGGCCGGCTGGACCGAGGAGGACGCCGCCCTGCGGAACCTGGTGCCGGAGGGGGTGCCCCTGCTGCTGGTGGGCAACAAGGCGGATCTGATCGCCCCGGATCAGGCAGGGCCTCCTCCAGCCCAGTCCGAGTCGGTGGCGACAAGCCCCGATGGCGTGATCAGTGCGCTGACCGGCGCCGGCAGCGATGCCCTGGTGCAGCAGCTGCTGCGGCGCTGCGGGGCGGGCGATGGGCAGGGTCTCCAGGTGGCCCTCAACGCCCGTCAGCGCGATCTGGCCAGGGAGGCGGCGACTGCCCTGACGGGCAGCCTGGAGGCCGCCGAGCAGGGGCTGCCCTGGGATTTCTGGACCATCGACCTGCGCACGGCGGTGCGGGCCCTCGGTGCCATCACCGGCGAAGAGGTGAACGAGGCGGTGCTGGATCGGGTGTTCTCGCGCTTCTGCATCGGCAAGTGAGCCGGGCAGGCTGCCATGGTCCTGGAGGGTCCGCCCTCCTGCCGCGCTCGCTGCCATGCCACCGCTGAGCCCCCTGCAACTCGAGCCCCTGCTGCGCGCCTGGCTGGCGGAAGATCTGGGCCGCGGCGACCTCACGGCGCCCGCCCTAGCGGGGGCGCGGGGCCGGGCCCACTGGGTGGCCAGGCGCGCCGGGGTGTTCAGTGGCGGGGCGTTGGTGGAGCCCCTGTTCCGCCTGCTCGATGCCGAGCTGCAGGTGCGGCTACTGGTGGGTGATGGCGAGCGGATCCAGGCCGATCAGCGGTTGCTGGAGCTGGAGGGAGATGCCGCGGCCCTGGTGGCAGGCGAGCGCACGGCCCTGAACCTGGCGATGCGCCTGAGCGGCATCGCCACGGCCACCGCCGAGCTGGTGCAGCAGCTGGAGGGCAGCGGCGTGCGTCTGGCCGACACCCGCAAGACAACTCCAGGGCTGCGGCTGCTGGAGAAATACGCCGTGCGCTGTGGCGGCGGCCTCAACCACCGCTTCGGGCTCGACGACACCGCCATGCTCAAGGAGAACCACCTGGCCTGGGCGGGCGGGGTGGTGCCGGCCCTGCTGGCGGTGCGGGCTGCGGCCCCCTGGCCCGCCCGGGTGATCGTGGAAGCGGAGACCGCCGCCGAGGCCGAGCAGGCGATCCAGGCCGGCGCTGACGCCGTGCTGCTGGATGGCTTCAGCCCTGGTGCCCTGGCCGAGCTGGTGCCGGTCCTGCGCCGGCTGGCCACAGACCTGGGCCGGGCTGTGGTGCTGGAGGCCTCCGGGGTGGAGCCGGCCCAGTTGCGCGCCTGTGCGGCCAGCGGCGTGGACCTGATCTCCAGCAGCGCACCGATCACCCGCAGCCCCTGGCTCGACATCAGCATGCGCTTTGCGCAGCAGTGGATCTGAGCGGTCTTCGTCGCAATGAAGAATCCCGCAGGCTGCAGCCCGCCGCATGGCCGGATGCCCCAGGCCTTGCCAGAGTCCTGGGGCATCCGGCGTGGCGTGCTTTGTCTTCCCCAGGCCCTTCGGCCGCTCCCTCCCCAGGGGGATCAGCCCCTTACGGCCGCCCCCTGAGCCTGAGCTGCGCCGAGCCCGCCGCCTCGGGCGCGCTCTGTAGCACGGCCACCCTGGCAGCCCTGGCCGTGGCTGGGGGGCTGGCGCTTCCTGCTGCCGCCCTGGCGGGAGGAGCCGTGGAACGGGTGGCCCGCTCCGGGGAACTGGTGCTGGTCGGCCCCGCCGACGCGCCGCCCCTGCTGAGCGGCGGCAGCCAGGGCCAGCCCCAGGGCTACGCGGTGCTGCTGGGCGAGCGGATCGCCGCCGAGCTGGCCAGGGCCGTGGGCCGTCCCGTGAGGCTCCGGCTGGTCATGGAGCCCGACCTGGCCGCCACCGCCGCTCGGGTGACGGCCGGCACCGCCGACCTGGCCTGCGGCATTCCCTTCAGCTGGGAAGCCGACATGACCGCCGACTTCTCAATGCCCATCGGCGTGTCGGGCCTGCGCCTGCTGGCCCCGGCCGGCCGCTTCGACGGCAATCCCGCCGCCCTGACCGGCCGCCCGATCGGCGTGGTGCGCTCCACCCTGGCGGAGACGGAGCTCGAGGGGATGCAGCCCGAGGCCCGGCTGGTGCCGTTCGCCAACCTGTCCGAGGCCCTCGATGCCCTGGAGGCGAACCGGGTGGAGGGAGTGATCGGTGACACCAAGGTGCTCGCTGCCCTGGCCCGGGCCCGGGGACTCAAGGACCTGGCGCTGGTGCCCGACGAGCCCTTCGAGAGCTATGGGGTGGCCTGCCTGCTGCCGGAGAACGACTCCGCCTTCCGCAACCTGGTGGATCTGGCCATCGCCCGGCTGCTGCAGGGCTATGTGGACGGCAGGCCAGAAGACGTGGCCGCAGTGGATCGCTGGCTGGCGCCCGGCACCGGCCCCGGCGCTGCCCATGAGCAGGTCGATGAGATCTTCCAGGGGCTGTTGCTGGGCCGGGAGGCGATCAGGCCCCTGCCCGCGGCCGACGGCGATCAGCAGCCCGAACCCGGCAGCTGAAGCGGCCTCTGCTCCCCTTCCCGCCGTTCCTTTTTTCCGTCCGCGCGTCTCTTCGCAGCACCTGTCATGGCCTTTCTGACCCGCTCCCGCCTGTTCGGCCTGCTGCTGCTGGTGTCGTTGCCGCTCGACTGCGCAGCGGCCCTGGCCACCGCCGCCGCGCAGCAGGGATCGACCGCCAGCATCGAGGCGCGGATGCAGCGCATTGCAGCGGTGGTGCGGGACAGGGAGCAGCAGGCCGGCACCAACCTGGAAGGCCAGGATCGTGAGGAACTGGGGCCAGAGGCCGGGCCACCGGACGCCCTGGCCTACGTGTTCGTCAACGCCCCCACCGTGGGCTGGGGCAACGGCGGCTTCCGCAATGGCGGCTTCTACAACGGAGGCTTCCGCAACGGCGGCTTCTTCAATGGCGGCTTCCGCAACGGGGGGTTCCGCAACGGCGGCTTCCGCAATGGCGGTGGCTTCCGTAATGGCGGCTTCCGCAATGGGGGCGGCTTCAGGAATGGGGGCTTCCGCAACGGCGGTGGCTTCCGCAACTTCCGCTGAGCGAGGCCCCGATGAGCGTCACCCCGGTGCCTGAGCTGGCCTATGGGCCGGTGCGCCTGCTGGTGCTGCAGCCCACCCCCTTCTGCAACCTCGACTGCAGTTACTGCTACCTGCCCCAGCGGGACGACCGCACCCGGCTGTCGCTGGAGCTGCTGGAGGCGGCCCTGGAGCGGGTGCTGGAGAGCCCCTTCTTTGACGGGGGATTCACCCTGCTCTGGCATGCGGGCGAGCCGCTCACCATGCCGATCGCCTTCTACGACGCCGCCAGCGCCCGCATCCAGGCCGTGCTGCAGCGCCACGGGCTGCCGCCCTCCACGGTGGTGCAGTCGCTGCAGACCAACGCCACCGTGATCGATGCGGCCTGGTGCGACTGCTTCGAGCGCCACGACATCCACGTGGGCGTGAGCATGGATGGCCCCGCCTTCCTGCACGACGCCCACCGGGTCACCCGCACCGGCCTGCCCAGCCATGCCGCCGTGATGCGGGGGGTGGACTGGCTGCAACGGCGGGGCATCCCCTTCGAGGTGATCTGCGTGCTCACCGCCGCCGGGCTCGACCATGCCGACGCGATCGTCGATTTCTTCCTGCAGCAGGGCATCGGCGACGTGGGCTTCAACATGGAGGAGACCGAGGGCGTCAACACCCAGTCCAGCCTGGAGGTCTCGGCGGGGGAGCGGCCCGCCCTGGAGGCCCGCTACCGCCAGTTCATGGAGCGCGTCTGGGACCGCTGCGGCGACCAGCCCGAGCGGTTGCGGATCCGCGAGTTCGAGGGAATCACCAGCCTGGCCTGCGGCGAAGCCCGCCTGGTGCAGACCGATATGAACACCCCCTTCGCGATCGTGAACGTGGATGCCCGCGGCAACATGTCCACCTTCGATCCGGAGCTGCTGTCGGTGCACACCGAACGCTTCGGCGATTTCTGCTTCGGCCACGTGCTGCGCGACAGCCTGGTGGATCTGGCCGGCACGCCGAAGTTCCAGCAGGTGGAGCGCGAGATCCGCACCGGTGTGGAGCGCTGCCGGGCCAGCTGCGACTACTTCGGCCTCTGCGGTGGCGGCGCCGGCAGCAACAAGTACTGGGAGCACGGCCGCTTCGACGGCACCACCACGCAGCACTGCCGCTACCGCATCCAGCTGGTGGCCGAGGTGGCCCTGGCCGGCATGGAGCGCGAGCTGGGCCTCAACCCCTGAGGGCCTGACCCCGGCGCTCGGCGAGCCTGCCGAACAGCTCCACGTATTGCCGTGGCCCGCCGGCCAGGCTGGCGTCGATGCGCAGGGAATCCTGCGGATCGGTGAGACCCACCAGGCGGCCATCGGCGTGGGAGGGGCGGTCCACGGCACCGCCGCTGCTGTCCACCAGCACCACCCGGTTGGCCGTGCCGAACACCGCGCCCAGCTCCTGCAGCAGGGTGAGGAAGCCCCGGTCGCTGCCGCCCCGCAGCCAGCCCCCGCCTGCGCCGGCACCGAGGTGATCGTGTCGCCCACCCCCACCAGGGTGGGCATCAGCGCCGGCTCGAAGGCCGAGCGGGCCAGCTCCAGCAGGCTGGGGTGGTCGTGGGGGGCCGTGCGCACGTTGAAGTCGGCGCCGAGGGGGGGGCTGCCGCTGCGGCGGCCGATGGCCTGATTGAGCAGCACCAGCAGGCCCACCTCCTTGAGGGCGCCGCGCAGCATCAGCTGGAAGTCCGTGGTGCCGGTGCCGGCGGGGCTGGCGGGCTTGAGCTGCTCAGCACCGTCCCGGCGGCCGAGGTTCGGGGCCAGGTGCAGGAAGAAGGCCTCGCCCAGGCCTGCCGCTGTGGCCTCCGCCAGCAACTCCCCCATCAGCTCCAGAGCCAGGGCCTGTAGATCCTGCTGGCCGGCCACGTTGCCCTCCACGGCAGCGAACAGCCCGTTGAGGTTGAGGCTGGGGGAGAGGGGGTTGTCGAGCACGGCCGCCTCCACCAGGGCCTGCCGCCGATCCCCACCCAGGTGGGGCAACAGCGCCGGCAGCCGCTCCAGCAAGCTGCGCCGCAGCCGCTGCGGCACTGCCGCCAGGAAGGCGATCTCCCCGGCCGACACCCCCGGATGGCTCACCAGGCCAAAGCGGTCCTGCAGCTGCACGCCACCGGCCGCCAGCCCGGGCAGGTAGAGGCCCTCGGCGGCGGGCTCGGCACTGCCGGCCAGGGCCTGCTCCACCACCCGGTTGACGCCGCGGCTGCCCTCGTGCTCGCCGTTGGTGAGCACCGCAAACTGTCCCTCCAGCTGCCGCGCCGCGCGGATGTAGGCCGGCTCCAGCCGCCGCTGGCGCGGATCATGCACCAGCTCCATGCACACCCCGTCGAGGTCCTGCACGATCAGCAGCTCGGCAGGGGCGGCCAGGTCCTCGAGCAGGGCATCCGGGCTCAGGGGGTTGGGCGAGAGGGGCATGGCGCGGGCTGCCGGGGCGTCGGGCGGCCGGGGGCCGCTGCAGTCACCCTGCCCCATCGGCCCACCGTTGCACTTCCTTGCGGCCGGGTGGATCCCTGGGTTCAGCCCAGCCTGTTGTGGTACCAAACTCAAAACAGGTGGCTGCATGGGTTCTGCCCTCTTTCTGAGCATCGACCAGGGCACCACCAGTTCCCGCGCGGCGCTGTATGACCACCAGGGCCAGCAGGTGGCCTGCTGCGGTGCCCCCCTGGAGTGCCACTACCCGGCGGATGGCTGGGTGGAGCAGCACCCGGAGGCGATCTGGCAGAGCCAGCTGGCCGCTCTGCAGCAGCTGGAGCAGGCGATCAGCCCGGAGCAGCGCCGAGCCGTGGTGGCCTGCGGGATCGCCAACCAGCGTGAAACCACCGTGCTCTGGCGCCGGGGCACGCAGGAGCCCCTGGCCCCGGCGATCGTGTGGCAGGACGGCCGCACCGCCGCCCTCTGCGCCGCCTGGAAGCAGCAGGGGCTGGAAGCCACCATCCGCCAGCGCACCGGCCTGCTGGTGGACCCCTACTTCAGCGCCAGCAAGATTGTGTGGCTGCTGCGGGAGCTGCCGGCGGCGGCGGCGGCAGCGGCGGCCGGGGAGCTGTGTTTCGGCACCGTGGACAGCTGGCTGCTGTGGCGGCTGTGCGGACGCCATGCCACCGACTGCAGCAATGCCAGCCGCACCCTGCTGATGGACCTGGAGCAGCTGCGCTGGGATCTCGAGCTCGCCTCCAGCCTGGGGGTGCCGCCCGATGCCCTGCCGGAGCTGCTGCCGAGCCAGGCCGCCTTCGGCACGATCGCGGCGGGGCTGCCCTTCGCCGGCGTGCCGATCACGGCGGTGCTGGGAGACCAGCAGGCCGCCACCCTGGGCCAGAGCTGCCTGACCAGCGGCGAGGGCAAGTGCACCTACGGCACCGGCGCCTTCCTGGTGATCAACACCGGCGCCACGATCCAGCGCTCCGACGCCGGCCTGCTCAGCACCGTCGGCTGGACCGATGCCGTCGGCCGGCCCACCTACTGCCTGGAGGGCAGCCTTTTCAATGCCGGCACCGCCATTCAGTGGCTGCGCGACGGCCTGCGGCTGATCGAGCGCTCCGACCAGGTGAACGCCCTGGCGGCCAGCTGCAGCAGCAGCGGCGGCGTGATGCTGGTGCCCGCCTTCACCGGCTGGGGCACGCCCCATTGGGATCCGGCGGCGCGGGGCCTGCTGATCGGCCTCAGCCGCGACACCGGCCCGGCCCAACTCGCCCGGGCCACCCTGGAGGGGATCGCCCTGGCGGTGGCCACCCTGGTAGAGCTGGCCGAAGAGGCCCTGGGCGAGCCCCTGCAGGAACTCGCTGCCGATGGCGGAGCCGCAGCCGCCGATCTGCTGCTCCAGGCCCAGGCCGATGCCACCGGCCTGCCGGTGCGGCGCCGGGCCGACCTGGAGAGCACGGCGCGGGGCGTGGCCCTGCTGGCTGGGGTGCAGGCTGGAGAGCTGGAGGGCCTGGGTGCCTGGAGCGACCTGGCCGAGGCCCCCGGTGCCCGGCGCTTCGAGCCCGCGATCAGCCTGGAGCAGCGCCAACATCGGCAGCAGCGCTGGCGGTCCGCCGTGGAGCGCAGCCTGCACTGGCATGACCCCGACCTGCAGCAGGCTCAAGTGGTAACCCCTTCCGGAGCAGCCTGATGACCGTGGATCTGCTCGTGATCGGTGGCGGCGCTACCGGGGCCAGCGTGGCGCTTGAGGCCGTGCGCCGTGGCCTCTCGGTGACCCTGGTGGAGGCGGGCGACATCGCCCAGGGCACCAGCAGCCGCAGCACCAAGCTGCTGCACGGCGGCGTGCGCTACCTGGAACTGGCCTTCCGCCGGCTGGACTGGCGCCAGCTGCAGCTGGTGCGGGAGGCACTGGGGGAGCGGGGCCACTGGCTGGAGGCGGTGCCGTTTCTGGCCCACCGGCTGGAGCTGCTGCTGCCCACCGCCGGCTTCATTCAGCAGGCCTACTACGGCATCGGCCTGGGGCTCTACGACCTGTTGGCCGGGCGCCGCGGCATCGGCGCCAGCCGCTGGCTGGCCCGCGGCACCGTGCAGCAGCAGTTGCCCGAGCTGGCTCCCGGCTACAGCGGCGTGGCCTACAGCGATGGCCAGTTCGACGATGCCCGGCTCAACCTGTTGATCGCCCGCACCGCCGCGGGCCTCGGCGCGAGCGTGCACACCCGCACCCGGGTGGTGGAGCTGCTGCGCCAGCAGGGCCGCCTCAGCGGCGCGGTGGTGGAAGACCTGCAGACAGGCGAGCGCCGCGAGCTGCAGGCCCGGGTGGTGCTCAACGCCACGGGCATCGGCGCCGACGCGATCCGCCGCATGGCCGATCCCGACCAGGGCCCAAGGCTGCAGGCCAGCCGTGGCATCCACCTGGTGCTGAAGGGAAACCTCTGCCCCGGCGGCACCGGCCTGTTGATTCCCGCCACCGACGACGGCCGGGTGCTGTTCGTGCTGCCCTTCTTCGGCCGCACCCTGGTGGGCACCACCGACACCTCCTGCCCGGTCGGGGAGGCCAACGCCCCCAGCGCCGAGGAGGAGGCCTACCTGCTCAGCTACGTGCGGCGCTGGTTCCCCCAGCACGGAGAGCCGCAGGTGTGCAGCCGCTGGGCCGGCGCCCGCCCCTGCTGCGCCCGGCCAGCGCCGCCAGCCCCGCTGCCGCGGGTGCAGCCCCGGAAACCTCCACCGTGGTGCGCGAGCACGAGGTGGAGCAGCTCCCCTCCGGACTGATCAGCGTGATGGGCGGCAAGTGGACCACCTGCCGCCCCATGGCCCTCGATGGCCTGAAGGCCGTGGCAGCCCAGCTGGGCCGTCCCCTGGCGGAGCCCGCCGGACCCACGCCCATCCTGGGTGCCGAAGAGGAGCCTGAGTCCACCCGCCGGGGGCTCGCCGCCCTGGAGCAGCGCCTCGGCGCTGAGCACCCGGCGGCCCTGGTGCAGCATCTGCTCGCCAGCCACGGGTTGCAGGCCGAGGCGGTGCTGGCCTGCGCCGCCTCGCCCCAGGAAAGGGAACCCCTGAGCCCGGTGATTCCACTCACCGCCGCGGAAGTGCGCCACGCCGTGCGCCACGAGTGGGCCCGCAGCAGCGACGACGTGCTCTGGCGGCGCTGCCGCCTCGGCTTCGTGGACAGCGCCGAGGCCGAACGGCTGCGGCCCGAGGTGCAGCGGCTGCTGGATCAGGAGCTGGCGGCCACCGGCTCCGCCCTTTCGGGCTGAGGCGGCTCCTCAGCCTCGGACACCATGTCCGCTTCGCCCACGAGCCACCAGAAGAAGCCGTAGGCGGGCAGGTAGATGAACCAGCTGTCATTGGCGGCGGGAAACTCGCAGCCCCACACCACCTCGCGCATGCGGCTGCCCCGCCACTGGCCCAGATCGAGCTGGGTGGAGGCTCCCGTGCCCGACACATTGGCCGCCACCACCATGGTCATGTCGCCGGTGCTGCGGGCGTAGCTCAACACGGAGGGGTGGTCGCTCTCCAGCAGCTGGAAGTCCCCCAGCCGCAGGGCCGGCAACTGCTGGCGGCTGGTGAGCATGCGGTGATGCCAGTTGAGCAGGGAGCCGGAGAGCTGTTGCTGCACGGCCACGTTCACCACCCGGTAGTCGTAGCCGGGGGCGGTGATCGGCGGCAGCACCAGCAGGGGATCGGGCGCCGTGGAGAAGCCGCCGGCGCGGTCCCGCGTCCAGGCCATCGGCGTGCGGTTGGCATCGCGGTCGCGCAGCCCGGGCCAGTCGCCCATGCCCAGCTCATCGCCGTAGTAGAGGCAGGGGATGCCGGGCAGGCTGTAGATGAGGCTGTGCAGCAGGGTGTTGGGGCGCGGATCGCCGTTGAGCATCGGCGCCAGCCGACGGTTGATGCCCCAGTTCAGCCAGTGGCCCTCGGCGTTGGGGAAGCCCGTGCACACCGCCTCCACCACCGCATCGCTCACCAGGTGGCCATCGCCCAGCCACAGCTCGTCGTGGTTGCGCAGGGGCAGGGCCCAGCGGCAGCCCGGTACGGCGTTCTGGGCCTCGCGCAGGCAGGTGTAGAGCTGGTCGCAGCGCCCCTGGGCCACCGCCGCGAACAGGTGGGCGGTGAGGGCGAACTCGAAGGCCGCATGCAGCTCCCCCTCCGCCAGGTAGGGAGCCGACTCCTGCACCGGCTGGATCGCCTCGGCCAGCAGCAGCACGTCGCGGTCACAGGCGTCCACCCGCTGCCGCACCCGCCGCAGGAAGGCGTGGGTCTCAGGCAGGCCCTCGCAGCGGCTGCCCTCCTCCTCGAACAGGAAGGGCACGGCGTCGAGCCGGAAGCCGTCGATCCCCTGCTCCAACCAGAAGTCCACCACCGCCAGCATCTCCTCCTGCACGGCGGGGTTGGCGTAGTTGAGGTCGGGCTGGTGGCGCAGGAAGCGATGCAGGAAGTACTGCCCCGCCACCTCATCCCATTCCCAGTTGGAGCTCTCGTAGCGGCGGAACAGCACGGGGGCGTCGGCGTAGCCGTCGTCGCGATCCCGCCACACGTAGAAGTCGCGCTCGGAGCTGCCGCTCGGCGCCCAGCGGGCCCGCTGGAACCAGGGGTGCAGCACGCTGGTGTGGTTCAGCACCAGATCGAGCACCACCTTGATGCCGAGCCGATGGGCCTGCTCCAGCAGCTGGCGCAGGTCGGCCATGCAGCCCAGATCAGGGTGGATCGACTTGAAGTCGGTGATGTCGTAGCCGCCGTCCTTGAGCGGAGAGGGGTAGATCGGCGTCATCCAGATCGCGTCCACCCCCAGCCAGCTCAGGTAGGGCAGCCTCTCCCTGATGCCGGCCAGATCGCCGATGCCGTCACCGTTGGCATCGGCAAAGCTGCGCGGCAGCAACTGGTAGATCACACAGCCTTCCCACCAGTGCGCCACCGGATCAGGCATCAGGCATCCAGACCCTCTCGCTCTGTCTTGGTTTAAGCGCAAATGGCCGCCAGCGCCAGCACCCGGGCCTCAGCAGCGCAGCCCGCTGGCCTGCTGGAAGCGATGTTCGTGGCGCCGGTCCCAGCCCAGCTGCAGCGTGCTGGCGATCGGCTGGCTGCCGTCGCAGGTCCAGCGCAGCTCGCCGTGGGGGCTGCTGAGCGTGAGCTGCTGGCTGGCGCCGTGCCACTCGCGGCTGAGCACCCGCACCGGCAGACCGCCCTCGGTGACTGGATACAGGTGCTCGGGGCGGATGCCCACCAGGAGGCCGTCCTGCATCGGCAGCAGGTTGATCTGGGGCCGGCCGATGAAGCGCGCCACCGCCACGTTGGCAGGCGTGCCGTAGAGCTCCTGGGGCGTGCCGCACTGCTGCAGGCGTCCCTGCTGCAGCACGGCGATGCGGTCGGCGATGCCCATGGCCTCCTGCTGGTCGTGGGTCACGTACACCACCGGGGCCTGACTGCCGCAGAGGATCGTGCGCAGCTGGGGGCGCAACTCCTCCCGCAGCTGGGCATCGAGGTTGCTCATCGGTTCATCGAGCAGGAACACCCGCGGCTGGCGCAGCAGGGCCCGGGCCAGGGCCACCCGCTGGCGCTGACCGCCCGAGAGGTCGGCGGGGCGGCGCTGGCTCTGGTCCTCCAGCTGCAGCATGGCCAGCACCCGGTCGATCTCCTGCTGCCGCTGCTGCCGCGGCACCCCCCGCAGCTCCATGCCCAGGGAGAGGTTGCGGGCCACGCTCAGGTGCGGGTAGAGCGCATAGCTCTGGAACACCATGGCCACCTGACGCCGCCCGGCCGGCAGGGCGGTGATGTCGCGCTCACCCAGCAGGATGCGGCCGCCATCGGGCTGATCGAGGCCGGCGATCAGCCGCAGGATCGTGCTCTTGCCGCAGCCGCTCGGCCCCAGCAGCGCCACACACTCGCCCGGCTCCACCCGCAGGTCGATGCCCGCCAGGATCGAGCGCTGGCCGAGGCGGCGTTCCAGGCCTTCGAGGCGCAGGGCAGGGGCTGGTGCGCTGCTCATCCCTTGATCGCTCCCTGGGTGAGGCCGGCCACGATCTGGCGCTGGAACAGCAGCAACAGGGCCAGCAGCGGCACGCTGCCCAGCACGGTGGCGGCGGCGAAGGCGCCGTAGGGCACCGTAAACACCGACGAGCCGGCCATGCGGGCCATGGCTGGCGCCAGGGTGAGCAGCTCACTGCGGCTGAGCCAGGTGAGAGCGATCGGAAACTCGTTCCAGCTGAACAGGAACACCAGCAGCGCCGTGCTCACCACCGAGGGCCCCATCAGCGGCAGCAGGATCCAGCGCAGCCGCTGCCAGAGGCTGAAGCCCTCCAGCACGGCGTTCTCCTCCAGCTCCCGCGGCAGCTCCGCAAAGGCCGCCTGCAGCAGCAGCAGGGCCAGGGGCAGCGACAGACCGGCGTAGGGCAGGCACAGGGCCAGCAGGTTGTTGGCCAGCCCCAGCTGCCGCGCCACCTGCAGCAGGGCCAGAAACAGCAGCACGTAGGGGAACACCGCCGCCGCCAGCAGACCGCCGCCCACCAGCAGCCGCAGCAGGCCGCCGCGGCGGCTGAGGGCATAGGCACAGGGGATGGCGAGGGCGAGGGTGAGCAGCGTGCTCAGGGCCCCCACCACGGTGCTGTTGAGCAGGTAGCGCCAGAAGGGGGGATCGCTGCCCAGCACGGCGCCGTAGTTGGCCAGGGTCCAGCCGCGGCCCAGGGCCTCTGCGCCGGCCAGCAGGGCCTCCGGGGTGCGCAGGGAGGTGTAGAGCTGCCAGAGCATGGGCGCCAGACTCCAGATCAGCAGCAGCGCCACCAGGGCCAGGCGACCGCCACGGGGGGAAGGGGCCTGGCTCATGCCGCGCCCTCCCGCCGCCGGCGCTGGCTGAGCACCAGGGCCAGGGCGCAGGCCAGCAGCAGGGCGAACATGCCCAGCATCACCGTGGCGCTGTAGCCGAAGTCGAGAAAGCGCATGGCATTGAGGTAGGCGTAGAGGGCCAGGCTCTCGGTGCTGCTGGCGGGGCCGCCGCCGGTGAGCACGGCCACCAGATCGAACACCCCCAGGGCCTGGGCCAGGCGGAACAGCAGCACGATGAAGATGTAGGGGCGCAGCAGCGGCAGGGTGATCCAGCGCAGGGCCTGCCAGGGGCGGCCACCCTCGAGGGCCAGGGCCTCGTAGAGATCGGCCGGAATGCTCTGCAGCCCAGCCAGCAGCAGCAGGGCCACGAAGGGAGTGGTTTTCCAGACATCGGCCAGCACCACGGCCAGCCAGGCCAGCTGGGGCGATGCCAGGAAGGGCAGGCTCGGCAGGCCGATGGTCTGCAGCAGGCCGTTGATCGGCCCGTTGGGGTCGTTGAAGATCCAGCGCCAGCCCAGGGCCATCACGGTGGTGGGCAGGGCCCAGGGCAGCAGGCTGAGGCTGCGCACCAGGCCCCGGCCCCGCCAGCGCTGATGGAGCAGCAGGGCGATGGCCAGCCCCAGCAGCAGCTCCAGTCCCACCGACACCACCGCGAAGCGCAGGGTCTGGGCGGCGTCCTGCCAGAAGCGGCCGTCGCCGAGCAGCCGCTGCCAGTTGGCCAGCCCCACCGGCACGGGCTCCAGGCCCGTGAACACCGACTGGGCCTGCAGACTCAGCCAGGCGTAATCCAGGATCGGCCACACGAACACGGCCAGCAGCAGCAGCAGCGCCGGGGCGATCAGCAGCAGGGCGAGGGCCGCACTCATCGCAGCGCCGCCTGGCCGCTCGCTTGCAGCAGCTGCTCGCTGGCTCGCCCAGCCCGGTCCATCGCCTGGGCCGGCGGGGTGTCGCCGGTGATCACGCCACTGAGCTGGCGCTGCACGATGTCGCTGAGCTGGGCGTATCCGGGGTTGATCGGACGCAGCACCACGGCCTCCAGGGCCTGCTGCAGCACGGGCAGCAGGGGGCGCTCCAGCACCAGCTCCGGGTCGTCGAACAGGGCGGTGAGGGTGGGGGTGTAGCCCCAGCGCCGCACCAGCTGGCGCTGGCTCTCGGCGCCGCTGAGGGCCTGCAGCACCTGCACGGCCTCGGCGGGATGGGGCGTGCCGGCCAGCACCGAGAGCCCCCAGCTGCCCTGGGTGGCGCCGGAGGTCTGACCGGGCTCGGCCACCATGGTGGTGACGCCCACCTTGCCGGCCACGGCGCTCTGGGGCCGTTGCAGCTCCTGCCAGGCGTAGGGCCAGTTGCGCATCAGGGCGGCGTCGCCGGCCTCGAAGCTCTGCAGGGCCTCCGGTTCGGCGAAGTTGGCCACGGCGGCGGGGCTGACGCCCGTGTCGATCAGGGAGCGCATCCAGGCGGCGGCCTGATCGGCGGCGGGTGTCAGCAACCCCATGCCGGGCTGGTCGGCCTGCCAGGCGCCGCCGAAGCCGTGCAACACCTCCAGGAACACGCAGCTGAGGCCTTCGTACTGGCGGCCCTGCCACACGTAGCCCCAGCGCACCCGGCCTTGGCGCTGCAGCTGCTCGGACACGGCCACCAGCTCGGCGGGGGTGCGGGGCGGGGCGTCCATCAGGTCGGTGCGCCAGTAGAGCAGGCCCATGTCGGCCACCAGGGGCAGGCGCCAGAGGCGGCCATCGATGCGGTTGCCGGCGCGGGCGCCCGGGGCGAGAGGCTCGAGGGCCTCGGCGCCGAGCCAGTCGTCGAGGGGCAGCAACCAGCCGGCGGCGGCGTACTTGGCCGTCCAGGTGACGTCCATCAGCAGCAGGTCGTAGGGGCTGTCCCCCAGCAGCAGGCTGCTGATGGCCAGATCCGACACCGACTCAGTCTCAAAGGGGCCCCGGGTCACGGCGATGCGCAGATCGCGGTGCTCGCGGTTGAAGGCCGCCACCTGCTCGGCGGTGGCATCGGCGAAGGGAGCGGGCATCAGCACCCGCACCGTGGTGGGCTCCTGAGCACCGGCCAGGCTGCGCCAGCCACCCACGCCCCCGGCCAGGGCGACCACCATCCCGAGCATCAGGCCGAGGGCCAGGAGCCAGCGTCTGGAGGGGAGGCTCAAATCGCGCGCAGGGTGCCCAGTTGCTGTTCGGCCCAGTGCTGCACGGTGAATTCCTCCACCGCCTCCGACATCGAGGCCATTCTCTGCTTCTGCTCCTCCAGGGGCATCTCCAGGGCGGCGACGATGGCCGCGTCCATGCTGCGGTGGGAATAGGGGTTGGTGACCACGGCGTCTTCCAGTTCCACCGAGGCTCCGGAGAATTCCGAGAGCACGAGCACCCCGCCCTGGCCCTGGCGGGCGGCGACGTATTCCTTCGCCACCAGGTTGAGACCGTCGCGCAGCGGCGTGATCCAGCACACATCCGACTGACTGAACCAGGCCACCAGCTCGTCGTAGGGGGTGCGGCGGGTGGAGAGGCGCACGGGGGTCCAGTCGATGCGGCCGAAGCGGCCATTGATGCGGCCCACGATCTCCTCCACCGAGCGCTGGATGTCTTCATAGATGCGCATGCCACTGGCGGCGGCCACGCAGGCGAGGAACAGCTCCACCCGGCCGTGCCACTGGGGCTGCTGCTCCAGCACCCGCTCATAGGAGAGCAGCATCTCTTCGTTGCCCTTGGTGTAATCCACCCGGGAGGCCGAGATGATCAACTTGCGGCCGGCATGCTGCTCGGAGATCTGGGTCGCCATCGTCTGCACCTCGGTGCTGTCTCTCAGCTCACGAATCACATCCGGAGAGGTGCCAACCGGTGAGGCCTGGATATGCACCCGACGGCCGTTGTGCTCCAACCAGGGCAACACCGTGGGCTGGGCCAGGGCACTGCCGTGGTGGCGGAACTTGACCGCCACGGGCACGGGATCCCCACAGCGGGCGCCACGCAGATTGATGGCGGTGCGGGAGAAATTGTCGGCGTAGCGGGGAATGTGGAAGCCCACCAGGTCGCAGCAGAGCAGGCTGTCGAGAATTTCATCCCGCCAGGGCAGGATGCTGAACACGTCGTTGGAGGGGAAGGGTGTGTGGTGAAAAAAGGCGATCCTCACATCGGGCCGGAGGGCCCGGATCTGGGCTGGGGCCAGCCAGAGGTTGTAATCGTGCACCCAGATCGTGGCCCCTTCCGCCGCCTCCTCACAGGCCGCACGGGCAAACGACTGGTTGACGCCTACGAAGGTGTCCCAGTCTGAGTTGTCAACACTGAAAAGGCCTGGAAAGCTGTGCAGAATCGGCCAGAAGGACTCCTTCGAGGTCACATGATAGAAGCTTGAAATCTGCTTCTCGGTGAGCGGCAACCGTCGCAAGGTGAACGGGTTGGCCGATGGAACGGTGAGCCGTTCATCAGCGGCATTGACCGCGTCTTCATCCTGGCGCCAGGAAATCCAGGTGCCGGAGCGTTCCTCCAGAAACAGGTTGCGGAGGGTGGGAATGATGCCGTTCGGGCTCTTCTGGTCGACAAACTCAGTGCTGCCATCAGCAGCGGTTTTCAGGTCGTAAGGAGAGCGGTGGTACACCAGCACAAAGCTGCTGCCGCCGAAGGCCTGGCTGGAAGCCGAGCGCTCAAGGGTGCTGGGCGTGGTCGGACTGGATGTGGTCGGACTGGGTGTGGCACGCATGGCTTGGGACACTGGCATCAACAGGAGATCGCTGGACTGAAGGGTGTGGGCCGCATGGCGGATCAGCGTGGGACGAGCCTGGGATCAGCGCGTTCTCCAGGCAGGCCGAGGGCCTGATCGCGTCGCCAGCGCTGCGCGCCGAAAAAGATTTGCTGAGTCGAATCTAACGTTCGATACTAGATCATGCGTACCACTTTGTCAAGCGCTTTTCATCGCCGCATGTGCGTCGCTGATGTCCTCAGTGTGCTGGGCAGAGTCACATCAAGCTGATCGATGGGCGGCAAGGATGATGCAGAAGCGATCTCCAGCGAGACTCACTGAGGACGCTGCTCCTGCTGACAGGGCCTCTGAGCCGGCACATCCGTGTCGCCCATCCAGCGGTAGAACTCCAATGCTTTCTCGTCGCAAAGCGTGCAGCCATGGCAGCGCTGCGCACGAGGCAGGCGCTGGGCCCGGCCCTTACGCTCCAGCAGATCCAACATGCCTCGCAGAGCGTCAGCTGGTACACCCAGGCTGGCTTCCATCTGGGTGAGCGAAGCCGCTCGATGGTCTCGTAAGTAATTCTGGAGAAGACTGAGAATCACAGGATCTGGATCTCAGAGGGCTTGGGCAGAGGCATCATTCAGCCGCTCGCGCTCCGGGTCCACGGCCCGGGGGCCGATGGCCTTCAAGCCGAGAATGGTGAGGGCAGCAACCACCATGACGGCCAGAATCCAGCCCATGGACAGGCGCGGATGGCTGGCAAAGGTTCCCACCTGATAGAAGAGGGTGGATGCGGCGTAGGCCAGACCCGTGGTCCAGAGGCCGACAAAGGCTGTCCAGCCCCCGTTGGTTTCCCGGTAGACCGCACCCATGGCGGCCACACAGGGGAAGTAGAGCAGCACAAAGATCAGGTAGGCAAAAGCTCCGATCCTGCCGTTGAAGCGGGTGGCCATGGCGCCGAACGTTCCCACCCCAACCGCTTGCGCCTCGGCCGCTGCATCCACGTTGCTGACATCACCCACAGTGATGCCCAGGGGGTCGAGCAGCATGGCGGGAACCTCCGACAAGTTGGCTGGAATGGTGGCCACCGCCTCCGCCAGGCCATCCCAGAAGCGGAAGTCGTCGTCGGCCTGGGGAGCGAGGCCTCGGGCCGCATCATCCTGGGCCCCAAGCGTGGAATAGAGCGCATCAAGGGTGCCCACAACGGCCTCCTTGGCAAACACACCCGTGAAGATTCCCACCGTGGCCGGCCAGTTCTCCTGACGGATGCCAAGAGGGCTGAAGACAGGAGTGATTGATCGGCTGACGCTGCTGAGCACAGATCGATCACTGTTCTCATTGGAAAAGCTGCCATCAACACCCACTGAACTGAGGATGCTGAGCACCATCACCATGATCACAATCACTTTTCCGGCCCGCATGATGAAGCTTTTCAACCGCTCCCAGGCTCGGATCAGCACTCCCTTGATGGTGGGCATGTGGTAGGCCGGCAACTCCATGACGAAATGGGATGCCTGGCCACGCAGGATGGTGGTTTTCAGGATCAGGCCGGTGAGCACGGCCATGGCAATACCGATGAGGTAAAGACCAAACACCACGTTCTGACCGGATAAAGGGAAAAAGGCCGCAGCGAATAGGGCATAGACCGGCAGTCGCGCTCCACAGGACATGAAGGGATTCATCATGATCGTGAGCAACCGATCGCGCCTGTTTTCAAGCGTACGGGTGGCCATGATGGCAGGCACATTACAGCCAAATCCAATCAGCATGGGTACGAATGATTTGCCTGGCAGGCCGATCAAGCGCATGAAGCGATCCATCACGAAGGCCGCCCGGGCCATGTAACCCGAATCCTCCAGGATGGCCAGAAAAAGGAACAGGATTCCAATGATGGGTATGAACGTGGCTACGGTCTGGATGCCGGCACCGACACCTCCGGCAAGGATCAGGATCAGCCACTCAGGCATCTGAGCCGCAGCCAGCAGGGCGCCGAATCCATCCACGAAGATGGTGCCCGCTGCAATGTCAAAGAAATCAATAAATGCTCCACCGATGTTGATTGTCACCAGAAAGAGTGCATACATCACCAGCAGGAAGATGGGGATTCCCAGCCAGCGGTTCAGCACCACCTGATCGATCCGGTCTGACACACTGCGGCTGACGAGACGGGTCTGCCTGGCCACGCCAGAGACCAGCTGCCGGATCCAGCCGTAGCGGCTGTCAGCGAAGACCACATCGATGTCGTCCTGGAGAACCTGGCGGATGCAGCGCCGATGGCTCGCCACCTGCTGGCTCAGCTCGCGCCGGCCCTGCAGCAGGGTCTCGCCCTGGGAACCGCCCTCCAGAAGCTTGAGGGCCAGCCAGCGGTGGTCCGGCGTGAGGCTGCCGGCGCCCACAGCGGCGCTCAGGCAGCCGAGCTGGGGCATCAGGGCGGCGATGGCATCCTCCACCACTGGCGGGTAGGCCACATAGGGCCGGGGTGGCGTCGGGCTCTGCAGCTCACGCTCCACGCCATGCAGGAGGCTCTCCACCCCGATGCCCTTTGCGGCCACCAGCGGAACGACCGGGGATCCCAGCCGCTCGGAGAGGGCGACGCTGTCGGTGGCGAAGCCCGCCTCTTCGGCCACATCAATCATGTTGAGGGCCACGATCATGGGGAGACGCATCTCCATGATCTGGGCAGTGAGATAGAGATTCCGCTCCAGATTCGAGGCATCAACAATATTAATGATCAGATTCACCTTGCCGGAGGTCAGATAATCCCTGGCCACCTTTTCATCGAGGCCTCCGTGGGAATCAGCCAGGTCAAGCGAGTAGATACCAGGCAGATCCACGAGCCGCACCGGCATGGAACCAACCTCGAGCAGGCCTTCCTTGCGCTCGACCGTGACTCCGGGCCAATTGCCAACCCTCTGATTGGTGCCAGTCAGCTCGTTGAACAGGGTTGTCTTGCCACAATTCGGATTGCCACAAAGGGCGATGATGGCTTCAGGCATGGCGTAACACCGTAACGATCAACATGTCAGCTTCATGCTTACGCAGCATGAGTGAGAATCCCCGCACTTTCAATTCCACCGGATCGCCCATCGGGGCATGGCGAGTGACTTCAAACTCGGTTCCAGGAGTGAGACCCATGGCCAGAAGTTTCTGGCGGTAACTTCTCGATCCCTGCCGATACCCCTGAACACGGCCGCGGCTGCCTGCGGGGAGGGTCTGCAGCTGCACCTGATCCACCGGGTGCGCTGAGCCGGACTGCTGCGTGGGTCCCTGGGGTGACATGTCCATGGATGAAGCGAGCGATGGAATGGAGCTTGACGGCGCGTCCGGGGCGATCTGGATGGCTGAGCGGCGTACCCGGATGGCTCGGCTCATCGCCCCATCCAGGGCCAGGCGGGCATTGGCGACCGCCACCAGATGGGAGTCGCGGGCAGCGCGCATCACCACCCGCAGTGGGCAACCCCGATGCAGGCCCATGCTGATCAACCTGTCCCTGAGTTCTGCCTGGGCGCTCACCTCCACAACCCAGAGTGGTTCCTCCAGGCAAGCCTCAGCAAGCAGAAACGACGACGCATCGAGTCTGGATGGGTTGGCTGGATCGCCTGGTTTCACGTACGCCGCGGCGGAGCGCCAGAGCCCGGGCCAGGACCTCCACCGCCGCAGGGCAGCCACACCTTTGCCGATATCTGGCCAGGTCAATGCAGACCTCTACTCCTGAACCACACACCTTGTTTAGCCATTTCGACTGCAGATGGCATCGGTCATGACACCCGTAAACGTATGAAATGTCACCCTGACCGATCAAGAGCGCACTCAGTGTGTCCAGCCTGTAACAATCAGCACTTGCAGGAGTGATGCACAAGCCATCGGCTTCTTCCTTGATCCCATAGGGTTCAGACGCGGATTGGCGCTCCTTGGCCTGTGCTCCAACGTCTAACATTTATCTGTGGATGGGTGATGAGATCTGACAAGCATGATTCCATTGAACAAGTCGCTTCTAGTTCCGTTCTAAAGAGGTCTTGCTTCATGTCCCGACTAGTCCTGTCTCTTGCCTTGGGCATCATCGGAGTGTCGGCTGCCCATCAGCCTGCATGGACTGCAGTGAGTGAATCTGAACGCGTCTCAACGCGCACAGGGGGCCAGACCATTGCCCCACTTCGCTTGGCTCAGGCGCTGTCCCCTGGTGAACAGGCCAACGCAGACTTTCAAGATCGAATTAGTGGCAAAGCGCTGCTATCAGCCCTGAAACAGGGAGCTATGTCATCTATTTCCGCCACGCTCAAACGGTGAAAGACTATGCCGATCAAGCCGATCCCAACATGAGCCTGGGCGAGTGCTCGACCCAGCGTCAGTTGAGCCAGCAGGGCATTCAGGATGCCAGAGATATTGGTGCCGCCTTCACGACCAAGGGCATTCCCGTGAGCAGAGTGATCTCCAGCGAGTACTGTCGCTCCTGGCAGACGGCGAACCTGGCCTTTGGAAGGTATGACAAGAAGGATTCACGTCTGAATTTTCTTCCCTACGAGGAGTACACCGATGACTTGGTTGCTTTGATGAAGAAGAACGTCACTCCCTTACTGACTGAACTTCCAGAACGCGGCAGCAACACAGTGATTGTTGGCCATGACGACATTTTTGAATCGGCAACTGGCATCTATCCAGATCCCCAAGGCATCGCCTATGTGATCAAGCCGGATGGCCGAGGCGGATTCACTCTCGTGGCCAATGTACTGCCAGGGGAATGGGCGCAACTCTGAGCCTGACGACAGCCCGCTTGACCCAACCAGCCAGAAGGCCCACCGGCACAGACCACTGTGTTGAGAATGAGAATCGTTACTACGCTTACCTTTCCTTTTCGTGTGAGGAACCCATGCACCTGTTCCAGCAACTGCTGGTTGCCCCCGCAGCACTTGGACTGCTGGCCCCTGTGGCCGCCACGGCTGCCGAGCTCAACTTCGACGGCGTTGACCGGTACGCCTCCCAGGAGCAGGTGACCAGCATCTCCCAGTTCTCGGACGTGCAACCCACGGATTGGGCCTACCAGGCTCTCTCCAACCTGATTGAGCGCTACGGCTGCGTCGCCGGGTATCCCGACGGCACCTACCGCGGCCAGCGGGCCATGACCCGTTTTGAAGCCGCTGCGCTGCTGAACGCCTGCCTTGACCGCGTCACCGAGGTGACCGACGAGCTCAAGCGCCTGATGGCCGAGTTCGAGAAGGAGCTGGCCATCCTCAAGGGCCGCGTCGACGGCCTTGAGGCCAAGGTGGGTGAGCTGGAGGCCAGCCAGTTCTCCACCACCACCAAGCTCAGCGGTCAGGCCACCATGGTGCTGGGTGGCGCCGGGAACACCGGTTTTGGTGACAACATCACCGCCAACTACGACGTTCAGCTCAGCTTCGACACCAGCTTCTCCGGGAAGGACCTGCTGCGCACCACCCTGCGGGCAGGTAACTTCGGCAGCTCGGTGTTCGGCAACGGCAACACCGCCCTGGGCATCAGCTTCGGTGAGGAGGACTCCGCCGACTCTGTGTTCATCGATCGCCTCTTCTATCAGTTTCCCATCGGTGAGAACTTCATCGCCACCGTGGGTGCCAACGTCGCCCAGGACGACATCGTGCTCTGGCCCACCGCCTATCCAGTGGACATGGGCCTCGACATCTTCAACTACGCCGGCGCCCAGGCCACCTACAACAAGACCCAGGGTGCCGGAGCCGGCCTGCAGTGGCAGAAGGAAGGATGGGCTTTTACCATGGCCTACGTGTCTGACATCGGTGCAGCCTCCGACTCAACCGTCGGCGCCGGGCGGGACTTTATCGTGACCGCACAGGGGGGCTACATCGGAGAGAACTGGGGCGGTGCCATTGCCTATACCTACTCTGACTACGATCCGTTCGAGCTCTTCCCCACCAGCGCCAGCAATAACGTGGCCGTGAGCGGCTACTGGCAGCCGAAGGAAGCTGGCTGGGTACCTTCGATCAGCGCCGGTTTTGGCTGGTCGGACATCGACCGCCGCTCCAACGATGAGGCTTGGAGCTGGATGGTGGGCCTCACCTGGGATGACATGTTCATCAAGGGCAACAGCCTCGGCATGGCCCTCGGCAGTGTGGGAGTGGTGGATGGGGGCAAGTGCGGCACGGTGGGAACCTGCAGCAACAGCCTCTGGGTTGATGGGGGCGATGGGAACGACAACCTGGCCTACGAGCTCTGGTACAACTGGCAGGTCACGGACAACATCGCGGTGACTCCCGCCTTTTTCTACATCGAGAACACCGGCACGGATGACACCTTTGGTGGCATGTTGAAAACCACGTTCTCCTTCTAAGGCTGATTCAGCCCGTTTGATAACGATCTCTGGCGCTGAGACTCTCTGGAGTTTCGGCGCTTTTTCAGCAAGGAGGCAACGCTGAAGCTCAGGCCTGGCCGCCACGCCGGTCTGCAACCTGCGGCTTCGCCCGAGGCCTGGGGCCTGGCCTGCGCCCCAGCGGGATCTGCCCCGGCGTCACCGTTCCAGAGCAGGAACCAGCGCTGACCCCGACGCCAACCACCTGGGGCAGCGTGGCCAGTGAAACGATGGGGATCGGGCAACAGATCACTCTCCAATCAGGCCGAAGCGCAGGCACACCAGTGGAAGTGAGTGCTGCTCCCCACCCCTAGCGCCATCGACCGCTGCGACCCAGGAAGAAAGCGTGAATCAGAGGTGACCCAGGGCAGCCGACGGCGTGCCCGATGTGACATGGCCCTGCAGCCCGGGGGCAGGGGGGCCAGCGACGGAAGGCGGAGGGGGATGATCGGAGCCGGATTGTTGTTCCACCCCGGCACACCGGCCGCCCCTGCCACCCATGCTGCGCATCGCCCACGCCCTTGAAGCCCAGCTCACGGCGGCCCTGGAGCGGGCGTTTCCCGATCAGGCGGCGGTGGCGCGGCAGGGCGGAGGCCGCCTGGATCCCCAGCTGGGGGCGGCCAGCAAGCCTGAATTCGGCGATTTCCAGGCCAATGGCGCCCTGGCCCTGGCCAAGCCGCTGGGCCAGGCGCCCCGCGCCATCGCCAGCGCACTTGTGGCTGAGCTCGGCACCGACCCCAGCTTCACGGAGCTCTGCCTGGAGCCCCAGATTGCCGGCCCAGGCTTCATCAACCTCACCCTGCGGCCGGAGCGGCTGGCGGCCGAGCTGGCGCACCGCCTCGACGATCCGCGCCTGGGGGTGCCGAGCGTGCGGGAGCCCGGCTCTATAGCGCCGGCGCCGGTGATCGTGGACTTCTCCAGCCCCAACATCGCCAAGGAGATGCACGTGGGGCACCTGCGCTCCACGATCATCGGCGACTCCCTGGCCCGGCTGCTGGAGTTTCGCGGCCATCCGGTGCTGCGGCTCAACCACGTGGGCGACTGGGGCACCCAGTTCGGCATGCTGATCACCCATCTCAAGCAGGTGGCGCCGGAGGCCCTCAGCACCGCCGACGCGGTGGACCTGGGCGATCTGGTGGCCTTCTACCGCCAGGCCAAGGCCCGCTTCGATGCCGATGGCGCCTTCCAGGCCAGCTCCCGCGAGGAGGTGGTGAAGCTGCAGGGGGGCGATCCGGTGTCGCTGAAGGCCTGGGGGCTGCTGTGCGACCAGAGCCGCCGCGAGTTTCAGAAGCTCTACGACCGCCTCGCCATCGACCTGAGCGAGCGGGGTGAGTCGTTCTACAACCGCTATCTGGGGGCGGTGGTGGCCGATCTGGAGGCCTGTGGCCTGCTGGTGACCGACGACGGCGCCCGCTGTGTGTTCCTCGAAGGCGTGAGTGGAAAAGACGGCAAGCCCCTGCCGGTGATCGTGCAGAAGCGCGACGGCGGCTTCAACTACGCCACCACCGACCTGGCCGCGATCCGCTACCGCTTCGCGGCGCCGCCGGAGGGGGATGGCGCCCGGCGGGTGATCTACGTGACCGATGCGGGCCAGGCGGCCCACTTTGCGGGGGTGTTCCAGGTGGCCGAGAGGGCCGGCTGGATCCCGGCCGGGGCACGCCTGGAGCATGTGCTTCGGGCTGGTGCAGGGCGACGACGGCAAGAAGCTGAAGACCCGTGCCGGCGACACCGTGCGCCTGCGCGACCTGCTGGATGAGGCCGTGGAGCGGGCCGAGGCTGACCTGCGCCGCCGCCTAAGCGAAGAAGAGCGCAGCGAAGACGAGGCCTTCATCGAGCAGGTGGCCACCACCGTGGGCCTGGCGGCGGTGAAGTACGCCGATCTCAGCCAGAACCGCAGCACCAACTATCAGTTCAGCTTCGATCGCATGCTGGCGCTGCAGGGCAACACGGCCCCCTACCTGCTCTATTCCGTGGTGCGCATCGCCGGCATCGCCCGCAAGGGGGGCGATGGGGCGGCGGCCGGTTCCGGGGATCCAGCCCCGGAGGCACCCAGCGCGCTGAGCTTCAGCGAACCGCAGGAATGGGCCCTGGTGCGGGAGCTGCTCAAGCTCGATGGCGTGATCGTGGAGGTGGAGGAGGAGCTGCTGCCCAACCGCCTGTGCAGTTACCTGTTCGAGCTCAGCCAGGTGTTCAACCGCTTCTACGACCAGGTGCCCGTGCTCAAGGCACCTGAGCCGGCCCGCGCCTCGCGCCTGGCCCTCTGCCAGCTCACCGCCGCCACCCTGAAGCTGGGCATGGGGCTGCTGGGCATTCCGACCCTGGAGCGGATGTGAGCGCAAGGGGGGCGGCGCCGCACAGGACCGCTCAGCTCAGCCCGAGGACTCGACAGGACTGCCGGACGGTGCAGGCGCGATCTCCCCAAGCCCCCGCATCAGCGGCGTGATCGACAGACCCTGCACGATCACCGAGAAGGCCACAACCGCAAAGGCCGTTGTCACCACGGCGTCGCGGTAGGGAAGGCTGGTGGGCAAGCCCAGGGCGAGCGCCAGGGCGAGGGCACCGCGCAGGCCGCCCCAGAAGAGCACGTGCTGGTGGTTGGCCTTCACCCGCAGCGACGACGAACCGAACAGAACGCAGCAGCCATAGGTGGAGAGGGCCCGGCCGGCCAGCACCAGGCCAATGGCGATGCCGATCGGCAGCAGCACCCGGGAGAAATTCTGGTGGGCCTCCAGCATTCCCATCAGCAGGAAGATCAGCGAATTCACCACGAAGGCGGCGTACTCCCAGAAGGATTCCACCGCTTCGCGGCCTTTGGGGGAGATGGCGCCCAGGGGGCCGAGGTTGCCCAGCATGATGCCGGCGGTGAGGGTGGCCAGCACCCCCGACACCTCCAGTTGCTCCGCCAGCAGAAAGGAGCCGTAGGCCGCCACCGTGGTGAAGGTGATCTCCACCAAGGGGTCCTCGGTGCGGCCGGCCAGGGCGAGCAGGGCCGCGGCCACGGCGGCGCCACAGGCCACCCCACCCACGATCGTGAGTGCCAGAAACTGGACGGTGCCCAGGGGCGTGATCGTGGCGCCGGTGGCGAAGGCGATCGCAATGGCGAAACCCACAGCGGCGGTGCTGTCGTTGAGCAGGCTCTCCGCCTCCACCAGCTCCCGCAGGCGGCCATGCACCCCGGCCTCCTTGAAGGTGGCGATCACCGACACCGGATCCGTGGCCGAGATCAGCACACCGAACAGCAGGGCCGCCTGCCAGCTCCAGTGGGCCAGGTAGTGCATGCCCAGGGTGGTGACGCCGGCGGACACCACCACCCCCAGGGTGGCCAGGGTGAGCACCACCGGCAGGTCCTTGCGCAGGGCGGGCCAGGCGATGCAGATCGCCGCCTCGAAGATCAGGGGCGGCAGGAAGGCATTGAAGATCAGCTCCCGCGTCAGGGCGATATCAGGAGCGAAGGGCAGCCAGGCCAGCAGGATGCCCCCCAGCACCAGACCCACGCTGTAGGGCAGGCGCCAGCGGCGGGCCAGCATGGCCACCACGGTCGCCACAAGCAGCAGAAGCTCAACCGTTTCGATTGTGAGCATGGGGAAGGTAACAAGGGCTGCAGAGGCCGCCCCCGCCGCACTCAGACCCCCACCGGCTGGCCTGCCGCGGCCTCCTGGGCCTTCAGCACCTGCTCCAAGCCGGCCAGATCCTCATCGGTGATCTTGGTCTGCATCGGGCAGTGCTTGGGTCCGCACATCGAGCAGAACTCGGCCTGCTTGTAGATGTCAGCCGGCAGGGTTTCGTCGTGGTATTCCTTGGCCCGCTCCGGGTCCAGGCTGAGCTCGAACTGTCTGTTCCAGTCGAAGGCATAGCGGGCGCGGCTGAGTTCGTCGTCGCGATCGCGGGCTCCTGGGCGGTGGCGGGCGAGGTCGGCGGCGTGGGCGGCGATCTTGTAGGCGATCAGGCCCTCACGCACGTCCTCGGCGTTGGGCAGGCCGAGGTGCTCCTTGGGGGTCACGTAGCAGAGCATGGCCGTGCCGTGCCAGCCGGCCAGGGCGGCGCCGATGGCGCTGGTGATGTGGTCGTAGCCGGGGGCGATATCTGTGACGAGCGGGCCGAGCACGTAGAAGGGCGCCTCGCTGCACTCCTCCATCTGCTTTTTGACGTTGAACTCGATCTGGTCCATCGGCACATGGCCCGGACCCTCCACCATCACCTGGATGTCGTGCTCCCAGGCGCGGCGGGTGAGCTGACCCAGCGTCTTCAGTTCAGCCAGCTGGGCGGCATCGGAGGCGTCGTGCTGACAGCCGGGACGCAGCGAATCACCCAGCGAGAAGCTGCAGTCGTAGCGCTTGAAGATCTCGATGATGTCATCGAAGCGGGTGAATAGCGGGTTCTGCTTGTGGTGATAGAGCATCCACTGGGCCAGGATGCCGCCGCCGCGGCTCACGATGCCGGTGAGGCGACCCTTCACCAGGGGCAGGTGCTCGATCAGCAGACCGGCGTGGATCGTCTGGTAATCAACGCCCTGCTGGCAGTGCTTCTCGATGATGTGCAGGAAGTCGTCGGCATCGAGCTTCTCGATCGAGCCGTGCACACTCTCCAGCGCCTGATACACAGGCACGGTGCCGATCGGCACGGTGGAGGCGTTGATGATCGCCGTGCGCACTTCATCGAGGTTGACACCGCCGGTGGAGAGGTCCATCACCGTGTCGGCGCCGTACTTCACGGCCAGCTGCAGCTTGGCCACCTCTTCATTGAGGTCGGAGGCGTTGGGGGAGGCGCCGATGTTGGCGTTCACCTTGCAGCGGCTGGCGATGCCGATCGCCATCGGCTCCAGGTTGGGGTGGTTGATGTTGGCGGGGATGATCAGGCGGCCCCGGGCCACCTCCTCCATCACCAGCGATGCGGGCAGGTTCTCCCGCTGCGCCACATAGGCCATCTCCTCGGTCACCACGCCCTGGCGGGCGTAGTGCATCTGCGACACGTTGGCGTCGCCACGACGCTTCTCAATCCAGGCGCTGCGCATGATCGGCTCGGGAAGGGGGTGCAAACGGACCGGCGGCCAGGGGATGGGAAGGCACAACTCCGGATCCGAACACTCCCGGGACCAGGCGGACCACGGTTGGATTCGGCACACTTCCCTGCGCCGGCATGACCCGGATCAGGTTCGGAGGGTGTGATCTCAGCCCTGGCAACACCCGCCGGAAGTGGCGTGTGCGGGGCACCCCTAGTGACATCAGAAAGCTAGCAAGGTTGTCCCTGGGGCGCCTTGCCGCGGCCGTCAGCCCTCGGCTGCCTTGCCCTGCAGTCCGTTCAGCGCCGCCGCCACCACCCGGTGGTCGCCGTCCTGCTGCAGGCCGCTGAGCAGGGTTCTGGCCCGCTCGACCACGCCGGCATCAGCCGGGGCCGAGCGCTGCTGGACCAGGCGGCCGAGGATCTCGGTGCCCCCCACCCGCACGGTGTCGTCGGCATCGGCCAGGGCCAGTTCCGCCAGTTCGAGCAGATCCGCCGCCCGCGCCTCGGGGTGCTCCGCCACGGCCGAGAGCACGCTGCAGCGCAGCAGCCACTGGGTGTCGGCCCGGAAGGCCTCGAGCACCACGGGCCAGGCCCGCTCCAGCCCGTAGCTCACCAGGGCATTGGCCGCCTCGGCGCGCACGTTGGCGTCCTCGTCGTGGTGCACGGCCTGCACCAGGGCCTCCCAGCCGGCCTCGGTCTGCTTCACGCCCAGGCCGGCGCAGCTCAGGGAGCGCACGATGAAGGCCGACTGCTCCAGCCCCCGCAGCAGCAGCGGCACCGCCTGCTCATCCGGCACCTCCCGCAGCCCCACCAGGGCAGGCATGGAACGGGAGGGATCACCGGAGAGGATGGCCTCTTCGAGCGCCGGCAGGTCGGCGGGCTGGTTCTGGGGGCGGGGGTCGGAGCTTCGCTCATGGTTCCAGCCTGGCGGATGGCCGGCCCTGGCGCAGGGCCGCCAGCAACGAGCGGCGCCGCCTGCGGCGGCTGTGGAGGCTGGTGCCGAGCAGGGCCGCGCCGATCACCAGCGCCGGCACCGCCTGCCAGCGGTCGGGGCCGCGGCGCTGGGCCAGCACTCCCAGGGCCACCACCAGCAGCAGCGGCGCGGAGAGGGCCAGCATGGTGTAGAGCAACGGGCGCTGACGCGTGGCAGCGGGGGGACTCATCGGGGCCGCTCCATCCAGCGCAGCAGGCTCAGGGTGAGCACCCGCACGCCCACCGCTAGAGCGCCCTCATCGGGGGCGAAGGTGTTGCTGTGCAGGGGGGCGCAGCCGTCGGGTCCCGCCACCCCGAGGCGGAACATCGTGCCGCGGATGCCGTCGAGCAGCTCGGCGAAGTCCTCCGCCCCCAGAGAAGGCTGATCCAGCCACTGCACCTGCTGGCTGCCCAGCACCTCACAGCCGGCCTCCGCCACCAGCTGGGTGAGGGCCGCATCGTTCTGCACGGGCGGCGAGATGCAGCGGTAGCGCACCCGGGCCTCGCCGCCATGGCCGCGGCACAGGGCGTGGACCGTCTCCTCGATCCAGGCAGGCAGCTGGGCGTGCACGTCGTTGTCGAGGCAGCGCACCGTGCCGAGCAGGCGCACGTGGTCGGCGATCACGTTGAAGGCCTTGCCCCCCTCGATCCGACCAAAGCTCACCACAACCGGATGCAGGGCATCGAGCCGCCGCGAGATCGCCTCCTGCAGCCCGCTCACCACCCTGGCCGCGATCCAGATGGCATCGGTGCTCTGGTGGGGCCGGGCGCCGTGGCCACCCTCCCCCAGCACCTCCACCTCCAGTTCGCCCGCCGCCGCCGTGAGGCTGCCGCTGCGCACCCCGATCGTGCCCACCGGAATGCTCGGAAAAGCATGCAGACCGAACAGGGCCGCCACGTTCTCCATCGCCCCATCGGCCTTCATCCAGGCGGCCCCCTGGGCCGTTTCCTCAGCGGGCTGGAACAACAGCCGCACCCGGTGGCGCAGCAGCTGGGGCTGCCGCTGGGCCACTGCGCTGAGCAGGCGGGCCACCCCCAGGCCCACGCTGGTATGGAGGTCATGGGCGCAGGCGTGCATCAGGCCCTGCGTGGTGGAGGCGTAGTCGAGCCCGGTGCGTTCCTCCACCGGCAGGGCATCCATGTCCACCCGCAGGGCCACCACGAGGGGCTCGACGGGATCGCCACCCGGCCCGGAGCCAGCCGGCCCCAGCTCGGCCAGCACGCCGGTGCGGCCCACCCCCTCGCGCACCTGCCAGCCCCAGCGGCGCAGCTCCCCGGCCACCAGAGCCGCCGTCTGCTGCTCGTGGCCACTGAGTTCGGGGTGGCGATGCAGGTGGCGGCGCAGCTGGATCAGCTCCGGCAGCACGGCCTGCAGCTCCGCCTCCAGGCCCAGGCACTGCCAGCTGAAGCCGGCACCGGAGCCGCCGGCCTGGCCAGAGGTCGCCGCAAGAGGAGTGGGGCTGGTGGGCATCAGGGGATCAGCTCAGGGGGGTGCGGCTCAGGAGAGGGCCAGGAACTGCTGGAGAGCCTCCACCGGAGCGGGCGGCCAGCGCCGCGTCTGCCGTAACCATTCTTCCTGGCGGTAGCGGGGATCGAGGCCGGAAGCGGCCGCCCAGTTGCTCTCGGCCTCGCCGCGGTGGCCCTGTTGCCAGAGCAGGGCCGTGAGGCCGGCGCGGGCGTCAGCGAACAGGGGATAGCGGCGGATCAGCGCGCGCAGCGCCTGTTCAGCCTCGGCGCGATCCCCCAGCTGGAACGCGGCCAGGGCGGCACTGGAGCGGGCCATCGCAAAGCCCGGCCGGGCCAGCGACGCCGCCTCGAAGCTGGCCCGGGCCGCCGGCCAGTCGCCCTGGGAGCCGAGCACGTTGCCGAGGTTGTAGAGGGCCGAGGCATCGGCTGGATCACGCTCCAGGATCCAGTGGTAATCGTCTGCGGCGGCCTGCCAGCGCCCCAGCGACTCCTCAGCGGTGCCGCGGTTGAGGTGGGGGTCGGGGCTGGCCGGATCGAGCTCTGCGGCGCGGCTCTGGTCGGCAATCGCCGCCTCGGCATCGCCCAGGGCCAGGCGCACATTGCCGCGGTTGCTCCAGGCGGCGGCGTCGCCGGGCGCCAGCTCCAGCACCTCATCCCAGAGGGGCAGGGCCTCGCCGAAGCGCCCCTGGCGGCTGGCCAGCAGGGCCTGCTCGAACAGCCGCTCGTGGGCGGCGGGATCCGGCTCGGCACCTGCGGCCCCTGCACTCCCCAGCCAGACCAGCAGCACCAACCCGGTGGCCAGCAGAAGCCTCGACAGGCGGGTAGCGAGGGCTCGCCAGCTCATGCGATGGCGCCCTGGGCGTCGAGATGGGCGCGGCCGGCCGGTGTGAGCAAGCGCCCCCGGGGGGTGCGTTGCAGCAGGCCCTGCTGCAGCAGGTAGGGCTCCACCACCGCCTCGAGGGTGGCGGGGTCCTCGCCGAGGCCGGCGGCCAGGGTGTCGAGCCCCACCGGGCCGCCCCCGTAGGCCTCCAGCATCAGCCGCAGCAGGCGACGGTCGTGGGCATCGAGGCCGCGGCCGTCGACGCGGTGCAGGCTGAGGGCCTGGTCCACCAGGGCCGCCGTGATCAAGGGCTCACCGTTGACGGCCGCCACATCCCGCACCCGGCGCAGCAGCCGGTTGGCGATCCGCGGCGTGCCCCGGCAGCGGCGGGCCACCTCCAGGGCCGCCTCGGACTCGAGCTGCAGGCGCAGCAGCCCGGCCGCCCGCTGCACGATCGCCTGCAGGTCCTGCAGGCCGTAGAACTCCAGCCGCTGGATCAGGCCAAAGCGATCCCGCAGCGGCGAACTCAGCGAGCCCGCCCTGGTGGTGGCCCCCACCAGGGTGAAGGGCGGCAGCGGCAGGCTGCGGGTGCGGGCGGTGGTGCCCTTGCCCACGGTGAGATCGAGGCGGAAGTCCTCCATGGCCGGATAGAGCAGCTCCTCGGCAACCCGGCTGAGCCGGTGGATCTCATCGATGAACAGCAGCTCGCGGGGCTGCAGGTTCACCAGCAGGCCCACGATGTCGCGGGGGCGCTCCAGGGCCGGCGCGCTGGTGATGCGGCAGCGCACCCCCAGCTCCTCGGCCAGCACCAGGGCCATGGTGGTCTTGCCCAGGCCCGGGGGGCCGTAGAGCAGCACGTGATCGAGGGCCTCGGCGCGGGCCTGGGTGGCCTCGATGGCGATGCCGAGCACCTGCTTGAGTTCGCCCTGGCCGATGTAGTCGGCCAGGCGACGCGGCCGCAGCGAGTCCTCGCGGGCCTGGGGAGCCTCAGGCGCAGCCTCGGGCCGGGGGGCAGTCTCGGCATCAGCCTGGGGATCCACCAGCCGCTGCCCGGAGCCGGCGCCGCTGCGGCGGCGATCCTGGCCCTGGGATCCGGAGGAGACGATCGCCATGGCTGGAGGGTACCGGCCCCGCCCAGCCGCTGTGCCGCCTGGGGTGCCCTGCAGGGCACCTAGGGTCGGCAGTGGAGCAGGCGCGCAGCGAGAGCGAAACCATGGCCAAGGGCGGCACCAAGAAGCTGGCCGCCAGGGCCCAGCGGGATGCGGCTCGGCGCCTGCTGGCCGACAACCGCTTCGCCCGGCACCAGTACGAGATCCTCGACGACCTCGAATGCGGCATCGAGCTGCTCGGCACGGAGGTGAAATCGGTGCGGGCGGGGCAGGCGAACCTGCGCGACGGCTTCTGCCTGATCCGCAACGGCGAGCTGCAGCTGCACAACGTGCACATCTCCCCCCACAGCCATGCCGGCGCCTACTTCAACCACGAGCCGCTGCGGGTGCGCCGCCTGCTGGCCCACCGCCGCGAGATCGAGCGCCTGCGCGTGGCCCTGGAGCAGAAGGGCCTCACCCTGATCCCACTCAACCTGCACCTGCACGGCTCCTGGATCAAGGTGTCCCTGGGCCTGGGCAAGGGCCGCAAGCTGCACGACAAACGGCAGGAGGAGCGGCGCAAGCAGGAGGCCAAGGACACCCGCTCCGCCATCGCCCGGCTCTAGGCGCCCGGCTGGTTCGGCTCGTCGTCGCCGTTGGGGGTCCCGACGGGAGGGGGGGGCTCCCGGAGCAGCGGCGGCCCGCCGTCCGGGGGGGCCTCCGGTCGGGCGGCTGGAGGGGCCGAGCGCGGCGGCGGGTCCGCTGTCCCGCCAGGCTCCGGTGCTGCTTCAGGGGTCTGGGGAGTGGTGGGCTCCGGAGGGGCGCTGGGCACGGGCAGGTCGGCCCGCAGCGACAGGGTGATCAGGGCCGGAGCGACTCCCTCATTGGTCACCAGCAGCTGAACCGGGGAGGCCTTCTGGGCAGGCAGGCTCACCACCCGCAGCGGGCCCTTGGGCTCCAGCAGCGTGCCGTCGGCGCCGAACACGCTCATCGCCATCAGGGGCGAGCCGTTCACCCCGAGCACCAGGCGCTGGCCCGGGGTGAGCCGCACCGGGAACAGCCGCGCTCCACCGGCCTCCACCGAGGCCGAGATGGTCTGGGTCTGCAGGGGCCGGGCTTCGATCGCTTCGATCTGCATGCTGCCGAGGATCTGCTCAGCGGCGGCAAACCAGAGCTGGCGGAACGGCTCCGGTGGGATTCCCGAGTCCTGCCGGCCCCGCAGCAGGTTCTGGGCATTGCCCGACACCAGCTGACGCAGCACCTGGGGGCTGATCCCCTGGCTGGCCAGGCTCTGCTGGCGCCGTTCCCAGTCGGCGTTGCTGTAGCCGCCGAGACGGCGACGGATTCCCAGGGGCAGTTGCTCCACCCGGGCCAGCCACTCCTCGGCCAGGTCGTTCCACACCTTGCGCAGGGGCGCGTCTTCCAGGGAGTCGCTGGGCGGGCGTCCACCCCGCTCCGGGAACTGGGCCAGCAGGCTGGCATCCACCAACTTCAAAAACCAGCTGCGATCCACCTGCAGGGCGCGCAGCCGGTTGAGCAACTGCTGGCGCTGATCCACCTCTCCAGGCGGAAGGCTGCCGCTGGGCAGCTGCAGGCCCGCATCCGGGACCGTGGGCGCCGCCTGGCGGCCGCGGCTGAGCCACCACCAACCGAGCGCCGTGCCGATCACGGCGGAGAGCACCAGGGCCATCACCACTGGCCAGAGGCCACCCTCGGCGGCCTCATCCCTGGCCTCACCCCGGTTGCGGACAGGGGTGGCGGGCACGGGGGAGCGCAGGGGCGGCAGATCCGGCGGAGCGGCAGGGGCCGCAGAGGCGGCAGCGGCAGCGGCGGCAGCGGCGGGGCTGGCCGGCTGCCGCACCGGCGGCGGCACCAGCACCACGGTGCGGTCGGCCCTGGCCACCGGGCCGGTGGACTCAGGCATGGCCAGGGCCTGAAAGGCCGTGAGCGCCTGGCTGGCCGACGCGAAGCGCTGATCCGGTTGGCGCTGCAGCAGGCGTTGCAGAGTGTTCTGCAGGTCCGGCTCGGTGCTCAGGGCCGCGGGCATGCGCCACTGGGCCGTGACCGGATCCAGCAGGGTGGCCGGCGCATCGCCACTCAGCAGCACCAGAGCCGTCACGCCGAGGGCATGCAGGTCCATCCAGGCCTCGGGCCTGGAGCTGTGGGCCAGCTCCGGCGGCGCATAGCCGGGAGTCACCACCACGCCGCCGGCCACCAGCCCGTAGTCGAGCAGCACGGGCAGGCCGTCGCTGTCGCGGCGCAGCAGGTTGGCCGGACAGAGATCGCCGTGCACCAGCTCCTGGCCATGCAACACCGCCAGCACGGGCAGCAGCTGGCGCACCAGCAGCAGCACCTCGCCGGCACCGAACACCATCTGCCGCTCGGCCCGCACCTCGATCAGCTGCTGGTAGGTGCGCCCCCCCTGCCACTCCCGCACCAGCCAGAGGGCGTCGCCGTCCTGCACCGGGCTGCCCAGCCGCGGCACCTGGGGGTGGAGCACCCCCTGCAGCCGGCCCCAGCGGGCCAGGGCGGCGGCCTGGTCGATGCTGGGCTCCAGCCGCCGCAGAGCCACCAGGCCATCGCCGGCCAGCTGGTCGCGGGCGCGCCAGAGGCTGCCCTGGGCTCCCTGGCTGAGGCATTGATCCAGCCTGTAGCGATCGCCGATCAGCACACCCGGCTGCGCGGAAGGAGCGGAGTCAGGAGGCATCAGCCGGCGGCGGCCAGGGCCCGCTCAGGTTGCCGCAACCCCTTGGTGGCGAGCCACTCCCGGTCATAGAGCCGGGAGCGGTAGCGGTCGCCGCTGTCACACAGCACGGTGACGATCGTGTGGCCTGGGCCGAGGCGGCGGGCCGTCTCCACGGCCGCGGCCACATTGATGCCCACCGACCCCCCCAGGAACAGGCCCTCCTGCCAGAGCAGGCCATAGATGGTGTCCAGGGCGGCCTGGTCGACGATGCGCACGGCGTCATCCACCGGTGCACCCTCCAGATTGGCGGTGATGCGGCTGTTGCCGATCCCCTCGGTGATCGAGCTGCCCTCGCTGCGCAGCTCGCCGCTGCTGGCCCAGCTGTAGAGGGCGCTGCCCTCCGGATCGGCGAGCACACAGCGCACGGCGGGCTTGCGTTCCTTCAGGTACAGGGCCACGCCGGCGTAGGTGCCGCCCGTGCCGGTGGCCGCCACCCAGGCATCCACGCGGCCTTCGGTCTGCTCCCAGATCTCGGGGCCGGTGGAGCTGTAGTGGGCGCGGCGGTTGGCCAGGTTGTCGAACTGATTGGCCCACACCGCCCCGGGGGTTTCGGCGGCAATGCGGCCCGAGAGCTTCACGTAGTTGTTGGGGTCGCGATAGGGCACGGCGGGCACGGTGCGCACCTCGGCCCCGAGGCTGCGCAGCAGGCCGATCTTCTCGGCCGACTGGGTGTCGGGAATCACGATCAGGGCGCGGTAGCCGCGGGCATTGCAGAGGTGGGTGAGGCCGATGCCGGTGTTGCCCGCCGTGCCCTCCACCACGGTGCCCCCTGGCCGCAGCAGACCCTCCTGCTCAGCCTCCAGCAGGATGCCCAGGGCGGCTCTGTCCTTGACCGAGCCGCCGGGATTCATGAACTCCGCCTTGCCCAGAATCTCGCAGCCCGTGAGCTCACTCAGGGCACGCAGGCGGATCAGGGGGGTGTGGCCCACCGCCCCGACAAAGCCCTGAGTGATCTGCCCCATGCCGTGATCGCCGCGTGGCGGGATCGTAGGCAACCTCCCTAAGGTCGGGCCTGCACCCGGCACTCCCATGACCACAGGCCTGCCGGCCAGGCTCCGTGAGGTGCGTCAGCACAGCCTGGATCTGATCGCACCGCTGCAGCCGGAAGACCTCTGCCTGCAGGGCATGGCCGACGCCAGCCCGCCCAAGTGGCACCTGGGCCACACCACCTGGTTCTTCGAGACCTTCGTGCTCCGGCCCCAGCAGGCGGCAGGGGCGGAACTGGGCTTCACGGCGGCGCCCGAGGCCTGGGGCTTCCTGTTCAACAGCTATTACGACACGATCGGCGAGCGCCATCCGCGGCCCGAGCGGGGACTGCTGAGCCGCCCGCCGATCGAGGCCGTGCTGGCCTGGCGGCGGCAGGTGGATCAGGCCCTGGAGAGGCTGCTGGAGCAGCTCGGGCCCCTGGAGCAGGAGCCAGGCCCGGACCCGTCATCCAGCAGCCACGCACTGCTGGAACTGGGCCTGCAGCACGAGCAGCAGCACCAGGAACTGCTGCTGATGGACCTCCTGGACGGCTTCAGCCGCAACCCGCTCGAACCCAGCTACGCCGCCGTACCCGAGGAGCGCTTCCGCGCCGGCTGGCTCCCGGGCGGCGATGCCGGCCCGGCGCCATCCGGCTGGCTGGAGCATCCCGGCGGGCTGCTGGAGATCGGCCACGACGGCGCCGGTTTCCACTTCGACAACGAGGCGCCCAGGCATCGCCAGTGGCTTGAGCCCTTCGCCCTCGCCGAGCGGCTGGTGACCAACGGCGCCTACGCGGCCTTCATCGCCGATGGGGGCTACAGCCGAGCGGAGCTGTGGATGAGCGAGGGCTGGGCCCTGGCCAGGGCCGAGGGCTGGCAGGCCCCTCTCTACTGGCGCGACGGCACGGCCGAGCCCTATGCCTTCACCCTGGCGGGCCCGCAGCCGCTGCACCCCGAGGCGCCCGTGCGGCACCTGAGCTGGTTCGAGGCCGACGCCTTTGCCCGCTGGGCCGGGGCCCGCCTGCCCACGGAGGCCGAATGGGAAGCCCTGGCCGGGCACCTGCCCCAGGCCCATGGCCTGCTCTGGCAGTGGACCGCCAGCCCCTACCGCCCCTATCCGGGCTTCCACGCCGCCCCGGGAGCCGTGGGCGAATACAACGGCAAATTCATGAGCTCCCAGATGGTGCTGCGCGGCAGCTCCTACCTCACGCCGCCGGGCCATGCTCGACCCACCTACCGCAATTTCTTCCCGCCGGGCTGTCGCTGGATGGCCTCCGGCCTGCGGCTGGCCCAGGACCGCCCCGAAGCCCGCCCCGACCTGGCCAGCCCGCCCGATCACCCCAGCCCCTTCAGCCCCTCAGCCGCGTGACCGCACCGCCAACCGCCCCCGCCAGCCGCACCGCCAGCCGCACCGAACTGATCGACCTGCACCCCGAACCCGCCGACATGGTGCGCCTGGTGAGTGAGGGGATGGCCCAGCAGCCGCGCCAGCTGCCCGCCTGGCTCCTCTACGACGCCGAGGGCTCCCGGCTGTTCGAGGCGATCTGCGCCCAGCCCGAATACAGCCTCACCCGGGTGGAAACGGCCCTGCTGGAGAGCCGGGCCGCGGAGCTCGCCGCCGCCCTGGGCGAGGGCGTGCTGGTGGAATTCGGCGCCGGCAATGCCCGCAAGGTGGCGCCGCTGCTGAAGGCGCTGCGACCGCCGGCCTACGTGCCGATGGACATCAGCGCCAGCCACCTGGCCGGCGCCTGCGAGGCTCTGCAGGCCCAGCACCCGGCCGTGCCCGTGCTCGGCATCTGCTGTGACTACAGCCTGCTGGCCCAGCTGCCCGAGCACCCCCTGTTGCAGGGCCAGCGCCTGCTGGGCTTCTACCCGGGCAGCTCCCTGGGCAACTTCAGCCCCGACCAGGCCCGGCGGCTGCTGGAGCAGTTAAGCCGGCTGCTGGGCCCCGGCAGCTGCCTGCTGATCGGCATCGACCAACCCAAGGACAGGGCCCGGCTGGAGGCGGCCTACAACGATGCGGCCGGGGCCTCGGCCGCCTTCGGCCGCAACCTGCTGGTGCGCCTCAACCGCGATCTGGGCGGCACGTTCGATCCCGGCGCCTTCGCCTACCGGGCCCGCTGGGAAGCCGACCACAGCCGCATCGCCATGGCCCTGGTGAGCCAGCAGGAGCAGGAGGTGCAGCTGGCTGGCCGCCGCTGGCGGTTCGGGGCGGGCGAGGAGCTGATCACCGAATACAGCGTCAAGTACAGCCCCGAGGCCTTCACCGCCCTGGCGGCAGCGGCGGGCTGGCGGGCCGTGCGGCGCTGGAGCGACCCCGCCGGCGACCTGTCGCTGCACCTGCTGGTGCCGGCGGCGGCGGGCCGGGGCGGCCCCCAGGGAGCAGACTCGGCGTGGACTGCGCCAGTGCAGCGGGAGAGCTGACCATGAGCCGGGAAGAACAGCGGGCGGCGATGCGCCAGGTGCGCGAAGAGCTGGTGGGCGAGCTGGAGGAGCTCTACCGCCGGGCCTTTGACAGGATCGGCGACGCCAGCCTGGGGGAAGGGGCCGTGGCCCGCCTCACCCAGTTGCTGCTCTGCTCCCGGGAGGCCGCGATCACACCCCTGCAGCAGGAGATCGAGGCGCCGCTGCTCACCACCCCCGCCGGTGAGCCCACCCCGGTTCAGCCGCCGCTATGAGCTGGCTGGAGGATCTGGAGGCCCGGCTGGAGAGCCAGCTGGAGACCTTTCTGGCCGCCAACCCCGAACAGGAAGCGCTGCTGCGGGATCAGAACGACCGCGACCAGCGCCGCGACCTGCTGGCCCAGCGCCGGGCCCTCCAGAGCCAGGCGGAACGCCAGCGCCGGGGGCTGCTGCAGCTGGCCGAGGAGATCCGCTCCTGGCAGGCCCGCATCCTCAAGGCCCGCTCCGCCGGCGCCGACGCGCTGGCGCAGCGGGCTGAGGCGCGGGTGGAGGCGCTGATGCTGCAGGGTCGGCGCCACTGGGAGGAACTCGCCGCCCTGGGCAGCCGCTTCGCGGAGATCGAGCAGGGAATCGCTGAGCTGGCCGCCCGCCAGAGCCAGGCCCGCCGGGCCGCCGGCGGCGCCGACCTGGAGCAGGACTGGGCCGCCTTCGAAGCGGAGCAGGACCTGGAGCGCCTGCGTCGCCGCCAGGGCTGAGCGACCCGCCTAGGCCTGGTTACCGGCTCAAGCCTTTGGGGCGGGGGGCACCAGGCTGACGCCCTCGGGTGGCGGGGTGGGATCCGGATCGGCGATCAGCATGTGCTGCAGCACGATCTCGGGGCGTTCGCTGTCCCGCCAGCGGATCCGGTAGGCGGGCATCTTGGTGCCCCGGCTGGTCGTCTGTTCGACCGGCTCCATCACCCAGCCGCGACGCGAGCGGCCCTGGGGGTTGCGCTTCACCACCGCATCTGCGTGCTGGAAGCGAAAACCGACGCGCTCGCCACTCATGGAATCGCTGCCCCCATTGGGGAAGATTGCCTACCGTTCCAATTATCTCATTGCGCCTCGCCGCTCAGGCATCCTCGCTGTCTCGGCTGCGCTGCAACTCGGGTCGTAGCAGCGGAAAGGCGATCACATCGCGGATCGAGGCGCTGTCGGTGAGCAGCATCACCAGACGGTCGATGCCGATGCCGAGCCCGCCGGTGGGGGGCATGCCCACCTCCAGGGCCTGGAGAAAGTCCTCGTCCACGCCCTGGGCCTCCAGGTCGCCGGCGGCCTTGCGCAGCTGCTGCGCCTCCAGCCGCTGCCGCTGATCCACCGGGTCGATCAGCTCACTGAAGGCATTGGCGGTTTCCCGGCCCACGATGAACAGCTCAAAGCGCTCCACCAGGCCCGGCTTGCTGCGGTGGGCCCGGGCCAGGGGAGAGTTCTCCACCGGGTAGTCCAGCACGAAGGTGGGCTGGATCAGGCTCTCCTCCACCCGCTGCTCGAAGGCCTCCACCAGGAGGCGGCCCACTGAATCGGCCAGGGCCGGCACCTCGAGGCCCTGGGCGGCCATGGCGGCGGCGGCCTCCTCCCGACCGCTGAACAGGCTGAAGTCGAGCCCGGTGGCCTGCTGCACGAGCTCATGCATGGTGGCCCGCCGCCAGGGGGGGGTGAGGTCGATCGTGCTGCCCTGGTAGGGGATCACGGTGCCGCCGCACACCTCCTGGCACACATGGGCGATCAACGCCTCGGTGAGCTCCATCATGTCGGTGTAGTCGGCATAGGCCTGGTACACCTCCACCGAGGTGAACTCCGGGTTGTGGCGGGTGCTCACCCCCTCGTTGCGGAAGATGCGGCCCAGCTCATAGACCCGCTCGAAGCCGCCCACCACCAGGCGCTTCAGGTGCAGCTCCGTGGCGATGCGCAGGGTGAGCGGCAGGTCGAGGGTGTTGTGGTGGGTCTCGAAGGGGCGGGCATCGGCGCCGCCGGGCTGGCTCTGCAGCACCGGGGTCTCGATCTCGAAGAAACCGCGCTCGTCGAGCCAGCGGCGCAGGGCGCCGATCGCCCTGGCCCGGCGCCGGAAGGTCTCACGGGTGTGGGGGGAGACGATCAGATCGAGGTAGCGCTGGCGGTAGCGCTTCTCCACGTCCGCCAGGCCATGCCACTTGTCAGGCAGGGGCTGCAGGGCCTTGCAGAGCATGGTCCAGCCGGTCACCTTCACTGACAGCTCGCCGCGGTCGGTGCGGCGCAGGCTGCCCTCCACGCCGATCAGGTCGCCGGCATCCACCAGGGAGGTGAGCTGCTGGAAGGCCTCGGGATCGCTGGCCGCCAGGGTGGCCTTCTCGATGAACAGCTGAATCGGGCCGCTCTCATCGGCCAGGGTGAAGAAGGCGAGCTTGCCCATCACCCGGCGGGTCATCACCCGCCCGGCCACACACACCGGGGTCCCATCCTCGGCGCCATTGGCCAGGTCGGCGTAGGTGGCCTGCAGGTCGGCCGTGCGGTGGGTGGGGGCAAAACGCAGCGCATAGGGCCCCTTGCCGAGCTCAGCCAGGGTGTGGGCCTTCTCCAGGCGGGTCTTGCGCAGCTCCGACAAGGGGATGAAGATCTCAGCTGGCAGCCATCCTGCAGGAGTGGAGCCCAGCTGCGGCTGGGCTCAGCCCGCGGCGCTGAGGCCCACGTCGCCAAGGCGCTGGGAGGCGTAGCCGGTGCCCCGCACCGTGAGGATGAGCTCCGGGTTGCGGGGATCGGGCTCCAGCTTGCCCCGCAGGCGGGCCACGTAGACATCCACCACCCGCAGGTCCGCGGCGCGGCGGGGCGGATAGCCCCACAGCTGCTCGAGGATCTCGGCCCGGGGCACCACCCGGCCGGGTTCGCGGAAGAGCAGCTCCAGCAGGCTGAACTCCGTGTAGGTGAGGGCGATGCGGTCGCCTTCGCGGGTCACCTGGCGGCGGTTGGTGTCCACCACCAGGTCTCCGAGCCGCAGCACGCCGCTGCCGCTGGGCAGCTCCCTGGGCTCACTGGCGGCCGAGCCCCGGCCCACCCGCCGCAGGATCGTGGCGATGCGCGCCTCGAGTTCCTTGGGGCTGAAGGGCTTGGGCAGGTAGTCGTCGGCCCCCAGGTCGAGGCCGGACACCCGCTCGGCGATGGCATCGAGGGCCGAGAGAAAGATGATCGGCACGCACGACTCGGCCCGCAGCCGCCGGCAGACGGCGAAGCCGTCGAGCTTGGGCAGCATCACATCGAGCACCACCAGATCGGGCTGCTCCTGGTGGAAAAGCGTGAGGGCCTCTTCGCCGTCCTCAGCACAGAGAACGCGGTAGCCCGCCAGCTGGAGACGCATCAGCAGCACCCGCCGCACGGCCGCCTCGTCGTCGACTACGAGCAGCGTGGCCTTGGGCTCCGCTGGCGTGATCGACATGTCCGCGGAGGGCATGGGCGCAGCGCCTGGGGATGAAGAATCGCAACCATACCCCTGAGAGAGGCGAAAGGTCATCCCCCAGATCGGCTCCGGCAGTTCCGTTCTGCCCAGGCTTAAGCATTTCTGCAGAAACAGACAGAAGGGGGCGCTGCTGCTACAGGGCTCAGGGCCAGCGGGACGCCGCGTAGCGGTCCCACTCCTGCCGCGCCGCCGCCAGGGCGGTGTCGCTGTCGCTCTGGCCCAGCATGGCGCGCTGGAGCTGGGTGTAGACGATGGTCTGCAGTCGTTTGATGCCCGGGATCGCCGGCACCAGCACCTGGGCCCGCTCCAGGGTGGTGGCCGAGAGCAGGCGGGCGTTCTCCACCAGCTGCTGTTCGGCGGGGGCGCCACTCTCCTGCTGGCGCAGGCTGGCCTGCAGCCGTTCCAGGGCCGCGACGGCTGAGGGCAGCACCCGGGCCTCCTCGGCAAAGCGGTATTGGTTGTCGGCGTTGGTGAGAAACAGGCCGAAACTCACCGCCGCCGCCGCCATGGCGCTCTGCTTCGGCACCACCAGATTCATCACGGCCACGTTGGCGGCGCCATCGGCGCCGGTGAGGGGCGCGAAGGGGCTGGTGCGTGCGGCGATGCCGGGGGCGTTGGTCTGGAGGTTGCGCAGGAAATCCGGCCCGGTGGACACCTGGGCGAGATCGCCCGACTGGTAGAGCTCGATGGCGCGGCGGTAGCCCTGGCTCACCACCTCGCGGGGCAGCAGACCCCGGCGGTAGAGATCACTCCAGAACGCAAAGGCCCGTCTGCCGGCGGGGCTGTCGAAGGCGGCCCGGCGGCGGTCATCGAGCAGCCGCACACCCATCTGCACCATCGACTCGAGCAGCTCGGCCGAGTCGTCGGGCACCACGGTGGTGAACAGGGCATAGCGGCCCGTGCGGCGCCGCACCGCCTCGGCATAGGCGGGCACCTGATCCCAGCGGCTCGGTGGCGCCGGGTAGCCAGCCTGCTGCAGCAGCTCCCGGTTGGCCATCGTGATCCGGGCCGTGAGATACCAGGGAATGGCGAACTGGCTGCCGTCCTGCCGGCCCGCCTGCCAGATCCGTGGCAGGTAGCGCTGCTCGGCCCCCGCCGGCAGCACGGGCTCCAGGTCGAGCAGGCCCCCCTTGCTGGCCAGGTTGGCCGCGAAGGGGGGGTTGAGGTTCACCAGATCCGGAGCGGTGCGGGCGAACACGGCAGCCAGCAGCTTGCGCTCCACCGAGCCCCAGGGCACATCGGTCCAGCGCACCCGGATGCCGGGATTCTGGGCCTCCCAGGCCGCGATCACAGCCGCCAGGTAGTCGTTGAAGCGCGGGGCCAGATCCAGGGTCCACACGTTCAGCTCGCGCCGGCCATCGGGGCCGACTCCACCGCCGCCGCGGCCGCCGCAGGCCCCCAGGGCTCCGCTGAGCCCGGCCGAAGCGCCGGCCATCGCCAGCAGTCGCAACAGCTCTCGCCGCCTCAAGGCCATCGGGTTCCGCCTCCCATCACGTCACTGCGCAGTCCAGGAACCTGCAGGCGCCAGAGCAGCAGCTGCAGGGAGCACAGCATGGGCGCCAGCAGGGCGGTGAGCAGGGTCTGGGCCATGAGCACGTGCAGGGGAGCCGCGCCGAGCTGGCCCGCCAGGTGCTGCTGCAGCATCACGCTGAGGCCGAGCAGGGCCGTGCCGAGCAGGGCCAGCAGGCCGAGGTTGAAGCTGCGCTCCAGCCGGGGATGGCGGCGTCCCAGCCGACCCCACCACCAGCCCAGCAACAGCAGCGCCGGAATCTGGCTCACAGGGCCGAGCTGCAGGGCATCGAGCATCAGGCCCAGCATCAGCCCCGCCAGCATCCCCGACCAGGGCCCATCCACCAGGGACCAGGGCAGCAGCCAGAGCACCGCCCAGCTGGGACCCACGCCCGCCAGCTGCAACAGGGCCGGAGACCCCAGGCTGAGCAGGGGCACCAGCAGCAGCGTGGCGGCGCACCAGCGCTGGCGAGCCAGGCCGCTCATCGGCCGGCCTCCGCCCGGGCGCCGCTCACTGCGGCCTCACCTGCACCCAGTCCACCGCGTCCAGGGGGGCGCTGAGCTGCACCACGGCCTCCGGGGCCGGCACCGCGTCCTCATCCACCGTCTGCACCACTCCCACGGTGAGGTTGGGGGGCACAAGGGTGCTGGCCGGGGAGGTCACGATCACATCACCGGGCCGCACCGTGAGATCCCGATCGATGAAGCGCAGCACGGGCCTGGGGGTGCCGAGGCCCACCAGCAGCCCATGGCGCCGGACCCGGGCCACCCACACCCCCACCCGGCTGCTGGAATCGGTGAGCAGGGCCACCGTGGCCGTGCTGGGTGTCACGCTGACCACCCGCCCCACCAGACCGCCCGGGGCCACCACCGCCTGGCCCGGCGCCACCCCCTGTAGGGAGCCCCGCCCGAGCACCAGCTGGCGCCACCAGCCACCGGCGGTGCGGGAGATCACCGGGGCAGGAATCGCCTTGCCGCCGGCCTGCTGCAGATCCAGCAGCTCCCGCAGCCGCAGGTTGTCCGCCTCCAGCATCGAGAGGCGGGTCTGCTGGTCGAGCTGCTGGGCCGACCTGATCCATTCCCCCTGGGCACTGCCCGGCCAGAACGGACGGCTGAGCAGGGCATAGGCATCGCTCAGCCCAGCTCCCTTGCTGAGACGGACCCCCACCAGGGCCAGCAGCAGCAGCCCCCAGGGCCAGAAGGCCCTAAGCCGGCGCAGCGGCGGCAGTCGCGGCTGGCGGTCCGACGGCATGGAGCTCAGGCCGCCATGCGCACGAAGTCAGGAGTGTCCAGCACGCGCTCCAGGCGCTTGTAGTCCTCCAGGACCATGCCGCAGCCCATCACCACACAGAGGAGCGGGTCTTCGGCGATGTGGGTGAGGATGCCCGTCTCGTGGCTGATCAGGTCGCTGATGCCGCGCACCATGGCGCCGCCGCCGGCCAGCATGATGCCGCGATCAACGATGTCGGCCGCCAGTTCCGGTGGCGTGCGCTCCAGGGTGCGCTTCACGGCCTCCACGATCACGTTGAGGGGCTCGGCCATGGCCTCGCGGATGTCGCCGGCCCGCACATTGATGGTGCGGGGCAGGCCGGAGAGCAGGTGCAGGCCGCGCACGTCCATGGAGGTCTCGTCGTGCTCGTCGTCGGGGAAGGCCGAGCCGATCCGGATCTTGATGTCCTCGGCGGTGCGCTCACCCACCACCAGGTTGTGCACCTTCTTGAGGTACACGCCGATCGAATCACTGAGTTCATCGCCCGCCACGCGCACCGATTCACTCAGCACCGTGCCGCCGAGGCTGAGCACCGCCACCTCGGTGGTGCCGCCGCCGATGTCCACGATCATGGTGCCCACGGGCTCGGTCACCGGCAGACCGGCGCCGATGGCGGCGGCCACGGGCTCATCGATCAGGTGCACCTCGCGGGCCCCCGCCAACCCCGCTTCGCGCACGGCGCGGCGCTCCACGCCGGTGACGCCGCTGGGGATGCCGATCACCAGCCGCGGCGCCACGATGCCGCGGCCCTCGTTGCCCTTCTGGATGAAGGTCTTGATCATCTGTTCGGCGGCGTCGAAATCGGCGATCACGCCGTCGCGCAGCGGCCGGATGGCCCGGATGTTGCCGGGGGTGCGGCCCAGCATCAGCTTGGCCTCATCGCCCACCGCCAGGGGCACACCGCGCTCGAGATCCAGGGCCACCACTGAGGGCTCCTGCAGCACAATGCCCTTGCCCGACACATACATCAAGGTGTTGGCCGTGCCCAGATCGATGCCGATGTCGCGGGAGAACTGGAAACGACGAAAGAACACGGACATCTGTTGAGGCAGCCCCGCATCATACGGGGACCATCGGGGAGCGTTACAGCCGGCCCCCAGGGTGGAACTGAACCGCTGAGGGCGCCTCAAGGGGTGCCGCATCATTGATCCAATCGACCAAGGAGACCCGCTATGGGCGTCAATTCCATCACTCTCGTCGGCCGTGCCGGCCGCGATCCCGAAGTGCGCTACTTCGAGTCCGGCAGCGTGGTGGCCAACCTCACCCTGGCGGTGAACCGGCGCAGCCGCGACGACGAACCGGACTGGTTCAACCTCGAGATCTGGGGCAAGCAGGCCCAGGTGGCCGCCGACTATGTGCGCAAGGGCTCCCTGCTGGGGATCATCGGCAGCTTCAAGCTCGACCGCTGGACCGACCGCACCAGCGGTGAGGAGCGCACCAAACCGGTGATCCGGGTGGATCGCCTCGAGCTGCTGGGCTCCCGCCGCGACGCCGAGGGCGCCATGGGCGCAGGTGGCGGCAGCTTCGGCGGTGGGGGCGGCTACGGCGGTGGCGAACCCAGTGAGGAGGAAGTGCCGTTCTGAACGCACCCCAGTGCCCCCACGGAGGGGGCCCGACCGGGGCGCCAGACCGACGAAGCAGCTCAGTAGCGGTAGTGCTCGAGCTTGTAGGGCCCTTCCACCGGCACGTTGATGTAGGCGGCCTGCTCGGCGCTGAGCTCGGTGAGCCGGGCGCCTATCTTCTCGAGGTGCAGGCGGGCCACCATCTCATCGAGGTGCTTGGGCAGCACGTACACTTCCTTGCCGTAGTGGTCCCCCTTGGTGAACAGCTCGATCTGGGCCAGCACCTGGTTGGTGAAGGAGTTGCTCATCACGAAGCTGGGGTGACCGGTGGCGCAGCCCAGGTTCACGAGCCGGCCCTCAGCCAGCAGGATGATCCGGTTGCCGCTGGGCAGCAGGATGTGATCCACCTGGGGCTTGATGTTGTCCCAGCTGTACTGCTTCAGGGACGCCACATCGATCTCGTTGTCGAAGTGGCCGATGTTGCAGACGATCGCCTGATCCTTCATGCGGATCAGGTGCTCGTGGCGGATCACCTGGAAGTTGCCGGTGGCGGTCACGAAGATGTCCACGTCGGCCACCACGTCGTCGAGGCGCACCACGCGGTAGCCCTCCATGGCCGCCTGCAGGGCGCAGATGGGGTCGATCTCGGCAATCATCACCGTGGCACCGAGGCCTCTGAGCGACTGGGCCGAGCCCTTGCCCACATCGCCGTAGCCCATCACCAGGGCCACCTTGCCGGCCACCATCACGTCGGTGGCGCGCTTGATCGAATCCACCAGGGATTCGCGGCAGCCGTAGAGGTTGTCGAACTTGCTCTTGGTGACCGAATCGTTGACGTTGATCGCCGGGAAGGGGAGTTCAGCGGCCTTCTGAAGCTGGTACAGCCGCGCCACACCCGTGGTGGTTTCCTCGGTGACGCCCTGGATGGCGGCATGGATGCGGGAGTAGAAGCCCGGCTGGGTGGCGAGCTTCTGGCGGATGCTGTTGAAGAGAGCGGTTTCCTCTTCGTTGGAGGGGTGATCGAGAACGGAGGGATCCTGCTCGGCCTTGGTGCCGAGAATCACCAGACCGGTGGCATCGCCACCGTCGTCGAGGATCATGTTGGGCGTGCCGCCATCGCCCCACTCGAGGATGCGGTGGGTGAAGGCCCAGTACTCATCGAGGCTTTCGCCCTTGTAGGCGAACACAGGCACGCCGCTGGCGGCGATCGCGGCGGCGGCGTGGTCCTGGGTGGAGAAGATGTTGCAGCTGGCCCAGCGCACCTCGGCGCCGAGGGCCGTGAGGGTGTCGATCAGAACGGCCGTCTGGATCGTCATGTGCAGCGACCCGGCGATGCGGGCGCCCTTGAGGGGCTGCTGGGCACCGAAGCTGCGGCGCAGGGCCATCAGGCCCGGCATCTCCGTTTCGGCAATGGCGATCTCCTTGCGACCGAAGTCAGCGAGGTCGATGTCGGCGATCACATACGACGATGTGGTCTGCAGCGTGGGCGCAGTGGGGGTGGCCACCATGGTTGGGACTCCTGAAGAACAGCTCACTCCCGGCTGGGAGGGCATGGATGGGGAAATATCTGCAGAGACGCCGAGGCTTCGGGCTCGCTTGAGCGGCAATCTACAGACAGCTTCCGGATCCGCGTGAGCCCCTCCAGCCCGCCCTGGCGCCGCCAGCAGCTCGCCGATGCCTGCGCCACCCGGGCCCTGGGGGCGGCGCTGGCGCTGTGGCTGAGGCCCACGGGCCCGGGGGGGCTGGCGGCCCAGGCGCCGATGCTGCTGTTGCAGGGCGACCTCGGCAGCGGCAAGACCTGCCTGGTGCAGGGCCTGGCCGCGGCCCTGGGCATCGACGAACCGATCACCAGCCCCACCTTCGCCCTGGCCCAGCACTACCTGCCGCGGGGAGCCGATGCAGCGGCGCGGCCGCTGGTGCACCTCGATCTGTACCGGCTGGAGCAGGCGGGCGCGGCGGATGAGCTGCTGGCCCAGGAAGAGGAAAGTGCGCTTGAGCTGGGCGCCGTGCTGGCCGTGGAATGGCCCGAGCGGCTGAGCCTGCCCCCCAGCGAGGCCTGGTGGCTGGAGCTGCAGCTGCTGGATGGCGCCGACCCCGAGGCCGGGCGCCAGGCCCTGCTCTGGCGCCCGGCCAAGGCTCGCTAGCCCGACCTGAGCCCGGCTCTGCCGATCAGTGCGCAGGCCCGCTCTGCCGAGCCGCCAGAAAGGCCTCCACCTGAGCGGCAGTGGGCTGGGGATCGATGGCGCCGGCCCCCTGGCACACCAGGCGCCGCAGCCGCTGGCGAAGCGCATCAGCTGCTCCACCGCCAGCCCGTCCTGGCCACCCAGCAGATCAGGCCTGGCCACCAGGCCATGCAGCAGCCCGGCCGTGAACGCATCCCCGGCCCCGGTGCTGTCGAGCACCGGCACCCGGTAGGGGGCCATGACGCCACTGGATCGTCCCAGGCACCAGCGCAGCGGCGCCGCCCCATCGGTGACCACCACGGCCGGCTGTTGGGGCAGGGCCGCCCGAACCTGCTCTGGATCGGCACTGCCGAACAGCCACTGCGCCTCTTCGGCGGCGCACTTGAGCAGGGCGGCCCGCTGCAGCAGGGCGAGCATGGCAGCGGCCTGCTCCGGCCTGGGAGCCGCATCCGGCGGCGCCGTGTCATCCCAGAAGGTGGGTCGCCAGTTGACATCCACAGCCAGGGCCACGCCGGCGATTCCGGCCTGCTCCACGGCGCGCTCCAGGGCCACCGCGGCGCCGCCGGCCAGGGGCAGGGTGCCCACCAGCAACCAGCTGGCCTGCTGCGGCAGGGTGCCGGCCTGCAGGGCCTCGTCGGCGAAGCCATCGCCACGGTTGCCCGCGAAGCCACCGAACTGGCGCTCGCCGGCCAGGTCACGGCGCACCAGCACGATGCGGGTGGGCCGCTCGGCATCCCACTGCAGGCCGCTGGTGTCCACGCCCCGGGCCCGGAACAGCGCCGCCAGGGCCTCGCCAGCCGGGTCCCGGCCCAGCCGGCCCAGGAAGGCCGCCCGGCTGCCCAGGCGGGCCAGGGCGCAGGCCACGTTGGCGGGGGCGCCACCGAGGCGGTCGTCGCAGTCGCCGGCAGGGGCGCTGGCGTGATCGCCGCCCAGGGGGCCCAGGCGATCCACCAGCGCCTCGCCGAGGCAGAGCACCAGCGGTGGTGAGGCAGCCATGGGGGCGGGGCCAGCTCCCCCCAGGCTGGCCCAGGGCCGAGCCGGCGTCAGCCGGGCTCCACCAGCCCCCGGGCAAGCCGCTCCTGCAGGGCGGCAATGATGCGGGCATTCGCCGCCGGGAAGGGAAAGTCCGCCAGCTGCTCCGGCCGCACCCAGCGCAGCTGCTGGCTGGCCAGGGGCTGGGGCTCGCCACTGCTCCAGCGGCAGAGGTGCACCACGAAGCGCAGCCGCTTGTGGCTGTAGGCGTGCTCGAGGCGGATCAGCTCCTCACCCACCTGCACCTCGATGGCCAGTTCCTCGCGCAGTTCGCGGGCGATGGTGGCCGCAATCGCCTCGCCCGGCTCCTGCTTGCCGCCGGGAAACTCCCACAGCCCCCCCAGCAGTCCCTCCGGCAGGCGCTGATCGATCAGCACCCGGCCGTCGGCGTCGAGCACCACCCCCACCCCGATCACCTGGAAGGGCACGGTCTTGGCGGCATCCTTCACGGGGAAGCGGGCGGGATCGCCGGCAGCGTAGGCAGCGCAGTGGCCCTGCCAGGGGCAGACCCCGCAGCGCGGTTGGCGGGGGGTGCAGACGCTGGCGCCCAGGTCCATCAGGGCCTGGTTGAAGGCGCGGGGATGGCGGCGATCCAGGAGGGTGTGGCTCAGCTGCCAGTACGCCGCCTGCTGGCGGGCCGGGGGCTGGGGAGAGGCCAGCAGCCGCGCCAGCAGCCGCCGCACGTTGCCGTCCAGGATCGGGTGGGGCAGGTCGTAGGCCGAGGAGAGGATGCTGCCGGCGGTGCTGGGGCCCACCCCCGGCAGCGCCAGCCAACCCTCGAGCTGCCGCGGCCAGGGGTCCTGGGGGGCTTGTTTCAACAGCAGCTTGGCGCCCTGGTGCAACCGTCGCGCCCGGGCGTAGTAGCCGAGGCCCTGCCAGAGCAGCAGCACCTGATGCTGCTCGGCGCCCGCCAGGGCCTCCAGGCTGGGGAAGGCCGCCATCCAGCGCTGCCAGTAGGGGAGCGCCACCTGCAGCTGGGTCTGCTGCAGCATGATCTCGGCCACCCAGATCCTCCAGGGATCGAGGGTCTCGCCGGGCTGGGGCGGGCGGCCATCGGCATGGAGCTTCCAGGGGAGGTCATGGCGTCCCTCCAGGCGCCACCAGGCCAGCAGCCGGCTGCGCAGCAGCGGCGCCTGGCCGCTGAGCCGCTCCGTGGCCGCCTCCAGGCTCCACGCCACCGCCGAGCTGCCAGCCCCCATTCCCTGCTTCCCCCTACCGCGCCTGCTGGGAACTGGGAACAGACGCCTCCCGGTAGCGCTCAGGATCGGCCAGCAGCCTGGCCAGATCCGGCACCAGCGCCAGGGTTTCTCCGGTGCGCTGACGCAGCAGCCGGGAGTGGTAGGCACCGGGCTCCACGCCCTGGCGACGCCAGCGCAGCACCTGCCAGTCGAAGCCCAGCAGGCGATAGAGCAGCGCCTGCAGCCGCAGGCCCGGGGTCAGGGCGGCAGGCCGCTCACGCCGGCCGATGGGACGGCCGAGCTGGGCGGCGGTCTGGCGCAGCTTGCGCGGAAGCCGCTGGCGCAGCTGCTCGGGACTGAGCGATTCGAACAGGCGGATCAGCCGCTGGTGCTCCGGGGTGAGGGCGTTGTAGCGATGGCGGCTGCCGCGGTGGTTGTGGCTCACCACCCGGATGCCGGCGAGGTCTGGCGTGAAGACGAAACGGCCGCCCAGGCGCCAGGCACGCAGCAGCCAGTCGCGCAGGGAGGTGCGCCAGAGGCGGCTGGAATGGATCCAGGGGCCGACGCGGCGGGCGTAGGCCGTGCGCACCAGCCAGAAACTGCTGGGGTCGTAGTAGAGGTCTTCGGGGCGGAGCAGCAGGCGCAGATCCCTGAGCTCGGGGCCGATCGTGAGGCGCTTCATGAACACCGGCCGAATCGAACCATCGGGCGCTTCGTGACAGGTGGCCAGCTTCAGGGCCGGCGCCAGCAGCAGGTCGGCGCCGCTCTGCTCAAGCCGCTGCAGGCCCAGTTCCAGGTGATCCGGCAGCAGCAGGTCGTCGTGGTTGAGGAAACACACCACCGGCGCCCTGGCCAGGGCCAGCCCGAAGGAATTGGGACCCGACTGCTCCCCGAAGCGCTCGCTCAGGTTGTAGTAGCGCAGGCGGGCATCAGCCAGCTCAGCGAGCATGGCGCCCGTGTCAGGCGCGCAGCAGTCGCCCACCACCACGGCCTCCCAGTCGGCACAGGTCTGCAGCTGCAGCGCCCGCAGGGTGCTGCGCAGGGCATCCACCCGTTTGTAGGTGGCGATCACGAAACTGACGCGAGCGGCCGGGGGCAGCACGGCGCTCACAGGTAAGCCAGCAGCATCGAGATCAGGCTGCGCGCCTCATTGGAGAACACGCCCTGGCGCTTGAGCAGCCGCTCGATCTGGCCGAGGGTCATCCAGCGCAGTGATGGCGAGCTGGGCAGCGCATCGTCCTCCGCCATCAGGGCGATGCTGTAGCGGGCGACGGAGCGGTAGAAGCGCCCTCCCTCATCGGAATGGAGGCTGCTGAGCAAGGGGGTGGCCCGCCCCAGGAGCTCCCGCAGCACGAGCTCCTCAGCATCGAGTTCCGGCACCGGCGAGGGGGCTCCGCCGGCATCCTGCAGGGCCGGGCCGTACTGAAAACCCTCGCGGAAGCCGATCTCAGCGCGGCAGCGGAACAGCAGGTGCAGCACTCCGTTGACGTGGCGCCCCAGCAGCACCGCCGTGCCCTGGCGCTCCTGAGCCACGATCGGCTGATCCCAGCTCTGCACCTCGCGTTCGCTGGAGCGCACGGCCACCTGGCGCACATCGAAGCTGCCCGCTGGCCCCAGCAGGCGCGGCTGGCGGCCCTCCAGCCAGTCCAGCTCCCGATCCAGCGACACGGTGCGCACCTGGAAGGGGTAGGCCTGGCGCAGCTGCTCCAGCGCCGCCAGGATGGTCAGCTCGCTGCTGTGGGCCTGGCCGGCCGGCGCCGCGTGGGAGCCCAGCAGGCTCTCACCGATCCCCCCCTGACCGTGCCAGCGGCCGAAGGGCACCGAGCCGCCGGCCAGCAGCGACCAGTCGGAGCTGGCCAGCACCGAGCGGGCATCGGTGTTGATCTGGAAGTCGGTGCCCAGCAGGGCACACACCTCGGGTACCGGGGCCCAGTGATACCCCTCGGGCGTGTCGAGGGGCAGCTCCGGTGGCACTTCCACCGTCATGTTGCGGTTGTACTTGCCCAGGAAGCGGGTGCCCTGCTCGGATTGCAGGCTGTCGGCATGCACCAGGGCGGCCGCATGGCCGGTGAAGAAGTCGAGAAAGGGGGTGGCCTTGCCGTGGTGCAGGCGCTGGTAGTTGCTGCGGGTGGCCTGCACCGAGGGAGCGGCCTGACAGAGGCCGATGTTGCCCGGTTCCGGCTTGGCCTGGATCAGCAGATGGGGCACGCCGCCGCGGCGCTGCAGCAGAAAGCCGAGGATGCCGATCTCAGGCTGGTTGATCAGGGGCTGGCGCAGGGTGACGCCGGAGCCGGTTTCGGCCTGGACCCCCACGATGCTGAAGAAGCCACCCGAGTGGTGCTGCAGGGCGCCACCGCTGTAGTGCCACTCCCGCGACTGCCGCCAGGGGATCTCCTCCACATCCATGTCGCAGAGCCGGCGGCGATGGTCCAACCAGGACAGCAGCGACTCAGGCGGCATGGGCAGCGACGGGGACCGGGGGGCCGCAGGGCTTCGGGGCGACGCTAACCCTGCAGCTGACGAGCTCAGCAGCAGCCGAGCTCAGCTGGCCACATAGGCCTCCACGGCGCTGCCCAGACGGCGCAGGCCGGCCAGACCATCGCGCTCGAGGTTGCGCACGCGGTCGCGGCTGATGCCCAGCACGCGACCGATCCCGGTGAGGCTCATCGGCTCAGCCATCTCGGCCGACGCGGGATCGATGCCGTAGCGCATCTTCAGCACCCGGCCCTGCAGTTCAGGCAGCTGCTCCAGCAGTGCCCGCAGGTCCCCCTTCAGGCACTCTCCGTCCACCCGCTCCTCCGGCAGCTCCCCATCACCGGCCAGCAGGTCGAGCAGTTCCGTGTCCTCGCCGTCACCCACCTTCGTCTCCAGGCTCACCGGCTGCCGCGCCCGGCACAGCAGGTCCTTCACCTCCTCCTCCGGCAGCTCCACAAACACCGCCAGCTCGCTCACCGTGGGCGTGCGGCCCAGCTCCTGGCTCAGTTCCCGCTGACCCTTCTTCAGTTTGTTCAGCGTTTCGGTGATGTGGATCGGCAGCCGGATCGTGCGGCTCTTCTCCGCGATCGCCCGCGTGATCCCCTGCCGGATCCACCAGTACGCATACGTACTGAACTTGTAGCCCCGCGTCGGGTCGAACTTCTCCACGCCCCGCACCAGGCCGATCGTGCCCTCCTGGATCAGGTCCAGCAGCTCCATGTTCCGCTTGGTGTATTTCTTCGCCACGCTCACCACCAGCCGCAGGTTCGCCGCCACCATCCGCTCCTTGGCACGGCGGCCCGCCTGCAGACGCTTCTTCAGCACCGGCAGGCTCAGGCCCGCCGCCGCCGCCAGCTCCGGCCGCTCCGGCGCCGTACCCCCGGCACGCATCGTCAGCTCCTGTTCGATCTCCTCCAGGGCCATCAGCTCCTGCACCTGGCGGCCCAGGGTGATCTCCTGCTCATGGCTCAGCAACGGCACCCGGCCGATGTCCCGCAGGTAGCTGCGCACCAGGTCGGCGCCACCAGGCAGAGCAGACCCATCGGCAGCGGCCACGGGCAGGGAAGGCATGACGGAGAATTGCGAAACAGTTCTGTTTCGTAAACCTACCATCCTTTTCCCGGCCTCCTGCAGCATGGGTCCATGGCCCGAGAGCGCTTGCAGAAACTGATCGCGGCGGCTGGACTCTGCTCCCGCCGCCGGGCCGAAGACCTGCTGCGCGCCGGCCGGGTCCAGGTGAATGGAGCCACCGCCCGGATCGGTGACAGCGCCGATCCCGGCAGCGATCGGATCGCGGTGGATGGCGAACCCCTCGCCCCCGCGGCCGAGCCACTGCTGCTGCTGCTCAACAAACCGGTGGGCGTGCTGTGCAGCTGCAGCGACCCCCGCGGCCGCCCCACCGTGCTCGAGCTGCTGCCGCCAGAGCTGCGGCGGGGCCGGGGCCTGCACCCGATCGGCCGTCTCGATGCCGACAGCGGGGGGCCCTGCTGCTCACCAACCAGGGCGCCCTCACCCTGCGGCTCAGCCATCCGCGCCATGGCCACCGCAAGCTCTATCGGGTGCAGGTGGCGGGCCGACCCAGTGGGGCCACCCTGGCGCGCTGGGCCGGGGGCGTGCCGCTCGATGGCCAGGCCAGCCAGCCGGTGGGCGTGCGGGTGCTGCAGCACAGCGCCAGGAGCACCGGCCTGGAACTGGAGATGGGCGAGGGACGCAACCGCCAGATCCGGCGCACCGCCCAGCTGCTGGGGCACCCGGTGCTGGACCTGCAGCGCATCGGCATCGGTGCGCTGCGGCTGGGCCCGTTGCCGGAGGGAAGCTGGCGAGCCCTTGATCGCCGAGAATGGGACGCCCTGGTCGCCCCCGAGTCCTGAGCCCGCCATCAGCGCCCCGGCCCCCTGCCACCACGCCTCCAGCGGCACGGCCCATGCCCTTCCGGTGGCTGTGGCGCTGGCGGCGTCGGCGTGCGTCCCCCGCCAGTGCTCCGGCCAGGGAGGATCCGCTGGTGGCGGCAGGGCGTGCCCTGCGGCAGCGGCGCGAGGAACGCCAGCTCAGCCTGCGCCAGCTGGCCCTGGACACCCGCATCAGCACACCGGTGCTGGAGGCCCTGGAGCGCGGCTGGCGCGATCGCCTGCCCGAGGCCGCCTATCTGCGCACGATGCTGCCCCTGATCGAGCGGCATCTCGAGCTGCAGCCAGGCAGCCTGGAGGGGGTGCTGCCGACCTCGGCCGACCGGCTGCCGCCGCAGGAGCAGCCACGCGGGCTACTGCAGCGCTTCACGCCTGGCTCGATCGATGTCTTCACCACCTGGCAGGGCACCCTGCTCTACGGCGTGCTCACCCTCGGGCTCGTGTATGGCCTCAACCTGCAGCAACGCCAACTCGCCCAGGAGGGGCTCCTGGCCGTGAGCCCCATTCCGCCGCTGCCGATGCAGGAGCAGGGCGGCAAGCAGGGCAGTGACCAGGCCCTGCTCGCCATTGTTCCCAGCCTGCGGCCGCTGCAACAGGCCGGGGCGGGGCAGGCCCTGGCCCTCTGGCGGCGCCAGAGCCAAGCAGCCGCCCCACCGCAACAGGCCATCAGCCCACGGGGGGCCCTGGTGGTGACCCTGGCCGCGCCGGCCAGCCTCAACCTCGAGACCGCGGGCGGCGGCAGCACTGAGCTGAAGGCCGCCAGCGGCCGGCTCGAATTCAGCCTCAGCGCCCCCTGGACCCTGCGGATCACGCCAGCGCCCACCTCGCCTGGAGCTGTGCAGTGGCTCGGTCAATCGCTCCGCGCCAGCCCGGGCGAGCCGGGCCGGTTCCAGCCTCAGGCGCGCTGATAGCGGTGGGCCATCTCGCCCAGGCCCTTCAGCGGTCCGGCGAGGCTGGCCACCGGCTGGTTCAGCCGCCAGGTCCAGTTGCCGGAGGTGGTGCCTGGGGTGTTGAAGCGGGCGTGATCGTCAAGTTCGAGCAGGTCCTGCAGGGGCGCCACGGCCAGATCGGCCGGGCTGGCCAGGGCGGCTTCCAGCAGTTGCCAGGCCGGGGCGGTCACCGCCGCGCCCAGGGCATGCTCCACGCGCTGACGCGAGTCGTGGTCGAGGTCCTGCCACCAGCCGGTGGTGGTGGGATTGTCGTGGGTGCCGGTGTACACCACCCAGTCTGGGCCTTGGATGTTGGCGGGCAGGTAGGGATTGTCGCCATCGCCGTTGAAGGCGAACTGCAGGATCTTCATGCCGGGCAGGGAGAAGCGATCCCTGAGGGCCTCCACCGGCGGGGTGATCACGCCCAGGTCTTCGGCGATCAGGGGCAGATGACCATCGCGCAACTGGCCCTTGATCCAGCAGCGCAACCACAGCAGCCGCAACAGCAGGCTGCCCGGCGACCAGCGCCAGCACCCGTTCTCGGCGGTGGGATCGCCGCCGGGCACGCTCCAGAAGGCCTGCAGGGCCCGGAAGTGATCGAGGCGCAGGCGGTCGAAGAGCTCGAACTGACGATCCAGCCGCGCCATCCACCAGCTGAAACCACTGATCAGATGCCGGGGCCAGCGGTACACCGGCGTGCCCCACAGCTGGCCCGTGGCGGAGAAGTAGTCGGGCGGCACGCCGCTCTGCTGCTCCAGGCCACCCCCGCTCCCCAGGGAAAACAGCCAGGGGCGACACCAGACGTCGCTGCTGTCATGGGCCACATAGAAGGGCAGGTCGCCCACCAGGTCGAGGTCGCAGCTGTGGGCGCGCCGGCGCAGGGCCTGCCACTGGCGTTGCAGCTGCCACTGCAGCAGCGCCTGCTCCAGGAGCGCGCCGGCACCATCACGATCCAGCTGGCGCAGGGCCTGGGGCTGACGCCGGGCCAGCGGCTCGGGCCACTCCCACCAGGGGCGGCCGCCCTGCTGTTGCCGCAGCACGATGAAGCGGCAGTGATCCTCCAGCCAGTGGCGCTGGCTGTGGCGCCAGCTCGCGAACGCCTGCTGGGCGGCCTCGTCCTGCTGGGGCCAGCGGCGCGCCAGGGCGGCGGCCAGGGCGGCGCAGCGCTGGGGCATCACCTCCAGATCGAGGCGCTCGGTGCTGGCGTTGCCGGGCAGCGCCTGGCGATCGGCCTCCGTGAGCAGGCCCTCCTGCACCAGCTGGTCCCCATCCAGCAGCCAGGGGTTCAGGGCCGAGCCGCTGGGGGAGCTGTAGGGCGAGCCCGTGCCGTCGGTGGGGGCCAGAGGCAACAGCTGCCACAGACCGATGTGATGTTCGGCCAGGAGTTCGATCCAGTGGTGGGCCTCGGCGCCGAAGCTTCCGCAGGGGCCGGGCCCGGGCAGGGCCGTGGGGTGGAGCAACACACCACAGCGACGCCGGGCGGCGGAGAGAACCTGACTCACGCTGAGGGCAACCGGTAGCGACTCACGATCTTCTTGGCGAAGGCCGGGATGTGGGCCTCGGCCTTCTCAGGATGATGGCGTCGCACCCAGAGCGCGTTGCGGGTGAAATGGGAATCGATCGAGAAGCGGCCATACTCCAGGCCCTTCGGACCGAAGCGCTGCACGAACCCCCCGATCACATCAGCGAGCCAGCGCGGCAGCTTCACGGCCTTGTCGTAGGCCTCGATGCCCTGCTGCACGGCGGCGCGGCGATCGCCGCGGCTGGTCACGGGGGCCACCTCGAGCTCCGGCTCCACCAGGTCAAGCAGCCGCTGGCCCAGGGGGTTGCGCACGGTGATCCACTGCCGCCCGAAACTGGCCCCCATGTAGCCCACCACCAGGTCGCGCCGGCATTGGTGTAGTCGAAGCAGCTCAGGCAGCTGGGGGCGAACACATCCTTGAGCTTGGGCGTGTCGAGCCCGAAGAAGGGCACGGTTTCGGTGCGGCCGTCGCTGTGGCGGAAGTGGATGCGGAAATCCTGCATGAACTCGTAGTGCACCACCGTGTCGGGGGAGCTCACGGTGCTCTCCAGGAAGGTCTGCAGGCCCTCGCGGGACACGTTGTCGACGCAGGGCAGACCCAGCACGTAGAGCTCATCGAGGGGAAGGGTGGGCTGCACGGCACGCAACGCCTGGATCTGGCAGCCCACGCCGATGGCCAGCAGCCGGCGGATGCCACTGCCGGGCAGCTGCTCGAGCACCTCCAGGTTGGGCGAGAGGGTGGGCTTGTTCACCCGGGCGCTGAGCACCTCCTCGGGCGTACGGGCCAGGCGCGGCACAGGGGTGAAGCGATCCGTCTCGCTCTGGCCCACGCAGAGCACGGCGTCCACCAGCCCGGTCTCCAGGGCGCGCACGCCGATGCGGCTGACGATGCCGGTCCACTGGGCCCCCTCCAGGGGCTGGCGCAGGCGGGCGCTCAGCATCCGCTGATGCACGCCGAAGTAGAGCTCGTCCTCGTTGTCGAGATCCCGGCTGCGCCCGTGGGCGGCGGCCTCCATGGCCTCGAAGCGCTGGGTGAGGAAGGCGCAGCTCTGCCGCACATAGGCCACCCAGCGGCTGTCGCAGAGCCCGCACTGGCTGCAGAGCTCCTTGGCGGGATACACACTGCCCTTGGCAAGGGGACGGGCCCGTTCATGGGGAGCCAGGGAGCCGCCAGACGGGGATGGGGAACGGGCCGGCAAGGCAGGGCCTCTCGCTGGTGCTCAACCTATCGGGTGGGGCCCTGCAGAGGGTGAGTCAGAGTGGACGACCAGTGATGAGCGGGCGCCCAGCGATCCCGATGCCCCCCAGCCCCAGGTCCCAACCGGCCCCATCCCCCGCCCAGCGGCGCAGCTCCCCCCTGGGAGGCATCAAGCTTTTCGCCTGGCTGCGACCGGTCGTGCTGCTGCGCTTCGCCCTTGTGGGTGTGGGCGCCGCGGTTGGCCTCGCCCTGCTGGGGGTGCTCTGGCCCGAGTCAGACCCGAGCGGCGGCTCCGAGGCGCCTGACGCGCTCGCCGATCTGGCCAAGCCGCCCAGCCGCGCCGTCACGGTGCTGGTGATCGGGGTGGACGCCGATCAACTGCAGGACCCCAACAACAAGGCCGCCCCCGCCGGAGCCGCCAATGCCGACGCCCTGCTGCTGCTGCGCGTCAACCCCGGCGGCCCCCTGCAGGTGCTCAACCTGCCCACCGCCCTGGCGGTGCAGCTGCCCGGCAGCAGCGGGCTCAAGTCGCTCGGCAGCCTCTACCGCCAGGGCGGTGTCGCGCTCACGGCCGACGCCGCCCGCAACCTGGTGGGGCTCGCCAGCACCGAACCGGATCGCTATCTGGTGCTGAGCCGCGGCGCCCTGCGCAGCCTCGTGGATGGCCTCGGCGCCCTGGAGGTGAATCCCGGCAGCACCATGGTCTACGAGGACAAGCGCCAGGGACTCAAGATCGACCTCCAGAGCGGCGTCCAGCGGCTCAAGGGCGCCAAGGTGGAGCAGCTGGTGCGCTACCGCGACCCCAGCCGGCCGATCGAGAGCCGCAGCGCCAACCAGGAAGCGGTGATGCGCAGCCTGCTCAGGGAGCTCAACACCCCCGGCCGCAGCCAGGACATCCCGGCCCTGGTCCAGAGCCTCAGGGGTCAGGTGGAGAGCAACCTCACCCCCGCCGAGGTGCTCAGCCTGATGGCCGCCACCCTGAAGCCGGGCCAGAGCGTGAGCTTTGCCACCGTGCCCCTGGCCCCTCCCCCCAAGGATGCGGCCAAGGACGGCAACAAGGCAGCGGCCGGCGGATCAGACCTGCGGCAGGTCGCCAAGTCGGCGCCCAGTGACCTCTGGCCCCCACCGGCGGCGACCGCCGCCGGCTCCTGAACGCCTAGCCCAGCTTGGTGCAGGCCAGGCGAAGGGCCAGGGCCAGATGGCGCCCCAGGTCATGGGAATCGGCAGCGGCGGCGGCAGCGGTGCTGTCCAGGGCCCCGAGCCAGGGCAAGGCCTCGCGGCGACGGCGCTCCGGCTCCCAGGGCAGGCCCCACTGCACCAGGCCGGCCAGGGGCACCGCTGCTGGCGCAGCAGGGGGCGGATGGCCGCCGGCAGCCCACTGCGCAGCTGCTCGGCGCCCAGCACCGCCACCGTGGGCTGGCGCCAGGCCCCCAGGGCCTCGGCCCAGCAACTGCCGTTCTCCAGGCTGAACCCCGGATCGAGCCGCAGCGGCACCAGCACGGGCCCTGGCGCCGACCGATCAGATGCCGACTGGTTCATTGGCGACGGATCCATTAGCGAGTGATCGAACGGGGGCTCGCCGGCCAGCAGGGCGGCCAGTTCCCCGGCGGGCTCCCCACAGCCGGGCCCCTCAACCAGGCCCGGTGCGGCGCTCGTGCCCAGACTCGCCCCCAAACCCGTGCCCAGGCCAGCCCCCAGCACCCTCGCCAGGGCTGGAGCCGCCTGCTGCAGCAGGGCGCACACCGACTCGGGCGGGCCGGCCGCCACCAGCACCAGTCGGGGCGGCAGGGGCGGCAAGCCCAGAGCTGAACCCCGCTCCCCGGAGTGGAGCGCCTCGGAAAGCGTCATGGTTGTTTGCAGTTGTGGGGACCGGCTCGCTTCTACCATCAGACTTGAGCCGACGCGTCTGCGCCCGCCGTGACCAGTTTCATCACCGCCGATCGGCTGGCACAGGAGCGCACCGGCACCGAAGCCGCCCACGACACCAGGCGGCTGCGCCTGTTCAGTGGCACCTCCAACCACGACCTGGCCCGGGAGATCGGCGCCTATCTCGGCGTGCCGGACGGTCCGCGGGTGATCAAGCGCTTCGCCGACGGCGAGACCTACATCCAGATCCAGGAGTCGATCCGCGGCTGCGACGTGTTCCTGGTGCAGCCCACCTGCGCCCCGGTGAACGACCACCTGATGGAGCTGCTGATCATGGTGGATGCCTGCAAACGGGCCTCGGCCCGGCAGGTCACCGCCGTGATCCCCTACTACGCTACGCCCGCGCCGACCGCAAGACAGCCGGCCGCGAATCGATCACCGCCAAGCTGGTGGCCAACCTGCTCACCAAGAGCGGCGTGGACCGGGTGCTGGCCATGGATCTGCACTCCTCCCAGATCCAGGGCTACTTCGACATCCCCTGCGACCACATCTACGGCTCGCCGGTGCTGGTGGACTACCTGCGCACCCGCCATCTCGACGAGATGGTGGTGGTGTCGCCGGACGTGGGCGGCGTGGCCCGGGCCCGGGCCTTCGCCAAGCAGATGGACGACGCCCCCCTGGCGATCATCGACAAGCGCCGCGCCGCCCACAACGTGGCGGAGAGTCTCACCGTGATCGGCGATGTGGCCGGCAAGACCGCCGTGCTGATCGACGACATGATCGACACCGGCGGCACGATCGCCCAGGGCGCCCGGCTGCTGCGCCGCAACGGGGCTGCCCGGGTGTTCTGCTGCGCCACCCACGCCGTCTTCTCCCCCCCGGCGGTGGAGCGGCTCTCCGAGCCTGGCCTGTTTGAGGAGGTGGTGGTGACCAACAGCATCCCCCTGGCCGAGGAGCGCCACTTCCCCCAGCTCCGGGTGCTATCGGTAGCCAACATGCTGGGCGAGGCGATTTGGCGCATCCACGAAGAAAGCTCCGTGAGCTCGATGTTCCGCTGACCACTCCTGCCGTGGCCCCGCCGCCCCTGAAGCGGGGCAGCCGGCTCAAGGCCCTGCTGCCGGTGAGCCTCAACGTGCTCCTCGCCGCGGTGGTGGGCCTGCCGATCGGAGCGGCGGCCCGCAGCGCCACGCCCCAGCCTCGCCGTATCGGCGTGTGGCTCACCAACAGCCCCAGCACCCTCTACTACGACGGCGCACGCATCGATCGGGCCGTGGACGATCTGGCCAGGAGTGGCTTCACCACCCTTTACCCGAACGTCTGGAGCCGGGGCACCACGTTCCACCGCTCGCGCCACGCGCCGATGGAACCGGCTCTGGCCAAGGCCAACCCCAACCTCGATCCGATCTGCCGGCTCACCCGCAGCGCCCGGCGGCGCGGCATGGAGGTGATCCCCTGGTTCGAGTACGGCCTGATGGAGCCGGCCAATGCCGCCATCGTGCGGGAGCGGCCGGAATGGGTGCTGCAGCGCCGCAACGGCAGCACGGGCGTGGAGATGCACGGCACCACCATGGTGTGGCTGAACCCGGCCCACCCGGGAGTGCGCCAGCGCTTTCTCGGCCTGATCACCGAGATCGTGCAGCGCTGTGACGTGGATGGCATCCAGCTCGACGACCACTTCGCCTGGCCGGTGGAACTCGGCTACGACCCCTACACCCGCCAGCTCTACCGGGCCGAGAAGGGGGTGGAGCCGCCCGCCAACCACACCGACCGATTCTGGATGAAGTGGCGCCGCCAGCAGCTCACCAGCCTGCTGCGGGAGCTGCGGCAGCAATTGAATGAGCTGGATGCCAGCTCGGGCCGCGGCCGGCTGGGTCAACCGCCTGAGCGGGTGATCAGCCTCTCGCCCGGTCCGTTCCGCTTCGCCTACAACCGCTGGCTGCAGGACTGGGAGCTGTGGTCGGTGGGCGAGCTGGTGGACGACCTGATCGTGCAGAACTACGCCTACTCGGTGCGGGGCTTCGCCAAGGATCTCGACCAACCGGCCCTGGTGAAGGCCAAGGAGTGGGGCATGCCTGTGGAGATCGGCATCCTGGCGGGCTTCGGCGGCCGCACCCCCAACATGACCACCCTGCGGGAGAAGGTGAAACTGGCCACCGCCCGGGGCCATGGCGTGATCTATTTCTATTGGGAAGGGCTCTGGGGCGTCCACGCCGGCCCGGAGGGCGGCGCCTCCCGCAAGGCGGCTTTCCGCAAGCTGCACGAGGAGGTGAACCGCAGGGGCCGCTGATCAGTGCGGCAGGAGCCAGAAGCGGCTCAGCCAGCTCAGGCAGCTCCCAGGCACTGCTCCACCACCTCGCGGCTGTTGGTGGACAGCTCTGACGCCGCCAGGCTCTCGAGGGCCTGGCGCATCTGGCCGCCACGGCCGGGGCCATAGCTCTGCCAGCGGCTGAACACCTTGGCCAGGCGCGAGGCGGTGATCGGGTTGCGGCGGTCGAGGGCCGCGATCTGGCTGGCCATGAAGCGGTAGCCGCTGCCATCGGCGGCATGGAACACGGGCGGGTTGCCGGCCAGGCCACCGAGCACCGCCCGCACGGAGTTGGGGGCTGCCGGATCGAAGCGAGGGTGCTGCAGCAGCCGTTGCACCCGCTCCAGACCATCGGCGAAGGGGGCCGAGGCCTCCAGGGCAAACCAGGCATCCAGGATCACGGGCCTGGACTGCCAGCGCTGGTAGAAGGCGTCGACCGCCTCCTGCCGCTCGGGAATCTCCCGGGCCTGCAGGGCCCGCAGGCCGGCCCGCGCCAGAGTCATCGAGGGGCCATCCACGGCCGCCCGGGCCGCGGCGATCACCGCGGGATCCCCGGCCGCGGCGCGCCAGCTCCAGATCGTGCCGGTGAGCATCCGGGCACCACTGCCGTCCGGCCAGTCCAGACTCCATTGCGGGGTGCAACGCTCCAGGGCCGCCTGCAGGGGCGCCGCCAGGGCCGCCCCGAACAGGCTCCTCAGGGCCTCCAGGGCCGCAAACAGGGCAGGCGGATCGGGCACGCCTGGGCCGTCCTCGAGCTCCGCCAGCCCCGGCTGGGCCAGCAGCATGGCGCGGCTGGCCTCCGAGAGCCGCGGGTCGTGCAGGATGCGGGCAAAGGCCGTGATCAGGGCATCCTCCAGACCGCCATCGGGTTGGCCAGCGGCCCGGGCGAGCACGGCCTGGCGCAGCAGCCCCTGGCCGGCATCCCAGCGGGCGAAGGCCTCGCTGTCGTGGGCCAGCAGGTGCACGAGCTCGCTGCTGGGGCGGCCGATCTCCAGCTTCAGCGGCGCCGAGAACTGACGCAGCAGCGACAGGGCGGGGGGGTGGGCCTGGCGCGGCAGGCCCACCAGACGCAGCCGCTGCTGCTCGGCCTCCACCACCAGCAGGCGGGTGCCCTGCCCCCAGCTGAGGGGCCGCTGGGCCGCAGCCGCCGTGGCCTCGTCTTCCCCTTGCAGCCGCACGGTCAGGGGCTCCCCGGCCTGATCGATCAGGCCCAGGGCCAGGGGAATCACCAGGGGCTGCTTGTCGGGCTGGCCAGGGGTGGGAGGAGTGTGCTGCCGGATCACCAGCTCCAGCTCGCCCCGCTCGCCGTCCCAGTGGCGGTGGATCTGCAGCACCGGCGTGCCCGCCTGGTGATACCAACGCCGGAACTGATCCACATCAAAGCGGGCCGCCTCCGGGGTACCCGCGGCCCAGGCGGCTTCGGCGGCATCCTGCATGGCCTGCACGAAGTCGTCACAGGTGGCGGCGGAGCCGTCGTGGCGGCTCACGTAGAGCGCCATTCCCTGCAGGAACGTCTCCTCACCCAGCAGGGTGTGGAGCGCCCGGATCACCTCCGCGCCCTTCTCATAGATGGTGGTGGTGTAGAAGTTATCGATGGCCTGGTAGGCATCGGGCTGCACCGGATGGGCCGTGGGGCCGGCATCTTCTCGAAACTGGGTGTTGCGCAGCATCGACACGTTTTCGATGCGGTTGAGGGCCGCGCCGTGCAGATCAGCGCTGAAACTCTGGTCCCGGAACACCGTGAGGCCCTCCTTCAGGGAGAGCTGGAACCAGTCGCGGCAGGTGATGCGATTGCCCGTCCAGTTATGGAAATATTCATGGGCCACCACACTTTCGATTCGCTCAAGCTCAGCATCCGTGGCCGTTTCCTGATCCGCCAGCACCAGCTTGGAGTTGAAGATATTGAGGCTCTTGTTCTCCATAGCGCCCATGTTGAAGTGACGCACCGCCACGATGTTGAACTCATCGAGGTCGTACTCGAGCCCATAGCGCTGCTCATCCCAGGCCATCGCCCGCTTCAGGGAGGCCATGGCATGGGCCGTGAAGGGGCTGTCGCCCGCCTCCACATGCAGCCGCAGTTGCACCGTGCGGCCACTGGCGGTGGTGAAGCACTCGCGCACCTCCTCCAGCTGGCCCGCCACCAGGGCAAACAGGTAGGAGGGCTTGGGGAAGGGGTCGTCCCAGATGGCGTAATGGCGCCCGGGCTCGCCCGCCAGCGCGCCGCCCTCCACGCAGTTGCCATTGGAGAGCAGCACCGGGCAGGCCAGCCGATCGGCCTCGATCCGCACCTGGAAGCGGCTGAGCAGATCGGGGCGGTCGGGGTGATAGGTGATGCGGCGGAACCCCTCGGCCTCGCACTGCGTCGTGAACAGGCCACTGCTCACATAGAGCCCCTCCAGGGTGGTGTTGTGCTCGGGATGGATCCGCACCAGGCTGCGCAGCACGAAGGGGCGCTGGGGCGGTTGCCGCAGCACCAGGCCGTCGTCCAGAAGCCCATAGGCCGACGCCTCCAGGGGTTCGGCGTCGAGCTGGAGCTCCAGCAGCTCCAGGTCCAGGCCGCGCAGCTCCAGCGGCCCTGGCTCTGCGGCTGGGTTGGGCCGCAGCGCCAGGCGGGCCTCCACCTCGGTGTGGTCGTCGAACAGCCGCACCGTCAGGTCGGTGCGGTCCAGCAGGCAGGGGGCGGGGCGGTAGTCGCAGCGGTGCACCGTGGCCATGGAACCGGGAGACGGGGGGAGAGGGAGGAGCTGGCTGGGGATCAGTTGGCGGCGTCGCCGGGAGGGAGGGTCGCCGGCTGGGGCGGCGGCGGAATCGCCTCCGATCCGGTGACCCGCTGCACGGCCGCCTCCACATCACGGCGCACCGACTCGGGCAACTGGTCGGGACAGACCTCAGCAGCCCCCAGCACAGCCGAGTTGATCGAGCCCCGGCGCAGCTCATCAAGGCTGAGGGGCTGACTGCCCAGCTGCTCAATGGCACTGTCGTGCTCGCCCCGGATCACCCGGGCGATCGTCTCACCGGCAATCACCACGGCCTTGTCGAAGGGCACCTCTGCCACCAGGGCCACACAGACGTTGAGCGCCGCGATGCGGGTGTAGAGCAGCATGTCGGCCTCGGTGGCCGCAGCGGCCTGAAGCGGACGGGGCGCGGCCAGCAGCGCCAGCAGCGGCAGGGCCAGGAGCCCGGCGCGGCCCGATCGGCAACCCACAAGCAGCACGCACTGAGAATCAACCCATGCTGCATCACCGCTGCGGCCAGGGGCCTCAGATCTTCGGCGGCGTCTCAGCTCTGCAGCAGCTCCCCGGCCGGCTCCAGGTGCAGCTCATGGTGGTTTTCAGCGATCTCCAGGGCCCCATGACGCCAGGAGTAGATGGAGCGTGAGCGGTAGCGGTCCTGGTCCACGAGGCGAATGTGCTCGAGGATGGTCCAATCGCCATAGTGCGACGTGAAGATCAGCTCGTGCTCATCCACCTGCCGGATCAGGCTGGCGGCTGAACTCTGCTCCGCCGCACTCTCCTGCAGATAGCCGCTGCTGCGCTGCAGCTGGTGGCCACAGAGCACGGCCTCCATGGTGCCGGTGCGGGGGTACTGGGGCTTGCGCTCAAAGAAATCGAACTCCTTCTCCGGCCACCAGGTGAAGCGGTAGGCCGCATCCCCATCCAGAGGCGAATCAAAGGCCTGCACCCGCAGCATCATCTCCACCAGCAGGGTTTCGCCATCCGCGAAGAAATACACCCGGCGCGACTTCCAGAGTCCGAGATTGCGGGCAAACCAACGCTTCAGGTTGCTGTCCAGCTGGATGCGGGGCGGCGGGGTGCTCGGCATGGGTTCGGTGGCTCCGGAGGAGGCTCTCCAGCAAGGGGGATGGCTGTGGCGTCCTGGGCACAGGGGCATCCTGGGCACGGACCTTGAACCCAGGAGGTGCCAACACGCGGCAGGCCCTGCCCTTGTCCTAGCCACGCTGAGCCGCCACCGCCCAGACGCCATAACGTGGGAGCTGTGAACGAGGACTCCACGAGCACGGCCACGGGCGCGGGCACGACCACAGGCGCGAGCGCGACCCAGGTGGGCCCCCAGGTGCTGAACCTGCTGCTTGTGGCCACCGGCCAGCAGCTGGCCAGTGCCGATCTGCGGGCCCTGCTGCAGGTGCTCAAACGCGACGATCTGGGCTTCGAGGTGAAGCTGGAGATCGCTGATCCGCGCCGGCAGCCGCAACTGCTGGAGCTGCACCGGCTGCTCGCCACCCCGGCCCTGGTGAAGCTCTCCCCCGCGCCCCGCCAGGTGTTTGCCGGCAGTCCGATCAGCCCGCGGCTGCAGAGCTGGCTACCGCGCTGGCAGCAGCTGGCCGTGGTCAACGACCTCGGCATCAACCGCGGCAGCCTCGATCTCGAGGCCAGCCGCTCGCGGCGGGAGCTGCAACTGGAGGACCAGCTGCTGGTGATGCGCCAGGAGAACGAAACCCTGATCGAGCGCCTGGGCATCCAGGAACGGCTGCTGCGAATGGTCGCCCATGAACTCCGCACCCCCCTCACCGCCGCCAAGCTGGCCCTGCAGAGCCACCAGCTCGGCCAGATCGATGAGCGCCGCTACCAGGAGGTGGTGCGCCGCCGTCTCGATGACATCGAGGCCCTCTCCAAGGATCTGCTGGAGGTGGGCACCACCCGCTGGGAGGCCCTGTTCAACCCCAAGCGCCTGAGCCTCGGCAAGCTGGCCGCCGAGGCCATCCTCGAACTCGAGAAGCTCTGGGTGGGCAAGGCGCTGCGGCTGATCACCGACATCCCGGCCGACCTGCCGGACGCTACGGCGACGAGCGGCGGCTGCACCAGGTTCTGCTCAACCTGCTGGAAAACGCCTTCAAGTTCCCCTTCGGGGGGGAGGTGAGACTGACCCTGCTGCACCGCACCCAGCAGTGGCTGGAGGTGAGCGTGGGAGACAGCGGCCCTGGCATTCCCGCCGCCCAGCAGAAGCAGATCTTTCTCGACCGGGTGCGGTTGCCCCAGACCGCCGACACCACCTCCGGCTATGGCGTGGGCCTGTCGGTGTGCCGCCGCATCGCCGAGGTCCACGGCGGCCGCATCTGGGTGGTGTCGGAGCCGGGGGAGGGGGCCTGCTTCCACGTGAGCGTGCCGGTCTGGAGCGGGCAGGACCAACCTGCCTTGACGAAGGGTCACCCTGGCCCGTAGCTTCCTCCCATCAGCACTGCGGTTCAGAAACCGGTTCTGCCGTTGCTTCTGCTGTGGCCTCGCCCCCATCGTCTAGAGGCCTAGGACACCTCCCTTTCACGGAGGCGACAGGGGTTCGAATCCCCTTGGGGGTATTGATTCATGCTGCTGGGCAGCATGGAAGGTTGTGGGCTTGGGGATCGGAGTTTGAGCCGAGATGGTTCCACCCATCCCATAGAACTACAGCCCTTGGTTTGGCTTTGGGCTGCTTCAAGTCTGTCCAGCTCAGGTATGGCTGCATCGATTCCAACCCGATCGGGAGACACCGGATGGATCACGGGGCCGGTTGATCACACCAGAGGGTGACTCCCGCTGATGCGTTACTCCCAGCTCTGAGCAGAACACTCAGTTGATGGCGGCCCGGCGCATCGCCTCCAGCTGGACGCCGCGCAGGTTGCTGGCCAGGTCCTTGCGCAGGCGCTGCTCGATCAAACCCAGCGGCATGCCGGGCCGGCCCTGCACGATCAGCTCGTAGAGCAGGCTGCTTTCCGGGATGCTGCGCCCGGATTCCTGGCCGATCCGCCAGACCCCCTCGAAGCGCCGGAAGTCGCCCTGGCGCATCGCAAAGCGCAGCTCGCCGGCTTCACGGTGTTCCACCAGTTCCAGTTCCACCTTGGCACTGAAGCGCAGGCCACAGAACTGCTGGGTGCCCACCTGCTCCAGGCAGACCCGGTTACCGCGGCGCCAGAGCTGGCGGGAGCTGGCCAGGTTCGGGATGAAGCTGCTGAGGTTGGGATAGTCCGTGAGCACGGCCCAGAGGCAGTCGGCATGGAGCGGCAACCGCAGCTGCACAGCCAGGCGGCGGGTGCCGTTGGCCAGATACTCCATCTCCTGCTGGATGGTGTCGAGGCGACAGCTGCCCGTGTCGGCGGAACTGGTGGCAGGGGACCCGGTGGCGGAAGACATCGAACCACTCACCTCGGGTCCGGCAGCCACGGGAGTTGCGGCGAGAGGCGATGCCAGGCGCTGCGCCAATGGAGTCGGTGTGTGCTGCATCACAAACCTAAACGCAATCTCCTGAGATCGACGATCCGGTGTGTTTCCTATGATCAGCCGGATTTTTGCCAGGGCCCAGCCATCATGCGTGTTTCAACGGGCAGTGCCTCCCAGTCCGACAGCCGCATGGTGAGCGTGGTGGTCGAGGCGTTCGGCATCGGCCGCCAGCGCCAGGCCGAGCGTCGTTTCACCGTGCCCTTCGCCCAGCTCCAGACCATCTTCCAGACCATCGCCCGCCAGGGCGGACGGATCAAGGCGGTGGAGATGGCGGATGGGCTGTCTGCCGCCCCAGGCGACGCCGCCTCGGCTCCTGCCGCCGCAGCGGCCCCTGCCCCAGCCCCCAACCCCTCGAAACCAGCTGCCGTGTCCCACGCCGCCGTCCCGGTCAACCTCTACAAGCCCAAGGATCCGTTCGTCGGCACCGTCACCGAGAACTACAGCCTGCTGGCCGAAGGAGCCATCGGCCGGGTGAACCACATCACCTTCGACCTGGCGGGCGGCGATCCCCAGCTCCACTACGTGGAGGGCCAGAGCATCGGCATCATCCCCGACGGCACCGATGCCAAGGGCAAGCCCCACAAGCTCCGCCTGTACTCGATCGCCAGCACCCGCCACGGCGACAACATGGAGGCCCATACCGTGTCGCTGTGCGTGCGCCAGCTCCAGTACGAGCTGGACGGCGCCACCATCAACGGCGTCTGCTCCTCCTTCCTGTGTGACATCGACCCCGGGGCCAAGGTGAGGATCACCGGTCCGGTGGGCAAGGAGATGCTCCTGCCTGAGGATGAGGAGGCCAACGTGATCATGCTGGCCACCGGCACCGGCATCGCGCCGATGCGGGCCTACCTGCGCCGCATGTTCGAGCCGGCTGAGCGGGAGAAGAACGGCTGGCATTTCCGCGGCAAGGCCTGGCTGTTCATGGGCGTGCCCACCACCCCCAACCTGCTCTACGACGCCGACTTCGAGCACTACCTCAGCCAGTTCCCCGACAACTTCCGCTACACCAAGGCGATCAGCCGCGAGCAGAAGAACAGCAGGGATGGCCGCATGTACATCCAGGACCGGGTGCTGGAGCATGCCGATGAGATCTTCACCATGATCGAAGATCCCAAGACCCACGTGTACATGTGCGGTCTGCGCGGCATGGAGCCGGGCATCGACGAGGCCATGACCACCGCTGCCGCCGCCAAGGGCATCGACTGGAGCGAGCTGAGGCCCCAGCTCAAGAAGGCCGACCGCTGGCACGTGGAAACCTACTGACCCAGGTGCCCGCCAGCAGGCGGGCTTTTTTCTTGTTCGCTCACAGAGCGGATCACAAAGGCACCTCTGGTCTGGGCTTTGCCGCTGGCGCCGTTAAACCAGAGGGATCACTGGGTGCTCCATGGCCGCCGTTCTCACCAATCCGCTGCGGGTCGGCCTGCGCCAGGAGCGGGTCATCGCCCCCCAGATCATCGTGATCTTCGGGGCCAGCGGTGATCTCACCCACCGCAAGCTGATCCCGGCCCTGTTCGAGCTGCACCGCCAGCGGCGCCTGCCCAGTGAGTTCGCCGTGCTCGGCTGCGCCCGCCGCCCCTGGAGCGACGAGGAGTTTCGCTCACGCATGGCCAGCTCCCTCAGCGACGTGATCGCCGAGGACCCCGTCGCCTGGGAGAACTTCGCCGCCGGCCTGTTCTATGAGTCGGCCGACCTCTCCAACCCCGCCACGATCGTGACCATGGGGGAGCGGCTCGAAGCGATCGACCGGATGCGGGCCACCCGGGGCAACCGCACCTTCTATCTCTCCGTATCGCCCGCCTTCTACGGCAGCGGCACCCGCGCCCTGGCCGCCGCCGGCCTGCTCAGCGACAGCGAGCGCAGCCGCGTGGTGATCGAGAAGCCCTTCGGCACCGACTACCCCAGCGCCCAGGAGCTGAACCGGGTGGTGCTGGGCTGCGCCAAGGAGAAACAGATCTTCCGGATCGACCACTACCTGGGCAAGGAGACCGTTCAGAACATCCTGGTGCTGCGCTTTGCCAACACCATCTTCGAGCCGATCTGGAACCGCAACTACATCGCCAACGTGCAGATCACGGCCGCTGAAACCGTGGGGGTGGAAGAGCGGGCCGGCTACTACGAGACCTCAGGCGCCCTGCGGGACATGGTGCAGAACCACCTCACCCAGATGCTGGCGCTCACCACCATGGAGCCACCCGGCCGCTTCGACGCCGAGGCGATCCGCAACGAGAAGGCCAAGGTGCTGCAGGCCGCCCACCTGGCCCATGAGGATGAGCCCTGGAAGTGCTGCGTGCGCGGCCAGTACAGCGCCGGTGGCAGCCGCAGCAGTCCGATTCAGGGCTACCGCGAGGAGCAGGGTGTGGATCCGAACAGCACCACCGAGACCTACGTGGCCATGAAGCTGTTCATCAACAACTGGCGCTGGCAGGGGGTGCCCTTCTACCTGCGCACGGGCAAGCGCCTGCCCAAACGGCTCTCCGAAGTGGTGCTCACCTTCCGCAAGGCTCCGGTGCACCTGTTCGATGCCGCCGGCGCGCCCCCACCCCCAACCAGCTGATCCTGAGGATCCAGCCCGACGAGGGCGCCGAGATCAAGTTCGAGGTGAAGTCTCCGGGCTCCGGCATGCGCAGCCGCCCGGTGGACATGGCCTTCAGCTACGACGAGTCCTTCGGCGAGCCGAGTGATGAGGGCTACGTGCGCCTGCTCGCCGACGCCATGCTGGGGGAGCCCACCCTGTTCACCCGCAGCGACGAAGTGGAAGCCGCCTGGAGGCTCTACACCCCGCTGATCAAATTGATCGAGGATGCGCCCTGGCAACTGCCGGTGCAGCCCTACGAGGCCCGCACCTGGGGTCCGGCCGCCGCCGACAACCTGCTGGCCGAGGACGACCTGGTGTGGCGCCGCCCCTGAGCCCCACCCCCCGCTCAGCTGCGCCTCGCCTGTGACAGCTCCCGTTTCAGCCTCCACCGCCACCTGCTGATGTCCCCCCAGCTCACGCTTCAGGTCCCCACCGCCCTGCCGCCCGCCGATGTGGCCAGCTACCTGGAGCACCTCTGGGGAGAGGGGCTGCAGCATGCCAGCGGAGCGCCCACCTTCAGCCTGGTGGTGTACGAGCCCTCCTGGCTGCAGCAGCACCTGATCCGCACCGGCCGCATCCCTGGACCGCTCACCGGCCTGCTGGACCCCAACCTGATCGAGGCGGCCAAGGCCGCCGTGCCCGATCTGGACCTGCCCTTCAGCACCGCCGTGATGGACCAGCGCCTGGCCTGGCGCCTGGGCCAGCAGGCCGGCAGCGCCAGCGCCGAAGACCAGCGCGGCCAGTTCGTGGACGGGGCGATCAGCGCCCACATGCCGCGGCGCCTGATCACCCTGGCTCCCACCCTGGAGGAGTCGAGGCCGCTGGAAACCCTCGTGGCCGCCTACTGCCCCCTGCCGGAGGAGGGCGGCGGCGGCTCCGCCTGCGGCGATGTGGTGGTGCTGCGCGGCGGCCGCGAGGTGCTCAAGCAGCAGCTGGATCTGGTGCTGCCCCTGATCGCCGACGACCTGCCCTGCTGGGTGTGGTGGAACAGCAGCCTCGACGAGGCCCCCGAACTGCTGGAGGCCCTGGCACCGCCCACCAGGCGCCTGGTGGTGGACAGCTCCCTGGGCCGGCCCCGGCGCTGCATCGACCTGCTGGTGCAGCGGATCGCCGCCGGCCAGGCGGTGAACGACCTCAACTGGCTGCGGCTGCGCACCTGGCGTGAATCCCTGGCGATGGTGTTCGATCCGCCCTCGCGCCGCAATGCCCTCGACCACGTGGTGCAGCTGGACATCGATGTGGAGGGCGACCACCCGCTCAAGGGGTTGCTGTTGGCGGCCTGGCTGGCCGACCGGCTCGGCTGGGAGCTGGTGGAGTCCTACGCCGTGCCCGTGGACGGCTGCGGCAGCGGCGCCCATGAAGAGGGGATCGGCGCCGAGTTCCGCCGCAGGGATGGCTCGCCGGTGCAGTTCCGGCTGATGCCTGTGCCGGTGGGCAGCCCCAAGATCCATCCCGGCGCCCTGGTGGGCCTGCGCCTGATCTGTGCACCGGAAGGGCGGCCGCCCCTGTGTGTGATCCTCTGCTCCGAATCCGGGGGCTGCATGCGCCTGGAGGCCGGAGGCATGGCCTCGATGGAACTCGAGGAAGACGTGGTGCCGCTCCCCAATGAGAGCGAGGAGGAAGAGCTGGCCCGGCTGCTCTCGGGCGGCCACGACACCACCAACCCGCTGCTGGCGGCAGCGGCGCCGATCGCCGCCCGGCTGCTGCCCGCCTGAGGTGCCCTGTCTGATCGCCGCGCCCAGCAGCGGCAGCGGCAAGACCCTGCTGAGTGTGAGCCTGGCCGCCCTGGCCCGCAGCCGGGGCCTGCGGCTGCAGCCCTTCAAGGTGGGGCCCGACTACCTCGATCCGCAGTTGCTCAGCCGGGTGAGCGGCCTGCCCTGCCGCAACCTCGACCCGCTGCTCTGCGGTGAGCGCTGGCTGCAGGACAGCTTCCAGTGGCATGGCAGCCGGGCCGACCTGGCCCTGGTGGAGGGGGTGATGGGCCTGTTCGATGGTCGGGGGTCGAGCAGCGAGGGCAGCTCCGCGGCGGTGGCGGCCCTGCTGGATCTGCCCGTGGTGCTGGTGGTGGAGGCCTCCCGCCAGGCCGGCTCCCTGGCGGCCCTGGTGCGGGGCTTCCGCGACCACGGCCCGCCCCCGGTGCGGCTCGCCGGCGTGGTGCTCAACCGCGTGGGCAGTGCGCGGCACCGTCAGCTGCTGGCCGAGGCCCTGGAGGCGATCGAGGTGCCGCTGCTGGGGGTGCTGCCCAGCGAGGAGGCCCTGGAGTGGCCCTCGCGCCATCTGGGGCTGCTGACGCCCGATGAAATTCCGGACCTGCCGGAACGCGAGCGGGCCTGGTCCGCCCTGGCGGAACGCCATCTCGATCTCGACCAGCTCTGGCCCCTGCTGGCTCCGGTGCAGCCCCTGGCCAGGGCGGTGGATCCGATCGCCACCCTCGTGGCCTCCGAGCCCGCCCGCTCTCGGCTGCAGCAGCCAGGCGCCTCCTCGCCAGAGCCGCTGCCGATCGCCGTGGCCCGGGATGCCGCCTTTCACTTCGGCTACCCGGAGGCCGAGGAGCTGCTGCGCGCCTGGGGCCTCGAACCCCTGCCCTGGAGTCCCCTGGCCGATCAGCCGCTGCCGCCAGCCTGCCGGGCGGTGCTGCTGCCGGGGGGCTACCCGGAACTGCACGCGGAGGCCCTGGCGGCCAGCCGGCGCAGCCTCACCTCGCTGCGCCAGGCCGCCGCGGCCGGGATCCCGATCGCCGCCGAGTGCGGTGGGCTGCTGCTGCTGGGCCGGAGCCTGCTGGATCCCCAGGGCCGCTCCCATGCGATGGCGGGAGTGCTGCCCTTTTCGGCGCCCAGCGGCAGCCTCAGCCTCGGCTACCGCGAGGCCACGGCCCACACCGATGGACTGCTGGTGCGCCGCGGCGAACGGCTGCGCGGCCACGAGTTCCATCGCTGGCAGCTCCAGGATGTGGCCGACTCCGGCGCTTTATGGCAGCTTGAAGGCTGGGGTTGTCCGAGCCGGAGCGAAGGATGGTCAACAGCAACGCTGCACGCCAGCTGGCTGCATCTCCACTGGGCTGGCTGCCCGGCGATTCCCGCCCGGATCGCCGCCGCAGCCTCGAACGCCGTGCCGGTGCCGACCAGCGCCGCTTCATTCACCCTGGCGCACAGCCCCAGGGAATCGCCCTTGAGCGCTGGCGGCTGAGCGTGGAAGGGAAGGTGCAGGGTGTGGGCTATCGGGCGGCCTGCTGCCGCCAGGCCCAGAGCCTCGGCCTGGCGGGCTGGGTGCGCAACCGCTCCGACGGCCGGGTGGAGCTGGAGGCCGAGGGCAATGCTGAGCAGCTGCAGGCCCTGAGGCTCTGGTGTGAACGGGGCCCGTCCCTGGCCAGGGTGGGGCGGGTGACGACCCTGCCGATCGGCCTCACCGGCACCGACTGGTTTGAGGTGCTGTCCTGACCAACCTCACCACGGGGCACTTGCTGGGGGAACTCTCGGCCTTCGGGCTGGCCCTGGCCATTTCACCTCTGCACATCGGCTTGCTGCTGCTGCTGCTGCTCGGCGAACGCCCCCGGCTGCGGGGCGTGGGCTTCGTGCTGGCCTGGTGGGCCACCAGCACTCTGGTGGTGGCCGCCCTGCTCACGGTGGGCCATGGGCTGCTGCTCACCATGGAGAAGGGCACGGCCCACCGCACCGGCCTCGACCTGCTGGCCGCCGGGGCCCTGCTGGCCCTGGGCCTCAAGGAGCTGCTCAACCGCGGCGAAGAGAACGCTCCGCCTGGCTGGGCCGACAAGCTGGAGCGCTTCTGCGCCCTGCCCCTGCCCTTGCTGCTGGCCCTGAGCATCGGGTTGCAGATCATCAGCCCGGACGATCTGTTCCTGTTTGCCAAGACCGCCGGCAGCCTGCTGGAGGCCGGCCTGGCGCCGGGCCAGGAGGTGGTGGGCACGCTGCTGTTCAGCCTCGCCAGCAGCCTGCTGCTGCTGCTGCCGCTGCTGGCCCTGCTGCTGCTGGGCAGCGAGCGGGTGCTGCCGCTGCTGCGGGGAGGCAAGGCCTGGCTGCTGGCCAGGGGCGATGCTCTGGTGGGGCTGGTGAGCCTGGGCCTGGCGCTCTACCTGGGCTGGCAGGGGATCGAGGGGCTGCAGCTCAGCCTTTAGGAGCTGGAGAGCCACTGCTGCCAGAGCCGGGCATCCCCGCCACCTCTACCGCCACCACCACCACCGCCACCGCCGGCCACCAGAGCCACCCGCTGGCTGGCGCGGCTCACCGCCACGTAGAGCAGCTGGCGCCGCAGCAGCGGATCCCCAGGCCAGAACACGTCGCCATCCACGAACACCTCGGCGAAGGTGCTGCCCTGGCTGCGGTGCACGGTGAGCACGGCGGCCGGTCCGAGTGCGGCGAAGGCATCCCGCAGCAGAAAGAAGCGCCGCCACAGGGCGCGGCCCGCCTGCTTGTCGGCGCTGCGGGCCTGCTGCCGCAACGTGGCCAGCACCTGCTCGATGGCGGCGCGCCCGGCCGTGCCGAGCGGGGGAAGCAGGCGCAGGTTGAACTGGCTGTCGCCGCTGTCCACCGCCGCCATCAGGGTGTCCACCACGGGCACCGCCAGGCCCCCGCCCAGATCGGCCGAACTGAGACCGAACTCGCCCAGATCACAGCGCTCCGGCGTCACGTCGCGCACCAGCAACTCCCGGTTGGAGCCGAGCACCATGTCGGGCTCCTCGGCGGTCTCATCGCCCTCGCGGCAGGCTGGCGCCATCACGGCGCTGCGGGTGATCAGCACCTCGCCGGGCAGCACCGGCAGCTGGTCGGCCATGGCGCCATGCAGGGCGCGGCGGGCGATCGGCACCAGCTGCTCCAGGGAGCGATTCGTGTAACAGAGGATGCGGGCCAGATCGGGGTTGTCGGTGGCGGCGCTGCGGCGCAGGGCGTCCTGGGCCGCCTCCAGCCACTGCTGGCGGGGCAGCAGCGCCACCTCCCCCACCGCCGTGCGCACGGGCGGCAGGGCGGGGGGCTGGCGCGCGGGCAGCCGCTGCTCCCGGATGCCCTGGGCCAGCTGCAGCACCGGCCCCTGATGGCGCACCACTTCGGTGAGCTCCGCCGAAGTGGCCCGCCCCAGGCTGAACACGGGGCTGCAGGGCTCCCCCACCGGCGGCAACTGGGCCGGATCGCCCACGAACACCAGGCGGGTGCCGAAGGGATGGGCGCAGCGCAGGCTGATCTCCAGCAGGGTGCTGTCCACCATCGAGGCCTCATCCACCAGCACCAGGCCCAGGTGCTCGAGGGCCGCGGCGGTCTGCTCGGTTTCCTCGCAGCGCTCCCGGTCGCCCTGCCGCTTCAGGCGCAGGCGCAGCAGGCGGTGGATGGTGGAGGGGTACCAGGTGGGCTGGAGGGCGGCCCGGCCCAGGTGGTGGCGCAGCACGCCCACCGCCTTGTGGGTGGGGGCCACCACGGTCCAGCAGAGCTGCTGGGCCTCCACCAGCTGCAGGAACGCCATCGAGAGGAAGGTTTTGCCGGTGCCGGCGTAGCCGCTGAGCACAAAGGGCCGGCCCTCTGCCGGCTCGGCCAGCCAGGCGGCGAAGGCCGTGCAGGCCGCCTGTTGCCCCGCAGTGAACACGGTGCCAGGGACCGGCGGCTCAGCCGGGGCGGGAGGCTGGCTCAACCGAGCCCAAGCCACACACCCCAGGCGTGGGCCAGCTCCAGGGGCGAGCCCAGCAGCACCAGCCCGGGCAGAGCGATCGCCGGGCCCAGCAGGCTGCCCACCAGCACCTCCAGGCGGGTGTGGCCGAGGTTTTCCTTAAGCGGTCTGCGGCTCGAGGTTGGGCTCAGTGTTGAGGAATCGGCATCGGCGCTGCCGGGCTCAGGCGGCCAGAGCGCCTCGGGCAGCTGGTTGACCCGCCCGGCGGTGAGCCCGGCGGCCCGCCGCACCCCGGAGGCGTCGTAGAGCACCACGAAGCAGAGCGCGGCCGCCAGGGCGAACAGCGGATCGGCAAAGCCCTGCTGCCAGCCCAGCGCCGCCGTGGTGCCCGTGAGCAGGGCGGAATGGCTGGAGGGCATGCCGCCCGTTTCGAACAGCACGGCCGGGCGCCAGCGCCGGTGCAGCACCAGCTCGATCAGCAGCTTGGACGCCTGGGCCAGCCCGCAGGCCACCAGCCCCCACCAGAGGGTGCTGTTGGCGAGCAGGGCCGCCAGGGGCTGGGCATCGTGGAGCGCCGCCAGAGGCATCTCCATCATCGGTCGCGGCTGGTGATGTAGTCGGCGAGGGCGAGCAGGGGGGCCGCCTTGCCCTCGGCGGCGAAGGGCTCCAGGGCGGCCTTGGCAGCGGCCACCAGGGCTTCCGCCCGCTGGCGCGACTCCTCGAGCCCCAGCAGCTTGGGATAGGTGGTCTTGTCGGCGGTGAGATCCTTGCCGGCGGTCTTGCCGAGCACGTCGCTGCTGGCGGTGACATCGAGGATGTCGTCGATGATCTGGAAGGCGAGGCCGATGCCGCGGGCGTAGGTGCGGAGGGCCCCGAGCAGGGCTGCGGGAGCGCCGGCGATCAGGGCGCCGCTGAGCACGCAGGCCCGCAGCAGGGCGCCGGTCTTGTGCAGGTGGATGTACTCCAGGGTGTCGAGGTCCACGTCCTTGCCCTCACACTCCAGATCCACCACCTGGCCGCCCACCAGGCCCGGGGCACCGGAAGCCAGGCTCAACTCGCCCACCACCCGCAGCAGCTGCTCGGCCGGCACCTGGGGACTGCGCAGGGCGACCATCTCGAAGGCCCGGGTGAGCAGGGCGTCGCCGGCCAGGATCGCCTTGGCCTCGCCGTACACCTTGTGGTTGGTGGGCCGCCCCCGGCGCAGGTCGTCGTCATCCATGGCCGGCAGATCGTCATGGATCAGCGACATGGTGTGGATCATCTCCAGGGCGAGGGCCGTGGGCATGGCCAGGGCGCTGTCGCCACCGGCCAGCTCACAGGCCGCCAGGCAGAGGATCGGCCGCAGCCGCTTGCCCCCCGCCAGCAGCGAGTAGCGCATCGCCTCCCGCAGCGATTCGGGTCGCTCCGGCCCCAGGGACGCCTCCAGGGCAGTCTCCACCTGCAGTCGCGTCGCCTCCAGATAGGCCGGGAAATCAAAGCTGCCCGCCTCGGGGCCTGCACCGGTGCCGTCGGCGGGGCTGCCAGGGGTCGTGCTCACCGCCGCGGTCATGGGGAGATGGGGACTGGGAGCGATTCTCTCAGGTGAAGCCCCATTCCCCAGGCCTGGCGGGTCCAGGCCACACACATGGCAAGACCGGTGGGACCTGCCGTGCCGCTGCGGGACACTGGAGGACGCTGCCCGATGGACCACTCTGCATGGATCTGCCCCGCCTCCTCGATGTCAGCACGCGCCGGCAACGGATCGCCAGTGCCGCCGCCCAGGCCGTGCGCGACCACTGGGTGACCCTGCATGACGGGGCCGTCACGATCCCGGCCGCGCCGCTGGCCCAGGAGCTGCTGGTGTACCGGGTGGACAACGGCCGGCTGCTGGCTGATCTGGAGGAGCAGCTGGGCGGCGAGCCGGGGGCCCTGGCGCGGCTGCACGCCAGCGAGGACAGCATGGAGACCCAGACCCTGCTGCACGGGCTGCTGGTGACCAAGGCCGGCGACAGCCGCGGACCGATCCTGCAGGAGCTGCAGCGGCTCGCCGTGCAGACCGAGCCACTGCTGGTGGACAACAATGGGGTGGTGATCAATGGCAACCGGCGGCTGGCGGCGATGCGCCGTCTGCTGGCCGAGGATCCGCAGCGCTACCAGCGCTTCCACACGCCGCTGGTGGCGATCCTGCCCCCGGGCGTCAGCCGGGCCGACCTGGAGTTTCTGGAGGCGAGCCTGCAGATGGCGCCGGACACCAAGCTGGCCTACGGCTGGCTGGAGCGGCGCCTCAAGCTGCGGGAACAGCATGCTCGCCTCGGCCTGGCCGACGAATGGATCCAGGAGGCCTACCGGCTGGCCGATCCCGCCCAGCTGGAGCAGGAGCTGGCCGAGCTGGCCCTGGCCGAGACCTTTCTGGAGCAGTTCCAGGGGCAGCCGCGCCGCTATTCCAGCCTGGAGGATGCGGAGCCGTTGATCATGGGGCTGAGCGCCCAGCTGCCCCTGCTGCCAAAGCGGCTGCGCCCCTGCTGGCAGGCGCTGGGGTTCCTGCTGATCGACCGCCGCGCTGAGCTCGATGGGGGCATGGCCAAGCACTTCCCTTTCACGGCTCCACCAGTACCGCTATTCCCCGCCGAAGCGCTCTCACGGCTCGCCCAGGAGTGGGGGATGGAGCGAGAGTCCAGCGGGGACGAGCAGAACAGCAGTCCGCTGCTGGCGGTGGCTCCGCCGCAGGCCCAGCTGCGGGCGCTGGCGACGGCGACGGCGGACGGAAAAGACCGCAGCGCCAGGGCCAAGGAGCTGCAGGACGTGCTCGACACCCTGCGGATGCAGTGCCGGCAGGGTCAGACCCCCCAGCGGCTGCTGATCAACCTGCGCAACAGCCGTAAGCTGCTTGCCCGGGTGACCCCCGACCAGCTGAGCGCCGAAGAGCGCAGCCGGCTGCAGGGGGAGCTGGCGGCCATCGCCGCCCAGGGGGTCCAGCTGCTCGGGCCGGCCGGCGCCGACTCCATCGAGGCTCAGCCACCCTTACCTGGCTCCAGGCGCAAGCGCTCCCTGTGGAAGCGCCTGCTGGGGCGGGTGCGGGGTGGGCGGCGCTGACCGGCTCAGGGCACCAGATCACCCAGCCCATGCTCGAGCCCATGGCGGCGGCACCAGGCCACCACGGTGTTCACCAGCAGCATGGTCACCGTCATCGGGCCCACTCCCCCCGGCACCGGCGTGATCGCGGCGGCCAGGGGCTCCACCTCCTCAACGATCACATCGCCGCAGAGGCCGCCCTCAGGCCGGCGGTGGATGCCCACATCCACCACCACCGCGCCGGGCCGCACGTGCTCGGCCCCGAGCATGCGGGGGCGACCCGCCGCCACCACCAGCACCTCGGCCTCGCGGGTCAGGCTGGGCAGGTCACGGGTGCGGGAGTGGGCCACGGTGACCGTGGCATCGGCGGCCTGCAGCATCAGGGCCATGGGCTGGCCCACCAGGATGCTGCGCCCCACCACCACCGCCCGCCGCCCGGCCAGCTCCACGCCGGCCCGGGCCAGCAGGGCCATCACCCCGGCCGGGGTGCAGCTGCGCGGGCCGGGCTCCCGCTTCAGCAGGCGACCGAGGTTGAGGGTGTGCAGACCATCGGCATCCTTGGCGGGGTCGAGGGCCATCAGCAGGGGCGCCGCGTCGAGGCCGCCGGGCAGGGGCAGCTGCAACAGGATGCCGTCAACGGCCGGATCGGCGTTGAGGGCCTCGATCCTGGCCCGGATCTGCTCCGCTTCGGTGGCCGCCGGCAGGTGCGCCCCGAGGCTGCGGATGCCCACCCGGCCGCAGGCCTTCTCCTTGTTGGCCACGTAGACGCCGCTGGCCGGGTCATCGCCCACCCTGAGCACCGCCAGGCCGGGGGGACGTCCGAGACGGGGCTGGTGGGCGGCGATGGTGGCGGCGAGCCTCGTTTCGATCGCGGCGGCGAGCTCACGCCCATCGAGACGGGTGGCCATGGATCGAGGGGGCTGCGCAATCCCCAGCTTGCAATGCTGGCGCCCGAGCGGCCCTCGCTAGCGTCGAAGCATGCGTGGCCGGCTGTTGACGATCCAGATCCCCGGCCGGGTGCGCAGCCTGTGGCGCCAGTGGCTGCGCACCGAACGCCCGCGCCAGCCACCCGCCTGCTGGCGGGGTCAGGACAGTCTCGCGGTGCTGATGGTGTGTGCCCTGGTGGCGGTGCTGAGCAGTTGGTCGTGGCTGGCGGAGCCGAGCCTGCGCCCAGGCATGCTCGCCCCGTTCACGGTGCAGGCGCCCGAATCGGCCGAGGTGGTGGACAGCACCGCCCTGGAGGAGCGGCGCCAGCAGATGCTGCCCCGCACCACCGTCCAGGTGGTGGATGAGGAGGCCAGCCTGCGTCTGCGCGCCCAGCTGGGCGAACAGCTCAAGCTGATGCAAGACCAACTGGCCCGCGCCCGGGACCGGGTGGAGGCCCTGCCGCTCAGCGACCAGGAACGCCTCTGGCTGCGGGGGCTCAGCCCGGCCCAGCTCACCGCCTGGCAGGCAGAGGTGAGCCGGGCCCAGCTGCGCATGCTCAGCCAGGGGCTGGCGCCGGGGGTCTCCGAAGGCCAGCTGCTGGAGGCCGCCTCCTTGCAGCTGGATCAGCTCACCGGGCTGGGGCGCAACCTCGGCGCCCGGCTGGTGGTGCAGAGCCTGCAGGGCCAGACCAACCTGCGCAGCGACCCAGCCCTCAGCCAACGCCGCATCGAGGCGTTGATCAGCCAGCAGGGCATCCCCACGATCAGCGTCAGCAAGGGCGACCTGGTGGTGCGGCAGGGGGAGGTGATCAACGCCCAGGTGTTCGACGTGCTCGACCATTTCGGCCTGGTCAACCGCCGGCCCAGGCCGCTGGTGTGGCTGAGCCACTTCCTCGAGAGCCTCGCCGTCACCGGCGCATGGTGCTGCTGCTGCGCCGCTGGCGCTCCAGCCTCGAGCCGCGCCAGGCGATGCTCGCCCTGGGCACCCTGCTGGCGGTGCAGGGGGTGCACCTCTGGCTCGGCCCGGGCGCCAGCCCGATGGTGCTGCTGGTGCCGCCCACCCTGCTGCTCGCCCAGGGCCTCGGCACCGCCAGCGGCCTGGCCTGGTTGGCGGCGGCCACCCTGCTCTGGCCGGTGCCGATGAGCGGTCTGCTGGGCCTGCGGCTGCTGCTGGCGGCGGCCACGGCGGCGGTGGCGGCTGTGACCGCCGGCCGCCAGCGCAGCCGGGCCGAGCTGCTGCAGCTGGCCGTGCTGCTGCCGGGCGGGGCGGTGCTGCTGCAGTGGCTGCTGCTGCAGGGCCGGGGCCAGCCGGGGCAGTTCGACCTGCTCAGTGAAGCTCTGCTGCTGGCGGGGCTGCTGATGGCGGGCCTGCTGCTGGCGCCCCTGGTGGAGACCTTCTTCGGGCTGATGACCCGCACCCGGCTGCTGGAACTGGCCGACCTGGAGCGCCCGCTGCTGCGCCGGCTCTCCTGCGAGGCGCCCGGCACCTTCGAGCACACCCTGATGATCGCCGGCCTGGCCGAGGAGGGGGCCCGCAGCATCGGCGCCGACGTGGACCTGGTGCGCACCGGGGCGCTATATCACGACGTGGGCAAGCTGCACGGCCCCCAGTGGTTCATCGAAAACCAGGAGGAGGGAGCCAACCCCCACGACACCCTCGATGATCCCTACGCCAGCGCCGCCATCCTGCAGGCCCATGTGGATGAAGGCCTGAAGCTGGCCCGGCGCTACCGGCTGCCGCGGCCCCTGGCTGACTTCATCCCCGAGCACCAGGGCACGCTGAAGATGGGCTACTTCCTGCACCATGCCCGCGAACGCGACCCCTCGGTGCGGGAGGCCGATTTCCGCTATCGCGGCCCCACCCCCCGCAGCCGCGAAACGGCGATCCTGATGCTCGCCGACGGCTGTGAAGCCGCCCTGCGCTCCCTGCCGCCCGGCACCAATGAACACGAAGCACGCGCCATGGTGCGCCGCATCCTCGAAGCGCGGCAGCGGGACGGCCAGCTGGCGGGCAGCGGCATCAGCCGCGCCGAGCTGGAGCTGCTGATCCGGGCCTTCGTGCGGGTGTGGAAGCGCATGCGCCACCGCCGCATCCCCTATCCGATTCCCGCCCGCAAGGCCTTCAGTGCCTGAGGGGGAAGAAGGATGACGGCACTCAGCTTCGTGGAGCTGCAGCGGCAGCTGCAGCCCTCCTGGGGCCACACCACCGGCGGCATGGGCCCGGAGGTGGACGTGCTGCTGGTGCCCTCGCTCTCGATGGACCAGAGCCAGATGGCCCTGGTCACCGGGTCGCACCACTACGAGGAGCGCCAGCTGTTCGCCCTGATCGGGCTGCGCCACCCGGGGGTGCGCATGGTGTATGCCAGCAGCAAGCCCCTGGCCGAGCTGGTGGTGGATGCGGTGCTGGAGCTGCTGCCGGGGGTGCCCACCTCCCACGCCCGCCGCCGCCTGCACCTGTTCGACACCGACGACGCCTCGGGCCGCCCCCTCACCGCCAAGCTGCTGGAGCGGCCCGCCCTGCTGGCCCGCATCGGCGAACTGCTGCGGCCGGGCCGCAGTTTCATCAGCTGTTTCGTGGTGAGCGAGCTGGAACGGGAGCTGTCGGAGCGCCTGCAGGTGCCGCTGCTGGGCACCTCCCCCCACCTGCTGCAGTGGGGCAGCAAGGCCGGCAGCCGTGCCCTGTTTCGGCGTTGCGGTGTGCCCCACCCGGCCGGCAGCGAGCTGGTGTTCGACCTGGCCAGCCTGGCGGAGGCCACAGCCGAGCTCTGGGAGCAGCATCCCGAGCTGGAGCGCTGCGTGGTGAAGCTCAACGAGGGCTTCAGCGGCGAGGGCAACGCCCTGCTGGAGCTGGCCCCACTGCAGCTTCAGGAGCACTCAGCGCCACAGCGGCGGCAGCTGCTGCGCCGGGCGCTGGAGCAGCTGCCGATGCCGGCGCCGGCCTGGCGGGAGCTGATGGCCCGCCAGGGCGCCCTGGTGGAGGTCTGGCTGCAGGGGGGAGAGGCCCTGCGCTCCCCAAGCGTTCAGGGGATCATCCATCCGGGGGCGGACGGACGCCCCGGCGCCGTGGAGGTGCTCTCCACCCATGAGCAGGTGCTGGGGGGGCCGAGCGGCCAGACCTACCTGGGCTGCAGCTTCCCCGCCAGCGAGGACTACCGCCGCGAGCTGATGGCCCATGGGCTGGCCATCGGCCGGGCCCTGGCGGCCGAGGGGGCCCTGGAACGCTATGCCGTGGACTTCATCGCCCGGCGTTTCGGCGCACGATGGGAGCTGCAGGCGATCGAGATCAACCTGCGCCAGGGGGGCACCACCCACCCCTACATGGCCCTGCACGCCATCACCAGCGGCCGGCTCGACCCCGCCGACGGGCTCTACCGCTCCCCCACCGGCGCAGCGCTGCACTACCGGGCCACCGATAACTTCTGCGCAGCCCAGCTGCGCGGCCTGCTGCCGATCGACCTGATCGACATCGTGGCGGAAGCGGGCCTGCACTACGACCCGGCCCAGCTGCGCGGCAGTGTGTTCCACCTGCTGGGCTGCCTCTCGGAGTACGGCAAGCTCGGCATGACCTGCATCGGCCGCAGTGCGGCGGAGGCGGAAGCGGTGTACCGGGCCACCGAGCAGCGGCTGGTGGAGGCCGCCGCTGAGCGCCATGGAGGCTGGGTGCCGGGGGGCTGAGCCTCAGCCGCGGCGGCGCTGGTGCCAGGCCCAGGCGTCGGCAAGGATCGTGGCCAGATCGGAGCGCTGCGGCGTCCAGCCCAGCTCCGCCATCGCCAGGGAGGCATCGGCCACCAGCTCGGCGGGATCCCCCGGGCGGCGGGGCGCGTCCACAACCTGCAGGTTGCAGCCGGTGAGCTCGCAGGCGGCGTTGATCACCTGCTGCACGGAATAGCCGCTGCCGGTGCCGAGGTTGTAGGTGTGCTGGCCGCCCTGGGCGAGGAGCCGCTCCAGGCCGAGCACATGGGCGGCGGCCAGGTCGCCCACGTGGATGTAATCGCGGATGCAGGTGCCGTCGGGGGTGGGGTAGTCGCGGCCGAACACCTGAAGGCCCGTGCGGCGGCCGGCCAGGGCCTCGAGCACCAGGGGGATGAGGTGGGTTTCGGGGTCGTGGTCTTCGCCGATGTCGGCGGCGGGATCGGCACCGGCGGCGTTGAAGTAGCGGAAGATCACGCTGGGCTGGCCGTAGGCGGCGCCGAAGTCAGCCAGCAGCTGCTCCACCATCCACTTGCTGCGGCCGTAGGGGTTGATCGGCGCCTGGGGGCAGCGCTCGTTGATTGGAATCTGATCGGCAGCGGGGATGCCGTAGGTGGCGCAGGTGGAGCTGAACACCAGCGGGATCGGCTGGCCGCGGCGCTGGGCCTCGGCGTGCAGCGCTTCCAGCAACACCAGGGTGTCGCCCAGGTTGTTGCGGTAGTAGCGGGCGGGATCCACCACGCTCTCGCCCACGTAGGCGTAAGCGGCGAAGTGGAGCACGGCCCGCACCGGCCCAGCCGGCAGCTGCGGATGGGAGCCCTGCAGCAGGGCATCGAGCAGGGACCGATCACCCAGCTGCCCCATCGCCAGGGGCACCTGCAGCACCTGCTCGGCGATGGCCCGGTGGCCATACACCAGGTTGTCGAGCACCAGCACGGGCTGGCCGGAGCGCTGCAGGGCCCGCACGGTGTGGCTGCCGATGTAGCCGGCGCCGCCGGTCACGAGGATGGTCATGGCCCCGGAACGGTCAGTTGGTCGCAACCTACCCAGGGGGCATCGATCAACAGCTGGTCCGGACCGCCTTCCCCCTGAGAAGATGCAATCACCCGGCCGATCCGGCAGGATTGCTGGCGCGGTCCATCCTCAGCAGGAGACGTTCTCGATGGCCCCGTTCCCGGGTGCTTCGGCTTCCAAAATCCGGCCCCTGCCCCAGCTGCCCGACTGGGTGAACTGGCTGCAGGCGGGCAGCACGGTGCTGCTGGCCGTGCTGTTCCTGGTGATGGTGGGGAAGACGCGCCAGCAGGGCGTGCAGATCCTTGAGTTGCAGGAACGCCTGCAGGGGCTGGAAAACAGCCGTGCCCTGGATCGCACCACCGGGCTGGAGGAGCAGCTGCGCTCCACCGTGGAGCGGCTGCAGGTGGTGGAGCGCAACTCCTCCCGCATCGAGGTGCTCAGTGCTGAAGCCGCAGCCCTCAAGGCTGAACTGGGCCGGATCAAACAGAGAGCCGCCCCCAGCTCGACCGCCAGACCCACGGCACCGCCGCCGCCCGTCACCCCCCCGGCCAGCCCGGAACCGGCGGCACCGGAAACGCCCCAGCCCTGAACGCCAGGCTCGCCTGCCTCAGCCCTTCACCGCATCGCCACTGGCACTGGGCAGGATGTAGCGCTGCAGGCCGATGAACAGGGCCAGCACCGGCAGGATCGACACCACCGCCCCCGCCGCCACCAGGCGCCAGTCGAGCGAGAAGCTGCTGGCCAGCTGTTGCAGGCCCAGGGGCAGGGTGTAGAGGCTGGGCTCATCGAGGATCACCAGGGGCCAGAGGAAGTCGCTCCAGGTGCCGATGAACACGAACATCGCCAGGGTGATCAGATCGGCCCGGGCGGCTGGGATCATCACGTTCCACCATTCGCCGACGGGCGTGCAGCCATCACTGCGGGCCGCCTCCTCCAGTTCCACCGGCACGCCCAGGAAACTCTGGCGCAGCAGGAAGATGCCGAAGGCGGTGGCGGCCTGGGGAATGATCAGGGCCCAGAGGGTGTTGCGCAGGCCGATCTGCACCATCAGCAGGTAGAGGGGGATCATCACCACCTGGAAGGGGATCAGGATCGTGGCCACCACCAGGGCCAGCACCAGGCCCCGGCCCGCGAAGCGCAGGCGGGCCAGGGGGTAGGCCGCCAGGGAACAGAACAGCAGGTTGGCCAGCACCGCCAGGGCACTCACCACCGTGCTGTTCAGCAGATAGGTGAGCATGGGGTTGTCGGCGAACAGCCGCCCGTAGGCCTCCAGACTGGGTTCGGCGGGCAGCAGGGCCGGCGGGCTGGTGAAGATGTTCTCGGCGGGACCCTTCAGGGAGGTGCTCACCAGCCACAGCAGCGGCACCAGCATGGCCAGGGCCACCAGCAGCAGCAATCCCAGCTGCAGGGCGGAGGTGAGCAGCGAACGGCCCTGGCCGGCAGAGGTTGAGCCCATCGCCTACACCCTGGGCCGATCGGCCAGGGGCAGATCGCCGAGCTGGGGCAGGGGCGCCTTCTGGGGATGGAGCGGCTGGCTCTGGCTCCCCGACACCAGCCGGTTGAGGGCATTCACGAAGGCCTGGGCCGAGGCCACCACGATGTCGGTGTCGGCGGCATGGCCGGAATAGAGCACCCCGTCATGCCGCAGCCGGATCGTCACCTCGCCCATGGCATCGATCCCCTCGGTGACGCTCTTCACCGAGAACTCCACCAGGGCATTGGGCACCCGGGCCAGATTGTTGAGCGCCTGGCACACGGCGTCCACCGGTCCGGTGCCGATGGCGGCCTCGCTGATCTCGGCGCCGTCGGCGGTGAGCAGGGTCACAGTGGCGGTGGGCTGCAGGCCCGTGCCACAGCTCACCTGCACGCTCTTGAGGCTGAAGCGCCCCTCGTCGTACTGCTGCACCTGCTCGCTCACGATCGCCTCGAGGTCGCGGTCGGTGATCTCGCGCTTGCGATCGGCGAGCTCCTTGAAGCGGGCGAAGGCATCGTCGAGATCATCCCGGTCGAGCTCGTAGCCCAGCTCCTCCAGGCGGGCGCGGAAGGCACTGCGGCCGCTGAGCTTGCCCAGGGAGAGGCGGTTGTCCGCCAGGCCCACGGTGCGGGCGTCGATGATCTCGTAGGTGAGCGGGTTCTTGAGCACGCCGTCCTGGTGGATTCCAGACTCATGGGCAAAGGCATTGGCGCCCACAATCGCCTTGTTGGGCTGCACCGCCATGCCGGTGAGGTTGCTCACCAGCCGCGAGGTCTTGGTGATCTCCACCGTGCGCACCGCCGTGAGCGGCTCGCCGCTCTCGGCCGGGCGCCCCAGGAAGGGATTGAAGTAGGCGCGGCGCACATGCAGCGCCATCACCAGCTCCTCCAGGGAGGCGTTGCCCGCCCGCTCACCGATGCCGTTGATCGTGCACTCGAGCTGGCGGGCGCCGTTCTTGACGGCCTCGAGGAAGTTGGCCACCGCCAGGCCGAGGTCGTTGTGGCCATGCACGGAGATCACGGCCTGGTCGATGTTGGGCACGTGGGCGTTGATGCCGCCGATCAGCTCGCCGAACTCGGCCGGAGTGGTGTAGCCCACCGTGTCGGGAATGTTGATCGTGGTGGCGCCGGCGGCGATGGCGGCCTCGATCACCTCATACATGAAGGCGGGGTCGCTGCGCCCAGCGTCCTCGCAGGAGAACTCCACGTCGTCCACCAGGGAGCGGGCATAGTCCACCATCTCGGCGGTGATCGCCAGCACGTCAGCGCGGCTCTTGCGCAGCTTGTGCTCGAGGTGGATGTCGCTGGTGGCGATGAAGGTGTGGATGCGGCGGCGGGCGGCGGGGGCCACCGCATCGGCGCAGGCCTTGATGTCGCCGGCGGCGGCGCGGGCCAGGCCGCAGATCACCGGCCCCTCGGCGCTGCCGACGCTCTCGGCGATGCGCTGCACCGCGTTGAAGTCGCCGGGGCTGGCGAAGGGGAAGCCGGCCTCGATGATGTCCACACCGAGGCGGGCCAGCTGCTGGGCGATGGCCAGCTTCTCCTCCAGGTTGAGGCTGGCACCGGGAGACTGCTCGCCATCGCGCAGCGTGGTGTCGAAGATCAGGACACGGCCTGGGTCGCGGGCCATAACGGCGGCTCTATCCGTAGTGACTATGAGTTAATGCATTGTATGGGCTGGCAGGGCGCCGGCCCCCTCAGTTGCGCAGGAACACCGGCTGCTGCAGTGATTCGGCCTTCTCCAGCACGGGCCGCAGGCTGGACAGATCCACAAACCCGTCGGCGGCATTGCGCAGTTCCCGCGCCACCATGCCCTCGGTGCTGATCAGGGTGATGCGCAGCCCCTGGGCCCGCAGCACCTCCACCAGCCGGTCGAGATCGCGGCTGCCGCTGAGCAGCCACACCTCATCGGTGCGCGGCGCCACCATCATCAGATCCACGGCCACCTCCACGTCGAGATTGGCGCGCACGAACTGCTTGGGCTCCGCAGGCCGTGGCTCAAGCGACCTGGGTTCGGCAGGCCTGCGCGGGGAGTCCGGGGGCGTCAGCTCCCGCAGGGGCCGGGTCCGCACCGTGAACCCCAGGCTGGTGAGGGCATCGCGGAAGGGGCGCTGGTCGGAGGGGTCCTTGAGCCCCGCATACCAGAAGGCACCCGCCAGCTCCAGACCCGCTTGGGCCGCGGCATGCACCAGCAGCCGGCGCGGATCAAAGAACCAGCCCAGCTTCTGCTGGGCGTAGAACATGCTGTGGCCGTCCACGGCCAGCACCAGCTGCCGCAGTCGCGGTTCAAACCGGGCGCCGAGCGGGTTCTCCATCAAAAAACCCTAGGACCGCTGAGAGGGGTGCAACAGAGACTGCATCTACAGTGCCAATCTCGCAGTCAGGCCATGGCCACTGGGGAACTGGCCCTTGTTCTGCACGCGCATCTGCCCTACGTGCGCTCCAGCGAGCCGGGCTCCCTGGAGGAAGACTGGTATTTCGAGGCCCTGCAGGAGTGCTACCTGCCGCTGCTGGCCAGCCTCGAGGCCGGTGCGGCCGATCCGGCCCAGCACCCCCGGCTCACCCTGGGGCTCTCCCCCACCCTGCTCAGCCTGATGGCCGATGGCGAGCTCAATGCCCGCTTCAGCGGCTGGCTGGCTGTGCGCCTGCGGCTGCTTGAGCACGCGCCCCGGCACTTGCGCGGCGCCGCCACCGCTCTGGCTGAGCAGCTTCAGGGTGTGACTGCGCAGTGGCAGGCCTGCGGGGGCGATCTGGTGGCCCGCTTCCGCCGGCTGCAACAGCTGGGGGTGCTCGACCTGATCACCTGCGGCGCCACCCACGGCTACCTGCCCCTGCTGCGGCAGGTGCCGGAGGCCGTGCGTGCCCAGCTGATCAATGCCGTGCGCGAGCACCGGCGCCAGCTGGGGGAGGCCCCTCTGGGCATCTGGCTGCCGGAGTGCGCCTACTACGAGGACCTCGACCGGCAGCTGGCGGCCGTGGGCCTGCGCTATTCGGTGCTGGATGGCCACGGCCTGCTGCACGGCCTGCCCCGCCCGCGCTACGGCGTGTTCGCCCCGATCTGCAGTCCGGCGGGGGTGGCCTTCTTCGGCCGCGACGGCAACGCCACCTTGCCGGTGTGGAGCGCCCGCGAGGGTTACCCCGGCGACAGCGTCTACCGGGAATTCCACCGCGACCTCGGCTGGGATCTGGACGAGGACCTGCTGCGGGGCGAGGGCATCACCAGCCGCAGGCCCCTGGGCCTGAAGCTGCACCGCGTCAGCCAGCGGGGCAGTCGCCTGGATCAGAAACAGCCCTACGAGCCCGCGGCCGCCCTGGAGCAGGTGGAGGAGCATGCCCGCGACTACCTGCGGGGCCGCAGGCGGGAGCTGGTGGATCTGGCGCGGTCGATGCAGCAGACCCCGCTGTTGGTGGCGCCCTTCGATGCGGAGCTGTTCGGCCACTGGTGGTTTGAGGGGCCCCAGTTCCTGGCCGGCCTGTTCCGCCAGGCCGCCGCCATGGGCGTGCAGCTGGTGACCCTGCGGGAGGTGCTGGCCCAGGCACGGCCGCTGCAGGTGGTGCGCCCCTCCCCCAGTAGCTGGGGGGAGGGCGGCTATCACAACTACTGGCTCAACCCCGCCAATGCCTGGGTGGTGCCGCAATGGCAGCGCGCTTCTCGGGCCATGGTGCGGCGCGTGGGCCAGGGGGTGGGCAGCCAGCTGCACCGCCAGCTGCTCACCCAGGCGGGGCGGGAGCTGCTGCTCGCCCAGAGCTCCGACTGGAGCTTCATCCTGCGGGCCGGCACCACCACCGAGCTGGCGCAGGAGCGGATCGAACGCCACCTCGACCGCTTCTGGCGGCTGCTCAATGCGATCGAGAGCGGCGCCGAGCTGCCACCGGGCTGGCTGGAGGCGGTGCAGCGCGAGGACGCCCTGCTGCCGGAGCTGAATGCCGCCGACTGGCTGGCCCCGCCAGGCTGAAGGGCCCAGCTGAACGACCGGGGACCTGTTAGGGGCGCAGCAGGCGGGCGAGCAGGGCGAGCTCCCGCCCCTGCAGGTTCATCAGGCCCAGCCGCACGCCCGGGGGCGCCGTGAGAAACAGACGCACCATGGCCGCCACCAGCTCAGGCACGCTCAGGGTGTTGGTGAGAAAGCCATGCCACTGCTCGTTGGGCAGGGCGAAGAAGGTGGCGAAGAACTGGCGCAGCCGCTGCTCGGGGAAGCGCATCAGTTTCTCCAGGCCGAACTGATACAGCGCATGCTTGCGGCGCAGGGGCTGGGACCAGAGGGCCTGCCAGCCGGCGGCCGCCAGGCTGGCGGGGGAGGCGGCGGGATCGGCCAGAGCCCCGGCCAGGGCCTGAGCCAGCTCGGGAGCCCGGCGCAGCAACGCCCCCACCAGGTAGCCACTGGCCGGATGCACCATGGCGGCCGCGCCGCCGAAGGCCAGCAGGGGCTGCTGCAGATCCGGCAGCGGCAGGTTCATCGGAAACAGGCAGAACTCCTCGTGCTCCACGGCACGGATGGCCAGGCCCCGATGGGCCAGGCGCAGCTGCAGTCGCTGCCGCAACGTGTCAAACGACAGCGGCGGCGCCAGGGCCAGGGAGGTCTCTTCCACGAAGTGACGGCCGTCGCCCAGATCCATCGCGTAGAGAAACGTGGGCGGCTGCTGGCGCTGCTCAAGGGGGAGATGGTCACAGCGGAAGTCCATCAACACGAACTGGCCGGGCTCCACCGGGGGAGCCGTGAACCGCCCCACCACGCCATAGGCGGCCTGGCCGGCCACCGGTCCATCGCTGGGGCGACCGATCAGGGCGCTGCCATGGCCGCTGGCATCCACCACCAGCCGCGCCCGCAGCACCTCACCGCTGGCCAGGGTCACCACGCTGCAGCTCCCCGGGGGGGCGCCGGCACGGCCCGGCTCAAGGTTCTGCGCGACCTCAACGGCCACCGCCTCACCGCGATGCCAGGGCACGCCGCCGCGGCGGAGCTGCTCCAGCCAGTGGTGTTGGAGCTTCTGCTTGTCGAACAGCCCGTAGTCACGCCTGTGCGGCGTGGGGGCGTTGGCGGAGTCGGCGGCATCGGGGGATCCGGGGCCGAAGTAGCTCACGGTGTGCTGCCAACGGTGCTCCAGCAGGTGCCCCAGCCCGAGCGCATCCACCTCATCGCCCCAGACCCCATAGGTGTTGGGCCAGGCGGCCTGGGGATCGCCGGGGCAGAGCAGCGCCACCGCCACCCCCTGCTCGACCAGCGCCGCAGCGATCGCCAGGCGGCCGGTCCAGCCCCCAGCACCAGCACCTCAGCGCAGAGGGCGCCCTCGGCTGGCTCCGCCGCCAGCGGTAGAGCCATGGCCCCCAGCATCAGGTCAGCTCCTGGTCGCCGCCCTCTGATTCAGCAGCGTCCACCAGCTCGGAAGCGGCGTCAGCAGAGGTGGCCTGCTCCGTGCCGGGCTCTGCCAGCTCCTCCTCGTCCTCCAGGGCGGGAGGCACCAGCACCATCTCCACGAGGCGGTCGCCCCGATCCAGCCGCTGCAGCCGCACGCCGGTGGCCGCCCGCGACTGCTGAGGGATGGCATCGGCCTCGGTGCGCACGATCACCCCTCGCTCGGTCACGAGCAGCACCTCCTCGCCGGCTCCCAGCACCTTGAGCCCCACCAGCACGTCGCCATCCACCCGGAACTTGATCGCCCGCAGGCCCATGCCGGCCCGCTTCTGCAACCGGAACTGATCCACAGGCACCCGCTTGCCGAGGCCTCCGGCGCTGGCCACCAGCACCCAGGGCCCCTCACTCGGAGCCACCTCCACCGGCAGGTCATCGGCCGCCGGCTCCTCGTCGCTGCTGCTGTTGGCCACCCGGTCAGCCAGTTCGGCCGAGAGCACATCCATGCTCACCAGCTGGTCGCCGGCACGCAGCTGCATGGCCCGCACACCGCGCGCCGTGCGGCCCAGCGGGCGCAACTCCTCGTCGCTGAGACGGAAGTGGATCGTCATGCCCTTGAGGGAGCCGATCAGCACGCTGTCGCCAGGCAGGGCCAGGCGCACCCAGCGCAGGTCATCGCCGTCTTCCAGCGAGATGGCGATCAGGCCATTGGAGCGGATGTTGGCAAAGGCGGAGAGGCGGGTGCGCTTGATGTAGCCGCCACTGGTGAGCATCACCAGCACGGCATCCTCGGTAAAGGCACTCACGGCCTGCAGGGAGGTGATCTGCTCCTCCCGCGGGATCGGCAGCATCTGCACGATCGGCGTGCCCTTGGCCGCCCGGCTGCAGAGGGGAACCCGGTAGGCGGGCACCGCGTAGACCACACCGCGGTTGCTGAACAGCAGCAGATGGTCGTGGTCGTTGCAGCTGATGAACAGCTTCACGGCCTCCTCGCCCTGAGTGCGGGTGCCGGCCTTGCCGCGGGTGCCCCGGCTGGTGGCCTCGAACTCACTCACCGGCATCCGCTTGAGGTAGCCGGTTTCGGTCAGCAGCACCACCGAGCGTTCGTTGGCGATCAGGTCGATGTCTTCCAGGCCACCTTCGAGATCGAGGATCTCGGTGCGGCGCGGCGAGAGGTAGCGGCTGCGGATCGCCCCCAGCTCCGAGGTGATGATGCCGAACACCCGCTCGCGCCGGGCCAGGATGTCTTTGTAGTCGGTGATCTTGGCGAGCAGATCTTCGTGCTCCAGCCGGATCTTGTCGGCCTCCAGGGCCGTGAGCCGGCGCAGTTGCATCTGCAGAATCGCGTCGGCCTGAATCTCCGTGAGGCCAAACTGAAGCACCAATTCGGCACGCGCCGAGGCCGTGTCGGCGGCCGCTCGGATCAGGGCGATGATCGCATCGAGGCTGTCGAGAGCAATCAGCAGGCCGAGCAGGATATGGTCGCGTTCTTCTGCCTTGCGCAACAGGTATCTGGTGCGCCGCTCAATCGTTTCGACTCGAAAATCGAGGAAAACCTGCAACATCTTGTGCAGGGTGAGCACCACTGGTTCACCCTTGACCAGGGCCAGCATGTAGGCACTGAAATTATTCTGTAGTGGCGTGAGTTTGAACAGATTGTTGAGCACAACCTGGGGGTAGGCATCGCGTCTGAGCTCAATCACGATGCGCATGCCATCGCGATCCGACTCATCCCGGATGTCCGAGATCCCCTCCAGCTTCTTGTCGTTGACCAGTTCGGCGATCCGCTCGATCAGCGACGCCTTGTTGGTCTGGAAGGGCAACTCGGTGATGATCACCGCATCCCGGTCAGGACGTCCTTTGACTTCCAGCGTCTCCACCGAGGCGACACCGCGCATGGTCACCGAACCGCGCCCGGTGGTGTAGGTCTCGCGGATGCCGCGGCGGCCCAGGATCTGCCACCGGTGGGGAAGTCCGGCCCCGGCACGATGGCCATCAAGGCCTGCTCGCTGAGCGCAGGATCCTCGATCAAGGCCAGCAGGCCATCGATCAATTCAGTGAGGTTGTGGGGCGGGATGTTGGTCGCCATGCCCACGGCGATCCCCGTGGACCCATTCAGCAGCAGCTGGGGAATCCGCGCCGGCATCACCGTGGGTTCCTGCTGGGAACCATCGAAGTTGTCGGCAAAGTCAACCGTCTCGGCTTCGATGTCCTCCAGCAGAGCGTCTGTGGTAAGGGCCTGCAGGCGTGATTCGGTGTATCGCATGGCGGCCGGTGGGTCACCATCCACCGAACCGAAATTGCCATGCCCATCCACCAGCGGCATGCGCATGTTGAAATCCTGGGCCATGCGCACCAGGGCGTCGTACACGGCCGTATCCCCGTGGGGGTGGTACTTACCGAGCACCTCACCCACCACGCGGGCGCATTTGCGGTAGGGGCGGTCGCTGGTGAGACCCAGTTCGTACATCGCATAGAGAATGCGGCGATGCACGGGCTTGAGGCCATCGCGGGCATCGGGCAGGGCCCGGCCCACAATCACGCTCATCGCATACTCCAGGTAGGAGCGCGACATCTCGTTGCGAAGGTCCGTCTGGATGATCCGAGAATCACCGTTGGAGCCGGAGTCACCGGAGTTGTTCGGTCCGGTGGGATCCGCCATGCAGAGCAACCTTCAACACCCCCCATCCTATCGACAGCTGTGCCCGCTGTTCCGGGGCCCCGCCCGCCGCTGAGGCCACCGACCCCCGCCGCTGAGGCCACCGACCATGGAGCCACCGATCCGAAGCGAAGCCCAGCTGCAGCAGCGGCAGCAGCGCGGCGACCTGCGGGTGCGCCGTGCCAGCGCCTACCGCCGCCTGGTGCGGCAGGAGGGCCTCGAAGCGGCCTTTGCCAGCACCGATGTGGTGGTGGCCGCCGATGCGGTGTTCACCGACCAGGCGTCCCTGCACCTCTCCCTGGGCCCCAGTGATCCGCCGATCCGGCTGCACAGCGTCCAGTTGGGCGGCGTCAGCGGCCTGGCCAGCGGCGGCAGCGGCGAACTGGTGCTACCGATCGGCGGCGGCCTGGCGGACCCCGACCGGCTCAGTGGTGCCACCGTGCTGGATCGATTGCTGGCGGGGCAGACCCTCCCCCTCGATGCCAGTGGCGAGGCCACACCCCTGCACCCCAGGCGGGAGCTCCACACCGACCTCAACCTGGAGCGCATCGGTGCCGGACGTCTGCTGCTGCACCGCGCCATCGTCGAAAACGGCGTGGTGGCGGTGAGCAGCGCCCCCGGGGTGTGCCACAGCCCCTTCGGCCCGCTGCTGGGCCCCTTCACCACAGGCCTGTACAGCTGCGGTGGCGCCGGCAGCATCGGCCTCACCATGCCCGCCCTGAGCTTGCTTGGGCCGGGCTCCCCTGTGCTCGTGGCCGGCAGCATCGGCTGGGTGATGGGCAGTGGCAGCGGCCACCAGCCAAGCCCGCGGCGCCAGGCCAGCGGCCATGCCACCACCCCCGGAGCCGCCGTGGCGGTGGCGGTGGATCTGCATGGCCTCGATCGCCGCTGGCTCCGGGCCGCTCACTTCGAGGGCCATGGCGGTGCCCTGCTGGTGGCGATCGCAGCTCCGGTGCCCCTGCTCCACCTCAATGGCGCCCGCCAGGCTGCGGCCGGGGCCTCAGAGCTCGCGGCCACGGTGCTGGATCTGGCCTTGCCCAGGCGGGTCAAGCCGGCCTTCGGGCGCGTCAGCTACGCCGAGCTGACCCAGGGCAGCTTCCGGCTGCGAGACCGCCCCGTGCGCTGTGCGCCGACCCACAGCCCCCGCCTGGCCGAGGAGATCGCCCAGCAGCTGCTGGAGGCCCTGCAGGCCGGCCGTTTCCCGTTGCGTCTGCCCAGCCGGGCCCTGGGCAGCCGATCCGCCCAGCTGCCGCTCGATCCCTGATGTCTGACCACCACGGCAACCACGCTTAAGCTCCCCCCCACCACGATCACCGCACGGTTGCCGGAGGGCCATGGCTGAGGAGAACAAGACTGGGCAGAGCGGGGCTGAGCAGAGCGGGGCCGCAGACAGCTCGGCAGAGACGATCCCGCAGCCGCCTCAACCCGAGAGCCCCCCGCCTGCCGAGCCGGCGGCCATCCCCCCCGATGCGGGCGTCACCGCGGCAGCTCCTGGGGTGTCCCCGGAGCCCAGCCCCGCACTCGATCCCAGCATCGCCGCCACGATCACCGTGCCGCCGCTGGAGGGCGCGGACGCCGACGGCGCTGAGGGGGGCGAGTGGGCCCTGCTCAGCGGCAAACTGCAGGACTGGCTGGCCAGCGGCGAGCTGCAGCGGATCTGGCAGCAGTCCCGCACACCCCTCACGGCCCTGCTGGCTGTGGTGGCGGTTGTGCTGGTGCTGCGGATCTACGCCTCCCTGCTCGGCGCACTCAACGGCCTGCCCCTCGTGCCCGGCCTGCTGGAGCTGGTGGGGGTGATCTGGGTGCTGCGCAAGGGCCTGCCCAAACTGCTGCGCAGCAGCGAGCGCCGCGAGCTCGTGGCCGGCCTCAGGCAGCGCTGGGAGTCGTTCCTCGGCGGCGGCTGAAGGCCTGCCTGGCGGCGGCTGAGCTCGTCAGACCACTTGATAGCTTGACCCCAATACGTCAGTTTCCGGTGGACATCCAGCTGGGCCGCTCCCGAACCCTCCGTCGCGCCTACGGCATCGACGAGATCGCCCTGGTGCCCGGCGGCCGCACGGTGGACCCTTCGGTGACGGACAGCAGCTGGACTCTGGGGGGGATCAAGCGCGACATCCCGATCATCGCCAGTGCCATGGATGGCGTGGTGGACGTGGGCATGTGCGTGGAACTGACCCGCCAGGGGGCCCTGGGCGTGCTGAACCTCGAAGGGGTGCAGTGCCGCTACGACGACCCCAACCCCGTGCTCGACCGCATGACGGCCGTGGGCAAGAGTGAGTTCGTTGGGCTGATGCAGGAGCTCTACAGCCAGCCGGTGCGGGAAGACCTGATCCGCCGGCGGATCAAGGAGATCAAGGGCCAGGGCGGCATCGCCGCCGTGAGCGCCACCCCGGTGGCCGCCATCCGCTTCGGCAAGGCGATCGCCGAAGCTGGTGCCGACCTGTTCTTCGTGCAGGCCACGGTGGTGAGCACCGAGCACGTGGGGCCTGAGGGCCAGCAGACCCTCGATCTCGAGGCCCTCTGCCGCGACTTCGGCGTGCCGGTGGTGATCGGCAACTGCGTCACCTATGAGGTGGCCCTGAAGCTGATGCGGGCCGGCGCCGCCGGCGTGATGGTGGGGATCGGGCCGGGTGCGGCCTGCACCAGCCGCGGTGTGCTCGGCATCGGCATCCCCCAGGCCACGGCCGTGGCCGACTGTGCCGCCGCCCGCGACGACTACGCCGCCGAGACGGGCCGGATCGTGCCGGTGGTGGCGGACGGCGGCATCGTCACCGGCGGCGACATCTGCAAGTGCCTGGCCTGCGGGGCTGACGCCGTGATGATCGGCTCCCCCATCGCCCGGGCCAGCGAAGCCCCCGGCAGGGGCTTCCACTGGGGCATGGCCACCCCCAGCCCGGTGCTGCCGCGGGGCACCCGGATCCAGGTGGGAACCACCGGCAGCCTCGAGACGATCCTGCGGGGTCCGGCGGGCCTCGACGACGGCACCCAGAACCTGCTGGGCTGCATCCGCACCTCCATGGGCACCCTGGGGGCCCGCACCCTCAAGGAGATGCAGCAGGTGGAGGTGGTGGTGGCCCCGTCCCTGCTCACCGAGGGCAAGGTGTACCAGAAGGCCCAGCAGCTGGGCATGGGCAAGTAAGTCCTATCTTGAAACCGTGGGGGCTTCACAGCTCGCACACTCCTCACACCCTCCGGCCCGGCACGTCCGGGCCTTCTGTCCTTAACGCCCTGCAACGCTTGTCTGGCCTCGTCAGGGGAGATCAGACGGCCCTTGCTAGATTGCAGAAACCCGATCACCACAAGGATGTCCAGCGCAGCCGCCGTTACCGACGCCTCCTTCGAACAGGACGTGCTCAAGAGCGACGTGCCCGTGCTGGTGGATTTCTGGGCGCCCTGGTGTGGCCCCTGCCGGATGGTGGCGCCGATCGTGGACGAAATCGCCAAGGAGTTCGAGGGCCAGATCAAGGTGTTCAAGCTCAACACCGACGAGAACCCCAACGTCGCCAGTCAGTACGGCATCCGCAGCATCCCAACCCTGATGGTGTTCAAGGGTGGTCAGAAAGTGGACACGGTCGTGGGGGCCGTCCCCAAGACCACCCTCTCCGGCACCATCTCCAAATACCTCTGAAGCGGGCCCGCTTCGAGCCCCTCAGGGGCCTCGCCCCTGTGTTGAGTTCCAACCCATGAGCGGTTCCGGGCCCATCCAGCCCGCCACCAGGGCCGGTGGCCTGAGCCCCCTGGATGCGATCGCGGCCGTGAGCCGGAACCATCCCCAGCGGCGCCTGATCGACCGGGCCCTCGTATCCCTTCTGGACATCTGCCGGCAGGAGCAGGAGCCCGAGGCCTGGCGCATTGTCGAAGGCACCCTGGCTGACATCAGTGAAGCCCTGGCGGTGTTCCGTCCTCGCCGGGATGTGCGCAAGGTGTCGGTGTTCGGCTCTGCCCGGACCGAGCTGGATGATCCCAGTTACCAGCTGGCTGAGCAGCTGGCCGAAGCCGCCGTGGCCTCAGGGTTTGAAGTGATCACCGGCGCCGGCAGCGGCATCATGGAGGCCGCCAACCGGGGCGCGGGCTGTGAGCGCAGCATCGGCCTCAATGTGGACCTGCCCTTCGAGCAGCATCCCAATCCGATCGTGAGCAGTTGTGACGGACGGCTGCTGCACTTCCGTTACTTCTTCACCCGCAAGTTGTTCTTCCTGCGGGAGAGCGATGCCCTGGTGGTGCTGCCCGGTGGCTTCGGCACCCTCGACGAGCTGTTCGAGTCGCTCACGCTGATCCAGACCGGTCGCACCCCTCCGATCCCGCTGGTGCTGCTGGCCGCCCCGGACGACCCCTTCTGGCTCAGCTGGCAGGAGCACAGCCTCAACGCGATGCAGGAACGGGGGCTGATCTCCCCGGAGGACACCTCCCTGCTGTTTCTCACGGACAGCGCCGAGGCGGCCATGGCCCAGATCGAGCGCTTCTACCGCCGCTTCCACGCCGCCACCCTGGAGCGGGACCGGGTGGAGCTGCTGCTCAACGCCTCCCTCACGGCGGAGCAGCTGCGCCAGCTGAACCTCAGCTACGACGACCTGGTGGACCAGGGCAGCATTCAGGCCGCCGAAAGCATCGATCAGCGCGGCTTTCTGCGGCCCTGTCTGCGCTTTCATTTCGACAGGCGGCGGATGGGGCGGCTGTATCAGCTGATCGATAGCCTCAACGCCATGGACGTTCCCTCAGACCTCCCGGTGGAGCTGCCGAGCCAGGAGCCGGCATGACCCGCATCGGCCTGATCGACTACGGCATGGGCAACCTGCACTCGGTGCAGCGGGGCTTCGAGCGCCTGGGGGCCGCCGTGGTGCCGGTGCAGGCCGCCGAGCAGATGCAGGGCTGTGACGCCTGGTGCTGCCGGGCGTGGGGGCCTTTGATCCGGCCATGGAACGGCTGGAGAGCAGCGGGCTCGCCGCCGCCACCCGCCACTGGTGCGGCGCAGGACTCCCCCTGCTGGGCATCTGCCTGGGCCTGCAGCTGCTGTTCGAGACCAGTGACGAGGGCCGTTCCCGGGGCCTGGGGCTGATCCCCGGCCGGGTGCGGGCCCTGCCCCGCAAGCCGGGCCATCCGATCCCCCACATGGGCTGGGAGCCGCTGGTGCCAGGCCGGGCCAGTCCGCTCCTGCCCGCCGAAGCCCCTGAAGCCTGGGTCTATTTCGTGCACTCCTACGCCGCGGATCCCCTGGACCCGGCCTGCACCACCGCCTGGGTGAGCGTGGCGGGGGAGCTGGTGAGCGCGGCGGTGTGGCAGGGAGCGATCGCCGCCTGCCAGTTCCACCCCGAGAAGTCGGCGGAGGCGGGCGAGGCGATGCTGCGGCGCTGGCTGGAGTGGCTGGAGCAGGCCCGTGGCGTGGAGCGGACACCGTGAGCCTGCGCCTCAGCGGCGGCCGCAAGCTCGAAAGCCCTCCTGGAGCCAAGGCCCGCCCCACGCCGTCGCGGGTGCGGCAGGCCGTGCTCAATCACCTGGCCCCCGAGCTGGACGGCTGCCGCTGGCTTGATCTCTGCACCGGCAGCGGCGCCATGGCCTGCGAGGCCCTGCAGCGCGGTGCCCGGCTGGTGGTGGCCGTGGAGCAGGATCGCCGCCTGGCCTCCCTGGCCCGGCGCAACCTGGAGCTGGTGCTGGGCGGTGTGCCCGTTGTAGAGGGCGGGCCTGAGCCCGGCATGGGCCGGGTGCAGGTGCACTGCTGCGAGGTGGTGCGCTGGCTGCAGCGGGGCTGCCAGGGCCAGCCCTTCGACCTGATCTACGCCGATCCGCCCTACCGGGCCGGGCTGTACCCAGCCCTGGCGCAGGCCATCTCCAAAGGGGGGTGGCTCAGCGGCCACGGCAGGCTGCTGCTGGAATGCGCCAGCGACGATGCACCTGCCGTGCCACCGACATGGAGCCTTGATCAGCAGCGGCGCTACGGCTCCACCAGCGTGATCATCCTGAGGCCCTGGGGCCCGTCAGGCGTCGAGGGCGCTGCCGCGGCGGTATTGGTTCCAGGCGGCCACGAACAGACCCAGCAGCGTCACGGGGACCAGGCCGAGCACGATGCCGCAGAGCAGGGGTTCGATCATGGGGACGCGCAACAGGCCTCAGTCCACAATCTTCCCATGGGCAGCGCCATTGTTGGGGAAGGCAATGGCAACGTTGATCCTGCCTCGCCACTCCCCTAGACCCGCTTTCCTGTCCTGCAGCCCCCACCCGCCTCGATGACCGGCCAGATCGCCCAACCCGCCATCCCCCGGGGCCTGGTGGCGGCCCTCGTGCTGGCGGCGGCGGCGGCCTGCGTGGTGGTGGCTCTGCTGGTGCTGCCGGCCTCCAGCCGCGACCCCTACACCCGCCAGACCCTGGAACTGCGCGGGTCGGTGGAGCACGGCGCCCAGCTGTTCAGGCTCAACTGCAGCGGCTGCCACGGCATTGCCGCCCAGGGCCTGGTGGGCCCCGACCTGCACGGCGTGTCCCAGCGCAAGAACCAGCGCCAGCTGATCCAACAGGTGGTGAGCGGCCGCACGCCGCCGATGCCGCGCTTCCAGCCCGAACCCCAGGCCATGGCCGACCTGCTGGCCTACCTGAACGGGCTGGTGTGACGCAGCCCCCCGAGGCGAGCCCTCCCCGGCAGGGGATCTCGCCGCTGGCGGTGGTGCTGGTGGAGCCTGCCGGCCCCCTCAACGTGGGCAGCGTGGCCCGCCTCTGCGCCAATTTCGACGTTCAGGAACTGCGGCTGGTGGCCCCTCGCTGCGATCCTCTCGGCGAGGAGGCCCGCCGCATGGCCGTGCACGGGGTGGCCCATCTGGAGCGGGCCCGGGTGTTCCCCCACCTGGCGGCAGCCCTGGCCGACTGCCACCGGGTGGTCGCCACCAGCGGTCGCGGCGAGGGGGAGCCCCTGCCGCTGCTGGGGGCCATTCCGGCCCTGACCTGGCTGGCCGATGGGCCCGCGGACAAGCTCGTGGCGCTGGTGTTCGGCCGGGAAGACCGGGGCCTCAGCAACGATGAACTGCTGCAGGCCGGCTGCCTGCTGCAACTGGACACCGCCACCCCCTACCGCTCCCTCAACCTCTCCCATGCGGTGGCGCTCGCCCTGCAGGCCTGGCGGGGCCTCGGCGGAACCCCGGCGGCAGGCCAGCCCAGCCGGGAGCCCTGCCGGCGCGGCGAGCTCGAGGATCTGCTCAGCGATGCGGAGGCTCTGCTCCTGGCCGTGGGCTTCCTCTACCCCCACACCGCCCGGGCGCGGATGGCCAAGCTGCGGGCCCTGCTGCAGCGCGCCACCCCCAGCAGTGAAGACACCGCGCTGCTGCGGGGGATGGTGCGCCAGCTGCGCTGGGCCAGCCAACAGGGCGCCATCCCCCCGGCTGGCAAGGGCGGGCCAGACCCCTAGCGTCGGGCCACCCGTTCCGAACCGCGTTGACTGCTGGCCGACCCCCCCAGGCCCCCCGCGCGGGGTGGGGACAACCGCTCCGGCTGCTGCTGCGGCTCACCGTGATGGGAGTGGGTCTTGGAATTCTGGCCGGCACGGGCCTGAAACTGCTGGCCCCCTACGTGGTCAACGGCACCCTGCCCGTCTTGATCCCGAGTGGGGGCTCAGCCCCTGGCGGCTCTGCCACCACGCCAGGCGCCCTCCCGGCGGGCGCACCACCAGCCGGGAAGGCGCTCAAGCCGGGACGCTTCCAACCGAAGCAGGAGCTCACCGCCCTCAGCAAGAGCTGGGCCCAGCTGGCGGCGGCCCAGAAAGGTCTGCAGGCCAGCGGTTTTCTGCTGGTGCTGGACGATGGGCGCTTCGCCCAGCTGGCGGCGGATCAGCCCCTGCCGGCGGCCAGCTCGATCAAGACACCCATCTTGCTGGCGGGCCTGGAGGACGTGGATGGCGGCAAGATCCGCTGGAATGAGCCCCTGCCCCTCACCAAGGAGCTGGTGGGCGGCGGTGCCGGCTGGATGGCGAGCAAGCCCGTGGGCACCCGCTTCCCATTCTTCGAGGCGGCCACCGAGATGATCCGGGTGAGTGATAACAGCGCCACGAACCTGCTGATCAAACGGCTGGGGGGCAAGACCAGCCTCAACACCCGCTTTCAGGCTCTCGGACTGCCCGCCACAGTCGTGAACAACTGGCTGCCGGATCTCGATGGCACCAACACCACCAGCGCCCGGGATCTGGCCCGCTCGATCGCCCTGGTGGACACGGGCGAGAAACTGAGCCCCCGGGCCCGGGATCTGTTTCGCGAAATCATGGCCACCTCCCGCACCGACACTCTGATCCCCCTGGGCCTGCTCCAGGGCCTGGGCAAGGACGCATCCGATCCCGACAGCGAACTGCTCAGCTTCGGCGTGACCGCCTACAACAAGACCGGCGACATCGGCATCGCCTACTCCGACGCCGCCCTGATCCACCTGCCCACCGGCCAGCGCGCCGTGGCCGCCTTCATGGTGAAGGGGCCGTTCAACGACCCCCGCTCCGCCGATCTGATCCGCTCCATGGCCGCTGAGGCCGCCAAAACCCTCGTGGGCCGCCGATGACGATGACCTCTCTGATCCGTTCCCTGCTCACCGTCAGCAGCGCCAGCGCCCTGCTCCTGGGGGCCGCAGCACCGGCCCCAGCTCCAGCCGCCCCAGCCCCAGCCGCTCCTGCGGCGGCGGAGCCCCCCCGGCCCATGCTCCGGCCCCAGACCGTGGCGCCGCTGCCGGGCGGCCTCGATGCGGTGCTGGTGGTGAACGACAACAACCCCGAACTGATCACGGGGCCCGGCATCCTCATCTCCACCTTTGCGGGCAGCGAGCGCTCCGTGCAGGAGGCCCACCTGGATGTGCCCCTCAGCGGCCGCTTCGACCTGTTCAGCCACCACGTGTATGCCGGCAAGCCGGAAGCCCTCGATTCCACCCTCTGGCTGGCGGTGGTGGCCGAGCCCCGGGGGCCGGCGCCGGTGACGCTCACCCTGTTGGGGGGGTCCACCGCCCTCTCGCAGTCGCTCGATCCGGCCATGGCGGGGGCGCCGTTCCTGCCCCTGCCGCCGCTGCTGGCGGAAACCACCAGCCCGGCCTATGCAGGCCCTGGCAGCCGGGTGGCCACCGAGCTGCTGGCGCGCACGGTGAGCCCGGAGATTCCGCGCCAGTGGACCCTCCCCGCCGGCAGCCCCAGCACCCTGCTGGTGCTGCCCCTGCCCGTGCGCGGCCTCGATCCCCTGCTCAACGGCCGCAACCTGCAGCTGCGGCTCCAGAGCAGCGGCCCGGTGAGCCTGGCCACCCTGGCCGCCTTCGGCCCCAACGACACCCCGCCGCCGGCGGACACCTGGGCCAGGCTGCTCGATGGCGGCCTCAGCCCCAAAGAGCACACCCCCACGCCCCGGGGTGCAAAGGGCCGGATCATCTATTCCCGCGTCGCCGGGGTGCAGATCGGCAGCACCTGGCGCGGCACCATCACCGATCCCGGCCAGCGCTGGCTGAGCACCTCCTCTGCGCCGATCTCCTGGCCGATCGCCTCCCTGGAGCGGGGCCGCCTCGGCACCGACCAGATCCAGACCGCCGAACTCAAGGCCTTCTACCCGGGCACCGCCTGGGCCGCCCACGGCAACTACGGCGTGGAATACGACATCACGCTGCCGCTGCGCAACACCAGCCCAGACCAGGTGACACTCCAGCTGGCCCTGGAATCGCCGATCAAGGGCGACCAGGCCCAGGGGGGCCTGCGCTTCAACGTCACCCCCTCCAGGGCGGTGATGTTCCGGGGACCGATCGAAGTGAGCGGGCTGGATGGCCCGGGGGGCCGCCCCAGCAGCCGCCGTCGTTTTCACCTGGTGCAGCGGGCCGGCGAGGAGGGTCCGGCCCTGGGCACGGTGAGCCTGGCTCCTGGGGCCCAGCGCAACCTGCGGGTGCGCCTGATCTACCCGGCCGACGCCACCCCGCCCCAGGTGCTCAGCCTGTTGCCTGTGAAACAATCCCCTCCGACCCCAGCCAGCAGCCAACCGTGACGCAAGCCCGCAAGCGCCGGGTCTTCCCCTTCACCGCCATCGTGGGCCAGGAGGAGATGAAGCTGGCCCTGCTGCTGAATGTGATCGACCCGCGCATCGGCGGCGTGATGATCATGGGCGACCGGGGCACGGGCAAGAGCACCACGATCCGGGCCCTGGCCGATCTGCTGCCCGGCATTCCCGTGGTGGAAGGCGACCCCTACAACAGCTCTCCGGAGGACCCCGACCTCCAGAGCGCTGAGGTGCGCCAGCGGGCCGAGGCCGGCGAGCAGCTGCCGGTGGAGCAGCGCCAGGTGCCGATGGTGGATCTGCCCCTGGGGGCCACCGAAGACCGGCTCTGCGGCACCATCGACATCGAACGGGCCCTCAGCGAGGGGGTGCGGGCCTTCGAGCCCGGCCTGCTGGCCAAGGCCAACCGCGGCCTGCTCTACGTCGACGAGGTGAACCTGCTCGACGACCACCTGGTGGACGTGCTGCTCGATTCGGCGGCCTCGGGCTGGAACACGGTGGAGCGCGAGGGGGTGAGCGTGCGTCACCCCGCCCGCTTTGTGCTGATCGGCTCCGGCAACCCCGAGGAGGGCGAGCTGCGGCCCCAGCTGCTGGATCGCTTCGGCATGAGCGTGGAGGTGCGCACCGTGCGGGATCCGGAGCTGCGGGTGCAGGTGGTGGATCAGCGCACCGCCTTCGACCAGGACCCCGATGGCTTCAACGACGCCGTCCAGGCCCGTCAGGAGGCCCTGCAGGCCAGGGTGGTGGAGGCTCAGCAGAGGCTCCCCCAGGTGCGCATCGACGATGACCTGCGCATCCGCATCTCAGCCATCTGCGGCGACCTCAACGTGGATGGCCTGCGCGGCGACATCGTGACCAACCGGGCGGCCAGGGCCCTGGCCGCCTTTGAGGGGCGCACCGAAGTGGACGACGATGACGTGGCCCGGGTGGCGGCCTGCTGCCTGCGCCACCGCCTGCGCAAGGACCCCCTGGAACAGATCGACTCGGGCGATCGGGTGGTGAAGGTGTTCTGCAAGGTGTTCGAGCGGGCCGAACCGAGCGACCGCAGTCAGTTCGAACTGGCCCTGGCGGCCTAGGCGGCCGCGGCTGTGCGCATCCTCGGCATCGATCCCGGGCTGGCCAGGGTGGGCTACGGCGTGATTGATGTCGAGGAGTCCGGGCCGGCAGGGCAGCCCAGGCAGCAGCTGCTGGACTGCGGCATCGTGCGCACGGCCCCGGGGCGCAGCGAGGGCGAGCGGATGGTGGAGATCGCCGGCGATCTGAGGCAGTTGCTGCGCACCTGGCGGCCCGATCTGGCCGTGGTGGAGAAGTTCTTCTTTTACCGCTCCAGCACCACGATCGCCGTGGTCCAGGCCCGGGGCGTGGTGATCATGACCCTGGCCCGTTTCCGGGTGCCGGTGGTGGAGCTGCCGCCGATGCAGATCAAGCAGGCCCTCACGGGCCATGGGCATGCCGACAAAGCGGAGGTGCTGGAGGCCGTCATGCGGGAGCTCGGCCTGGAGACTCCACCCCGCCCGGATGATGCCGCCGATGCCCTGGCCGCGGCGCTCACCGGCTGGTTCCAGCGCTGAGACGGCCGGCAGATGCAGCAGCCCCATGGCGCCGGCAAAGAGACTCTGAGGGCGAGCTTCCGGGTGCGCCGCCGAGAGCTGCTGGCCGGCTGCGGCGCAGGGTTGCTGCAGCACCTGGAGGTCCTGCTGGCCCAGGCCGGCTCCTGGCCGCAGGATGGCGGAGCCCCTGTCCTGGCAACGAGGCGGGGCCGGCTGGGCCTCTACTGGCCCCTGGCGGGGGAGCCGGACCTGCGTCCCCTGCTGACCACAAGCCCCACCTGGTGCCGGCACCTGGCCCTGCCGGCCATCGCCGCCGGCCGCCTCGACTACCGCCCCTGGCAGCCGGGGGAGGCCCTGGCCGCTGACGCCTGCGGCATCCCCGCACCGCTGGAGCGGGCGGGCAGGCTGGAGCCCGAAGCCCTGGCGTTGCTGCTGGTGCCGGCCCTGGCCATCGACAGGCAGGGCGTGCGGCTGGGCTATGGCGGCGGCTGGTACGACCGCCTGCGCGGCCAGGAGTGCTGGCGGCGGGTGCCGGCCCTGGCCGTGCTGCCCTCCGGCTGCCTGTGCGACCAGCTCCCCAGGGATCCCTGGGACGTGCCCCTCGATGGCTGGCTGACGGAGCGGGGCCTGCACTGGCTGGGCAAGACTGAGCCGGCTGCTCCGCATCTGGACGGTCACGACAAACCTTGACAAAGCCTCGGCAGGCAGCTCATCTGCCGGAGGGATTTGCGAAGATCTCGCCAGCGGCCACACCGAATTCTGTGACTTTGTCTGTGAAGCTGTCTGCCCCCGCCACAGCCCCGAGTGCCGCCGATCGCGTCCTCGCCTCCGAGCTGGCTGGTCGGGGTGATACCCACGACGCCCTCTCGATGATGGTGAGCTCGATGGTGCGGATGGTGCAGGCGGGCCAGAGCCGCGACAGTCGCTGGCAGGATTCCTGACCTCGTTGTTCCACGCCTTCAGCCCCCATGCCACTGGACCCCATGGCTGCTGCCTCTGAGCTTCGTGTCGCCCGCTGGCGAGCCAGCACGTCGCTGTCCTGCCTGGCTCCCGCGCTCGCCGCCGCCACGGCCCTGGTTCTGGGGGCGGCCAGCAGTGCTCCGCCGGCCAGGGCCCACGCCATCGAGAGCAGCCTGGATCGGGTCCAGGCCCTGAACAACGACTTCCTGCTGGAGAGCCGCTTCGGCACCGGGGAGCCCGCCGACGACGCCATCGTTCGGCTGATGCCCCCCGGCGGCGAGCCCATCGAAGTGGGCCGCACCGATGGAGAGGGGCGCCTGCGCTTCAGCCTGCCCAGCCAGGCCAGCCCCGACTGGGAGGTTCAGGTGGACCGGGGCCCGGGCCACCGCGACTATCTGGAACTGCCGGGATCCCAGACACCGCCGCCCGGCCTCGAACCCAGCGCCCCAAGCCGCCCGATCCGTCCGCTGGCGCTGCGGCCCTCCACGGGCTGGCTGCTGGGCATGAGCGCCATCGGTGGGGGCGCAGCCGCCATGCTGGCCCTGCGTCGCCGCCGCTGACTGAATGGCCGAGCCCACCCCCGGGGCCACGGGCAGCCCCGCCCTCGATCAGATCGTGGCGCGCCTGGCCGGCACCACCGACCCCAGGCGCCGCTACGAGTACGTGCTCTGGCTGGCCAAGAAGCTCGAGCCCCTGCCGGAGGCCTTCCGCACCGACGCCTTCAAGGTGAAGGGCTGCGTGTCCCAGGTGTACGTGGTGGGCACGCTCCAGGACGGCCGCCTGCACTGGCAGGGCGACTCCGACGCAGCCATCACCAAGGGGCTGCTGGCGCTGCTGATCCAGGCCATGGAGGGGCTCACCCCCGAGCAGGCCGCCGCCATCGATCCGGGCTTCATCGCCGCCACCGGACTGCAGGCCAGCCTGACGCCCTCGCGGGCCAATGGCTTTCTGAACATCCTCAAGCTGATGCAGGCCCAGGCCGGAGCCCTGGGGGCCTGATTTCTAGGATCCCAACATCCCTCAAAGCTGATGCAGGGCCCCAGGCCGGGTGCTCGGTCTGGGCACGGTGGGAGCCGGTGTGGCCAGCATCCTCAGCACCCCTGAGGGCCGCCACCCCCTGGTGGCCGACCTGCAGCTCCGCCGCATCGCCGTGCGCGATCTGGAGCGGCCCAGGCCCCTCAACCTGGCGCCAGGGCTGCTCACCACCTGCCCCGAGGCCGTGGTCGATGATCCAGCCGTGGACATCGTGGTGGAGGTGATCGGCGGCCTGGAGCCGGCCCGCAGCCTGATCCTGCGGGCGATCGCCGCCGGCAAAGCGGTGGTCACCGCCAACAAGGCCGTGATCGCCCGGCATGGAGATGAGATCGCCGCCGCGGCAGCCGAAAAGGGGGTGTATGTGCTGATCGAGGCGGCCGTGGGCGGCGGCATCCCGATCATCGAACCGCTGAAGCAATCCCTGGGCGGCAACCGCATCCAGCGGGTGAGCGGGATCATCAACGGCACCACCAACTACATCCTCAGCCGGATGGCGGCCGAGGGGGCCGCCTACGGCGAGGTGCTCGCCGATGCCCAGCGGCTCGGCTACGCCGAGGCCGATCCCGCCGCTGACGTGGAAGGTGGCGATGCCGCCGACAAGATCGCCATCCTCACGCGCCTGGCCTACGGCGGCACGGTGCCCCGCCCGGCCATTCCCACCGAGGGCATCCACCAGCTCGACGCCCGGGACGTGGACTACGCCGCCCGGCTCGGCTTCGTGGTGAAGCTGCTGGCCGTGGCCCAACGGGTGGGGAGTGAGCCGCCGAAGCCAGCCGACACCACCGCTGCGGGGCTGCAGCTCGATGTGCGCGTGCACCCCACCCTGGTGCCGCGGGGCCATCCCCTGGCGGGCGTGAACGGGGTCAACAACGCCATCCTGGTGGAGGGCGACCCCGTGGGCCAGGTGATGTTCTACGGCCCAGGGGCCGGAGCCGGACCCACTGCCTCGGCCGTGGTGGCCGACATCCTCAACATCGCCGGCATCCGCCAGGCCACCGGCGGCGGCTCGGGAACCCAGGGCGGCGGACTGGATCCCCTGCTGGCAGCGGGTAACTGGCGCCAGTGCTCCCTCGTGGATGGCGCCCTCACCACCCACCGCAACTACGTGCGGCTGCGCACCAGCGACCAGGCGGGGGTGATCGGCCAGATCGGCAGCTGCTTCGGCCAGGCCGGCGTCTCGATCCAGTCGATCGTCCAGTACGCCGGCGAGGGTTCCGGTGCTGCGGGCGAGGCAAGCAGTGCCGAAATCGTGGTGATCACCCACGAAGTGCTGGAGGCCCGCTTCCGCCACGCCCTCGATGCCATCGAGGCCCTGGCCGAAGTCCACCAGGTGGCCGCCTGCCTGCGCACCCTTTAGCCCCCGGCTGGGACAGGGCGGCTGATCACGTCAATCAGACACGCCAATGCCTTGCCCCTGGCGTCGGGTGGGGTCGAGGCGCCAGAGTGCCCGCATCCAACGAGACCCTGAACGGCACAGCTGGCCCCAGTTGGCTGACATCTCTTTGATCCGCGTCTCCGCACCCCAGCAGACGTTTGTATCACCACAAACATTTCAACCTGGACCCGTTTCGGAGCATGGGCCCAGTTCCAACCCACAGGCCCAGCGTTTCCAGTTCCAGATCCTGACGTCACGTCCCCTATGACGGCCATCTCCTGCCTCAAGCCAGCCACCATTCCCCATCAGGGGGAATGCGTTCAGCTTGATTTCGATGAGCAGCTCTACCAAGTGATCGGCGTGGACGATCGCCACGACCGCTGCTGGCTGCGGCGCTGGCCCCTGGCCCGCCACGGTTCGGAAGTGTTTGAAATTTCCCTGCAACAGGTGCGTCCTGCCAGGCCCCACCGCTCTTGAATGAGCGCCGACCGTCGACGATCCGTGTGACCACAACGCTCTGCAGCGGAGCCAGCGCTCCGCCGCTGCCCTGACGGTGCCGGCCCGAAGGATCCGTGCCATGCCCCAACGGCTCTGCAGCGGGCTGCTGCAGGCCTGCCTGGCCGTGGCCATGGCCGGCTGCCTGCCGCAGCAAGGCGGGGCACCGGGGGCAACAGTCCGCCCCGAGGACACGCCCGATCGCCTTGTGGTGGCCAGCAGGAACCGCGTCGACACCGTCGACCCTGCCGGCGCCTTCACCTTCGGCGCCATGCAGCTGCTGAGCGCCCTCGGTGATCCGCTCTATGCCGTCAGTGACACGGGCGAGCTGGAGCCGAGGCTGGCCCTGGCGCCGCCGCAGCTGAGCGCCGATGGTCGCACCGCCACCATTCCCCTACGCCGCGGTGTGCGCTTCCACGACGGCACCCCGTTCGATGCCGCGGCCATGGTGTTCAGCCTTGAGCGCTTCCTGGCCATCGGCAAGCTCAGCTACCTGCTCGGCGACCGGGTCAGCGATGTGCGGGCTCTGGACTCCCACACCCTGGAGTTGGAGCTGCGCCAGCCCTTCGCTCCCCTGGCGGAACTGCTCAGCGCCGTGGCCCTCACCCCGCTCTCCCCCACCGCCTACCGCCAGCACGGCGACAGCCTGCTCAACGAACGCTTCGTGGGCACCGGCCCCTACCGGCTCACCTTTTTCAGCAAGCAGCAGCAGCGGCTGGAGCCCTTCGAGGGCTACTGGGGTGAGCAGCCGGCCAACGACGGCCTTGACCTGGTCTCCCTCAGCAACTCCACCGCCCTGTTCGGTGCCCTGATCAGTGGCGAAGTGGACGTGCTGCTCTCCACCAGCCTGGAGATCGACCAGCAGGCCGCCCTGCGCAGCCGCGCCCGCCGCGGCGAGCTGCAGGAGAGCAGAGGGCCGGCACTGGAGATCAGCTACCTCACTCTGCTCAGCGACCAGCCCCCCTTCGACGACCCCAGGCTGAGGCAGGCCCTGGCCCTGAGCCTGGATCGGGCCACCATCAGCGAGCGCGTCACCCTGGGCCTGCGCGCTCCCCTGCGGGAGCTGGTGCCGCCCAGCCTGCCGGGCTCCGATCCCACCGCCTGGGTGAGTTACGACCCCGAGCGCGCCCGGGAGCTCTACCGCCAGGCGGGCTACTGCCAGGGCAAGCAGCTGCCCCTGCCGCTCACCTTCCGCTCCAACATCCCCAGCGACCGCCTGTTCGCCCTTACCTGGCAGGCCCAGCTGCAGGAGGATCTGGGCGATTGTGTGCGGCTGGAGGTGAGCGGCATGGAATCCACCACGGCCTACCGCCAACTCGGCGAGGGGGCCTTCACCCTGATCCTGCTCGACTGGATGGGCGACTTCCCCGACGCCGACAACTACCTGATCCCCCTGCTGGCCTGCAGCCAGGAGGAGGGGGAGCGCTGCCTCGAGGGCGCCAGTGCCGCCAGCGGCAGCTTCTGGGCCCATCCAGGGCTGCAGCCCCTGCTGCGCCGCAGTGAGAGCAGCCAGGGCGAGGAGCGCCATGCCGTGCTGCAGCGGATTCAGCGGATCACGGCCGCCGCCAACCCCTACGTGCCCCTCTGGCTGGTGTCGCCCAAGGCCTGGGCCCAGCCTGGGGTGAGTCAGCCCCGCTTCGACGGTTCCGGGCGCCTGCTGCTCCAGGCCCTGGCGCCGGCGGGGGCTGGGCCCGTGGGGGCAGCCCGATGAGCCGCCGCCGCGCCCTGGTCCAGTACGTGGGAGCCCGGCTGGCCCTGGCCCCGGTGATGCTGTGGCTGATCGCCACCCTGGTGTTCCTGCTGCTGCGGCTGGCCCCCGGCGATCCGATCGACGCCCTGCTGGGCACCCGCGCCCCGGAGGCGGCCCGGGCCGCTCTGCGCAGCCGCCTCGGCCTCGACCAGCCGCTGCTGCACCAGTACGGCCACTTTCTGGGCGATCTGCTGCGCGGCGATCTGGGCGACTCCCTCACCAACCAGGAGCCCGTGAGCGGCGTGATCGGCCAGACCCTGCCGGCCAGCCTGGAGCTGGGCAGCGTGGCCCTGCTGCTGGCGGCCGTGGTGGGCCTGGCGGTGGGCTTTTCCGGGATCGCCCGGCCCGAAGGCAAGCTCGACCTGGCCGGCAGGCTCTACGGCATCGGCACCTATGCCCTGCCCCCCTTCTGGGCGGCCATGGTGGTGCAGCTGGTGTTTGCCGTGTGGCTGGGCTGGCTTCCGGTGGGCGGCCGCTTTCCCCCCACGCTGCTGCCGCCGGAGGGGAGCGGCTTCTATCTGCTCGACAGCCTGCGCAGCGGCCTGGCCAGCGGCCAGTGGCAGGCCCTGCAGGGCACCCTGCGGCACCTCACCCTGCCGGCCGGCACCCTGGCACTGCTGCTGAGCGGCATCTTCGCCAACGCCCTGCGCCTCAACCTGCGCCGCAGCCTCGGCAGCGACTATGTGGAGGCAGCCCGCAGCCGGGGCCTGGGAGAGGCGCGGGTGATCCTGCGCCATGCCCTGCCCAATGCCCTGTTACCGGTGCTCACGATCACGGGCATCACCGTGGCCTCCCTGATCGGCGGTGCCCTGCTGATCGAGGTCACCTATTCGTGGCCCGGGATCGCCTACCGGCTGCAGGAGGCGATCAGCCAGCGCGACTACCCCCTGGTGCAGGGCATCGTGGTGGTGGTGGCGGCCCTGGTGGTGCTGGTCACGGTCACCGTGGACGTGCTGGTCGCCCTGCTGGATCCCCGCATCCGCTTCTGAGCCCCTGAGCTCAGGGGCTGTGGATGGCACGGCGCCAGCGCTCGGCCTGGTCTGGATCGAGCACGTAGCCCGTGATGCCGTTGTGCACCCGCCGCTGGGGGGAGAGCAGGGAGGGGTGCTGGGTGCTTTCCAGGAACTCGATCGTGAGCGCCAGCAGCAGCTCCTGCACCCGCTCGGGCTGCTCCCCCACCAACTGGTCACCGAGGCGGAACAGCGGCTCGTTCTGCGCCGCCAGCCGCACCGGCGAGAAGTGGCTCCCCCCATCCACCACCACCAGGCGACTGCGGGGATCGCTGCTTCCGTTGAACAGGCCCAACTGCTCGGTCACGGGCGGGGTGACCAGATCGAGGCTGCCGCCCACCACCAGCACCGGCACGGCCAGATCGGCCAGGCCGCGGCTGGGCCACAGCAGACTGCCGAAGCCGTTGAAGGTGATCACCCCACGCAGGGGGATGGCGTCCGGCAGCGACGAACCACTCACCGGAAAGGAACTGCTGGCGCCATCGCCGGTGATGTCCGGGAGCTGGCACTGCAGGAGGCGCGAGAGGTTCGTCACCGGCAGGGAGGAGAGGGCCTGCTGACAGCGCTGCCGCAGCCCCTGCTCGGGCACCAGGCCCGCCGCCATCAGGGCCGCCAGGCCACCGAGGGAGTGGCCGATCAGCACCAGGCCGTCCTCCCCTGAGGGCTGGGGACCGAACGACGGCAGGCTGCCCTCGCGGCGTGCCGTCAGCACGGCCTGCAGATCCGCCAGCCGGTCGGGCAGCGACTCCGCTCCCGGTGGTGGGCCCTCCCCCCTCAGGGAAGCCTGCACCGCCTGCTCGTCGCTGCCGGGATGTTCGATCACCAGCACCGGCCAGCCCCGCTCCGCCAGGGCCGCCGCCAGCCAGCTGAGCTGCTCGGTGTTGCCGCCCAGCCCGGGCATCAGCAGCAGCCAGGGGCCCCGCTTGGCCCGGCGAGCCGGCCAGAGCTCCAGCGGCAGGGGCTCGGAGCGGTGGGCCACGGTGAGCTGAATCTGCTGGGGGGCCCCGAGCTGCTGGCGGCCGATCAGCAGGCTGCGGGAGCTGCGCCTGGGCAGCGGCAGCTGCCGCAGCCGCTGGATCGCCAGCTCCTGGCCCTGGAGCTGGCGACGCCAGTCAGCTGCCAGGTCCAGCAGGCCATCGATGCGCAGATTCAGCCTCTCTGGAGGCAGGGCCTGCAGCAGGTCGAGGGTGGTGATCGTGCTCTGGCGCTCCAGCAGCTGCTGCAGGGTCTCCAGCAGCAGCACGCCGGTGTTCTCGCCGGCGGCGGTGGTGATCAGGCCCCCCACCTCGCGCAGCATCGGCTCCCCGGTCCAGCTGCTCAGCAGCTGGAGGCCGAAACCACGGTCCCGCAGCAGAGGGGCCCGCAACAGCCTGATCAGCCCCTGTCTCGACTCGGCATCGAGCAGATTGAGCCAGAGACCGAGGCTGCCGCTCTGGCCATCCGGCTGCAGGGTCCAGGCCGCCAGCTCATCGAGATCGATCGGCAGCCTCAGCCCATCCAGTTCCACCACCACCTCCCCGGAGGCGCGCACCGGCTGGGGGGCGAGGGCAGGCACCAGGAGGGGGGGGAGCAGCAGCAGACTGGCCAGCAACCGCGGCAGGCAACGAGCAGGTGATGGCAGAGGCCGAGGGGGCAACGGAGGGGACGCCGCGGCGTCGGGGCTGGTGGTTCCAGTTTCCCGCGCCGCTGCGCGAAGTGGCCTGGGTGCGGCTGGTGGGATCGATCGGGGCCGGTGGCGTGCTCTATCTCACACCGATGGTGTTTCACCAGCAGGCCTTCAGCGCCGCCAGCGTCACCCAGGGGGTCGCCCTGGCAGCCCTGGCGGGCACGGGGGGGCGTTTTCTGAGCGGCTGGCTGCTGGATCGCGGCCTCAACTGCTCAGTCCCCGTGCTGCTGGCGGCCCTCACCGCCCTGCTGGCCGATGTGCGCCTGCTGGGAGCCCTCGACCTGCCGGCCTACCTGCAGGGCCAGCTGCTGATGGGCGTGTCCATGGGCCTGTACTGGCCGGCGATTGAGCTGGCCGTTCCCCTGAGCTGCCAGCAGGGGGCTCACACCATCCCCTCGGCCCGTGGCTATGCCCTGGTGCGGAGCGCCGACGCCGCCGGCATCGCCACCGGGGCACTGCTGGGGGCTGGACTGGCCGCAGCCGGCCAGTTGCGCTGGATCTATGGGGTGGACATGGTCTGCCTGGCGGCCATGGCGCTGCTGCTGGTGCTGCGACCGCTGCCCAACCCGAAGCGGCGCGCCGTGGGCAGTGGCCTGGAACTCGGCAGCGGCTGGTGGCGGCCACTGCTGCCGGTGCTGGCCGTGGCCCTGCTGGCCACCGCCCTGCCCGCCCTGATGCAGAGCGCCCTGCCCCTGGACCTGGTGCGGGGCGGCCTGGAGCGCCAGGCGCTGCCCGAGAGCGTGGGGGCCCTGTTGATCGGCCTGAAGCTGGGTCTGCTGCTGCTGATCCAGTGGCCGGTGGGTCAGGCCCTGGCCCGGCGCCCCGTGCGGGTGGGGCTGGGGCTGAGCCTGGCGGCCTTTGCCCTGGGCACGGCCCTGCTGGGGGCCTCAGCCCTCAGCGGGGCCGGCCTGGTGTTGGTGCTGCTGGCCCAGATCCCGCTGGCCTTCGGCGAGGCCGCCTTTCTGCCGGTGGCCAGCGAGGCCGTGGTGGAGATCACCCCGCCCCAGCACAGGGGCCTGGCCATGGCCCTGTTCTCCCAGTGCTTTGCCCTCAGCGCCCTCACCGCTCCGCTGCTGGCGGGTCTGGCCCTGGATCGCCAGGGTCACGGCGTGGGGGTGTGGTTCACGGCGGCAGCCCTGTGTCTGGGGGGCCAGCTACTGGTGCAGAGGATCAGGCCGAGGTCTCTGGTGGCTGCCTGAGGGCCCAGGCCTCATGGGGCAGCGGTTCGGTGCCGTACTCCCAGTCGTCGTAGTCGGGATCGTTGCGGATCTTGCGGTGCAGCTCCTTCTGGGCGTCGAAGTTATGGGGGTGGTCGGCGGGGAGATCTGGAGTAGGGCCGGCAGGTTGGGCCTTCTCGGGGGCCGCCTCGCCCGGACCTGATGTCTGGCTCATGGTGTCCTCCGTTGGGGGTCTTGATTCTGACCGATGCCAGGCCCTAGGCCCCCCGCCATGGAGGCTGCCTGGGGGTGTGCATCAGCTCAGACATTGAACAGGAACTCCATCACGTCGCCCTCGACCACCACATAGTCCTTGCCCTCACTGCGCAGCCAGCCCCGGGTGCGGGCCTCCGCCAGGGAGCCGGCCTCCAGCAGCTGGCCGCAGCCGATGGTCTGGGCGCGGATGAACCCCCGCTCGAAATCGGTGTGAATCACTCCGGCCGCCTGGGGGGCGGTCATGCCGGCGGTGATCGTCCAGGCGCGGGTCTCCTTCTCGCCGCTGGTGAAGTAGGTGCGCAGGCCGAGCAGCGAGTAAGTGGCGCGGATCAGGCTCTGCAGGCCCCCCTCGCTCACCCCGAGGCCCTCGAGGAATTCGGCGCGATCCTCCAGGGGCAGCTCGATCAGCTCGGCTTCCACCTGGGCGGAGATGCGCACGGTTTCGGCGCGCTCCCGGGCGGCCAGGGCCACCACGGCCTCCCCATGGACATTGCCGCCGGCGAGATCGTTCTCGCTCACATTGGTGGCGTAGATGATCGGCTTGGCACTGAGCAGACCGAGCGGTTTGACCAGGGCCAGCTCCTCAGCGCTCAGGTCGAGGTTGCGGGCGGCCCCTCCGGCCTCCAGCTCCGCCTGGATGCGCGCCAGCACGGCATCTTCCTGTTGGGCCTCCTTGCTGGTGCGCACCTGCTTCCTGAGCCGTTCCCGGCGCTTCTCCACCTGGCTGAGATCCGCCAGCCCCAGCTCGAGATTGATCACCTCCGCATCCCGCTCCGGCCCCACCGAGCCCGACACGTGAATCACGTCGTCGTCCTCGAAGCAGCGCACCACGTGCACGATGGCGTCCACCTCGCGGATGTTGGCCAGGAACTTGTTGCCGAGCCCCTCCCCCTGGCTGGCCCCCGCCACCAGGCCGGCGATGTCCACGAACTCCACCCGCGTGGGCACGATCTCCTTGCTGCGGCTCAGCTGGGCCAGCTGATCGAGGCGTGGGTCAGGCACTGACACCACGCCGCTGTTGGGCTCGATCGTGCAGAACGGATAGTTGGCCGCCTCCGCCTGGGCGTTGGCCACCAGGGCGTTGAACAGGGTGGACTTGCCCACGTTGGGCAGCCCGACGATTCCGGCTTTGAGCATGGGGGAAATCTACGGGCCGCAGCCCGGCCCCCTCGGCCGCGAGACTGGGGGCAGATGCTGGCCAGGCCGATTCCGATCCTTACCCCCCGCCGGCCCAGGACTCCGGCCGACTCCAATCCCTCCACCGACGCTCCAGAACCAGCTCAGAACGGCGATTCAGGCGCCCCTGCCCCGGCATCCAGATGGTGGCAACGGCGGCGCCTCTGGGCTGTGGCCGGCGTGGCCATCGTGCTCGTGCTGGCGGCGGGGGTGGTATGGCAGCGCCAGCGCAACGCGGCGTCGGCCAACCTTGAGCCCTACACCGTGCTGGCCCAGTCCGGTGACCTGCCCGGCGTGGTGAGCGCCTCCGGGGAGCTGGAGGCCGTCAAGCGGGTGAACGTGAGTCCCAAGCGCCAGGGCGTGCTCCAGGAACTGTTCGTGGAGGAGGGCGACCAGGTGCAGGCCGGCCAGGCCCTGGCCCGCATGGACAGCGGCGATCTCGCCGACCGCCTCAATGAGCTCAGGGCCCAGTTGCAGTCGGCCCAGGCCCAGCTGATGCGCAGCCGCAGCGAACTGGAGCGCAACGAAAAGCTGTTCGAGGAAAACGCCATCAGCCTCAGCGACTACAACACCGTGCGCAGCACCTTCCTGGTGGATGAGGCTGCCGCTGAAGCCGCCCGTCAGCGCCTGGCGGCCCGCAAGGTGGAGCAGGCCGACCTGATCGTGCGCGCCCCGTTCGCCGGCGTGATCACCCAGCGCTTCGCCGATCCAGGCTCCTTCGTGACCCCCACCACCGCCGCCTCGGCCACAGCAGGCGCCACCAGCTCCTCGATCGTGGAGCTGGCCCAGGGCCTCGAGGTGGTGGCCAAGGTGCCCGAGAGCGACATCGGCCGCATCCGGCTCGCCCAGCAGGCCAGCGTGCGGGTGGATGCCTTCCCGGACCGCCGCTTCGAGGTGGTGGTGAAGCGGATCACCCCCCGGGCGGTGAAGCTGAACAACGTGACCTCCTTCGACGTGGTGCTGCGCTTCCTCGAGCCCCAGCCCGATCTGCGCATCGGCATGACCGCCGACGTGGACTTCAGGACCGGCCAGGTGCAGGCCGAGACCCTCGTGCCCACCGTGGCGATCGTGACCGAGGACGGCCGGCCCGGCGTGCTGCTGGTGGACAAGGATCGACAGCCGCTGTTCCAGCCGGTGGAACTGGGCATCAGCGGCGGCAAGGACACCCAGATTCTCTCCGGCCTGGAAGCCGGCACCAGGGTGTTCATCGACCTGCCCCCCTGGTCGAACAAGCAGCGCTGAGGGCGCGGCCCGCGTGGGCTCAGGCGTCCTGGCCGGTCAGGAATTGCCGCGCCGCCGCCACGATCCGGCCGCTGGCCTGCCCGTCGCCGAAGGGGTTGTGGGCCCGGGCCATCGCCTCATAGGCCGCCGCATCGCTCAGCAGGGCTGAGGCCTCTGCCAGGATGTCGCTGCTGGCGGTACCGATCAGCTTGGCGGTGCCGGCCTGGATCGCCTCGGGCCGTTCGGTGGTGCGGCGCAGCACCAGCACCGGCTTGCCCAGGGCGGGCGCCTCCTCCTGCAGCCCGCCGGAATCGCTGAGCACCAGAGTGCAGCCCCGCATCGCCGCCACCAGCTCGTCGTAGTCGAGCGGTTCGGTGAGGAAGGCCCGCGGGTGAGTACCCAGCAGCTCCTGCAGCGGCTCCCGCACCGTGGGGTTGCGGTGCAGGGGCAGCAGCAGGGCCGTGTCGGGGAAGCGTTCCAGCAGCGCCAGGAATCCCTGGCCGATCTCGCGCAGGCGTTCACCCCAGTTTTCGCGCCGGTGCACCGTGGCCAGGATCACCCGCTGCCCTTGCCAGTCGAGGCCGTCGAGCCCATAGGCCGGGGCCCGCTCGGCCATCTGCAGCAGGGCATCGATCACGGTGTTGCCCGTGGTGAAGATGCGGCCCACCACCCCCGAGGCCCGGCAGTTGGCGGCCGCTTGCTCGGTGGGGGCGAAGTGGAGCTGGGCCAGCTGGGAAATCAGCCGCCGGTTGGCCTCCTCCGGGAAGGGATCAAGGATGTTGTCGGTGCGCAGGCCGGCCTCCACGTGCCCCACGGGGATCTGGCCGTAAAAAGCGGCCAGGGCCGAGGCGAAGGCGGTGGTGGTGTCGCCCTGAACCAGCACCAGATCGGGAGGGTGCTCGGCGAACTCCCGTTGGAGACCCTCGAGGGCGGCGCAGGTGATGTGGGTGAGGGTCTGCTGCGGTGCCATCAGGGCCAGGTCGCAGTCGGCCGTGAGGGCGAACAGCTCCATCACCTGACTCACCATTTCGCGGTGCTGGCCGGTGAGCACCACCCGGGTGCGGAAGTCGTGGGCCTGCTGGAACGCCAGGATCACCGGGGCCAGCTTGATCGCCTCTGGCCTGGTGCCCAGCACGATGCTCACGAGGGGCTTGGTCAAGGCGGGTCTGCGGACGGCGGGATCCTAGGAAGGGGCCCTCCAGCGGCCAGTCAAACCGCCCTGCGGGCCTCGATGCACGAAGACCCCGACGTGACCTGATCGGCGAGATCCGCGACCGCGAGACCCTCTCCACCGCCATCGAGGCCTCCCACACGGGCCAGTTGGTGTTCGGCAGTCGCAAGCGCTGCTGGCTGTGGTATCCCAGAGCCTGATCAAGACCAGGGAGGGGCAACACACCGCCTACCTGGACATCCTGCTGAACACTGATGCCTGCAGGGATGACATCCAGCGCGGCGAACTCGATGCGATTGAGGAGATCATGAGGCGTAGCCGCTTCGGCGGCATGCAGACCATCAACCAGTCGCTGCTGGATCTGGTGAACGCCGGCAGGGTGGAGGAGGGGCCTTCAGGGGTAGAACCTGACTCCGGCTCAGCCCATGGCCAGCCTGGCCAGCAGCAGCACCGTCAGCCCCACAGACAGGCCGAGCATGGCCAGACGTCCGTTCCAGATTTCGGCCTGGGGGGTAAAGCCACGCCGCCAGGCGTTCAGCTCGGTGGGGCTCACCGGCTCATGGTCGGGCTCGCTCGGCTTCAGCGCATGGCCGTCCTGAACGGCGGCCTCGACTTCCGTGCCCACCACGGCCCCTGGCTCGCTGTCCATTTCAGCGTCTGCGGGGGGCATTGGAAATCCACCGGTTGCTGTTCAGAATAGGGCTGTTGTGTTGACGCCCTGTCTCGCAGCCTCCAGGCTCCACTCTGCTCAGAAACAGGCCGCAGCTTCATAGAGCCTGTCCGCCTGCTCGAGGGGCCAACGGGCCGACACACCGAGGTTGGCGCAGCTGGTCTGGCCCAGGTCCAGGCGCTGACAGGCCGCCACCCCGATCATGGCGGCGTTGTCGGTGCAGAACGGCAGGGGAGCCACCCGCCACTGGAGGCCATCGCGGCTGGCCCGCTCCTGCAGCAGGGCCCGCAGCCGCCGGTTGGCGGCCACGCCGCCCACCAGCACCAGGGTGCCGAGGCCCAGGTCGCGGGCACAGCGGCAACTGCGCTCCACCAGCACCTCCGCCACCACCTGCTCGAAGCTGGCGGCCAGGTCGGCCAGCGGCAGCGGCTCTCCGCTCTGCTGCAGCGACCGCACCAGCCGCAACATCGCCGTCTTGAGCCCGCTGAAGCTGAAGTCGTAGGGGTGGTAGCCGCCCTCAGGCCTCGACACCCTGCCCTTGGGCAGAGCGAAGCGATGGGGATCCCCCGCGCCCGAGACGGCCTGAATGGCAGGTCCACCGGGATAGCCCAGCTCCAGCAGGCGGGCCACCTTGTCGAAGGCCTCGCCGGCCGCGTCGTCGTGGCTGCGCCCCAGCCGCCGGTAGAGCCCTGGGCCGCTCACCTGGATCAGCTCCGTGTGCCCGCCGCTGACCAGCAGCACCAGGTAGGGACCTGGCGGCAGCGGATCGCCGAGCTGCACCGAGCAGAGATGACCCTCCAGGTGATGGATGCCCAGGAAGGGCCGGCCATGGAGCCGGGCCAGGGTACGACCGGTGAGCGAGGCCACCAGCAGGGCCCCCAGCAGCCCAGGTGTGGCGGTGGCGGCGATGGCATCCATGGCGGCGGGGCCAAGGCCGGCCTGGCGGCAGACCCGATCGATCAGGGCGGGGAGGGCCTCCACATGGCGCCGCGAGGCAATTTCGGGCACCACGCCGCCCCAGCGGGCATGCTCCTCCACCTGGGAGGCCACGGCGCTGGCCAGCACCGTGCGATCGCGCACAATCGCAGCCGCTGACTCGTCACAACTTGTTTCGAGGGCCAGAACCGTTGGCATGGCGCCCGGGGAGCTCCCCTACTGTCCGCGAGTGACATCCTGCCCTGCGGCCCCACGCCGATGCAGGGCTCCGCAGGGCACTCTTCCCGGCTTCTACCCAGGCTTTCCATGCGACGTCTTCTCCCCCGCCTGTGTGCGGTTCTGCTCTCGGCCTTTCTGCTCATCGGCCTTGCCCCCGTGGCTTCGGCCGCGGAATCGGTGGCCGGCCTGACCCCCTGTGCCGAGAGCCCCCGCTTCCAGCAGCGGGCCTCGGCTGCCAGCACCGACCAGGCCAAGTCCCGGTTCAACGTGTACAGCCAGGCCCTCTGCGGCGATGACGGCCTGCCCCGCCTGATCGTGGATGGCCGCTTCAGCCACGCCGGTGATTTCCTCATCCCAGGCCTGCTCTTCCTCTACATCGCCGGCACGATCGGCTGGGCCGGCCGCTCCTATCTGATCGCGATCCGCGGCAGCAAGGACGCCACCATGCGTGAGATCCAGATCGACATGCCACTGGCGTTCAAATCCACCCTCGCCGCCGCTGTCTGGCCTCTCGCTGCCTTCAGTGAGTTCGCCGGCGGGAAGATGATTGAAGCCGATTCCAAAGTGACCGTTTCCCCCCGCTGATTCCTGGAACCATGAAAAAATTCCTCACCACCGCCCCTGTCGTGGCCGCGATCTGGTTTACCTTCACGGCCGGCCTCACCATTGAGATCTTTCGCGCCTTCCCCGACCTGATCCTTCATCCGCTCTGAAAGCGAACCTTCAGCCCCTCATGGTCTGACCTTCAGATCCTTTAACGGCCCTCCGGGGCCGTTTTTTCATGACGGCGCTCGTTGGGTGCCGGGCCGTTGGCGTGTTGTCCCCTGGGGTGCAAGCACCACCGCCGCATCAGCCGGGGCCAGGCCAAGGGCCGCCTCCAGCTCAGCCACGGCCGCTTCAAGGTCGCCGTTGACCAGCACCCCATCGAACTCCTCCTCAGCGGCCAGTTCCACCGTGGCCCGCTGCAGCCGGCGGCGGATCGCCTCCTCGCTGTCGGTGCCCCGCCCACGGATGCGGCGCTCCAGCTCCTCCAGGGAGGGGGGCTTGATGAACAACTGATAGCCAGCCTGGAAGGTCTGCCGCACCTGGCGGGCCCCCTCCAGTTCAATCTCCAGGAGCACGGAGCAGCCTGCCTCCAGATGCTCCTCCACCGGCCGCCGCGGCGTTCCGTAGCGGTTGCCGGCAAACTCGGCCCACTCCAGAAATCCCCCCTCCTGCACCAGCTGCTCGAAGCGCTCGCGGCTGAGGAAGAAGTAGCTGCTGCCCTCCTGTTCGCCGGGCCTGGGGGGCCGGGTGGTGGCCGACACCGACAGCCAGAGTTCGGGATGGCGCCGCAACAGCTCGGCCACCAGCGTGCCCTTGCCCACCCCGCTCGGACCGGTGATCACGGTGAGTCGGGCCATGGAACGCGCGCAGGCAGGGCTGCAGAGTAGAAGCCACACGCGGAAGGGCTGGAGCGCAGCCATGGCGAGCCTCCAGGCCCAGGACGTGACCAGCCTCAAGGCGGTGCTGGCCGAATGGCGGCGCCTGCTGCTGCCCAGCCGCCTGGAAAAAGCCCAGCAGGCCGGCCCGGGCACCATCCAGCTGGGGCTGCGCCACCTGCAGGGGATGCAGTGGCTGGAGCTGAGCTGGCAGGCCGAGGCGGCCCGGGTGCACGCCATCGCCCCCCCGCCGCGCCAGGGTGAGGGCAGCACCCTGGCCCAGCAGCTGCAGCACGGGCTCGGTGGACTGGCCCTGGTGAGCCTTCAGCAGGTCGGCTGGGAGCGGGTGCTGGAGCTGGGCTTCGCCCGCCGCCCCGGTGAGGCTCCGCAGCGCTGGCTGGTGGCTGAGCTGATGGGCCGGCACAGCAACCTGCTGCTGCTGGAGCCCGATGGCGACGGCCGCCAGGTGGTGGCTCTGGGGCGCCAGGTGAAGACAGCCCAGTCGCGGCTGCGGCCGATCGGCACCGGTGATCCCTACCAGCCACCCCCGCCCCTGGACGGGGCCCCGCCCAGCCGCGCCGAGAGCTTCGAGCGCTGGCGCCAGCGCGTGGCCCTGCTGCCCCTGCCGCTGGAGCAGGCCCTGCGCAGCGCCTACCAGGGCATCAGCCCGGCCCTGGCCCGCCAGCTCGCCCCGCCGCAGTGGCTGCAGCAACCTGTGACCGAGCTGCAGAGTCACCAGTGGGAGCTGCTCTGGCAGCGCTGGCAGCTCTGGCTGGCGGCGGTGGAGGCCGAGCGCTTCTGCTGGCAGGGCGACGCCGAGGGCTACCGCTGCTGGAGCGCCGAGCCCCATGCGCAGCCACCAGCCAGCGCCGCGATGCCGATCAACCGCGGCCTGGCTGCGTTCTATGGCCGCGCCCTGGCCCAGCAGAGCCTGAGCCAGCAGCGCCGGCAGCTGCAGCAGCAGCTGGAGCGGCTGCTGCGGCGCGAGCAGCAGCAGGCCGGCAGCCAGCAGGCCCTGCTCGATGCCGTACCGGAGAGCGACGCCCTGCAGCTGCAGGCCGATGCCCTGCTGAGCCAGTTCCAGCCCAGCCGCAGCTGCATCGACACCGCCCAGAAGCTCTACCGCCAGGCCCGCAGGCGACGCCGCTCCGTGGCGGCCATTCAGGAGCGGCTGGCCTGGCACGGGCAGCGCCTGGCCTGGCTGGAGGCCAGCCTCACCTACCTCGACCAGGCAGAGGATCTCGAGGCGCTCCAGGGCCTGGGCCGGGATCTGGAGGAACACCTCCACCCCGGCGGCAGGCCAGCCCGGCAGTCCCGGCGGGGCAGCGGCCAGGGTCGGGAGGGCCAGCCCCTCGAGCTGATCAGCCCGGGGGGGCTCACGCTCCAGGTGGGCCGCAACCACCGCCAGAACGAGTGGATCGCCTTTCGCCAGGCCCGGCGCGGCGACCTCTGGTTCCATGCCCAGGAGCTACCGGGCAGCCACGTGGTGCTGCGCAGTTCGGCGGCAGCGGCAGGGGAGGACGATCTGCAGGCTGCGGCCGATCTGGCAGCCCACTTCAGCCGCGGGCGGGGCAACCGCCGCGTGCCTGTGCTGATGGTGCCCACGGCAGAGCTGCAGCGGATTCCGGGCGCCGCCCCCGGCACGGTGCGGCATCGCGGCGGCAGCCTGCTCTGGGGGGAACCGGAGCGGGCTCTTAGCCTGCTGGCAGCACGGCAACCATGACGGACACCTCCCCCCAGGATCCCGGCCGTGCCGGGCCACCGCCGCCGATCCGGATCGAGGTCGGTCGGGGTGAGCGGGAACCCCGTCCCGCCACCCCCGGCGGCGCCCTTGCTGGCGAGGAGTTCCCAGGCGAAGTGGAGATGAGCCTGGTGGACCACATCGAGGAGCTGCGGCGCCGGGTGCTGCGGGCCCTGCTGGCCCTGCTGGCGGGGGCGGCCCTGTGTCTGGTGTTCGTCAAACCGCTGGTGCGGCTCCTGGAGATGCCGGCCGAGGGCATCCGCTTCCTGCAGCTGGCGCCGGGCGAGTTTCTGTTCGTGTCTCTGAAGGTGGCGGCTACGCCGGGCTCACCCTGGCCCTCCCCTACGTGTCTACGAGGGTCTGGCCTTCGTGCTGCCGGGTCTGAACCGGCGGGAACGGCGGCTGGTGGCGCCGGCGGTGGCGGGCTCGGCGGTGCTGTTCGCCGCCGGGCTGGCCTTTGCCTGGTGGGCTCTGGTGCCGGCCGCCCTGCGCTTTCTGGTGAGCTATGGCGCCGATGTGGTGGAGCCGAGCTGGTCGATCGAGCGCTACCTCGACTTCGTGCTGCTGCTGATGGTGGCCACCGGCCTGGCCTTCCAGCTGCCGGTGCTGCAGCTGCTGCTGGGCGCCCTTGGGCTGGTGCGCTCCGGCGCCATGCTCTCGGGCTGGCGCTGGGTGGTGCTGCTGGCGGCCCTGGCTGGAGCGGTGCTCACCCCCTCCACCGATCCGGTCACGATGCTGCTGCTCACCGGCGCCATCAGCGCCCTGTATCTGGTGGGCGTGGGCCTGGTGGCCTTCAGCGAGCGGCTTCGGGCCTGGCCGGCCGGGGCCCAGCCCCTTGGCTCGGAGGAGGCCTGAGCTCAGAGAAAGAACTCACTGGCCCGCTCTGGCGGCAACTCCAGGGCCAGGCCCAGGGCCCGACCCAGTCTGGGCTTATCGGAGGTGGTCTCCAGCCAGGCCCTCACCTGGCCCGCCACGCCCAGCCCATTCAGCAGCCCCGTGAGCTCCTCCAGCTTGGCCGCGTAGGCCTCGGCGGAGAGCGGGAACGACTGCTGTTCCAGATAGGCCCACATCACCTGGAGATAGAGGCGGCCGCGGCGCTGCACCAGCTGCAGGTCGTAGCTGGCCTGCCAGCGCCGGCGCAGCAGGCCGAGCAGCTCCTCGGCGCTGAGGGGAGACGAAGGATCCACAACCACAGACGCTCAGGCCCCTATGCCAGTACCAGGGAATCCGGGCCGAGCCAGAAATCCGCAACGGGTTGTTGCAGAGCCCCCGCCAGGGCCCATGGGCAGCCCGGCTCAGGTGGAGTCAGGTCTTAGGGTGGCCGCCACGTTGCTGTGGCTTCCAGGCCGCCCTGTATGACCCAGATGCCAGCGAGTGCTTCGAGCGGTGATGTGCCCGGCATGGGCCGTCGGCAGTTCATGAACCTGCTGACCTTCGGCTCCCTCACGGGCGTGGCCCTCGGAGCGCTCTACCCGGTGGTCAACTACTTCATTCCGCCCAAGGCCGCCGGCGGTGGTGGGGGCACCTCCGCCAAGGACGAGCTCGGCAATCCCGTCACCGGCAGCGGCTGGCTCAGCTCCCACAAGGAAGGGGACCGCAGCCTGGTGCAGGGTCTCAAGGGCGATCCCACCTACCTGATCGTGGAGGGCGACGACGCCATCGGCAGCTATGGCATCAATGCCATCTGCACCCACCTGGCTGCGTGGTGCCCTGGAACGGCGGCCAGAACAAGTTCATCTGCCCCTGCCACGGCTCCCAGTACGACGCCACCGGCATGGTGGTGCGAGGACCGGCTCCCCTCTCCCTGGCCCTGGCCCATGTGTCCGTCGAAGACGACAACGTGTTCCTCAGCCAGTGGACCGAAACCGACTTCCGAAACGGCGACAAGCCCTGGTGGGCCTGATCCGCTTTCCCCGTTCGCCCCTGTCGCCCCACCCCTGATGCGCCGCTCCCTCTCCCTGCTGCTCGGTTGCCTTCTCAGCGTCACCGTGCTGCTCGGTGCCGCTTCCCCCAGCTGGGCCTACCCCTTCTGGGCTCAACAGAACTACGACAGCCCCCGTGAAGCCACGGGCAAGCTGGTCTGCGCCAACTGCCACCTGGCCAAGAAGGCCACCCGCATCGAACTTCCCCAGGCCGTCTTCCCGGACACGGTGTTCAAGGCCGTGGTGGAGATTCCCTACGACACCTCGGTGCAACAGCTCTCCGGCGATGGCAGCGGCACCGGCCTCAATGTGGGCGCCGTGGTGATGCTGCCCGATGGTTTCACCCTGGCCCCCCAGGATCGCCTCAGTGAGGAGCTCAAGGAGGAAACGGCGGGCATCTACTACACCCAGTACTCCGACGACCAGCCCAACATCCTGCTCGTGGGTCCTCTGCCTGGCGACCAGCACCAGGAGATCGTCTTCCCCCTGCTCTCCCCCGATCCGGCCCAGGACAGCAGCATCCACTTCGGCAAATACCAGCTGCACGTGGGTGGCAACCGTGGCCGCGGCCAGGTGTATCCCACCGGTGAGAAGTCGAACAACACGATCTTCAACGCCACGGCCGCCGGTACCGTCTCCGCTGTGACTCCCGCCGATGGCGGCGCCACCGTGGTGGAGATCACCACGGCAGACGGCTCCGTGATCAGCGAAACCATCCCGGCCGGTCCGACCGTGACCGCCGCCGTCGGTGAGACCGTGGCGGCCGGCGCACCGCTCACCAACGACCCCAACGTGGGGGGCTTCGGCCAGATCGACACCGAGGTGGTGCTGCAGGATCCCGTGCGGATCTACGGCCTGCTGGCGTTCTTCGCGGCCATTGCCGTGGCCCAGATCTTCCTGGTGCTGAAGAAGCGCCAGGTGGAGCGAGTGCAGGCCGCCGAAGGCATTGTCTGAGCTGGTCGGCCCCGAGCTCTCTCTCAGGCCCTTGAACGTGCTTCTTGTGTTCACCTCCCCGGGGCCCCTGGTGTTCCAGCTGGGCCCCCTTTCCGTGCGCTGGTACGGCCTGCTGATCGCCCTGGCGGTGCTGGCGGGCCTCACCCTGGCCACCCGGCTGGGCCGGCTGCGCGGCATTGAGCCCACCCTGATCGCCGACCTGCTGCCCCTGCTGGTGCTGGGAGCCGTGATCGGCGCCAGGATCTATTACGTGCTGCTCGAATGGCGCCAGTACGAGGACAACTGGGTTGAGGCCCTGGCGATCTGGCGGGGCGGCATCGCCATCCACGGCGCCCTGATCGGCGGCGGCCTCACCACCGTGCTCTATTGCCGCTGGCGTCGCCAGCCCTTCTGGCCCCTGCTCGACGTGCTGATGCCGGCCGTGGCCCTGGGCCAGGCGATCGGTCGCTGGGGCAACTTCTTCAATTCCGAGGCCTTCGGCCTGCCCACCGACCTGCCCTGGAAGCTGCAGATCCCCCTCGCCAACCGGCCCACGGAATTCCTGGATCAGGTGGATTTCCATCCCACCTTCCTCTACGAATCGCTCTGGAACGTGGGCGTGTGTGTGCTGCTGCTGGTGCTGTTCCGCCAGGGCCAGAAGGGCCGCATCTCCCTGCCGGCCGCAGCCTCAGCTGCATCTACCTGATGGCCTACAGCGCCGGCAGGGTGTGGATCGAGGGCCTGCGCATCGACCCGCTCTGTCTGTTCTCCCAACCGCCCTTCTGCGAGGGCGGTCTGCGCATGGCCCAGGTGGTGAGCCTGCTGCTGATCGTGCTGGGTGGCCTGGGCCTCTGGTGGCTCTACGGCCGCCAGCGCCGCCTGCCTGACCCCAGCGGGTGGTGCAGTGACGCCACGCGTCTCGATCGTGGGGGCCGGCCCCGGCGCCGTGGACCTGCTCACCCTCAGGGCGTTACGGGCCATCGAGCAGGCCGAGGTGCTGGTGTGGACCGACTCGCTGGTGAGCCCCGAGATCGCGGCCCTGGCCCCCGAAGGCTGCGAACGCATCCGCACCAGCACCCTCACCCTGGAGCAGGTGATGGCGCTGGTGCAGGAGCGGGCCGCAGCAGGCAAGCAGGTGGTGCGCCTGCACGATGGCGATCCCTGCCTCTATGGCGCCCTGCACGAGCAGATCTGCCGCCTGGCCGATGCTGAGCTGGCCGTGGAGGTGGTGCCCGGCCTCAGCGCCTATCAGGCCACAGCCGCAGCCCTGCAGCAGGAGCTCACCATTCCCGGCCTGGTACAGACGATCGTGCTCGGGCGCGCCGGCGGGCGCACCGGCGTTCCCGAGAAGGAATCCCTGGGCCGGCTGGCGGCCCTCGGGGCCTCCCTCTGCCTCTACCTCAGTGCCCGCCACGTTCAGGAGGTGCAGCAGGAGCTGCTGCAGCACTACCCCCCGGACACCCCCGTGGCGATCGGCTACAGGGTGAGCTGGCCGGACCAGTGGCTGCAGGTGGTGCCGCTCACGGCCATGGCCCAGGCCAGTGAGGAGCGGGGCCTGATCCGCACCACGCTCTACGTGGTGAGTCCGGCCCTGGCTGCCAGTGCCGAGGCCCGCTCCAAGCTGTACTCAGCCAGCCACCACCACCTCTTCCGCGGCGGAGCCTGAGGCTGCGGCGGGGCCTGAAGCCTCGGCCGTGCCGTGCAGCTCCCGCTCCAGCCTGGCCCGATCGAAGCCGCAGCCCAGCCGCGCCACGATCTGCTCCAGGTCGCGGGCGGCATTGCCCAGGCAGCAGCTGCCGCCGGGGGAGGGCGTCACGTTGAACACCAGCCCGGGGCGGGCGGGGATGCTGGCCTCCCCGAGCAGCAGGCGGCGCTGGCGCTTGTCGATCAGCTGGGGACGCACCCCGCCGTAGCCCTCGGCAAAGCGCAGGTCCTCGAGCTGCATGCCCGGCACGATCTTGCGGGCATCGGCCAGGAACAGGCGCCGCCGCAGCCAGGGCACCTCGAACAACAGATTCCTGAGGATGTAGCGGCGGATGTCGCCCACCCGCAGCAGCTGCCAGGCCACCGCCAGCACGGCCCAGTCCAGGCGCAGCACCTTGAGGAACTCCCAGAAGGAGGCCAGGCGGTAGCGCTCCAGCAGCGGCAGCGGCAGGGCCGTGGGGCCGAAACGGGTCTTGCCCGGAGCCCGCACATCCGGATCGCCGTGGATGGCCGCGAAGGGAAGTTTGTCGTTCTGAACGGTGTAGACCTTGCCGTTGAGCAGATCTGGGGTGAAGTAAAAGCTGCCGGCCACCGGCAGGCAGGAGTACTCCAGGCCGTAGCCCATCTGCTGAGCCATCAGCAGGCTGTGGGCCCCGGCGTTCACCACCACATGGCGGGCCCACAGCTGCCGTTCCGCCTGGTCTGCCGCCGCAGAGCAGCCCGGGGTGGGGGTGAGCAGCACCCGGAAGCCCTCCCCCTCGGGCGTGATCGCCGCCACGGTGGTACCCAGTTGGAGCTCCAGCTGGCGTTCGCTGCCCGCTACCGCAGCGCGAGCTTCGGCCACGAAGGAGGCCGAGAGGGCCTCGTAGTCGACAGCGGTGTAGCTGCCGCGAATGCCGATCGCCGCCAGCTCTTCAGGGCGCGGCTGGCCGTTCAGCAGGGCGACCCGGGGCTCCCAGGCCGCGATCGCTTCGGCATCCAGCAGCTCCATGGCCGGGAAATGGGGCGAGAAGCGCTGGAAGCGCTCCCGCAACAGGGCGCACTCCTCGCTCCCCACCCCGAGCACCATCTTGGGTGTGCGGAACACGCAGCGCTCCCGGCTGGCTGGATCGAGCAGCTCGGCGTAGCGCACGATCATCTCGGCGGTGCGCTTCACCTTCAGGGCCTTCTCCAGCGTGTAGTTGGTCTCGATGTCGCCGCAGTGGATCGTCTGGCTGTTGTTGGTGGCGCGGGAGTTGACGCTGGCCAGGGCGTCGTAGCGCTCCACCAGGGCCACCCGGCCCAGGTCGGTGTAGCGGGCGAGCTCGAACAGCAGGGCCGTGCCGCACACTCCTCCGCCCACGATCAGCACGTCCACGCTGGCGTCACTGGAGCGGGGAGCCTGCTCAGCTGCCGGGCCTGCGGCAGTGGGCGGGAACTGAGGGGCGCTGCTCACAGGCACATCGGAACGGCCCACCATTTTGGCTGATGCCAGCAGGCACAGGATTGGCCGATGCCGGCAGAGACAGGTTCCGGCGGTGTTTTAAGCTCCCAGGACGGCACCGGATCCGCAGGGTCAGGGCCGAATCAACGGGCGATTAGCACAGCGGTAGCGCACTTCCTTCACACGGAAGGGGTCACTGGTTCGAGTCCAGTATCGCCCATGTCAGCGAGCCCCCAAGCGGGGGCTTAGGACGGGAAGGCTCCGTGGGCTGCCGTCACCACCGGTGCATCACTGGGGCACCAGTGGTGACAGTTGGCAGCCATTCCCTGCAGAATCTCCACCATTCTGGTTCCGGGGTGAATCGGCGCCCCTGCCCGCCGCCCTACCTGGATCCCTCGCTGACATGAGCGCAGACCCCATGTCCGATCTGCAACGGCTGGCCTCATGCCTGCAGCAGGCCAGGCTGAGCCAGGGGCTGAGCCTCGAAGATCTGGCCGACCGCCTGCACATGGGCCGTGAGCAACTACAGAGCCTGGAGAATGCCGATTCCGACAGCCTGCCCGAACCGGTGTTCGTGATCGCCCAGGCCAGGCGGGTGGCCTCAACCCTCGGCGTGTCGATCGACCCTGAGATCCAGGCGCTGCGCGTCAGCCTTCAGGGCCGAAAACCCGCTCCGCAGCCGGCCGAAGCGTCCAGCACCCCAGCCCAACCGCAGGCGATGACTTCAGCCCCCAGCCGGTCCAGCCAGGCAGCCCGATGGCCCCTGCCCCTGGCCGCCGCAGGGCTGCTGGTCGCGCTCGGCGGCGTTGGGCTGGTCGGGTACCAGAGGCTGGTGGCGCCTGACGGCGGCAGCGGCAGCACCGCCCTGGCCCCAGCCGGCACGCCGCAACCAGCTGCCGCCTCGGCCCCAGAAAGCGCTGTCGGCGGCCCAGCACAGGCGCTGGAACCCTCAGGCGCCAGCGGTGCCGGCTCCGGCCAACTGCTGCTGCGGGCCGAGCAACCGAGCTGGCTGGAAGTGCGCAGCGCCGACGGAACCACCCTCTTCCGCGGCACTCTGGAGGGGGAGCAGTCCTTCCCGCTTGAGGCGGACCTGCAGGTGCTGGCCGGCCGGCCGGACCTGGTGGAAGTGGTGCCCCCAGGCCAGCCCAGACGCCTGCTGGGCACGATCGAGCAGGTGCGCTGGCAGCGCTTCAGGGCTCCCTCACCCTGAGTTCAAGCCCGCAGGCTTCCGCCACCACCTCACTGCAGGAGCGCAGGCTCCAGCGCTCCAGGCTCAGATCGATCGCCGGCTCTCGAGGCTCGGGAGCATGGGGCACCAGCTCCAGGTCGAGCACCCCAGCCGCGGCCGGATGCACGCGGATGGCAGCGATGCCCGCCGCGGGCCGGCGATCGAGGGCAGCGGCCAGCCTCAGCAACAGGGCCATGGAGAACACCATGCTGCGCTGATCGCGCTCCTCGATCAGCTGCCACGACTCATGGCGTTTCTTCGGCAGGCTGCGGCGGTGATAGCGGGCCATGGCCGCCACCATCAGGTGCTCCGCCTGGGAGAAGCCCAGCAGTTCGCCGTGGCGGATCAGATACCAGGTGTGCTTGTGATAGGCGGAGATGTTGATGCTCTTGCCGCAGGTGTGCAGCTGGGCCGCGGCCCAGAGCAGTTCACGCCCAGCGCCGCTGTCGTGATGGAGCAGGCCCTTGCCCTGGTCGTAGAGGCTGAGGGCGTGGCCCGCCACCCGATCGGCCCGCTCCCGGTCGATGCCATAGCTCTGGGCCAGGTGCAGCACGGTGCGCTCGCGGATCGTGCTCTGGAAGCTGAAGCGATCGCCCAGGATCTGGTTGCGCAGCATCCAGTCCACGATCAAGCCCTCCCGCAGGGCCCGGTCGCACACCACCAGCTCGGGAGCACCGACCATCTCCATGGCGGTCTGCAGGATCAGGGAGCCGGGCACGATGATCTCGGCGCGGCGCTCGTTGATGGCCGAGAGCTCACGGCGCTGCTCCGGGGTCATCGCCACCAGGGCCTCAACGAGCTCATCGATGCGCTGCTTGGGCAACCGGTAGCCCTGCAGCTTGAGAGGTGGCTTGGCTTCTGCCGCTGCCGCCAGGGAGGCCAGGGCCATCGCCGTGCCACTGGTGCCCACCAGCCGGGGCTGCTCGCCAGGCTGCAGGGCCCGCTTCAATTCGGACACGGCCGGGTCCAGCGCCCCCTGGATGTAGGCCTTCAGGAAGCGCTGCCGCTCCAGGGGAAGGGGCTCCTGCTGGCAGAACTCCCGCTGCAGCCGCACAGCGCCGATGCGGGTGCTGGTGAGCACCCGGGCGTCGCGGCCGTCACCGAGCACCAGTTCGGTGGAGCCACCGCCGATGTCGAGGATCATGTGGGGCTGCTCGCCGAAGCCCATCCCCGAGAGCACCCCCAGGTAGATCAGACGGGCCTCCTCCGGGCCGCTCACCAGATCCACCGACAGGCCCAGCTGGTCGTAGAGGGCCTGCACGAAGTCGCGGCCATTGGGCGCTTCGCGCACGGCGCTGGTGGCCGCCGTGACGATCTGCTCCACCTGGTGGCTCTCGGCCAGCTCCTTGTCGTGACGCAGGGTGCGGAAGGCCCGCTCGATCGAGGCAGGGCTGAGATCACCGGAGTCGGGGTCGCGCTCGCCCAGGCGGGTGGTGGCCTTTTCGGCCAGTAGCACCGAGAAGCTGCGCAGCTCCTCATCCACCTCGGCGATCAGCAGATGGATCGAGTTGGTGCCGATGTCGATGGCCGCGACCCGGCGTCGATCGGGGCGCTGGGAGGGAGGGCTCTGGGCCATCGAACCGGGGCAGCCAGGGCGCAGCCAGTTTGCCACTGACCCCGGGGCCCCTGGCCCCAGACGCCTAGCGTTCCTCTCTCAACACGGTTGCATCGTCAGGGGAGGCGCATGGCAGGCTCGGCGGTGGGCAAGGAGAGCAACGCGGCGGCAGGCCCCGCAGGGTTCGGCGCCGACCTGGGCGCCTGGCTGCAGCTGCTGCGCTGGGACAAGCCGAGCGGCCGCCTGATCCTGCTGATTCCGGCGGGCTGGAGCCTGTGGTTGCTGCCGACAACCCCGCCGCCGGCCTCGCTGCTGCTGGCCCTGGCGCTGGGAGGCCTGGCCGTGAGTGGGGCCGGCTGCATCGCCAACGACCTCTGGGATCGCCGCATCGATCCCCAGGTGGAACGCACCCGGCGGCGGCCGCTGGCCTGCGGCCGGGTGGGCGTGGGCACGGCCCTGGCGCTGCTCACGGTCTGCCTGGGCCTGGCCCTGGGGGTGGTGCTGTGGGGCCTGCCCGCCGGCAGCCGGGGCCTCTGCCTGCTGCTGGCTCTCGCCACCCTTCCCCTGGTGCTGCTCTACCCCTCGGCCAAGCGTTGGTTCGGCTATCCCCAGCTGGTGCTGGCCCTCTGCTGGGGTTTCGCCGTGCTGATCCCCTGGGCCGCCGCCACGGGCAGCCTGGCCGGGGGCTGGCCGCTCGCCCTGGTCTGGCTGGCCACGCTGCTGTGGACCTTTGGCTTCGATACGGTTTATGCCATGGCCGACCGAGACGACGACCGGGCCATCGGGGTGCGCAGCAGCGCCCTCAGCCTGGGGCGCCGGGCGCCGCAGGTGGTGACCCTCTGCTACCTGGCAGCATCCCTCTGCCTGGCCGCGGCCGCCTTAACCCTGACGGCCGCGGGGGAGGGCCTCAACCTGCTCGGCTGGGGGCTGGCCGCAGGGGCGAGCCTCGGCATGGTGCGTGCCGGGGTTCTGCTGCAACGGCCGGGTCAGTCGCGGGGGGCCTTCGGGCGCCATTTCCGCCAGCAGGTATGGCTGGGCGGGCTGTGGTGGCTGGCCCTGGTGCTGGGGCGACTGGCGTGACCCTCCCGCCCAGGCAACCTCCTCCCCTGCGTCCAGGAGCCCGGGTGGCCCTGGTGGCGGCCAGCTCCGCGCTGGCGGCCAGCGATCACCTGGAGCGCCTGGAAGCCGGCATCGCCGTGCTCGAGAGCTGGGGCTTGGAGGTGGAGCGCCGCGCCCTGCATGAGCGGCGCTGGGGCTATCTGGCCGGCCGCGACGCCGAGCGCCGCGATGATCTGCTGCGGGCTGAAGGGGTGGGGGCCGAGCTGCTGGCCTGCCTGCGGGGGGGCTGGGGGGCGGCCCGGCTGCTGGAGCAACCGCTTGCTCTTCCTCCACGCTGGCTGCTGGGGTTCTCCGATGTCACCTCCCTGCTCTGGGCCCAGCTGGCCCAGGGCCACGGCGGCGCCATCCACGGCCCGCTGCTCACCACCCTGGCGGCGGAACCCGCCTGGAGCCAGGAGCGGCTGCGGGCCCTGCTGTTCGGTGAACCGGTGGCCGACCTGGCGGGCACCGCCTGGCGGGGCGGTGTGGCCGAGGGGCCCCTGCTGGTGGCCAATCTCACCGTGGCCACCCACCTGTTCGGTACTCCCCACCTGCCCAACCTGCGCGGCGCCATCCTGGTGCTCGAAGAGGTGGGCGAAGCTCCCTACCGGATCGATCGCATGCTCACCCACTGGCGGCTGAGCGGTGCCCTGGGTCAGCTGGGGGGCATCGGCCTGGGCCAGTTCAGCGGCTGCGACGATCCCGCTGGCGATGGGCCCAGCGTTGCCAACCCGGCCCGCTTCAGCCTCGAGCAGGTGCTGCGGGAGCGCACGGGGGATCTGGGCGTTCCGGTGCTTGCCGGTCTGCCGGTGGGCCATGAGGCCGGCAATGGGGCCCTGCCCCTGGGCGCCCGGGCCCGACTCGACGCTGAGGCGGGGTTGCTGAGGCTGGTGGGGTAAGGCATTACCGCCCGGCAGTACCACTGCCTTTGCTGCTCTGGAGCGAAACCAGGGCCGTCTTTAGGGTGAAGAGTGCCCTTTCTCCCTGTGCAGCTGATGGCCGTGCGCCTGCGTTGGTTCTGGACTGGGGCTGCTGCACTGGCGCTCTGCACGTCTCTGGCCCCTGCTGCCCCTGCTCAGCCGCTGCAGAACGGCAACCGTGCGGGCTCAGAGCCGAGGCGGCCCGTGACCACGAACTACCTCAAGGACCCGAAACACCACTACAGCTTTTCGCAGTGGTGCCTTAATCAAGTTCCAGGGATTACCGAAGAAGAGCAGTACACCGTTTTAACAATAATCGATAGCATCATTGATGAAGGGTTTTCCGGCAGCTGCCAGGATATGGAAGTCTTCCTCATGAACAAGCAGCACAAATTGGTCTTAACCCAAACCGATGTCTTTGATGTCTCGCCGCTGTTATCGATCCGAGGCGCCAAGAACCTCATGGGCGTCTACATGGAGAACCTCGGTGTTCCCCAGTCTGAAGTCGACAAGATGGATGTGCTGGAAACCCTGCCCCGGTTGAAACGCTTCACCTTGCCCAATTCAGCTGGTGCACGATCCAAATGCCCGCTCAGCAACCCAAGGATCTGCGTTTAGGGCCGGCTGGGTTCACCGCGGCCAGTCCCGGCCCTGGCCGCCAGCACCGCCGCCGCCACCGTGAGGTCAAAGGGGGTGGTGAGCTTGATGTTGGAGGCGGGAGCCTCCAACACCTGCACCGGCAGGCCGAGCCGCTCGAACAGGGCAGCGTCATCGGTGACGCTCCAGCCTTCGCGCCGGGCGCGGGCATGGGCCGAGCGCAACTGGTCCACCGGGAACCCCTGGGGGGTCTGAGCCGCCCAGAGTCCGGCCCGATCGGGGGTGGCCAGGATCGCCCCGGCGGCGTCCACCTGCTTGATCGTGTCGGTGACGGGGGTGGCGGCAATCACCGACCGCCCGGCGGCCACCGCCGCGGCGCAGCGCGCCAGCAACTCCGGCTGCACCAGGCAGCGGGCGCCATCGTGGATCAGCACGCCTGTGGCCTCGGCAGGCAGGGCCTCCAGGCCGCGGCTCACCGACTCCTGGCGGCTGTCGCCGCCCAGGATCCACTGCACCGGGCGATCCGGCCTGGCGGCCTCGATGATCGCCGCCACCGCTTCGGCATCCACCGCCTGGCCCACGATGCCGATCCAGCGGATGGCCGCGCAGGCCAGGGCGGCCTCGAGGGTCCAGGCCAACGCAGGGCGCCCGGCCACCTGCAGCAGCAGCTTGTTGCCGGCGGCGCCCATGCGGCGGCCACTGCCGGCGGCGGCGATCAACAGATGCACAGGCGTCTCCCGCGGCCAGGCGCGTCCGGAACCGCTCCATACAATCAGTCCGCCGTGACTGCCCCTCGATGCGCGCCCTGTTCCTGCTGCCCGGCGACAGCAGCCGGCAGCTCCAGGCCTTCCCTGCCGTGGCCGCGGTGGCGGACCAGCTCAAGGCGGTGGTGCAGGTGGTCTGCCCCGCTGAAGCGGTTGGTCTCTGGCGCCTGCACCCCGGCGTCAGCCGCGCCCTGCCCTTCAGCTTCGCCAACGCCACCCTCGCCGACTGGGCCAATCTGCTGGGCTCGGTGCGGGAGCCCGATTTCCAGCTCTGCATCAACCGCGCTCCCAGTCGGGCCATGGACCTGATGCTGTCCATGAGCCACATCCCCACCCGGGTGGCCAGCCAGGGCTTCTCGGCCACCGCGCTGGTGCAGGAGCCTGCAGGGGGCTGGCCTTCCCAGGCCTGGGAAACCTGGCTGCGCCCCCTGGGACTGAGCCTGAACGCCGAGGCTTCCGCCTGCCGATCCCCCCGGCCGATCTCCAGGCCGCCGCCGCCGCCCTGCCCGCCGGCGATGGGCCCCTGCTGCTGCAGGCCCCGGCGGGGGGCGTTGGCGACTGGCCACCGGAATGCTGGCAGGAGCTGCCCGCCCTGATCGCCGCCCAGCTGCCCGGGCTGCGCAGCGCCAGCGCCGGAGAGGGTTCCTGGAGCCAGCGGGCCGCACGGCTGGCCTGCGCCGATGTGGTGCTGGCCAGCGATCCGGCCAGTGTGGAGCTGGCCCTGCTGCTGGGCCTGCCGCTGGTGGCCCTCGGGGCTGCAGCCGGCGACCTCCCCCAGCGCGAGGGAGTCAAAGCGCTGGGCAATCCAGACGAGCTGTCCCAGCTCGGCAGCGCCGCCGTGCTGAGCGCCCTGGGGCTGGCCTGAGCGGCCCCCAGCCCAGCGGGTGATGGGCCTCGCCATACGATCGGCGCCACTCACCCCTCCCCCTCGATGGCCGTCGCCGCTCCCCTCACCGGTCAGGTCGCCCTGGTCACCGGCGCCAGCCGCGGCATCGGCGCGGCGATCGCCCTGGAACTGGCCGCCAACGGCGCCACCGTGGTGGTGAACTACGCCAGCTCCGAAGAGGCCGCGGCCGATGTCGTGGGTGCCATCGAGGCCGCCGGTGGCAGGGCCTGGGCCCACCGGGCCAACGTGGCCGAGGAGGCCGAGGTGGAGGCGATGGTGAAGGCGGTGCTGGAGCGCGAGGGCCGCCTCGACGTGCTGGTCAACAACGCCGGCATCACCCGCGACGGGCTGCTGATGCGCATGAAGACCGCCGACTGGCAGAGCGTCATCGACCTCAACCTCACCGGCGTGTTCCTCTGCACCAGGGCCGTGAGCCGGCCGATGCTGAAGGCCAGGAGCGGCCGCATCATCAACATCACCTCGGTGGTGGGGCTGTGCGGCAATGCCGGCCAGGCCAACTACAGCGCCGCCAAGGCCGGGGTGATCGGCCTCACCCGCAGCAACGCGGCCGAGTTCGCCGCCCGGGGCGTCACCGTGAATGCCGTGGCCCCCGGCTTCATCGAGAGCGACATGACCGCCTCCCTCGACAAGGAGCCGATCCTCAAGGCCATCCCCCTGGGTCGCATGGGCAGCGCCGCCGAAGTGGCCGGAGCGGTGCGCTTCCTGGCCGCCGATCCCAGCGCCGCCTACATGACCGGCCAGGTGCTTCAGGTGGATGGCGGCATGGTGATGCGCTGAGCGCCGCGGCACAACCCACCGCGCCATCCGCCGGGCTCAGCCGCCGATCGGCTGGCCCAGCTCCTCCCGCAGCCGGCGGATCCGCTGCAGCAGCCGCAGCCGCCGGCTGCGCGCCGTGAGCGTGAGGTAGAGCCGCAGCGGCACATAGATGAGCGCCATGAGCAGCCCTAGGGCCGTGACCAGCACGAACACCATGGCGTTGGCGCCGCTGGCGGTGCTGAGGGGCATGGCTTCGGCTGAAGCCGTGTCAAGGGCGCTCTGAAGCAACTCGTCCAAGACCTCTGTGCGGCTCCAGGCCCCCTCACCAGACCTTATCGGTCCGTCAGGGCAGCCCGACAGTCTTTTCGGCTTTCCCTACCGGACCAGGCCCCAGGCCGCGTGGGAACCTGAAGCATTGGAACTCCTGTGAGCCGATGACCAAGCTGGTCAGCTTTTCCGACGCCTCCCGCGCCGCCCTGGAGCGGGGTGTCAACGCCCTCGCCGATGCCGTGCGGGTGACCATCGGTCCGAAGGGACGCAATGTGGTGCTCGAGAAGAAGTTCGGCGCCCCCGACATCGTCAACGACGGCGTGACGATCGCCAAGGAAATCGAACTGGAGGATCCCTTCGAAAATCTCGGCGCCAAGCTGATGCAGCAGGTGGCGAGCAAGACCAAGGACGAGGCCGGTGACGGCACCACCACCGCCACCGTGCTGGCCCAGGCCCTGGTGCGGGAGGGCATGCGCAACGTGGCCGCCGGCGCCAGCCCCGTGAACCTGCGCCGCGGCATGGAGCGGGCTGCCGCCCTGGTGGTGGAGGGCATCGCCGCCCGGGCCGTGCCCGTGGAGGGCGACGCGATCCGCCAGGTGGCCAGCGTCAGCGCCGGCAACGACGACGAGATCGGCGCCATGATCGCCCAGGCGATGGACAAGGTGAGCGTCGATGGCGTGATCACGGTGGAGGAGTCCAACTCCCTGGCCACCGAGCTCGAGATCACCGAAGGCATGGCCTTCGACCGCGGCTACAGCTCCCCCTATTTCGTGACCGATCCGGAGCGCCGGGAGTGCGTGTTTGAGGGTGCTCTGATCCTGATCACCGATCGCAAGATCAGCAGCATCGCCGATCTGGTGCCGGTGCTGGAAGCCGTGTCCAAGAGCGGCCGCCCGCTGCTGATCCTGGCCGAGGAGGTGGAGGGTGAAGCCCTGGCCACCCTGGTGGTGAACAAGAACCGCGGCGTGCTCCAGGTGGCCGCCGTGCGCGCCCCCTCCTTCGGGGATCGCCGCAAGGCCTACCTGCAGGACATCGCCACCCTCACCGGCGCCACGGTGGTGAGCGAAGACCAGGCCATGACCCTGGAGAAGGCCACCCTGGCCGACCTGGGCCAGGCGCGCCGCATCACCATCACCAAGGACAGCACCACGATCGTGGCCAGCGAGGAGCATCAGGCCGCCGTGGCCGACCGCATCGCCTCGATCCGTCGCCAGCTGGCCGCCACCGACTCCGACTACGACCGCGAGAAGCTGCAGGAGCGGATCGCCAAGCTGGCCGGCGGTGTGGCCGTGATCAAGGTGGGGGCCCCCACCGAAACCGAGCTGCGCAACCGCAAGCTGCGTATCGAGGACGCCCTCAACGCCACCCGGGCCGCCGTCGAGGAGGGCATCGTGGCCGGTGGCGGCACCACCCTGCTGGAACTGGCTGAAACCCTCTCTGAGCTGGCTGGCCGCCGCCAGGGCGATGAGCGCACGGGAGTGGAGATCGTCAAGCGGGCCCTGGCTGAGCCGGTGCGCCAGATCGCCGTGAACGCGGGCATCGACGGCTCCGTGGTGAGCGCCGAGATCCTGCGCGGCGGCAAGGGATACAACGCCTTCAGCGGTGAATACGAAGACCTGCTGGCCGCCGGCATTCTCGATGCCGCCAAGGTCACCCGGCTGGCGCTCCAGGACGCTGTGTCGATCGCGGCCCTGTTGATCACCACCGAAGCCGTGATCGCCGACAAGCCCGAACCGCCCGCGGCCGCAGGCCCCGGCGACGACATGGGCGGCATGGGAGGTATGGGCGGCATGGGTGGTATGGGAGGCATGGGCGGCATGGGGATGCCCGGCATGATGTGAGCCGGGCTGCGCTCCCCGCCTCCCCTCAGGGCTGGGCGAGCGCCCGCAGGTAGGCCGCCACCTGCAGATCGATCCCCGTGATCGCCGTGCCCACCACCACCGCATCGGCCCCGTGCGCCAGCGCCGCGCGGGCCTGGGCTGCCGAGTGAATCCCTCCCTCACAGATGAGGGCCACCTCGTTGGGGAGAGAAGCCCGCAAGGGCGCCAGCAGGTCCATGGCAGGAGGGGGGCAGCTGGCGGTGTCCTCGGTGTAGCCGAACAGGGTGGTCCCCACCCAGCCGCAACCCAGCTCGGCGGCCCGCAGGCCGTGGGCCACGGAATCCACATCGGCCATCAGGGGCGCCCCCAGCTCCTGAGCGGCCCGGCGGATCAGCTCCGCCAGATCTTCGCCGCAGGGCCGCGGTCGGCTCGTGGCATCGATGGCCACCACATCGGCCCCAGCCGCCCACACGGCCTGGATGTCGATCCAGGTGGGGGTGATGTACACCGCACTGCCGGGGTAGGTGCGCTTCCAGAGCCCCACGATCAGGGCCTCCGGGCAGCGCCGACGCACCGCACCGATGTGTTCGGGACTCTCCAGCCGCACCCCGCTGGCGCCCTGGTTGAGGCTGGCCTCCGCCATGGCCGCGATCACCTCGGGGTGACGCATGGGTGATCCCTCCGGGGCCTGCACCGACACGATCAGCCCCTGGGGCCATGGCGCGGTGGCCATGCTCAGCTCGCCTCCGGCAGCTGATCGTCATGGAGCCACGAGCGCAGGCGTGCCAGCGAGGCCGGCACCGGCGCGGGCCCTACGGTTCCAGGGGCCTGGCCGTTGGGGGTAGCCACCAGCTGGAGGCGGCGCAGCAGGGGGTCAGGATCGACCTGCTGCGCCGGCAGCGGGGCTGCATGGGCCGGGGACGAAGCTGCAGATCCGCCCCCTGCGAACACCATCAGGTCGGAAGCCTGGAGGGCAGCCAGCTTGGGCTCGCCCGGCCGGGGATCAGCCACCTCGGGCTCAGCATCAGCGAGCTGCTCAGCAGCGGGCTTCCAGGCCTCAGCAAGCTGGCCCAGCTCTGCCTGCTCTTGTTCCAGATCCTCCAGCCAGGACGCGATCAGAGCCGCGCCTGGCTCAACCCCCATGGAGTCCAGCGGTGGGGCGGAGCTGTCAGCGGCGCTGAAGCTGCCAACCTCCTCCACACCGGAGCAACCGGGGCCCAGGGATCAACCGCAGGTGCTGCGACCACGACGGGCGCCAGTGGCTCCACCCCCACCAGGGCGGCTAGCCAGCTGCAGGCCTCGGCGCCTTGGATGGGTTCCAGCTTGCGCTGCAGCAGGCTCTCAAGGGCGACCACGCCGCGGCGGTGCACGAACCGCTCACCCAGGCGGCGGGCCAGGGGGCCATCGCGCTCAGCCACGGCGGCCAGGAGCCGCGCCTCCGGATCGGGACGGTCCGGGGCGGGGAAGCGGGGGGTACGGGGCACGGGGACCGGGAATCAGGTGAGCTTGCGATCCAGCAGGGGCCGGATCAGGGCGAACAGTCCAGCGGCCAGGAGGGCCAGCACGGCCAGGCAGGTGCCGGCGGTGAGGTCTCCGTACGGAGCCTCGAGCACCACGGCGGTGAGGCAGAAATGGCCGGCGTAGGCGGCGCGGATCGGTTCAATCGCGAAGGTAAGGGGATTCAGGGCCGCAAGCCAGCCCAACCAGGCCGGCATGAAGGAAATCGGTGCCAGGGCAGTGCTGGCGAACAGCAGCGGCAGGTTGGCCACGAAGATCACGGCGATCAATTCGATGTGACCCGGCAGGGCGAACGCCAGCCCGAGGCTGAGTGCCGTGACGGCGAACACCAGCAGCAGCAGCGTGACCAGCACCAGCAGCAGGCCACCGGCGCCCGGCCAGCCGTAGCCCAGCAGGGCAGCGGCCGCCATGATCGCCAGGCTCTGCACCAGGCTCAGGGCCGTGATGAACAGCACCGAGGCCAGCACGATCGAACTGCGCGCCCGCAGCGGCGCCACCAGGAGCCGATTGAGGAAGCCGAACTCCCGATCGAACATCACCGGCAGCCCGGCGTTGAGGGCGCCGCTGAAGGCGGTGAACACGATCACGCCGGCCCCCAGAAAGCGGCCGTAGCTCATGCCGCCCGGCAGCAGGCCGGCGGGGGCCTTGGCAAACAGAGCCCCGAACAGAATCAGCCAGATCAGGGGCTGCAACACTCCGGCGATCAGGGTGGAGGGGCGGCGCTGCAGCTGCAGGAACAGGCGCTTGGTGAGCGCCAGGGTTTCCTGGCTGATCTCGGCCAGGGCGGAGGCCTCGGGGCCGAGGGGCAACGGCGACGGAGGGCTGACCTGGCTGGACAGCGAGGCGCCGGAAGAAGAAGCAGAAGAAGTGGTGGTCATCACGGATCAGCGCATGCTCTGTTTGCGTTCGGCCTTGGGATCCCGGCTGCCGGCCACAGCCAGCTCCGCATCCATCAATGTGCGGCCCGTGGCCTGGAGGTACACATCATCGAGGCTGGGCCGGCTCTGGGCCAGGGCGAACACCGGCAGCTGGGCCTCGGCCAGCTGATGCCTCAGCTGTTCCACCACCCCCTGGTGCTCCACCACCAGGTTGAGCGAATAGCCCTGGGCGCGGTTCACCACCACCTGACGCACCCCCGGGCAGGCCCTCAACAGCTCCTGCACCTGGCTGGCCTCCGCGGCATCACTGAACTCCCGCACCCGCAGGGTGACGCGATCGCCACCGAGAGCATCCTTGAGCTCCGATGGGGTGCCCTCAGCGATCAGCTGGCCCGCCTCGAGGATCGCCAGGCGGTCGGCCAGGGCATCCACCTCCTCCAGGTAGTGACTGCTCAGCAGGATCGTGGTGCCGCCATCGCGCAGCTGGCGCAGCACGGTCCAGATCGCCGCCCGGCTCTCGATGTCGAGGCCCACAGTGGGCTCATCCAGCACCAGCACCCGCGGGGCATGCAACAGACCGGAGGCCAGATCGAGCCGGCGGCGCATGCCACCGGAATAGGTGCCGCAGCGCCGGTCGATCCAGTCGCCCATACCCAGGAGATCCACCAGCTCGGCAATGCGGCTGTTCCGCAAGGCCGGCTGCAGGTGGTAGAGGTCGCCCTGGAGCTGCAGCAGCTCGCGGCCGCTGAGGATCTTGTCGATCGCCACCTCCTGGGCCACGTAGCCGAGCAGCCGCCGCACCTGGCGGGGGTCCTGCAGGGCATCCACGCCGGCCACCCGGACGCTGCCCCCGTCTGGGGCCAGCAGGGTGCAGAGGATCCGCAGCGCGGTGGTCTTGCCGGCGCCATTGGGGCCCAGCAAGCCATAGAGCGTGCCCGCCGGCACGTTCAGGCTGAGGCCATCGAGGGCAGCCACCCTGGACGTGCCACTGCCGTAGGCCTTGCTCAACCGATCGATTTCGATCACCAGCCCCTCTCTCCCGTGGCCATCAGAGCGGTTGTGCGTCGATCAGCCGCCCAATGTAGGCAGCATCCCCAGCCCGATGGAGAACGGCTCCGCCTGGGGGAGGCGTGCCATCAGCAGCAGCAGCTCACGCCGAACAGATAGAAGATCGACCAGCGGAACAGGGCCTTGGCGGAGGAAGGGTCGTTGGGATTGCGGCTGAGCTTGCTCACCAGTTGCAGCAGCCTGCCGTTGAAGGGCAGCACCAGCAGGCCGTAGAACAGGCCGCCACTGGGCAGCATCCAGGCCCCCAGCAGGCTCAGCGCCACCGTCAGCCAGGCATAGCTGCTGATCGCCCGGGCCGTCACCTGCACGCCTTTGACCACTGGAAGCATGGGGATGCCGACGGAGCGGTAGTCGTCCTTGAGCAGCAGCGCCAGGGCCCAGAAGTGGGCCGGGGTCCACACCATCACCAGTGAGAACAACCACCAGCTGGAGGCACCGAGTTCGCCGCTGGCCGCCGCAGCTCCCACCAGGCTGGGATGGCGCCCGCCACCCCGCCGATCACGATGTTCTGGGGCGTGCGGGGCTTGAGCAGGGCGGTGTACAGGAGCACATAGCTGCACAACCCCAGCAGGGCCAGGCTGGCGGCCAGGGGGTTCACCCCCAGCACCAGCACCGTCACCGAGACCAGGGTGAGCGCCACGGCGAGTCCGAAGGCCTGGCGCTGGGCCAGCCGTCCCGAGGGCAGGGCCCGGCGGCTGGTGCGCTGCATGCGGCCATCGAGTTCCTGCTCCCAGAGGCAGTTGAGCACCCCTGCCGCTGCGGAGGCCAGGGCGCCGCCCAGCAGGGTGCAGAGCACCACGGGAGTGGTGATGCTGGAGCCACTCACGGCCATGCCGGCCAGGGTGGTGGCCAGCAACAGCGGAATCAGCCGGGGCTTGGCCACCTCCAGCCAGGCCGGCAGGCGCACAGAGGGGCGCACCGCAGGGGGCTGGGCCATGGGCAGGGCAGAGAGGCTCACCATGGATCAGCTCAGGGGAGAGGGGGATGGGGATGTTGAGGGGGGCCGGCCGGCCAGGCCAGGCAGCTGGCCCAGCAGGCCGGCGAGCACGGCCACCAGCAGGGCCGCACCGAGCTGGTGAGCGATGGTCACGGCGGGCACGGCGAGGGCCAGCCTCAGGGTGGTGACGCCCAGGGCCAGCTGGGCCACCACCAGCAGGGCGCCGCCGAGGGCCAGCAGGCGGGCCGAGCGCGGCAGGGCAGGACGGAGGGCGGCTAGGGCGGCCACAGCAGCACGGCACCCCCGGCCCCAGGGGCCAGCTGGCGATGCAGCAGCAGCCAGCGGCAGTCATCGCCGGAAGCCAGACAGCGATCAGCGGCCCAGTGGCTGGCCATCCAGGCCCCGAGCAGGCTCTGGCAGAACACCAGCAGCAGGGCAGCGCAGACAGCCAGGCCCCAGACGAGTCGCCAGGGCCGCTCCAGGGGAGCCGTGCTGGGCTGAGAGTGCCGCTTGAGAGCCTGCTGCAGCTTCAGGGCCTGGTGCAGCCCACTGAGCAGGGCCAGCAGGCTGAGGGCCGCAGCCAGATGAGCCGTCACCATCGAGGAGGCCAGCAGCCGGGTCACGGTGAGGGCACCAAGACCTCCCTGCACGGCCACCAGGGCCAGGGCCAGGCCGGAGGCCCAGGGAAGCCAGCCGGGCAGCTGACGGCGGCCCACCAGGCTGGCGGCGGCCATCACCAGCAGGGCGACCCCCACCACGAAGGCGTCGAGCCGGTGAAACCACTCCAGAAACACCTGCAGGTTCATCTGCCGGCCAGGCAGCAGCACGCCGTAGCAGAGCGGCCAGTCAGGGCAGGCCAGGCCGGCCTGCATGACCCTGGTGGCCCCACCGATCACCACCAGGGCCACCAACGCCACCACCAGGTGGCCACTCAGGCGGCTGAGCTGCCCGAGCCGATCGGCCTGCCGTGGGGTCAGCTGATCAGCAGGGGAGCCGGCCTGGATGGGGCCTGCCTGAGGGGCCTCGGCCTCGGCCGGGGCCCCAGAGTCGGGCGTCTGGGATGGCCGCAGGCCTGTCTGCATCGGAGCGAGCGCCCCAGAGTCGCTGCACGGTAGCGATGGTGCGGGGAGCGAGGGATGAGGATTCGCTCACATCGTCAATTCACAACATGGCCAGCCGCCAGCAACACCAACACCCCGCTGAGATGCGCTGATCACAACTGTGCAGGCGCAATGGCTCGCATCGGCAAGGCCCTGCCCATAGGCTGATCCTCAGTACTTCCAATGCCGTGCAGATCCGCACAGCCCTCACCACCGTGCTGGCCACGACTGGCCTTGTGGGAACAGGGCTCCTGGTGGGCAATCGGGTGAACATGCTGCCGCTCGATGCGAGCAGCAACGCCGCCACCTACGATTCCCTTTTTAAGGTTTTATTCAGCATTGGCACGATGCTGTTCCTCGGCATCACCATCGTTTTGGTGTACAGCCTGCTGCGGTTTCGCCGCACCGCCGGCGACACCAGCGACGGTGTGGCCATTGAGGGCAACCTGCCCCTGGAAATCGTCTGGACTGCGATACCAGCGGTGGTCATTCTTTTCGTTGGTATCTATAGCTACGACATCTACGAGCGCATGGGCGGCATGGCCCCCTCATGGACCATGCCGCCATGGATCACAGCGCCATGGATCACAGCACCATCGACCGGGCCGCCCTCGTCAGTGACAGCCCCGGCCCAGACCCGGAGCGCATCTGGGGGGGCATCGGCGCTGCCGCCACCCCTGATCAGACAGGCGTGGTTCCCCCGACCCTGCCGGTGGAGGTGACGGCCATGCAGTTCGCCTTCATCTTCCATTACCCCCAGGGCGACATCACCAGCGGCGAGCTGCATGTGCCGCTGGGCCAGCCCGTGGAGCTGCGCATGGAGGCCCGCGATGTGATCCACGCCTTCTGGGTGCCGCAGTTCCGCCTCAAGCAGGATGTGATTCCGGGCCAGACCACCCAGCTCTCCTTCACCCCCACCCGCGCCGGCACCTTCCCGATCGTCTGCGCCGAACTCTGCGGGGCCTACCACGGCGGCATGCGCTCCAACGTGGTGGTGCATGAACGCGAGAGCTTCGACGCCTGGCTGGCGCAGAACACCCCCACCACGAGCACCTGAACTGGCGTGTTGACCGTGACCCCGACCTTTCCCCCGCAGCGTTCCCGCCGATGACGATCGCCAGTCCAGGCCCTCTGCCCCAGGAGGGTCTGCAGCCCACCGGGTGGGCCCGCTATCTCAGCTTCAGCCTCGATCACAAGGTGATCGGGCTTCAGTATCTGGTGTGCGGCTTTGCCTTCTATCTGGTGGGAGGGGCGCTGGCCGGTGTGATCCGCACCGAGCTGGTCAGTCCGATGTCCGACTTTGTGAGCCGTGACACCTACAACGAGGTGCTGACGCTGCACGGCACGGTGATGATCTTTCTGTGGATCGTGCCCGTGGTCAATGGCGGCTTCGGCAACTATCTGATTCCCTTCTACGTCGGCGCCCGGGACATGGCCTTCCCGAGGCTCAATGCCGTGGCCTTCTGGATGATTCCGCCGGCTGGCATCCTGCTGATCAGCAGCTATTTCCTGGCGGGCGCCGCTGCCCAGTCCGGCTGGACAGCTACCCACCCCTCAGTCTCACCACCCCGGCTGCCGGCCAGGTGGTGTGGATTCTGAGTGTGCTGCTGCTGGGGGGCAGTTCCATCTTCGGCGCCATCAATTTCATCGCCACGGTGCTGAAGCTGCGCCGTCCTGGCCTGAAGATGATGCAGTTGCCGATGTACTGCTGGGCGATGCTGGGCACCAGCCTGCTGGTGGTGCTCTCAACCCCTGTGCTGGCCGGCGTGTTGATCCTGCTGAGCTTCGACATCGTGGCCCACACCGGCTTCTTCAACCCGGCCCTGGGCGGCAACGTGGTGGTCTACCAGCACCTGTTCTGGTTCTATTCCCATCCAGCCGTGTACATCATGGTGCTGCCGGCCTTCGGCCTGGTCAGCGAAATCCTGCCGGTGCACGCCCGTAAGCCCCTGTTCGGCTACACCACCATGGTGTACTCGATCATGGGCATCGTGGGGCTGGGCCTGATCGTGTGGGCCCACCACATGTTCACCAGTGGCACACCCCCCTGGATGCGGCTGTTTTTCACCATTGCCACCTCATTCATTGCGGTGCCCACGGGCATCAAGTTCTTCAACTGGATCGCCACCCTGTGGGGAGGCAAGATCGCCCTCAACTCGGCGATGCTGTTTTCATGCGGCTTCATTCTGAACTTTGTGTTCGGCGGCATCACAGGTATCAGCCTGGCCCAGGTGCCTTTCGACATCCATGTTCATGACACCTACTTTGTGGTGGGTCATTTTCACTACATCGTCTACGGAGGCACGGTGTTTGTGATCTTCGCCTCGCTCTACCACTGGTATCCGAAGTTCACGGGCCGTCTGCTCAACGAGGATCTGGGTCGCCTGCACTTCGTGCTCACCCTGATCGGCTTCCAGCTCTGCTTCCTGCCCCAGCACTGGCTGGGGCTGAATGGCATGCCCAGGCGCGTGGCGGAATACGACCCGGCCTTCACCACGCTCAACCAGGTGAGCAGCGTGGGGGCCCTGATCATGGCGATCAGCATCCTGCCGCTGCTGATCAACGTGGTGATCACGGCCAGGAACGGTGAGCCGGCGGGCGACAACCCCTGGAACGCCCTGACGCCGGAATGGCTCACCTCCTCGCCCCCTCCGGTGGAGAACTGGAAGGGGGAGGCCCCCCTCGTCACCGAGCCCTACGGCTACGGCACCCGTCCTGAGGCCCAGTCATGACCACCACCAACTCCTCCGACAGCTCGCTGCTGAGCAGCCCTGCAGCGGCTGCCCCAACCGCTGAGGCCAGCGCCGAGGCCGACCTGCACGCCGACGTGCGCATGTTCGGCCTCACCACCTTCCTGGTGGCCGATGGCATGACCTTTGCTGGCTTCTTCGCGGCCTACCTCACCTTCAAAGCGGTGAATCCGCTGCCCGAGGGCAGCATCTACGAGCTGGAGCTGCTGCTGCCCACGATCAACACCGTGCTGCTGGTGCTGAGCAGCTTCACCTTCCACCGCGCCGGCCGCGAGATCCGCGCCAATCGCCGGGCCGCCTGCCGCACCTGGTTGCTGGTGTCCGCCGGCCTCGGAGCCACCTTTCTGGCCGGCCAGATGGTGGAGTACTTCACCCTGCCCTTCGGCCTCACCGACAACCTCTTTGCCAGCACCTTCTATGCCCTCACGGGCTTCCACGGTCTGCACGTGACCCTGGGGGTGATCTGCATCCTGATCGTGGCCCTGCAGACCCGCAGCGGTGGTCGGATCAGCGCTGAGAAGCATTTCGGCCTTGAGGCCGCAGAGCTCTACTGGCACTTTGTGGACGGCATCTGGGTGGTGCTCTACGGCATCCTCTACGTGCTCTGAGCCCCTTCCAGCCCCGGGGTTGTTGCCGATCAGCCTGCGGACTGGGCACAATTCAGCTCATGACCTGTCGCCAGGATCTCCAGGCATGAGTCCCAGCAGTGGCGGTGGTCCGGGCGGGATGCTCGAAGGCAAGGCCCTGCTCGACAGGGCCAGAGCCCTCAGCGACCAGCCTGAGGACCTGATTGCCCGCGCCTGTGGGTACGTCGGCCCCAGTGGCCGCGTGCTCAGGAAGAGTTTCCACAAGGCCCTGGTGGCCGCCAAGGGCTACCCCGTTCCCGAGGCGAGCGCCGGTCGCAGCGCCGCCGCCCCAGGCCCCGGCAAGGGGCGGCAGGCGGAGTTCCGCACCCGCGTGCACGGCAACGGCAATCTGCTGATCGGCAACGCCTACACCCGCCGGCTGGGGCTGCAGCCCGGCCAGGAATTCCGCATCGAACTGCAGCGGGACAGCCGCTCCATCCGGCTGCTGCCGCTCCAAGACGGCGAGTTCCCCGAGGGCGAAGCGAGCGACGACACCGCTTAAGCGGGGTGCGAGTGAGCACGTTTCGCCCGGGGTGGCTCTCCAGCGGTTCAGGACCTCAGCTGCCGGGGGGGTTCGGGCTGGCCGGCTGTGTGCTGATCGGGGCCGTGGAAACTGGCGCTGAAGCTGAGCAGGTCGAGGCCACTGAACACGAAGCTGATGCCCACCAGCAGGCCCAGCACCTGCAACAGCACAGGGCCGGGCAGCAGCAGGATCGTCGTGCCCAGGGCCAGGGTGATCAGGCCGTTGAGCAGGCCCCAGCCCCAGCCCCGAATGCGCCGGTGGGCCAGGGACACCCCCAGGGCCACCAAACCCTCCACCACGAACACCACTCCGATGGCCAGGGCCAGGGTGGCGATCGGGGCCGCCGCCTGGGTCGGTCCCGAACCGAGCTGCAGCAGCATCGACAGCCCCGCTGCCACCAGCAGGGTGGACACCACCAGACGCCAGAAGGCCAGCCAGCGGCCGAGCAGCCGGGCCCGCATCAGGTTGTTGATCCAGCCGAGCAGGCCTCCCACCAGAAAGATCAGCGCCACCATCGCCGTGACCCAGAGGGAGGCGGCCAGCGGAAAGATCATCGCCAGCAAGCCGAGCACCAGCATCAGCACCCCCTCCCCGAGGGTGAAGGTCCTCAGAGCTGCCGCATCCCGGGCTGGGCTGAGCTGGACCATGGCAACGCAAGAGGCAGAGGCTGGACCCTAGGCCTGCCAGCCGTGTTCAGCCAGCCAGGCGCGGTCGAGGTCGGGCTGGGCGCCGCCAGCCAGCAGCCGTTCGGTGTATTTGGCCAGCAGATCGGCCTCCAGGTTCACCCCATCGCCCTGGCGCAGGCCCTGCAGGGTCGTGCCCCTCCAGGTGTGGGGAATCACGGCAATCCAGAAGCTGGCGCCATCGGGGCTGCAGCCCGCCACGGTGAGACTGATGCCGTTCACGCAGACGCTGGCCTTGTCGCACACGTAGCGGCCATAGGCCGGATCCTGCCAGGCCAGATCCAGCCGCCACGACTCCCCCTCGGCCGCCACCGCCAGCACGGTGCCGAGGCCATCGACATGACCGCTCACCAGGTGGCCGCCGAGGCGATCGGCCAGCCGCAGCGCCGGCTCCAGATTCACGGCGCCCCGGCGTTCCGCCCGGGCCGCAAGCGTGCTGCGGCGCAGGGTTTCGTCACTGACATCGGCGCGGAAGCCATCGCTGAAGCGCTCCGCCACCGTGAGGCACACCCCATCCACGGCCACGCTCTCGCCCAGGGCCAGATCGTGGGCCGACCAGCCGCCCTCGCTGGCGGCCCAGCGCAGCCGCACACCACCCTGCACCCGTTCGATCGTGCCCGTGGCCTGGACCAGTCCGGTGAACATCGGCGTGGGCTCCAGTTCCTCCTGGCCATAATCAGACACGGGTTCATCGCTGCCTAGCGGCACTGCCGGCCATGGTCGAAATGCGCGTCGCCGGCATCGCCCTAGATGCGGCCAGCCGCAGCCCGATCGTGCTGCTGCGGGACCCGGCGGGCCGGCGCCAGGTGCCGATCTGGATCGACCAGGCCCAGGCCCAGAACATCCTGGTGGGGCTCGGCCATGACCGCCCCCCCCGGCCCCTCAGCCACGACCTGATGGTGGCCCTGCTCGAGGCCGGCGGACTGCATCTGGAGCGGGTGATCATCCACGCCATCGAGGAGAGCACCTTCCGCGCTGTGCTGAAGCTGCGCAGCCAAGACAACCCGGGCCCCGAAGGCCTGAGCGAGATCGATGCCCGGCCGAGCGATGCCATCGCCCTGGCCGTGCGCACCGGCACGCCGATCTGGATGCTGGAGGAGGTGGTGGCGGATGCCTCGATTCCGGTGGACGCCGAGGCCGACGCCGCCGACCAGGCCCATTTCCGCCGCTTCCTCGACTCGGTGAGCCCCGCCGAGCTGGTGCGGCAGCTGGGCCGGGCCCAGCCCGAGAACGACCCCAGCCCCAGCGACCCCGGCGAACCGGACACCCCGGATGAGCCGCGTGAACCCAGCTAGACGGCCGTTCGGGCGGGGGCCGGCGGTGTCGGCCTTCAGCCTGGGCACAATGCGCGCCCTGGGCAGCCCCGGCCAGATGGAGGCGGTGCTGGGCGCGGCCCTGGCCGCCGGCATCAACCATCTGGAAACCGCCCCCGCCTACGGGCCGGCGGAGCGCTTTCTGGGGGAGGCTATCGCCGCCCTGGCGCGGCGGGGCCTGGCGCCCCAGGGGGGCTGGCTGATCACCAGCAAGCTGCTGCCGAGCGGCGACCTGGCCAGCAGCCAGCAGCAGCTGCGGGGCATCCTCAAGCGCCTGGGGGTGCCGCGGCTGCACGGCCTCGCCGTGCACGGGCTGAACACGCCCGAGCACCTGGCCTGGGCCTGCCAGGGGCCGGGCGCCGAACTGCTCGCCTGGGCCCTGGAACAAGGGCTGGTGGGCCAGGTGGGCTTCAGCAGCCACGGCAGCCAGGCCGTGATCGAGCAGGCCCTGGCCAGCGGTCGCTTCAGCTTCTGCGCCCTGCACGTGCACCTGTTCGACCAGAGCCGCCTGCCCCTGGCGCGGGCCGCCCTGGCGGCAGGCCTGGGGGTGCTGGCCATCTCCCCCGCCGACAAGGGCGGCCAGCTCTATGCCCCCTCGACCGAGCTGCTGGCCGACTGCGCGCCGTTCCAGCCCCTGGAGCTGGCCTACCGCTTTCTGCTGGAGCAGGGGATCTCCACCCTCAGCCTGGGGGCGGCCCAGCCCGGGGATCTGATCTGGGCCGAGCGCTGGCAGGCGGGCATACTGGGGGGCGGCGGCCCGCTCGGCCAGGCCAGCCCCGAGGGTCTCAGCCAGGAGGTCAGGGCGGCCCTGGCCCGGCTGAGCGAGGGGGCGGCGGAGCGGCTCGGCGCCGAGCGCTGCGGCCAGTGCCGGGCCTGCCTGCCCTGCCCCAGTGCCGTGCCGATTCCCGAGCTGCTGCGGCTGCGCAACCTGGCCGTGGGCCATGGCATGGAGAGCTTTGCCCGGGAGCGCTACAACCTGATCGGCCGGGCGGGCCACTGGTGGGAGAGCCTCAATGCCGAGGCTGCCGGGAGTGCGGCGCCTGCCTGCCCCGCTGCCCCCACGGGCTGGCGATTCCCGAGCTGCTGGCCGATACCCACCGCCGCCTGGCGGCCGCGCCGCGGCGGCGGCTCTGGGGTTGAGCGGGCCGCCGGGTGTTCGGGGGCTGGGCTTCAGGTTCCGGGCCGCGGCGCCGCGCGTCCCAGCGGCTCTGCAGGGCCAGGCGCTCGGCAGTGTCGAGGGGGGGCAGGCTCCAGCAGCGCTCGAGCAGACCCGCTGGCGGCAGCAGCAGATTGGCGGTGGCCGCCGGGAAGCGGCTCACCAGCGGCTCCAGCTGCTCTCGCGGCAGGGGCGGCACCCAGCCGGCCGCCAGCAGGGAGGCCAGCAGCGGCCCCTCCAGCAGCTCCGCCAGCCAGGCCAGGGGCACGGGCTGCTCCACACCGGTGGGCCTCAGCAGCAGCTGCCAGCTGAGCGGCGCCCCGCTGGCGGGCCACAGCTCGGCCAGGCGCAGGTCGCGGCGCAGCAGCGGCACCAACCGGCGCAGCGGCAGCACGGCGGCCTCGGCCTCGCCGCTGAGCACCAGGTTGAGGCCATCGCGTTCGTCGTAGGCCAGGGCCTGGCGCCGCAGCTGTTTCAGCTGCTCCGGCTCGGAGCCCACCAGGGCCATGCACACCCTGGGGCTGGAGGGCAGCACCAGCCGCCCGCGCAGGCTCGGATCCAGCAGCAGCGACCAGCCCTCCTGAGCCCGTTCCTGCAGGTCGGGACGGGAGCGCAGCAGGATCACCCAGGGCGTGAACGACCACGGGTAGGCCAGCGCCGGCTGCCCCTCGGGCGCGAACAACCTGCTGGCCGACGCCGCCAGGGGGGTGAGGCGGGCCAGCAGCTCCGGGGCCCCGAAGGGCTGCCAGCTGGAGGATGCCACCGAGCCGGCCCAGCCATCACTGAGGGCCAGCAGGGCGGCGACGGGGTCGCGCCGGCCCTGCTCCAGCACGGCCTGGGGCGCCTCGAGCTGGCGCGCCCGCCAACCGTCGGGCAGGCCCTTGAGCCAGGCAGCCGGCAACTCCTGGGCCGTGAGCGCCAGCACCGCTGCCTGGGGTGCAGCCCGGCAGCCGCCGAGCAGCCAGGGGGCTCCCACCGCCGCCGCCCCCACTCCCAGGCGCAGCAGCTCTCGGCGGGAGAGGAACTCCGGTGAACAGGCCATGGACCGACCGTAGGAGCCGGACCAACCCGGCCCATGGGGCCGGTCAGCCCCCGAGCAGCTGCTGGCAGGCCAGGTCACAGGCCTGGGCGAGGGCCTCAGGGCTGTGGCCCAGCTGCTCCCAGAGCACGGCCAGACCACCGGCGCCCACGCCCTCCTTCACGTAGCCCCGTTCGTAGTCGCGCAGGGCAGCGCTGCGGCAGGCCGAGAAGCGCAGCCCCGCGGGCGCCAGCTGCGGCACCACCTGCCAGCGATGCCCCAGGCGTTGCAGCAAGAGGGCCAGATCGCTGCCGGGCTCATCGGCCACCCAGGCGGTGGTGGCCACCGTGATCCGGGCCACCAGACCCAGCCGCTCCCGGGGGGCGGCCAGGGCCAGCACCAGGGCCAGCACCGCCGCCATCTGGCTGCCGCCGGCCAGCAGCACGGTGCCGCCGCGGCGGGCGAAAGCCAGGGCGAGGCCAGCCGCCAGCGGCTGCATCGGATCCCCCACGGCGGCCAGCACGGCCAGCGGATCAGTCCCACTGCCAACGGCTCCTCCAACCGCTCCTCCAGCCACCCCGGCGTCCCCCAGGGCTGCCCGGGCCAGGCCCTGCCCCACCAGGCGGGCCTTGAGGGGATGGTCGCTGTGGAGCAGGCTGCCGCTCACCAGCCCATCGGCAGCCACCCCCAGCCCGCGCAGCACCCCGAGGGCCGTGGTGGTGCCGCCGGGCACACACTCCGCCAGCAGCAGGGGGCAGTCCGGCGCGCTGCGCTCCCCCCAGCGGCGGCCGCGCTGCAGCAGCGCCCGCACCCGTTGCAGCGGCAGCGCCCGGCCGCTGCTGACGCAGCGCGCTGGCCCCGCTCCCTCCAGGGCCGGCAGGCGCAGGTGCGGCACGGCGGGAGCCACGGCGCAGCCCAGGTCCACCACCTGCAGGCGCTCCAGCAGCCCCAGACGCTCCAGCACCACGTGACTGATCAGGGCAGGACTGACCCCCGCCGGCAGGGGCGGCAGGGCATGGGGGCGAGGCCCAAGCGGTCCGTGCACCACCAGCTCGGCATCGGCGGCGGCCGTGGCACGCCGGGAGGCGGGAGTGGCCCCGGCGGCGGAGATCCCCTCCACCGCCGCCGTGGCTGTGGCCGCCAGCAACAGCACTGGCCGGCTGCGCCCCCAGGCGACCGCCTCCGCCGGCGGGACCGGCATGGTCAGAGGGGATCGAGGGCCACCAGGGCCCTGAGGGCTGCGGGCGGTTCGCTGATGGGGGCCTGCAGGCGCGGAAAGATCCAGTAGGCCACGGCGTGCAGGGTGAGCACCACGATGGCGTTCTGCACCAGCACCAGCAGCAGCGCCGCCACCTGCACCTGGGCCAGGTCGATGGCGGACACCAGGTCCACCAGCCCCGCCAGGCGCTCCAGCAGGCCGGCCGCCGCCGTGGTGATCACCACCCAGAGATTTTCCCCCACCAGCACAGAGAGCACCGCCACCCGCACCAGGAAGCCGGCGGCGCCGATCAGGCTGCCCACCGACCAGCTGAGCCACCAGTTCAGCTTGCGCCGCCAGCACCAGCCCAGCCAGAGGGCCAGCAGGCCGTAGGGGAAGAGGAGCAGCGGGCCGCGGATCGGCCCCATCAGCGCCACCGCCAGCAGGCAGGCCACCGCCTGCCCCTCCACGGCGCAGCGCCAGCCGTGGCGCAGCTGCAGCAGGGCCAGGGGCAGGGGCAGGGCCAGGCGGAACAGGGGACTGCCCACCGGCAGGTAGTAGAGCGCCAGCCAGAGCAGCCCGGTGGCCGCGGCCAGGTAGGCGGTGTCCATCAGCTGGCGGGCCTGGCGGCGGCTGAGGCTGGGCAACGGGCCGGGGAGCCATCAGCGGGTCGCCGGGGCCGGAGGCGTCGCGGGGGGCGTGGCGCTTGGGGCCGGAGCGGGAGTGGTTGTGGGGGCAGGGTCGGCGGCACCGCCGGAGGACAGCACCCGCTCGATCATCTCCACTTCGAAGGGCACCCCGGCCGCCCGCAGGGCCTCGGTGAGGGCCTCAGCGGGCGCAGCCGGATCAGCCCCGGCCAGCTTGAGCGTGATCCGGTAGGGAGCCGGGGAGAGCACGGGCGCCCGGGGGGTGGCTGCCCCCGGCTCCGGTTTCGGCTGGGCCGCCGTTGGGGCCGTGGCCCCTCCGGGCGGGGTTGCAGCGCCGGGGGCCGCGGTGGGGGATCCAGGGGTGGCCGGCGCTGTGGTCTCCTGCGTGGCAGCAGGGGCCCCATCACCTGGTGTGGCGGGGTCGGGGGCCGAGAAACTGCGCGAGAGCTGTTCCCCCAGGGGAGTCCCACTGCACCCGCCCAGCAGCACGCCGATGAAGCCGGCGCACAGAACCGGCCCCCAGCGGCGGCCATCGGGGCGGGGCCGGAGCATCAACTCTCCGCCGCTTTGATCACGCGCACGGCGCTGGCCCGCAGCCGACCGGTCTTGGTGGTGGTGGGAGGCTTCTTGGCGGCGGCCTGCTGGCTCTTGGCCGCCGCAGCGGCTTTGGTCTTGGCGGTCTTGGCGGAGGCGGCGCGCTTGCCGGTGGCTGTCGTGCCAGGGGAGGCTTTGCCCCTGGAGGTCTTGCCCGTGGCGGCCTTGGCCGCCAGCAGCTCGATCGCCTGCTCCAGGGTGATGGTGTCGGCCGTGGTGCCCTCCGGCAGGGAGGCGTTCACCTTGCCCTGCTTCACGTAGAGGCCATAGGGACCATCAAAGAGCTGCACCGGTTCGTCGCTGCCCTCCGGCAGCCCGAGCTGCTTGAGGGCGGTGCGGCCACCGCGGCCACGCTTGGGCATCGCCAGCAGTTCCAGGGCGCGGCTCAAGGGCACCATGAGCACGTCATCTTCAGCCTTGAGCGAGCGGTAGTCCTTCTCGCCCTTGCCCTTGTGGTGCACCACGTAGGGCCCGAAGCGGCCCAGGCCTGCCTCCACCCTTCCGCCCTCGGGATGGTCGCCGAGGGTCCGGGGCAGGCGCAGCAGGCCCAGGGCATCGGCGAGGCTGAGCTCCTCGGGCTTCTGGCCCTTGGGCAGCGAGGCGCGCTTGGGCTTGGGAACGGCCTCACTCACCTGGCCGCGCTGCACGTAGGGGCCGTACTGGCCGAACAGCAGGTACACCTGCTCACCCGTCTCGGGGTCCTCGCCCAGGGACTCGGGACCTTCCGCCTTCTGGCGCAGCAGCAGCTCGGCCTTGTCGGCATCGAGATCGGCCGGGGTGATCTCCAGGGGCAGGGTGGCCTTGAGCAGCTCCTCGGTGCCGTCCTCGGCCACCCGCTTGGTTTCCAGGTAGGCCCCGAAGCGGCCGATCCGCACCACACAGGGCAGCCCCTCCAGCGACACGGTGCGGGAGACGCCGGGGTCGATGTCACCCTCGCGCTGCTGCACCTGGGTTTCGAGACCCTTCTCGCCTCTGTAGAACGACTCCAGGTAGGGCAGCCAGGCCACCTGGCCATGGGAGATCTCGTCGAGGCTCTGCTCCATCCGGGCGGTGAAGCTGGTGTCCACCAGATCGGGGAAGTGCTCCTCCAGCAGGGCCGTCACCGCGAAGGCCGTGAAGCTGGGGGTGAGGGAGTTGTTCAGGAGCGTGGCGTAACCCCGGTCCACGATCGTGCCGATGATCGAGGCGTAGGTGGAGGGCCGGCCGATACCCTCCTTCTCCAGCATCTTCACCAGGGCGGCCTCGCTGTAGCGCGCTGGAGGCTGGGTCTGGTGGCCGAGGGCCTCCACCCCCTGGCAGGCCGGAGCATCGCCCACCGCCAGGGCGGGCAACAGCACTTCCTGGCCCTCCAGGGCCGCATCGGGGTCGTCGCTGCCCTCCACGTAGGCACGGAAGAAGCCGGGGAAATCGATCCGCTTGCCGCTGGCGCGGAAGCGCGCCGTGCCGAGCTACCGCCCTCCACCTCCAGATCCACGGCCAGCATCGTGAGCCGCGCCTCAGCCATCTGGCTGGCCACAGTGCGCTTCCAGATCAGCTCATAGAGGGCCAGATCCCTGCCTTCCAGGCGGGTGTCGCCTGGATCGCGGAAGCTCTCCCCGGCTGGTCGGATCGCCTCGTGGGCCTCCTGGGCGTTGCGGGCCTTGGTGGAGAACTGCCGCACCGCGGGACTCAGGTAGGTGTCGCCGTACTTGGCCGCCACGCAGCTGCGGGCCGCCTGAATCGCCTGGTCGCTGAGGTGCACCGAATCGGTGCGCATGTAGGTGATGAAGCCCCGCTCGTAGAGCCCCTGGGCGGCGCGCATCGTCTCGCGGGCCGAGAGCCGCAGCTTGCGGTTCGCCTCCTGCTGCAGGGTGCTGGTGGTGAAGGGCGCCACCGGCTTGCGCACACTCGGCTTGGCCTCCACCTGCGCCACCGACCAGGCTCCGCTCTGCACGGCGGCCTGGAGGCTGCGGGCCTCGTCCTCGGCCAGCAGCCGCACTCGGCTGCCGGCCTTGAGGGCACCGGTGGTCTCGTCGAAGTCGGAGCCGCCGGCAATGCGCTCCCCCTTGAGGTGGCTGAGTTTGGCCTCGAAGCGGCCACCGGCCTGCTCCAGCTGGGCCTTGAGGTCCCAGTAGCTGCCGCTGTGGAAGGCCCGGCGGGCCCGCTCGCGCTGCACCAGCAGGCGCACCGCCACCGACTGCACCCGGCCGGCCGACAGGCCCCAGGCCACCTTCTTCCAGAGCAGCGGCGAGAGGGTGTAGCCCACCAGCCGATCGAGGATCCGGCGTGTCTCCTGGGCGTGGACGAGCTCCATGTCGAGCTCCCGGGTGTCGTCGAGGGCGCGGCCGATGGCGGCCTTGGTAATCTCGTGGAACACCATTCGCTTGACGGGAACCTTGGGCTGTAGCAGCTGCAACAGGTGCCAGCTGATGCTTTCACCCTCCCGGTCCTCGTCCGTGGCCAGGAGGAGCTGATCGGCGCCCTTGAGGGCGTCCTTGAGTTCCTTCACCACTTTCTTCTTGTCCTTCGGCACCACGTAGAGCGGCTCGAAGTTGCTGGCGGTGTTCACGCCCAGGTTCGCCCACTTCTCACCCTTGTGAGCGGCAGGGATCTCACTGGCGTTGTTCGGCAGGTCCCGCACGTGTCCCATGGAGGCCTCCACGCGGAAGTCCTTGGGCAGGAATCCACGGATGGTGCGGGCCTTGGTGGGGCTCTCAACGATGACGAGGGTGTGACCCACAGACAGGCGAACGACCTCCCCCCTCTTTATCGCATCGGCGGCCGGCACCGCATCCCGCCGCTGGGGAACCGGGGCAACGCCGCTACAGTTCCGGCACCAAATCTGGCCGCATCACCCCCGTGATCTCCCTGCTCGGTGCTCTCCCAGCCGTGGCCGCTGCCACGCTCGCAGAGGCGGCCCAACCCGCCACCCAGGCCATCGGGGCGGGGTTCGGCAGTGGTGGGCTCAGCCTCCAGCTCAATGCCGGCGCCATCGCCCCTGAGGTGGCCGTGCTGCTGGCCCTGATCGCCTGTCTGCTGGTGGATCTGGCCGGCGAGCAGGCCGCCAGCCGCTGGGTGCCGCCCCTCTGCTACGCCGGTCTCGGCGGCGCCCTGGTGCTGCTGGCCCTGCAGTGGAACACCCCGGCGCTGGAGCCGTCCTTCCTCGGCTCCTTCCTCGCCGACAACCTGGCGATCGCCTTCCGCGGCGTGGTGGCAACCTCCACCTTGATCTCGCTGCTGTTGAGCTGGCGCTACGTGGAGCGCAGCGGCACGCCGGTGGGCGAATACGCCGCCATCCTGCTGGCCGCCACCCTGGGCGCCATGTTCCTCTGCGGCGCCACCGATCTGGTGAGCATCTTCATCTCCCTGGAAACGCTCTCGGTATCGAGCTACCTGCTGGCGGGCTACATGAAGCGCGACGCCCGCAGTTCCGAGGCGGCACTCAAATACCTGCTGGTGGGTTCTGCCGCCGCGGCGGTGTTCCTCTACGGAGCCTCCCTGCTCTACGGCCTCACCGGTGGTGCCACCGGACTGGATGCCGTCGCCCTGGCCCTGCAGACCAGCGCCTCGCCGGTCACCGCCCTGGCGCTGGTGTTCGTGCTGGCCACCGTGGCCTTCAAGATCGCCGCCGTGCCCTTCCACCAGTGGACGCCCGACGTCTACGAGGGCTCGCCCACCCCAGTGGTGGCCTTCCTCTCGGTGGGTTCCAAGGCGGCAGGATTTGCGCTGGCCGTTCGCATCCTGGTGGGCTGCTTCGAGAGCTTTGATGCCCAGTGGAAGCTGCTGTTCACCGTGCTGGCCATCCTCAGCATGGTGCTGGGCAACGTGGTGGCCCTGGCCCAGACCTCCATGAAACGGATGCTGGCCTACAGCTCGATCGGCCAGGCCGGCTTCGTGATGATCGGGCTGGTGTGCGGCACCGAGGACGGCTTCGCGGCCATGGTGCTGTACATGGCCGCCTACCTGTTCATGAACCTGGGGGCGTTCGCCTGCATCATCCTGTTCTCTCTGCGCACCGGCAGCGACCGTATTGCCGACTACGCAGGCCTCTACCAGAAAGATCCCCTGATCACCCTGGGGCTCAGCCTCTGCCTGCTCTCCCTGGGCGGTATCCCGCCGATGCTGGGCTTCTTTGGCAAGATCTACCTCTTCTTCGCCGGCTGGGCTGATCAGCAATATCTGCTGGTGGTGGTGGGCCTGGTCACCTCCGTGGTCTCGATCTACTACTACATCTCCGTGATCAAGATGATGGTGGTCAAAGAGCCCCAGGAAGCGTCCGATGTGGTGAAGGCCTACCCGGAGATCTCCTGGTCGATTGCCGGCATGCCGGAGCTGCGCACGGCGCTGGTGGGCTGTGTGATCGTCACCGCGGTGGGAGGGGTGCTCTCCAGCCCGCTGTTCACCTGGGCCAGCGAGGCGGTGGTGGGCACGCCGATCCTGCAGCAGGCCATCGCCAGCGCCACAGCTCCACCGATCGGTTGATGCCGTGATCCAGCCCGTTGCCCAACTCGAGGCCGTGGAGAAGGTCTACGGCTCAGGTGACACGGAGGTGCGGGCCCTCGATGGCCTCAGCCTCACCGTCAACCGCGGTGACTATCTGGCCGTGATGGGGGCGTCCGGTTCGGGCAAGAGCACGGCGATGAACATCCTCGGCTGCCTGGATCGGCCCAGTGCCGGCAGCTACCGCCTCAGCGGCACCCAGGTGAACCAGCTCAATGACGACCAGCTGGCCGATCTGCGCAACCGCGATCTGGGGTTCGTGTTCCAGCAGTTCCACCTGCTGCCCCAGCTCTCGGCGCTCGACAACGTGATGCTGCCGATGGTGTACGCGGGAGTGCCAGCCCCGGAACGGCGGCGGCGCTCCGAGGAGGCCCTCGGACGGGTGGGGCTGGCGGATCGGCTGAACAACAAACCCAACCAGCTCTCCGGCGGCCAGCAGCAGCGGGTGGCGATCGCCCGGGCGATCATCAACCAACCCGCCCTGCTGCTGGCCGATGAACCCACGGGCGCCCTCGATTCCCGCACCACCGAGGAGGTGCTGGCCATTTTCGATGAACTGCACCGAGGCGGCATGACCGTGGTGATGGTGACCCATGAAGACGATGTGGCCGCCCGCGCCGACCGGGTGGTCCATTTCCGTGATGGCCGGATCACCGAGACGACCACCCAGACACCGGCCCTTGCCGCCCGCTAGCCCGCTGGAGGGGCTGGGGCCAGGGGGGCGACGGGCCGCTCCAGGCTCTGCAGCAGCTGGCCCATCAACAGGGCGATGGCATCGCTGCCGCCGGCGGCCCGGCCGGGGTCGAGATCGCCGGGATCCACCGCCAGCCAGCCGCCATCGGCGGGTAGCCGCAGCTCGAAATGCAGGTGAGGGCCAGTGCTGAGGCCCGTGCTGCCCACCCGGCCGATCACCTCCCCCTGCCGCACCCGATCGCCGGGCTTCACGTAGAGCTCGCTGAGATGCCCGTAGAGCGTGCGCCGCCTGGGGCGCTCATGTTCGATCTCGATGGCCAGGCCGTAACCGCCTGCCACGCCGCTGCTGATCACCTGGCCGCTGAGGGAGGCCACCACAGGCGTGCCCTCCGGCGCCGCCAGGTCACGGCCGGCGTGCATCAGCCAGCTGCCCAGCACGGGGTGGACGCGGAAGCCGAAACCACTGCTGGTGACGGCCGAACCGATCAGGGGAAAGAGCAGACGGCGATTGCCGTTGCCACCGATCGGCGAGGGGCGGGGCGTGACCGCGAACACATCGGCAAGGCGGAAGCCGCCGCCGCCGCCGGCCAGCAGGGCCGCCACGGGGACCGTGAGCGGCGTGGTGAGCGGGGCCCCGCCGATCAGCCGTTGTCCGGCTCCGGTGATGCCGCTGCCGGCGTCGCCGCCAAGAAGGCCGCCGGGGGCCGACGTGCTGCTGCCAGGGCGACCCCAGCCCCGCACCACCACGCCCCGGCGGCACTCCTGGGCTGAGAGAGCGCCGCTGCTGCAGGCCTGGACATTCGCGGGGCTGTTGAACGGGATGGCGCGGCTGCCGGAACGCACCCGCTCCCGTTCGGCCGGGGTGACAACGCCCTCGCGTACGAGGGCATCGAGGGAGCTGTCGAAGCTGGCCGCTGGAGGGGAGTCCCGCGCTGAGGCAGGGGGCACGGAGCGAGGTGCCGGGACTGCGGCAGCGGGGGTGGGCGGGCGGCGCAGCGGCCGCCCGGCTCGAGGCTCCGCCCCGGCAGCGCTCCCGGCCTCAGAGGAGGTGGCGGCGGCGCCGGCGCGGCGGCAGGAGCCTCTGAGGCCGTGGGGGCCGGGGAGGGCGCCGCAGGTGCCGCCGCATCGGCTGGGGATCGCTCCTGGGCGATCCCCAGGCCCACCAGCCCGATCAGGGTTCCACCCGTCACCAGGGCGGCAGGAAGGAGATGGAGGTGGATCAGACGTGCCATGGAGCGGATCAGAGCAGGCAGAGGAGCGAGCGTCAGCGCAGGCGTCAGGGCTCCCAGGGCAGCCGGGAGGCCCCATTCTCACCCGCGAACCGACCAGCTGCCGCTACCCATGCTGTCGCAGGCGCGACAGGCTCAGAAGCTACGGCTGAGCCAGGTGAGGGCCGCCCCCCTCTGCAGCCGCAGGCGACCATCCAGCTCCAGACCGGCCACCTGCCACGGCTCCTCCCCCACCAGCACTCCCTCGGGCGGCTGCCAGAGCCGCTGTTCGGCCTGGTCCCGCACCAGTTCCGCTTCACCCGCCTGGGCCATGGCCCAGCGAAGCGCGCTCCACACCCTCGCCTCCAGTCGTCTGGGGCAGGCCTGGGGATGCCAGCGGCCGGGGCCTGGTCCCCGCCGCCCTCCTGATCGGGCCAGGGCCTGAGCCACCGAGACCGCCCCGGGCGGCACCCGGTTGGTGCCGTTGAGGCCGATGCCGGCCTGGGCCCAGAGCAGGCGGCCCCCACGCCAGCGCTGGCGCGGCAGCAGGCCCGCCAGCTTGCCGCCATGCACGAGCAGATCGTTCGGCCACTTGATCCGCACCGGCAGACCCAGCCCTTCCAGCTCCCGCGCCAGGCCCACGGCCAGAGCCAGGGGCAGGTTGGCCGGCGCCCGCGATGCTCCAGGCCAGGGGAAGGCGGCACTGAGCCACACCCCGCCAGCGGGCGCGCACCAGGGCCGCCCCCTCTGCCCCTGGCCGTGGCGCTGCCGCCTCGCTACCACGGCCCGCCACGGATCGGGGCCCTGGGGGCCGGGGGGGCTGTGCCGCAGCCAGCGGTCCAGCTCCCACTCGGTGCTGGCGCACACGGGCAGCCGCCGGATCTGCCAGCCGCTCACCGGGCGCCCCGGCGGCCAGCCAGGTGCCGATGCGGGCGGCGCCCTGCTGCAGCTGTTCCGTGGGGTGGACCAGGGCCAAGCGGGCCCAGCCCTCACCACCGGGGCCAAAGCCGTTGCCGGGGGTGAGGGCCACCCCGGTGGCCTGCAGCAGGGCGGCACAGAAGGCTTCTGAGCCCTCGCCCTGGTCCTCGCCGGGCTGGCTCTGCCATTGGGGCGGCAGGGCCAGCCACAGATACAGGGCCATGCTGGGGCGCCGCACCGGCCAGCCCACAGCTTCCAGGGCCGCGGCCATGTGGTCGCGTCGCTGGCGGTAGGTCCGGCCCAGCTGGGCCGGCCAGTGGGGGGCCTGTTCCAGGGCGGCGATCGCCCCGGCCTGCAGGGCGAGGGACTGGTTGAAATCCACCACCCCCTTGAGCTGCCTCAACGCGGTGATCAGCCACTCGGCACCGATGGCGAAGGCCAGCCTGAAGCCCCCCAGGCACCAGCTCTTGGAGAGGGAAAAGAACTCGATGCCATGGCTGCGCCAGCCCGGGTGGCGCAGCAGGGCCGGGGCCTCCCCGTCGAGGGCCAGGTCCACGTAGGGGTTGTCATGGGCCAGCACCACGTCGTGGCGCAGGGCCTTGTGCATGGCCGCATCCACCCAGGCCTGCTCCCCGGTGGTGGCCGTGGGGTTGTGGGGGAACCCCAGCACCATCAGCTTGAGGGCCTCCCACTCGGCGGTGGACACCCGCTCGAAATCGGGACGCCAGCCGCTTGCCGCATCGAGGCGCAACAGCTGGGGCCGGGCCGAGGCCAGCTGCAGGCCCCCCAGGTGGGAGGGGTAGTAGGGGTCGAGCAGGAGGGCGGCATCGCCGGGATTCAGCACCGCCAAGGGCAGGTGGGCCGTGCCCTCCTGGGATCCCACCAGCAGCAGCACTTCGCGCTGCGGATCGACGGCCACCCCGAAACGCCGCTGCGCCCAGGCCGCGGCGGCCTCCCGGAAGGGCAGCGTGGCGTGGTGCAGGCAATAGGCCGCACTTGAGGGGGCGTCGAGGACGCGCTGCATCGCCGCGATCGCCTCGGGCGGCGGCAGCAGATCGGTGGATCCCAGGGAGAGATCGAGCAGGGGGTCCAGGCCGCTGTCGGCAACGGCGGCCCTCAGGCTGTAGGCGCTCTTGCGGCGGTCGTTGCGGGCGAAGACGCCACTGCCCAGCTGGGCCAGGCGCTCAGAGATGGGCATCCAGGAAGGCCTTGAGCTGGGCCTTGGCCATGGCGCCCTCATGGCGAGCCACCGGGGCGCCGGCCTTGAACAGCACCAGGGTCGGCAGGCCCTGCACCTGCAGGCGGTCGCGGCTGCCGGGGTTGGGATCGGCCTCGAGCTTGCCCACCTTGAGGCGGCCGGCGTAGTCGCTGGCAGCCCAGTCCATCAGCGGTGCCATCAGGCGGCAGGGGCCGCACCACTGGGCCCAGACATCCACCAGCACCGCCTCGCTGCAGGCGATCACTTCAGCGTCGAAGTTGGCGTCGGTGAGATGAACGACGGACACGGCAGTGGACACGGGAACAGCAGAGGGAAAGAACGGGAGCGTGGAGGGAGGGAACCCTTCGGAGCGAGGCTTCAAGGTAGGGGCCCGCCGGCACCGCTCAGGGGCAGCCAACGGATCAGGCCATGACCCCCGCGGGTGGTTCAGGGCCCATGGCGAGCAGAACGGGCGATCAGAGCTTGTCGATCGAGCGCTTGAGCTCTTCGAGTTCGGCATCCACTTGGGCCACCTTCACCGGCTCCAGCTGGGGCACCGGATCGCTGTCCTTGGGCAGGGCCACAGGTTCCGGGCCGGCGGCGCCGGAGAGCCGGTTCTTGAGAGCGGCGAGCTCATCGTCCACATCGCTGCTCTCAAGCGCAGCGAACTGGCTCTCGAGGTCGGCGCCGGCCAGCTCGGCCGCCGCCTGGCTGCGGGCCTCCAGGTTCTGCACCTTTTCCTCCATGCGCTCGAAGGCCGCCATCGAGGAGTTGGTGCCGAGGTTGCCCACGGCGCTCTGGAGCTGCTCCTGGGCCTGGGCGGCCTGGGCCCGGGCCTTGAGCATGTCCTTCTTGGTCTTGGCCTCGGCGATCTTGGCCTCCAGCGCCACCAGGCTCTTCTTGAGCGCGTCCACCTGGCCGGCCTGGCTGTTGAGCTGGGCGTTGAGGGCGGTGGCGGTGTCGTCGTAGGTCTTGCGGCGGGTGAGGGCCTCGCGGGCGAGGTCGTCCTCCCCCTTCTGGAGGGCCAGTTCGGCGCGCTGATACCAGGTCTTGGACTGGCTCTCGGCCTGTTCGGCCTGGTTGGCGATCCGCTTCTGACTGGCAATGGCCGTGGCCACCGCCTGGCGGAGCTTGATCAGGTCGGACTGCATGTCCGCGACGGACTGGTCAAGGATCTTGGAGGGATCCTCCATGCTGCCGATCGCCGCATTGGCGTTGGCACGGAGCAGTCGGCTGAGGCGGTCAAAAAAGCCCATGGCGCAGCTGGGGGCAAGGCCAGAGGCTAACCATGAACGCCACCGGCGTCTGATCGGAGCGGCACCATCGCGCTCAGGACTCAGAATGGAGGCAGGATCTGATTGGCGGCAATGGCAGGGTCGCAGCGACAGCGGAGCCACGGCAATGCCCCGGCCACGGGTCAGCGCCGTATCGGCAGCATCACGGTGATGGTGCCGGCCAGCCATCCGCCGGCCACGGCCCTGGCCCAGTGCCTCGACACCCTGCAGCAGCAGTGGCAGCGCCAGGGCAACCTCGGGGCGCTATGGCAGCGCTGGCCGACGCTGGCCGGTCCCCAACTGGTCCCACACTGCCGCCCCCTGCGCCTGCAGGGCTCGGTGCTCACGGTGGGAGCCGCCCCCGGCCCCTGGCTGCAGGCCCTGCAGTACAACCGCCACCAGTTGCTGGGCAGCCTGCGGGCCGCCGGCTTTGCCGTGCGGGAGGTGCGCCTCACCCAGCACCATCCAGTCACCCAGCCCGGTCTGGCCGCTGAGGAGACAGCAGGCAGCTGGGCCCGGCACCCCAGCCGGGTGGATGTGCACGGCATGGCCACCTGCCCCGGCTGCCACTGCCCAGCCCCCGCCGGGGAGATGGCCCGCTGGGGCAGCTGCAGCTTCTGCCGCCGTCAGCTCCTCGCCGAGAACCCCGTCAGCGGCAGCCCTCAGTAGCGCTCGGGCCGCGGATCCTGCCAATCGGGCCGTACACCGGCGGCGGCCAGTGCCGCGGCCCGGCGCTCCAGGCGCTGGCGATCCAGGCGCCAGAGTCGATAGATGCCGGAGGAGGCCAGCAGCTCGGGCTCCAGAGCGCGCCAGTGGGGCCGCTCAGCCGTGGCGGCATCGATCACCAGCAGCACCGAAGGCTGCTGCTCCGCCCCGCTCGGCTCCTGACCCCGGCGACGCTCCCGGCCCAGGCGATCGGCCAGGTTCACCAGCCCCGTGGCCGGTGCCCCCTCGTAGATCACCACACGGCGGCTGTAGTAGTGCAGCGAGGGCTTCAACATGCCCACCATGGCCAGGGGCTGGTCAGGCGTCTGGTGCTGCCGCACGGCGCTGGCCATGGCCCGCACCGGCAGGCCCCGCAGCCGATCCCCCAGCTGCCAGCTGGGCAGCAGCACCAGCGGCACGAACAGCAGCAGCGGCACCTGCAGGGCCGCCAGCCCCGGCAGCGGCTGACGCCGCCACCACAGCACCGCCCCCACCAGGGCGGCCAGGCCGTAACAGGCGGCGGCGAGGGCCAGCAGCCTCGACTCCAGCAGCTCCTGGGGCAGCGACGGCATCTCCGGCGTGATCACCAGCGGCAGCCACAGGGGGGCAGCGGCGAAAGCAAGGGCCATCACCAGGCTCAACAGCACCGTGCTGACCGCAGCCCAACCCCAGCCCCAGCGCTTCGCCTGAGCCCGCTGGGCCGCCAGGGCCGCCAGCAGCCCGGCGGCAGGCGTGGCGGGCAGCCAGTAGCTGGGCAGCTTGGTGGCCGCCAGGGTGAAGAACAGCAGCACCGCCAGCAGCCAGCAGGCGCTGTAGCGCTGCAGCGACAGGGCCGGGGGCAGCGGCGCCACCGGAACCGGGCGCCAGCGCCAGGCCTCGGGCCCCCTGAGGCCCTGCACCAGGCCCAGCAGCAGCACCGGGCTCCAGGGCAGGCTGGCCAGCAGCAGCACCGGCCCGAAAAACCACCAGGGCTGGGAGTGGTTGTTCACCGCAGCCGTGAAGCGCTGCAGGTTGTGGTAGCCGAAGAAACTGCGCCAGAAGGGCTCCCCCTCCACCGCCAGGGCCAGGCCGTACCAGGGCAGGCTCAGGGCCGCCGTGATCGCCAGGCCGGGCAGCGGCCGCAGCCGGCACCAGAGCCGCGCCAGGTCACCCTGCAGCCACCCGAACAGCAGCTGGGTGAGGCCGAGCAACAACACCGCCACCGGCCCCTTGGCGAGCACCGCCAGGCCCAGCCAGAGCCAGCCCCACCACCAGCCGCGGCCGCCCGCGGCGTAGCAGCGCCAGCAGAGCAGCAGGCTGAGGCCCAGGCAACCGGAAAAGAGGCCGTCGCTCACCGCGATCCGTCCCCACAGCAGCACCAGGGGCGAGAGGGCGAAGGCCACGGCGGCCGTCAGGGCAGCCAGGGCGGCACGGCGGCCGTGCTGGGGCCAGCGCAGCAGGGTGTCGGCCAGGGCCAGCATCAGCCCGATCGTGGCCAGGGCTGAGGGCAGCCGGGCCGCCCAGGTGCCCAGGGGGTTCCACCACCCCTGGCCGGGAAGGGCATAGACCAGGCCCATCCCCCAGTACACCAGTGGCGGCTTGTCGTAGCGCGGCAGGCCGTTGACCCACGGAATCAGCCAGTCGCCGGCCTCGGCCATCGCCCGGGCGGAGGCGGCGAACAGCGGCGGCGTCTCGTCCACCAGGCCGCTGACCCCCAGCTGCCACAGAAACAGCACCACCCCCAGGCCAAGACAGAGCAGCAGCACCCGGCGACGCTGGGAGGTGGAAACCGGAGCAGGGGTCACAGGGCCCAGGGAACTGGGGCGACCCTATCTGCGCCGGCCGGGGCCACCCGCCGCTGCAGCACCTGCCCCCTGCAGCCCCGCCTCCCGCCACACCTCCTCCAGCCAGCCCTCGATCCGCTCGGCGAACACCGCCCGCGAGCAGTGGCGCTCCGCCCAGCGTCGGCAGGCCGCCCGCTCCACCCCCAGCGCCCGTTCGGTGGCCAACGCCAGGGCCGCCCGGTCATCGGCAGCCGCGAGGGCACCGGTAAGCCCCTCCTGCACCAGTTCCCCCGGGCCACCGCGGGCATAGGCGGCCACCGGCACACCACAGGCCATGGCCTCCACCACCACGTTGCCGAAGGCCTCGTTCCACTTCGGGGTGTTGAGCAGCACCGCGCAGCGCCCCAGCTCGCGCTGCAACTGCTCGGTGGGCAGAAACCCCCGCCACTGCAGCGTGCCGGGGGGCACGGAGCTCTCCACCCAGCGGGCATAGGCCGGATCCTGGGGCAGACCCCACACCGCCAGGGGAATCTGCAGCTGGGCCGCCACGGCCGCCGCATCCTCCAGGCCCTTCTCGGGGGCGATGCGGCCGGCCCAGCCCAGCAGTCGCTCTGGCTCGGGATTGAAGCCGTACTGATCCAGATCAAAACCGTTGCCCACCAGCCGCGGCGCTGCCGGCAGGCTGAAATCGGCGGCCTGGGCGGCGGTGTGAAAGGCCAGGCGCCCCGGCTGGCGGCCCGCCACCTCAGCGATCACCGCATCCATCGCCTCGCCCACCGATCCCATGCTGATCAGGTGGGCCAGGGGTGTGGTCACGTGGGGCGTGAGCCAGAGCGGCAGCCAGTCGTAGGCGAGGTTCAGGATCACATCGGCGCGATGCTGCTCGCTCAGGGCCCGTCGCCAGAGACGGGGCAGCAGGCCATCGGCCGGGATCAGCACCGGGCTGTGGCGCTCCTGGTGCTGGCAGCTGGGCTGGGCCTCGCCCCGCTCCAACCAGAGCTCAGCGCCGCCGCAGCTGGGCGGCAGCCGGGAGCCCTCGGCGGCCAGCACCATCACCTGGTGGCCGCGCTGCAGCAGCCCCGCCACCAGGGAGAAGGCCGTGAGCTCCACACCGCCACCGGCGCCGCTGCCCAGGGGGCCCATCGGGGTGTTCACCACCAGGATCCGCATCAGAGCGGTCCTCCCCAGAGCTGCTGGCGGCGGTTGATCAGCAGCACCGACACCATCGCCAGGCCGGCCCCCAGCCACTGCAGCGGCGAGAGCCGCTCCTGCAGCCACACCACCCCACAGAGCACGGCAAACACGGGAGTCAGGAAGGTGAGAGCGGTGAAGCCGGTGAGATCACCGCTGCTCGCGAACCAGAAGAACAAGCCGTAGGCAGGGCGCTGCCCAGCAGGCTGGCGTAGGCCATCAGGCCCCACTGCAGCGACGACCAGGCCGGCAGCCAGGGGCCACCCGAGGCCAGCAGCGGCGCCCCGTGCAGCGCCAGCAGCGGCAGACCCCCCAGCAGCATGTGCCAGCCGGTGACCGCCAGCGGATCGCTGTGGCGCACGGCATAGCGGCAGAGCACCGTGCCCACCGCCATCGCCACCGCCGCGGCCAGCATCCAGAGCTCGCCATGGCTCCAGGCCCGCTGATCCAGCACCAGGGGTCCTTCCAGCCACCAGTGGCGCAGCACGGCGGCCGGCAGTCCCAGGCAGAGGATGCCCAGCAGCCCCAGCACCAGCCCCAGCCAGCCCACCGGGTTGATCGCCTCGCCGAACAGGCTGCGGGCCATCAGGGCCACCAGCAGGGGCTGGGAGTCGATCAGCACCGAGCCCAGGCCAGCCCCGGTCTGCACCAGGCCCCGGGCCAGCAAGCCCTGGAACAGGGCCCCGTCCACCAGGGCGAAGGCGAGCAGCCAGGGCCAGTCAGCGCGGTGGATAGCGAGGGGACGGCCCAGCAGCAGCGCCGCCAGCAGCAGCAGCACCCCGGCCGGCAGCAGCCGCAGGGTGGCCACCAGCAGGGGGCCGCCGTCGCTGAGCAGCGGGCGCATGGCCGCCATCGCCGTGCCCCAGAGGGCGAACGGCAACAGCATCAGCAGCCAGCGCAGGGCCTGGGGCATGGGGGCGGTTTTCAAGGCCGGTGGGGGCTTCTTTTTAAGATCCGGCAACCACACAAGAGTTCCATGGTCTGGCCCTGGCGCCGCAAGACACGCCGCACCATGGCGCGGATCGCCATCGAAGGCCCCATCGGCGGGGGCACGCGCACCAGGGTGCTGAAGGCCCTGCGCCAGGTGGAGCAACGGGAGTGCCCGGCCCTGCTGCTGCGGATCGACAGTCCCGGCGGCACGGTGGGCGACAGCCAGGAGATCCATGCCGCCCTGCTGCGGCTGCGTCAGAAGGGCTGCCGGGTGGTGGCCAGTTTCGGCAACATCTCCGCCTCCGGGGGGGTGTACATCGGCGTGGCGGCCGAGAAGATCGTGGCCAACCCCGGCAGCATCACCGGCTCGATCGGCGTGATCCTGCGGGGCAACAACCTCTCGAAGCTGCTGAAGCGGCTCGGCGTGAGCTTCGAAACGGTGAAGAGCGGCCTCTACAAGGACATCCTCTCGCCGGATCGGGCCCTGAGCGAGGCGGAACGGGAGCTGCTGCAGAGCCTGATCGACTCCAGCTACCAGCAATTCGTGGACGCCGTGGCTGAAGGGCGCCAGCTCGAGACCAAGGCGGTGCGGGCCTTCGCCGATGGGCGCGTGTTCAGTGGGGCCCAGGCCCTGGAACTCGGTCTGGTGGATGTTCTCGGGGATGAGGAGGCGGCCCGCCGCCTGGCGGCCGACCTGGCCGGGCTGGATGCGGAGAAGACCCGGCCGATCACCTTCGGGGCGCCACCCAGGCGCTTCGCCGGCCTGATCCCCGGCCGCAGCCAGGTGGATCGGCTGCAGCAGCTGCTCAGCCTGGAGCTCGGCTGGTGCGGCCAGCCCCTGTGGCTGTTCCGCCCATGAGCGGCGGGCTGCAGCTGCGGGCCCTGCGCGGGGCCACCACCTGCCAGGCGAACACGGCGGCTGCCATCGACGAGGCCGTGGCGGAACTGATGCAGGCGCTGGTGGAGCGCAATGGCCTGGAAGGCCATCAGGTGCTCTCGGTGACCTTCTCGGTGACCACGGACCTCGACGCCTGCTTCCCGGCCGCGATCGCCAGGCGCCGCGCTGGCTGGGAGCATGTTGCCCTGCTCGACTGTCAGCAGATGGCGGTGGCAGGGGATCTGACCCACTGCATCCGCCTGCTGGCCCACGCCTGGATGGATCCGGATCGCCAGCCCTGCCATCCCTATCTGCGGGGCGCGAGCCGCCTGCGGCCCGACCGCGCCAGCTAGCCCGCCGACCACCCCAGCCCGCAGCGCTCCGTCCGCTCTGCTGGGATTGAGGGATTGATCGGAGCAGGCCCCATGGGTTTCCACCCACCACGCCGCCCCCTGGCCCTCGCCCTGGCAGCGGGTCTCGGTACCGCCGCCCTCAGCGCCCTGAGTCTGCTGAGCCCTGCGGCCCTGCAGCCGCCGGCCCGTGCCCAGGGCACCCCTGGCTTGCTGGAGTTCCGCTGGGAGAACAGCCGCGACTACCGCAAGCTCTATTTCTTCATGACCAACACCCAGCGCCTGCAGCGCTCGGAGTACTACCTGGTGCTGCGCCCGAAGGACCGCAAGACGGCCATCCTCAAGCTCAGCGTCACGATCCCCGATCACTTTGACGCCAAGATCGATCCCAGCCGGGTGGAGCTCTGCAGGATGAGCAAGGGCGGCATGCTGTCGCGCACGCGCTGCCTGGAGACCATCCCCGCCACGATCGAGATCGCCGAGAACGGCGGTGCCATTGAGATCTTCCCCGACACGCCGGTGTCTGACACCGACACCATCGGTGTGTACATGCGTCTGTTCAACCCCTTTGATGTGGGGATGTACCAGTTCAATGCCCTGGCCCAGGCCCCCGGCGAGGTGCCGATCTCGGGCTACCTGGGCAGCTGGCTGATCCAGATCGACCCGCCCAGCAACTGAGTTCAGGCCAGGCGGCGCAAGCTGGCCTGATAGCTTGATCGATCACCAGTCAACACGCGACGGAAGGAGCGAACAGAGAGCCATGACCAAGCGAACCCTGGGGGGCACGAGCCGCAAGCGCAAGCGGGTTTCTGGTTTCCGGGTGCGCATGCGCAGCCACACCGGCCGCCGTGTGATCCGCACCCGTCGTCGTCGCGGCCGCTCCCGCCTCGCCGTCTGAACCCATGGCTCTGCCCCGCCGCCACCGCCTGAAGGGGCAGCGGGTCTTTGACGCCCTCTACCGCCGGGGCCGACAGCTCCACAGCCCCCACCTCAGCCTGCGCTGGCATCCCGTCAAGCCCGCTCTCGAGCCCGCCGCCGAGCGTGGCCATGCCCCGAGTCCCTGGCGCTGTGGGGTGGTGATCAGCTCCAAAGTGCACAAGCGGGCCGTGCGGCGCAACCACCTGCGCCGGCTGCTGCACAACCACCTGACCAACCAGGGGATCGCCCCATGCCAGGGGCCGATCTGGCTGCTGCTCAGCCTCAAGCCAGGCAGTGTCGATCGCGAAGACGACGCCCTGCTGGAAGAATGTGAACAGCTTCTGCACCGGGCAGGTCTGAGACGATGAGCAAGCAGAGCCCCACCGAGATCCAGGAAACGGTGTTCTACGAAGGGGGCCCGGCCAAGGGCGACCTGATCACCAACCTGCTCTTCGGCCTCACCGTGATCGGCCTGCCCTTTGCCGTGGGCGCCGTGGTGCGCGCCCTGTGGCTGCGCTTCCGCATCACCAGCCGCCGCATCGAGATCAACGGCGGCTGGCTGGGCCGCGACCGCACCCAGGTGGTGTACAGCCAGATCCGGGAGGTGCGCAGCGTGCCCCGGGGCTTCGGCGCCTGGGGCGACATGGTGCTGGTGCTCAACGACGGCGCCAAGCTCGAAATGCGCTCCATGCCCAGGTTTCGTGAGCTGGAGGCCTACATCGAGGAACGCCGTCAGGCCAGGCGTCCGGCCGCCCCCAAGGGCATGGCCGCCTGAACCCCCGCCTGCTCAGGCACACTGAGCCTCGCCCTCCTTCAACCCCCAGGCCCCCACCGCTGTGATCGGCTACATCTCCGACAACCTGCTCCTCCCGATCCTCGATTTCTTCTACGGATTGGTGCCGAGCTACGGGCTGGCGATCATTGCCCTCACGGTGGTGATCCGGCTCGCCCTGTTTCCGCTCAGCGCCGGATCGATCCGCAATGCCCGCCGCATGCGCATCGCCCAGCCGGTGATGCAGAAGCGCCAGGCCGAGATCAAGGCTCGGCACGCCAGCAACCCCCAGAAACAACAGGAGGAGCTGGGCAAGTTGATGAAGGAGTTCGGCAGCCCTCTGGCGGGCTGTCTGCCCCTGCTGGTGCAGATGCCGATCCTGTTCGCCCTGTTCGCCACCCTGCGGGGCTCACCCTTCGCGGATGTGCCCTACACCGTGAACCTCAAGGTGCTGCCCGCCGACCAGGTGGCCACGATCGAGACCAAGCCCTTCAACACGGCCAGCCACTCGATCTTCGTCACCAGCACCAGCCATGTGCCGGTGATCGCCAGCCTCGAGGCCGGCAACAAGCTGGCGGTGGGCAGCAGCGAAACCGTGACGCTGCACACCAAGACCGATGAGAGCTTCGCCTCGGTGCTGGCCGGGGTGGAGAACGGCGACGCCTTCCAGCCCAGCTGGAGCGTGACCAAGGGCGAGGAGGTGGTGCGGGTGGATCAGAACGGCACCATCACCGCCATCGCCCCCGGCGACGCCACGGTGGAGGCCAAGATTCCAGGCCTGGCGGCCCGCAGCGGCTTCCTGTTCATCAAGGCCCTGGGTCAGGTGGGCTTCATGAGCGAAGGCCAGGTGAACTGGGACATCGCCGGCCTGGTGGCCGGCTTCGGCGCCACCCTGTTCATCTCCCAGATCCTCTCGGGGATGGGCATGCCGGCCAATCCGCAGCAGTCCACGGCCAACAAGATCACCCCCGTGATGATCACGGCCATGTTCCTGTTCTTCCCCCTGCCGGCCGGCGTGCTGCTCTACATGGTGGTGGCGAATATCTTTCAGGCTCTGCAGACCTTTCTGCTCAGCCGCGAGGCCCTGCCCGACAACCTGCAGGCCATCCTCGATCAGCAGCGGTCGCAGCAGGCCATCACCGTGGCAGCCGGCGGCGTCGGCATCGGCGAGCGGGGCGGCCGGCTTCCCTTCGAGCCCAAGGGCAAGAAATGATCCCGCGCCGGTGATGCCAGCGGGTCCACCGCAGCGGCATGGAGGACTGCGGCCACCGGTGCTTCCCGCCCCACCAACCCCCGATGGATTCTCCCCACGCCACCCCCCCTGCGCCGCCACGGCTGCGGCCCGTGCCGATCCGTGAGCTCCAGGCCCTCAAGGGCGGCCTCGAATGGCCTCTGGAGCACCACCTCAACGGCCTGGACAGCCTCACGCCGGTGCGGGGCGTGGTGCGGGCGGTGCACCGCGGCGACGCCCTGGAGGTGGAGGGGGAGGCGGCCACGATCGTGACCCTCTGCTGCGACCGCTGCCTGGGCCACTACAACCACTCCCTGGAAGCCAAGGCTCAGGAGCTGATCTGGCTGGGGTCGGCCGACCCCCAGAGCCTGGATGTGGCCCTGACCCGGGCGCTGGATCCCCGCCTCGATCTCGACGCCGACAGCCTCAGCGAATCGCTCGATCCCCGCGGCGACTTCGACCCGGCCCACTGGATCTTCGAGCAGCTGAGCCTGCAGCTGCCCCTGGTGAATCGCTGCGGTGCCGACTGCCCGGGCCCGGCCCACTGGGGCAGCGGCCCACCCGTGGGGGAGCCCGCTGGCGAGCTGCCTGGCGAGGCCGCCGGCGGCGACCCCCGCTGGGCAGCCCTGGCCGCTCTGCGCCAGAACGCCGCCAAGGGGCCAAACCATCCCAGACCGCAACCATGAGCGAAACCAGCTGGGCCGACCACCTCGACCTGATGATCCGGGCCCGCACCCCGATCATCTGGATCCGCAGCCTCGAGGAGCAGCGGGTGGAGGCCCTGCTGGAGCAGGCGGCGCGGCGGCTGGGCAACCGCACCCTGCTGCGCTGGGACTTCGTGGATGGCCTGCGCGGCGCCCCGAACCGCGAGGGCGAGGCCAGCCGCAATCCGATGGCAGCCCTGAGCTGCCTCGATTCCCTGCCTGCTGAGCAGGGCGCGATCCTGCTGCTGCGCGACTTCCACCGCTACGGCGAGGATGCCGGCATCTGCCGCCGCCTGCGCAACCTGGCCGGCAGCCTGCGCCAGACCCCCCGCACCCTGATCATCACGGCGCCGGACTGGAAGGTGCCGCCGGACCTCGATGACTGCATCACCCTGCTGGATCTGCCGCTGCCGGATGCCGAGGAGATCGGCCAGCTGCTGAGCTCGATCGCCGCCGCCAGTGGCCGGGCGCTCGATCCGCCGGTGCTGCGCCAGCTCTCGGCGCCTGCCACGGCCTCAGCGAACAGCGCGTGCGCCAGCTGGCGGCCCGCGCCCTGGCCCGCCGCGGCCAGCTGGGTGCCGACGACCTGGCCGAGGTGCTGGAGGAAAAGCGCCAGGCGATCGCCAAGAGCGACCTGCTGGAGTACTGCCCCAGCAGCTCCAGCCCGGCCGACATCGGCGGGCTCGAATCCCTCAAGCACTGGCTGGAGCAACGGCGCCGGGCCTTCAGCGAGGAGGCCCGGGCCTACGGGTTGCCCCTGCCCCGGGGAGTGCTGCTGGTGGGCCCCCAGGGAACGGGCAAGTCGCTCACGGCCAAGGCCATTGCCCACAGCTGGTCGATGCCCCTGCTGCGGCTGGATGTGGGGCGCCTGTTCGCCGGCCTGGTGGGGGCCTCGGAGGCCCGCACCCGCGACATGATCCAGAGGGTGGAGGCCATGGCGCCCTGCGTGCTCTGGATCGATGAGGTGGACAAGGGCTTCGGCCTCGGGGCCAGCAGCGACGGCCGCAGTGACGGCGGCACCAGCCAGCGGGTGCTGGGCACGGTGCTCACCTGGATGGCGGAAAAGACCAGCCCGGTGTTCGTGGTGGCCACGGCCAACGCGGCCGAGAGGCTGCCCCCCGAACTGCTGCGCAAGGGTCGCTTCGATGAGATTTTTCTGCTGGCACTGCCGGGAGCGGAGGAACGGCGCGCCATCCTCGACCTGCAATTGCGCCAGCGCCGGCCGGGCCACAGCCTGCCGCTGGAGGTGTTGGTGGATCGCACGGCGGGCTTCTCCGGAGCGGAGCTGGAGCAGACGGTGATCGAGGCCATGCACCTGGCCTTTGCCGAGCGGCGCGAGTTCGGCGAGGCCGACCTGATCGCCGCCGCCAGCCAGGTGGTTCCCCTCAGCCGCACGGCCCGCGAGCAGCTCGAGGCCCTGGAGCAATGGGCCAGCACGGGGCGGGCCCGCCCCGCCTCCAGGTTGCGGGGCGTAACGAACTCCGACGCCAGGTAACAAGCCCGTGGTTCCAGCTGGGTCGGCCTGTCCACCCCCCTTACGGTCTGCTGACGACCTTGGCAGCGCCATGACCCCCAGCCCCACGCCTCGTGACCGCGGTGAACTGTTCACCCAGCTGGCCGTGGCCTGCATCGGTGCCGGGGTGGTGACCACCGTCGCGGTGGCCCAGGGACAGAACCCGATCACCGCGCTCGGCATCACCCTGTTCTCAGCCATCGCGGCCGTGGCTCTCGGCCAGGTGCTCTGAGGCTGAACGCCGCTGAGTGGTTGGCCTCTGCGGCTGCCACGCAGCGGCGTTACTTCAGAACACAATCAGCACCACCTTGAGAACTGGAAAGCCAAGGTTGTCAAGCCCCCACCAGGCTGTCCATAGTGCCTTCATCGCCAATTTGACCTTGGCATGACACTCCACTCAAAACACAAGGCTGGTCTGAGTCTGCCCGCCATCAGCATGGCTTTGCTGATGGCGGGCGCCACCGCCCTACCCTCCGTGGCTGCTCTGCGGCAGTCCCAGCAGCAACCCTCAGTCCAACGGGCCATCCCTGCCATGGTGGACGGCGGCGACAGCGGCCCAGTGCTGATCGCCAAGGAGAAAAACAAGGATAAAGACCGGGATAAGAAAAAGAAGAAGAACCGCGATCAGAAATCTGAGAAGCGCCAGAATAACAACCGCAAGACAAGCGACAGGAATCAGAAAAACAACGGCAATCGAAAGACCAGCAACAACCAGAAGAACGATCGCAAGGAGCGAGCCGAACGGAAAGAGCGAGCCGAACGGAGGCAGAAAAACGATCGAGCCAGTGATCGGAACGCCAAAAACAACAACAACGGCAACAACAAAAAAGACAGAACACCAAGATCCGATCGCAGCCTCACCAAGGCTGAACGCGATCGTATCTATCGCCAGGGTCTGCGCGAAGGCAAAGACCGTGGCTACAACAAAGGCGTCAAGACCGGCTATCGCGAGGGGGTCGACAAGGGACGCAAGCGCGGCTACGACCGGGGCTATGACCGCGGCTACCGCAAGGCCGAAAACCGCTACAGAGGCTGGGACAGCAACCGCTGGCGCAGTTACAACCGCAGCAAGCGGAACCAATGGCGCCGTCCGGTGGTGGTCAACAACTACTACGGACGCGGCGGCTGGGCCGGGCAACGCGGCTGGTACAACTCCCGTCCCTGGGGCGGTGGCTGGTACGGCGGTTGGTCCAGTTCACCACCGTGGGGCTGGTGGCTCGGGCAGTCCGTGGTGTGGGGCGTGACCACCCTCACCACCGCAGCGATCATCAACGACTCCATTGATCGGGCCATCGAGCGCCGTCAGCCCACCGTGCTGGTGCCCGATACCAATTGGCAGCTCTACTACGGCAGCGTTGAACCTGTGGAAGACACGGGAGTCACGTTTGCCGTCTACAACGGTTCAGGCACCTATGAGATGGAGGCCGACTGCGAAGAGGGGCTGCTGAACGGCGAGGTGCCCACCACCCCAGCGGAAGCCCAGCTGATCAATGCGGCCTGCCAGGTGACCTTCGGCACCCAGGCCTGAATGACCAGCGGCTTTCGCGACCAGCTGCCTGCCCTGGCCAACAAGACCTACTTCAACTACGGCGGCCAGGGGCCCCTGCCGACCACGAGTCTTGAGGCCATGGTTGCGGCCTGGGGCCAGTTGCAGGAGCTGGGCCCATTCACTGGGGATGTGTGGCCCTTTGTGGAGTCAACGGTGGCCGGACTGCGCAGGCGCCTGGGCCGCTGGCTCGGGGTACCGCCTCAGCGCCTGGCCTTCACCGAGAACGTGACCAGCGGCTGCGTGCTGCCCCTCTGGGGCCTGCCCTGGCAGCCGGGAGACGTGCTGCTGCTGAGCGATTGCGAGCACCCCGGCGTGGTGGCGGCCTGCCAGGAGCTGGCCCGACGCCAGCAACTCACGATTGAGCGCTTCAAGGTTGCTGACCTGCGGCAGGACCCGGCGGCCACCGACGCCGCAGTGCTGCAGCGGCTGGAGAACGCCCTCGGCCCCCGCACCCGCCTGGTGGTGCTCTCCCACCTGCTCTGGAACACCGGGCAGGTGATGCCGATCGCCGCTGTGGCCAGCCGGCTGGACCAGCACCCGCAGCGACCCTGGCTCCTGGTGGATGCTGCCCAGTCACTGGGCAGCATCCCCGTGGCCGAGGCAGCCCATGCGTCCGACATCTACGCCTGCACAGGTCACAAGTGGTGCTGTGGGCCGGAGGGCCTGGGCGTGGTGGCCCTCTCTGAGCGGCTGCTGGCGGAAGCCCAGCCCACCCTGATCGGCTGGCGCAGCCTCAGCCATGAGGGCAGCGCCACCAGTGGCTTTCACACCGACGGGCGCCGCTTTGAGGTGGCCACGTCCTGCATCCCCCTGTTCGCCGGCCTGGATCGCTCCCTGGAACTGCTGGAGGCGGAGGGGTCGCCGGAGCAGCGGCTGCAGCGGATCAGCCTGCAGGCTCGCCGCCTCTGGGAGTCCCTGGCCGCCCTGCCAAACCTGAAGACCGCCCTGCAGACACCGCCTCCCGCCGGCATTGTGAGCTTCACGCTGGAAGGGGAACAACCTGGCGATGTGGTGCGACGGCTGGGGGAGCAGAGCCTCTGGATCCGCAGCCTCGAAGAACCGGCTTGCCTGCGGGCCTGCACCCACGTCTGCACCGTTGAACAGGACAGCGACAGGCTGGTCGCCGCCCTGAGAGATCGGTGATCAGTCGGCAGCTGGGTCGCTGAGCATGGTGCTGTAGACCCAGCCGGCGAGCAGGGCACCGACGATCGGGGCCACCCAGAACAGCCAGAGCTGACCAACGGCCGCTCCGCCCACCCAAACGGCAACGCCAGTGCTGCGGGCCGGGTTCACCGAGGTGTTGGTGACCGGGATGCTGATGAGGTGAATCAGGGTGAGTGCCAGGCCGATGGGCACCCCGGCAAAGCCGGCGGGGGACAGCTTGTCGGTGGCACCGAGGATCACGAGCAGGAAGAAGAAGGTGAGCACCACTTCCACCACCAGGGCGGCGAAGAAGCTGTAGCCACCTGGGGAGTTGGCGCCGAAACCGTTGGTCGCAAGGGCGTTGGCACCCTCCACCACGAAGCCGGCGCGGCCGCTCGCCACCAGCTTGATGACGCCGCCGGCAATGACGGCACCGACCACTTGGGCCGCGATGTAGGGGAGGAGTTCAGCCTGCTTGAAGCGCCCGCCGGCCCAGAGGCCGAAGCTCACCGCGGGGTTGATGTGACAGCCCGAGATATGACCAATGGTGTAGACCATGGTCAGCAAGGTGAGTCCGAAGGCCAGGGACACCCCCAGGAAGCCCAGTCCCAGTGGGTTCGCTGCAGCGTTGTCATAGGGGAAGTTGGCCGCCAGCACGGCACTGCCGCATCCGCCCAGGACAAGCCAGAACGTGCCGAACATCTCGGCGAGACATTTTCTAGACAGTGGAATGGCTCGGGCCATTGCATCAAAAGTTACAACTCTGAAAACCTACCGGTCCATGGGCCATTTACCCTCACTCTGTGATCAATCAACGATCAATCAACACCATGCCGTAACAGGCACCCCGACCTAAGCCTCAGCAAGGTGCTCCGCCGCCAGCCTCGAGCCAAGGGCCTTCTGGGCCTCTTCCCTGTCGTCGAAGTGGACCTTGGTGGTGCCCAGGATCTGGTAATCCTCATGGCCCTTGCCAGCGATCAGCACCAGATCCTCGGGCTGCGCTGCCCTGATCGCCGCGGCGATCGCGCCGGCCCGGTCGCCTTCCACCTCCAGGTCGGTGCCGGCGGGGATGCCGGCCACCACGTCGTCGAGGATGGCCTGGGGATCCTCCGTGCGGGGATTGTCGGAGGTCACCACGACGCGATCGGCCAGGCGAGCGGCGATGGCGCCCATCTGGGGGCGTTTGCTGCGGTCGCGGTCACCGCCGCAGCCGAACACGCAGATCAGTTGCCCCCTGGTGAAGGGCCGGCTGGCCTGCAGGGCATTGTCCAGACCATCGGGCGTATGGGCATAGTCCACCAACACCACCGGCTGGGGCTGGCTGCCGGCGGCGCTCACCCGCTCCATGCGTCCGGGCACCCCGCGGAAACCGGCCAGTCCAGGCAGCAGCAGGTCCAGGGGGATCCCCTGCTGCACCAGGGCTCCCACGGCCTGCAGCAGGTTCATCAGGTTGAAGCGGCCCAGCAGCGGCGACTGGAAGCGGCCCTCCCCCAGGGGCGTCACCAGCCGGCCGCGCACGCCGCTGCTCTCCATCTCGAGGGAATCGATGAACAGCTCGGCGCCGGGGTCGAGCAGGGAACTGCGCCAGCAGCGCGGCCCCAGCTGGCGGGCCAGTTGGGCACCCCAGGGGTCGTCGCCGTTCACCACCACGGTGGGGCTGGCACTGGCCCTGAGCAGGGGGGAGGTGAACAGCAGCGCCTTGGCGGCGAAGTAGGCCTCCATTGAGGCGTGGTAGTCGAGGTGGTCCTGGGTGAGATTGGTGAACACCGCCCCGGCGAACTGGCAGCCGGCCACCCGCTGCTGATCGAGGGCGTGGGAGCTCACCTCCATGGCCGCGATCCGGGCGCCGGCCTCGACCGCGCGGGCCAGCTGGGCCTGCAGCAGATCGGCGAAGGCGGTGGTGTGCTGGGCCGTGACGCTGTAGCCGGGCCAGCGGTTCTCCAGGGTGCCGAACAGGGCGGTCGGCAGACCCGCCGCCCCCGCCAGATGCTCGATCAGATGGGTGGTGGTGGTCTTGCCGTTGGTGCCGGTGACCCCGATCAGGCCCAGGCGGGCGCTGGGTTGTGCCCAATAGGCGGCGGCCAGGGCTCCGGCCCAGCGGGCCACGGGTTCCTCCACCACCAGCACCGGATCGCCGTCGCCGGGGCGGTCGTCGAGAATCGCCCCGGGACCCACCACTGCAAGGCAGGCTCCCGCTTCGAGGGCAGCACGCCAGTAGCGGCCGCCATCCACCTGGGTGCCGGGCAGACCGATGAACAGGGTGGCGGGACCCACCCGGCGCGAGTCACAGCTGATCGAGCGCACCGTCGCGTCGGGAAGGCCCTCAGGCACCTGCAGTCCCACTTCGCTCAGCAGGGGGTGAAGCAGGGTGGGCATGGCGGGGCAACGGGTGGGCTGGCGCCGTTCTAGACGCTTCCCCCAGGAAAACCGTTCTTGCCCAACCAAACCAGCAGGGCCGTGTCCACCAGGCGAGGCGGCACCCGGGGCAGCAGCTGCTCGCCCGTGACCGTACGCCAGCCCAGCACCGGCACCTCCAGCCCGAAGCGGGCCTGCAGGGAAGGATCGTCGTCCACATTCACCACCACCAGGCGCGGCGGCGGCGTCAGCCGGCGCAGCTTCTCCTCCAACCCCTCACACAGGCAGCAGCCCGGGCGGGAGTAGAGCACCAGGTGATCGGCCATGGGGGACGCAGGGCGAGACAGGAAGGACGAAACAGGAAGGGGAGAGCAGGGTTGAGAGGAACCCTCGGTCCGGTTCAGTCGGGCACCGGATCACAGCCGCAGGGCGTGAACGGGTGGCAGCGCAGCAGCCGCCGCAGGGTGAGCCAGCCGCCGCGCCAGGGTCCATGGCGGCTGATCGCCTCCAGGCCATAGGCACTGCAGCTGGGAATGAAGCGGCAACGGGGGCCCAGCAGGGGGGAGAGAAAGCGGCGGTAGAGGCCGATCAGCCCCAGCAGCAGCCAGGCCAGCCAGCGGGAGGGGCCCGCAGGCCCGGGCAACTCAGGGGATGGGGCCAGTCCGAGGGCCACGGGGCCAACCGATAGGATCGATCGTTGGCGCGTCAAGGCGCGGGCAGCGGACTTGATCCAGCATGCCCCAGCTGCGGCCGCCATGGGACCCACCTGGGGTCCCGTTCCGTCCCACCACCTTGTTTTCATGTCTCGTTACCGCGGCCCTCGTCTGAGGATCACGCGGCGCTTGGGAGACCTTCCCGGTCTCACCCGTAAGTCCGCCAAGCGGTCTTATCCCCCCGGTCAGCACGGCCAAGCCCGTCGCAAGCGCTCCGAATACGCCATCCGCCTGGAAGAGAAGCAGAAGCTTCGCTTCAACTACGGCATCTCCGAGCGCCAGCTGGTGCGCTACGTCAAGAAAGCGCGAGCCCAGGGAGGCTCCAGCGGCACCAACCTGCTCAAGCTGCTCGAGAGCCGTCTCGACAACATCTGTTTCCGCCTCGGCTTCGGGCCCACCGTGCCCGGCGCCCGCCAGTTCGTGAACCATGGCCACGTGACCGTCAACGGCCGCGTCGTGGACATTGCCAGCTTCCAGTGCAAGCCCGGCGACGTGGTCGCCGTGCGCGAGCGCAAGCAGAGCCGCAAGCTGGCGGAGGGCAACCTGGAATTCCCGGGCCTGGCCAACATCCCGCCCCACCTGGAACTGGACAAGGGCAAGTTCACCGCCAAGGTGATCAGCCGCTGCGAGCGCGAATGGGTCGCCCTCGAAATCAACGAGCTGCTGGTGGTGGAATTCTATTCCCGCAAGGTGTAGAACGCTCAGTCCGAGGCACAGCAAGGGGTCTGGGGGCTGTGGTCAGCCTGCTCATCGGGCAGCTCTGACCATGGCTCCCAGAGCCCTTTGCTCGCCCTTTGCGTGAGCACGTGCAGGTGTATCTCCTGATCACCAAGTCCAATAATCCTTTGGCTTGCCGATGTAGGAGAGAAAGGCTTCCGCATCAGGACGGAGCCGTTGAATCACAGAGGCACGCATCGGGCCTGGCCAGTCGGGCTCCGATACATGGGCACGGCCCTTTTGTCCCACCTTGTTCAGCTTGGGCAACTCTCCTGCTTCCAGAATGCTGTGCGTCTGAGGCGGAAGCCCCAGAAAAACCAGCAGCTCCCCGAGCACGGCAGCAGGATCAGCGATCAGATCCTCAAACGTCAAGCAATGGATCTGCTGATCCGGGAAATATTTTCGATAGGCGTTGATTCTTTCGTAGTAACTGGAACAACCGATCAACAGGCGGGCGGCTCGACGATCGGAAAGAATTCGCTCAAATGCCACATAGTCAGGGCATCGTCCTTTGACGTGGCGCCACTGAGACACGAGCCGATCAAGCGGATGACGCACGACATAGACGATTTTCATTCCTGGAAAGTATCGATGCATCAGCCCAGGAGCATCCCGAAATTCCCTCAGCGGGCTGGCATACATTGTGCTCGCCTCACCGCGCCAGGCAAAGCCACATCCGGCCCTGAAGATGCTCCGATACCATGGCCATCCCTTACCGTAATGGCGCCCAAAAAACTTCGGCTCTTTTGGCCTGCTGATGAAAATATCGGCATGGCTTGAGAGCACGGCTGCAAGTGTCGTCGTGGCCGACTTGGCGGCACCGATGATGATGAAATTAGGCAAGTATCTCCTGCCCATTCTCACCTGTCTGGCGTGTAACCCAGCAAGACCATCTGCAATTTCGGCGTAAGGCTTCCCATCAAGTCTTAATCCCATAAGGCCCCCGACGACTCATTGCCACAATGGCACTCCAGCCAGGACTCTCAAGCGTGGAATTCTATTCCCGCAAGGTCTGATCTCCGGGATCAATCCCAGCTTGTCTTGTTTCACCTCGCCCCGCCTCCGGCGGCTTTTTTCATGGGCGAGCAGCCAACACCTGTTCAAGCCCCGGCCTCTCATCCCAGGCGCAGGACGCGCCGCGCATTGGTACAGCACACCCTGATCCGCTGGTCTTCTGTGATGGCAGCCTGCTCGATCCAGTCAGCCGCCAACTGAATGTCTTCATAGGGATAATCGGTGGAAAACATCACCGCGTGGTCGCCCATGGCTTCAAGGGCGCAACGCAGGGGGGCATCCGCACAGACTCCAGACGTCGTCACTGTGAGATGACGCTTGAGGGTCTCTGATGGGGGGCGGATCAAGGCGCGACCGACGGTTGTCACAGCAGCCCTGCTGTCCAAGCGCCAGAGCATGTAGGGAAGGGTTTCCCCCATGTGACCCAGGATCAGCCGTGCCCGAGGGTGGCGATCCAGCAGCTGAGCAAACACCAGACGGAGTAAGTGGGTGGCGGTGTCACAGGTCCAGCTCCACACGGCACCTTCGAGCTCTGGATGGCCGCGGAAAGCCTCATCGCGCTCACTCACCAGGCCAGGGTGGAGATAAAGCGGTACATCAAGCTGTTCCAAGACATGCCAGAAAGGAGCAAAATGGGGCTCGTCCAAGTAGACGCCATTAGTGGCACCGTTCACAAGCACGCCGACAAATCCAAGTTCCTGAATACAACGTTTGAGCTCGTTGCAGGCGGCATCCACATCCTGTAAAGCCACACACGCGAAGCCACGAAACCGCGCCGGGGCCAGCGCCATGCGTGTGTGCAGGAAATCATTCACCCGTTGGGCAAGCTCCACCGCCAGGGCTTGATCCCTGATGGACTGCACACCCGGTGCCGTCTGGGACAGCACGGCGATCGCGATGCCGGCCCTGTCCATGGCGAGGAGGCGCTGTTCGGCCAGCTCCGGCAAAGCCGCCTCAATACCCGCAAGCACACCCGGATCAAAAAAGGCCACCTCGTTGATCGTTGGCTCAAGGCCCGGGGCGCTGAAGTGTTCCTCCAGAGCAATCTTGTTGAGGATCCTTGGCATGGGGGTGCAGTGCAGCAGAGACCTGAACAGGCCGCCTTCAGCCGCCGATCAGGGCCTCCAGCGCGGCGGTCACATCGTCCTGGCGCATCAGCGCTTCGCCCACCAGCACCGCATCCGCCCCGGCGCTCTGCACCCGATCGAGGTCATCGCGGCTGAACAGGCCCGATTCGCTCACCAGCAGGGCGCCCTTGGCGCGCAGCGCCGCGCCGTGGCGCGCCATCAGCTGCTCGGTGGTGGCCAGGTCGGTGTGGAAGGTGGCGAGATCCCGGTTGTTGATCCCGATCAGCCGCACCCCCTCCAGGGCCAGCACCCGCTCCAGCTCGGCCTTGTCATGCACCTCCACCAGCGTGGCCAGGCCGAGGCTGCGGGCCGCCTTGAGCAGGTAGGTCAGATCCTGATCCGTGAGGATGGCGGCGATCAGCAGGGCGGCATCGGCGCCGGCGGCGCGGGCCTGGTAGAGCTGGTAGGGGCTGAGGATGAAGTCCTTGCAGAGCAGGGGCAGCTCCACCACCTGGCGCACCTGCACCAGCACCTCAAAGCCTCCCTGGAAGAAGGCTTTGTCGGTGAGCACCGACAGACAGCTGGCCCCTCCGGCGGCGTAGCCGCGGGCAAGGGCCTCGGGGTCGAAGTGCTCGCGGATCACGCCCTTGCTGGGGCTGGCCTTCTTGATCTCGGCGATCACGGCCGGCTTGCGGCAGCTGGCCCGCAGGGCGGCCTCGAAGTCGCGGGTGGGGGGCAGATCGGCCACCTGGCGGGCCAGTTTCTGCAGGGGCACCCGATCGCGGGCCGTGGCCACCTCCCGGTCCTTCTCCCACACGATCTCCTCGAGGATGTGGCGCGGCGCCGCCTCGGCGTGGGGCACGCCGTACTCCAGGAAGGCCACCTTCACCTTGGGGTTCGGGGGGCGGCGACGAATCTGCATGGATCAGCGGACGAGAGGAAGGGACAGAAGGGAGCGGCCCTCAGGCCACGGCCATGGCGGCCTGCTTGTAGGCCACCTCCACCACCTCACTGAGGGTGGGATGGGTGTGCACTTCGTTCACGAGCTGGATCACACTCTGGCGACGCGCCACCGCGTTGGCGATCTCCTGGATCAGGTCGGCGGCGTGCAGCCCGTAGATGTGGGCGCCCAGCACCTCACCGGTGCTCTTGTTGAACAGCAGCTTCATCAGCCCGTCGCTCTCCAGCTCCGCCAGGGCCTTGGAGTTGGCCTTGAAGTAGCTGCGCACGCTGCCCAGCGCGAAGCCCTCAGCGGCCGCCAGCTCCTTGGCCTCAACCTCACTCAGCCCCACCGAACTGATCTCCGGATGGGTGAAGGTGGCCGCGGGAATCGAGCGGTAATCGATACGGCGGACATGGCCCAGGATGTTGTCCACCGCCACGCTGCCCTGGGCGGCGGCGGTGTGGGCCAGCATCATCTTGCCGGTCACATCCCCCACGGCCCAGAGGTGGGGCACGGGCTCGCCGTTCAGCAGCACCTGCATCCGCTCATCCACGGGGATGAAGCCCCGGTTGGTCTCCACCCCAACGGAGGCCAGGTTGAGCTGCTTGCTGCTGGGCACCCGGCCGGTGGCCACCAGCACCGCATCCACCTCCAGGGTTTCCACCAGCTCGCGGCTCTGCATGTCGGCCAGCTCGATCGTCACCGGGCAGCCCGGCGTCACCTTGCGGGCCAGCAGGCCGGCGCGGGCGTCGATGTCGCGGCCGTCGATCAGATGGCGGGCGGCGATCTTGGCGATGTCGGGATCGAAGGTGGGCATCACCCGATCCAGGGCCTCGATCATGGTGACCTCACAGCCCAGGGCGGTGTAGACGTCGGCGAACTCCAGGCCGATGTAGCCGCTGCCCACGATCGCCAGCCAGCGCGGCAGCCACTCCAGGCTCACCGCCTCGTCGCTGGTGAACACGGTGCGGCCGTCGGTCTCGATGCCGGGGGGCACGAAGGGCTCCGACCCCGTGGCCAGGATCACGTCGCGGGCGCTGTAGGTGCGCTCCACGCCGCCACCGCTGGCCCGCACGGTCACCTGCTGGCTGCCGGTGAGGCGGCCCTGGCCCCGCAGGATCGTGGCGCCGGCGCGCTCCAGGGTCTTGGTGAGGTTGGTGCGGATCGTGGCCACCAGCTGGTTGGCGTGGTCGGCGATCTTCTGGCGCTCAAAGCGCACCGGCGCGGCGTGGATGCCGAAGCCGGCCAAGTGCTCGGCATCGGCCAGTTCCCGCACCCGGCCGCTGGCGGCGAGCAGGGCCTTGCTGGGCACGCAGCCGCGGTTCACGCAGGTGCCGCCCATCTCCGCCGCTTCCACGATCGCCACCGAGAGGCCATGCTCGGCGGCGTGCTTGGCCGCATCGAAGCCGCCGTAGCCGGCGCCGATCACGATCAGGTCGAAGTCGAAGCTGCGGTCGTCAGGGGCGTCGCTCACCAGGGGCCGTGCACAGATGGCGGCATTCTCCCTCGCCAGCGGTCGCCTGTCTGCCGCTCGGGCCTCAGGCCGTGAGGCGCTGGCGCGCGCGTTCCAGCAGCAACGGCGCCGCCGCCACAGCCACGTTCAGCGACTCCACTGCCGGGCTATGGGGAATCGTGGCGCAGTGGCTGGCGCAGGCCAGCAGCTCAGGCGCCAGACCCGAGCCCTCCTGGCCCAGCAGCAGCACGGTGGGGCGTTGCCAGTCGAGCTGCCAGTAGGGCAGGGCGGCGGGACCGGGGGGCACGGCGGCCACCACCTGGGGGGGCTGGCTCCCATGGTGAGCAGCGACGGCGCCCAGCTCCTGCAGGCGCGCCAGCAACTGGCGTGGCTGCAGCGCTGCAGTGGCAGGGCCAGGGCGGCGCCGGCCGAGGCCCGCAGCACCTTGGGCTGGAACGGGTCGGCACCCTCCACCAGCCACAGCGCCTCCACGCCGCTGGCCAGGGCGGTGCGCATCAAGGTGCCGAGGTTGCCTGGATCCTGAAGCCGATCCAGGGCCAGCACCAGCGACGGGACGGGCGGCCCCCAGCCGAGCCCTGGCATGGACAGGCTGAGCACCACGCCGTCGGGGTGCTCCGTGGTGGCCACCGCCGCCAGCACCTCCGGCGTCACCGGCACGGGCTGCAGGGGCAGCGGCAGGCTGTCGAGCCAGCTCCGGTGCGTCTCGAGCCAGGCCTGCGTGGCCAGCAGGTCGACGGGCTGCAGACCGAGGCGCACCGCCTCCTGCAACAGGTGGGTGCCCTCCAGCAGCAGCAACTGCAGCTCCCGGCGGCCCTTGCCCGCGTGCAGCTGGCGCAGGCGACGCACGAGGGGATTGCGGCGGCTGCTGATCAGCTCCGGGGGCAAGCGGCCGGCCTCAGAAGCGCTCGTGGCGGCGCACGCGCATGGCGTCCTGCATCACGATCTCGGCCTCCTCCAGCTCCATCCCCTTCACCGCCGCCACTTCACCCTTGATGCCCTCGGCCCTCAAGTTTTCAATGAGCTTGCCCACCACGATGTCCTCAACGGTGGTCTGATCCATGGCGTCAGGCGTGAGACTCTCCAGAAACTTGCCTACCTTCGAAGCAACCACTTCGGAGGAATTGGTGATTTTTAGAAGAATCATGGAATCTCAAATGCGGATGGGGAGACTTGAACTCCCACGACATTGCTGCCACTAGTACCTGAAACTAGCGCGTCTACCAATTCCGCCACATCCGCGTGGCCGTCGCTCTGCGACTTCGGAACCATACGGCATCGGCCCGACGCGCCGCTCCCGGGGCCCTTGCCCCGCAGGACACCCCATCTCCCCGTGTGCGCACGGGCACATCCACCTGGCCACACCCAAGCGCCCCGTTGCGCCTGCCGCTGCAGCCCCCTGGGCCAGCAAGCCGGATGGCGCCAGGGATCGCCCTGAATCAGCCGGTAGCGGGTCTCCCCCCCTGACTACCGGGGGCGTGGTGCAGTTCCCGCAGCGGCCACCTAGACGATCTGGCCTTTTGTTGTCAAAATCCCCAGACAAAAAGGCCGGGGATGTCCGGGAATTCATGACAGCCCTATCCCTGCCATCCCTCGCGACCGACCTGAGCAAGGCCCAACCGGAGCTCCAGATCACCGGTGGCCGGCGTCTTGAGGGTGAGCTGCGCGTCGATGGCGCCAAGAACTCGGCCCTGGTGCTGATGGCCGCCTGCCTGCTCACCCGCGATCAGATCAGGCTGCGCAACGTGCCTCCCCTCACCGACATCGTGGGCATGGGCGAGATGCTGCAGAGCCTGGGCGGCCAGGTCAGCCGCGAGGCGAACAGCCTCGTGCTGGACGGCTCCGGCATCCACAGCACCACGGCTCCCTATGAGCTGGTGAACAGCCTGCGGGCGAGCTTCTTCTGCATCGGTCCCCTGCTGGCCCGGATGGGCATGGCCAAGGTGCCCCTGCCTGGCGGCTGCAAGATCGGCACCCGGCCAGTGGAGGAGCACGTCAAGGGGCTCAAGGCGCTTGGAGCCCAGGTCACCATCGAGCATGGCGTGGTCACGGCGGTGGTACCCGGCCGCGGCCAGCGCCTCAGAGGTGGCCGCATCTATTTCGACTGTCCCAGCGTGGGCGCCACCGAAACCCTGATGATGGCCGCCGTGCTCGCCGAGGGCGAAACGGTGATGGCCAATGCCGCCCAGGAGCCTGAGGTGGCCGACCTGGCCGGCCTGCTGATCGCCATGGGCGCCCGCATCCGCGGCGCCGGCACCCAGACGATCACCATCACGGGGGTGGAGCGCCTGCATGGCGCCGACTACGCCGTGATCCCTGACCGCATCGAGGCCGGCACCCTGCTTCTGGCTGCGGCGATCACCCGTTCGCGGCTGCGCGTCACCCCCGTGATCACCGACCATCTGGGGGCTGTGCTCACCAAGCTGGAGGCGGCGGGCTGTCGCCTCGAGCACGACGGCGTCGGCATGACCATTGAGGCCAGCGACATCCAGGCCGTGGACCTGCGCACCCAGCCCTTCCCCGCCTTCCCCACCGATCTTCAGGCCCCCTTCATGAGCCTGCTGGCCACGGCCCGTGGCACCAGTGTGGTCACCGAGAACATCTTCGAGAATCGGATGCAGCACGTGGCTGAGCTGCAGCGCATGGGGGCCGCCATCCGCCTGCAGAGCAACATCGCCTTTATCGAGGGGGTGGCCCAGCTCAGCGGCGCCCCGGTGCAGGGCACCGACCTCAGGGCTTCGGCCGCCATGGTGCTGGCCGGCCTGGCGGCTGAGGGGGTCACCAGCGTGCGTGGCCTGGAGTACCTCGATCGCGGCTACGCCGGCCTGGAGCACAAGCTGGCCTCCGTGGGCGCCTGCATCCAGCGGATCGGCGGCGGGCCGGCGCCGGCTGAGCGCGATCTCCTGACCCAGGGGAGCAGCGCCGCCTAAGCTCCACTCCAGGGGAGCGTGCCGGAATTGGTAGACGGACTCGACTCAAAATCGAGCGCCTTCGGGCATGTGGGTTCAAGTCCCACCGCTCCTATCGCCACGGCCACCGACCCCGGGTCGCCGTTGATGGAAACCTACGCCCGCCTGCCGGTGAGCCTCTGCCGCGGCCGCGGCGTGTGGGTGTGGGACAGCGAGGGCCGGCGCTATCTCGATTGCGTCGCCGGCATCGCGGTGTGCAGCCTGGGCCACAGCAACGGCCGTCTGCGGCGTGCCCTGACCCGCCAGCTGGGCAGGCTGCAGCACGTGTCCAACCTCTACCGGATTCCGGAACAGGAGCAGCTCGCTGCCACGATCACGGCCCGCAGCTGCTTCGATCGCGTCTTCTTCTGCAACTCCGGCGCCGAGGCCAACGAGGCCGCCATCAAGCTGGCCCGCAAGCACGCCCAGGTGGTCCGGGGCCTGGTGGGCACGGTGGAGCGGCCGCCGCTGATCCTCACGGCGGAAGCCAGTTTTCACGGCCGCACCCTGGCCACCGTGACGGCCACGGGCCAGCCGAAATACCACCAGGGGTTCACCCCCATGGTGCAGGGCTTCCGCTACTTCCCCTACAACGACACCGCCGCCTTCGAAGCCCTGCTCGAGGCCTCCGAGGCCGAGGGACCACGGGTGGCGGCCGTGCTGCTGGAGCCCCTGCAGGGGGAAGGGGGCGTGCACCCTGGCGAGCGGGCCTTCTTCCAGAGGGTGCGCCAGCTCTGCGACGCCCATCAGATCCTGCTGATCTTCGATGAGGTGCAGATCGGCGTGGGCCGCAGCGGCCGCCTCTGGGGCTACGAGCGCCTGGGGGTGGAGCCCGATGCGATCACCCTGGCCAAGGGTCTGGGAGGCGGCATCCCCATCGGTGCCCTGGCCGTGAAACGGGCCGTGGATCACTTCCGCCCGGGCGATCACGCCAGCACCTTCGGGGGCAATCCCTTCGCCTGCCGGGCCGCTCTCACGGTGCTGGCCGAAATCGAGCGGCGGCAGCTGCTCCAGCACGTGCAGGCGATGGAAGCGCTGCTGTGCCAGGAACTCTCCGCCCTGGTGCAGCGCCACCAACACCAGCTCACCGGGGTACGCGGCTGGGGCCTCCTGCAGGGACTGGTGCTCAGCGGGAACGGGCCCAGCGCTCCGGAGCTGGTGAAGGCGGCCCTGGCCCAGGGGCTGCTGGTGGTGCCGGCCGGACCGACGGTCGTGCGCTTTGTACCCCCGCTCACCATCCGCCCCCGGGAGCTGCACCAGGCGGTGTCGCTGCTGGAGCGGGCCCTGCTCAGCCTTGCCTGACGTCATCCCTCGAGCCGGGTCCGCCGGGACCCTGCCCAGCTCCGATCCGTTCGCCGACCTGATCCAGCCCTTCAGCCACCGGGGCGTGGAGCTCGGCCTGGAGCGCCTGCAGGCTGCCCTGGCGGAGCTCGGCCACCCAGAGCGCCGCTTCGCCGCGGTTCAGGTGGCGGGCACCAATGGCAAGGGGTCGATCTGCACCCTCGTGCATGCCGCCCTGCTCGCCGCCGGCATCCGCGCCGGCCTCTACACCTCGCCCCACCTGAGCAGCTGGACCGAGCGCATCCAGCTCGGCGGCGCACCGATCTCGGAGCTGCAGCTGCGGGCCCAGCTGCAGGCGGCGCGGCCCGTGGCCGAACGCCACCGGCTCACCCCCTTCGAACTGGTGACGGCCGCCGCCTTCCTGGCCTTCGCCGAGGCGGATCTGGAGCTGGTGGTGCTGGAGGTGGGCCTGGGGGGCCGGCTCGATGCCACGAGCTGCCATCCGGATCGGCGCGTGGTGGGCTTCGCCAGCATCGGCCTCGATCACCTGGAGGTGCTGGGCCCGGATGCGGCCAGCATCGCCCTGGAGAAGGCGGGCGCCCTGGGGGCGGGGGTGGAAGCCGTCAGCGGCCCCCAGATGCCGGCGGTGGAAGCGGTGCTGCGGCAGCAGGCGGCCCGGCTGGGCGTGCGCCTGAGGTGGGTGACCCCCCTGGATGACAACACCTGGACGCTGGGGCTGCCGGGGCAGGTGCAGCAGCTCAATGCCGCCGTGGCCCTGGGCATGCTGCAGGCCCTGGGGCGCCAGGGCTGGGATCTGCCCGAGCAGGCGATCCGGGAGGGCTTTGCCGCGGCCCGCTGGCCGGGGCGGTTGCAGCGGCTCCAGTGGCAGGGCCTGCCGCTGCTGATCGACGGCGCCCACAACGCGCCGGCGGCCCAGCGACTGAGAGCAGAGCTCGATCAGCACGGCCGGCGCCACGGCCTGCCCCCCGGTGCCCGCCGCTGGGTGCTGGGAATGCTGGCCAACAAGCAGGGGGCCGAGATCCTCCAGGCCCTGCTCGGCCCGGGGGATCAGGCCTGGATCGTGCCGGTGCCCGGCCATGCCTCGTGGCGCCAGAGCGCACTGCTGGGCGGTCTGGGCCCAGGCCAGGCCGCCCGGCTGCACAGCGCCCCAGACCTGCCCACCGCGCTGCGGGCCGCCGCCCGGCAGGGCCGGGGGCCGGTGCTGGTGGCGGGATCCCTCTACCTGCTGGGCCACCTGCTCGCCAGCGCGGCAGCGCCAGGGTGACGGCAGCGCCCCGTGGGCCCAGAGTGAAGACCACCGCCCCGCTCGCCATGGCCCCCCGCCTCCGCACCATTTCACCGGCAGGGCTGGGGGACCAGCTGCTGAGCCAGCTGCTGAGCCGTGGCCACCAGCTGCTGCAGCCATGGCGGCGGCGGCGGCCGTTGCTGCGCATGGCCCTGGGGCTCGGCCTGATGCTGGGCCTGCTGGCCGGCGTACTCACCGCCGGGGCAGGGCCAGCAGCAGCGGACTTCTCCGGTGTGGACTACACCCTCACCAACCAGAGCGGTAAGGACTTCAGCGGCCAGGACCTGGCCAACACCTCCTTTGCGGGCGCCTCCGGCCGCCAGGCCGACTTCTCCAGCGCCAACCTGCATGGCGCCATCCTCACCCAGGCCGCCTTCCCCGAGGCCAGCTTCGCCGGGGCCGACCTCAGTGGCGTGCTCATGGACAAGGTGGACTTCAGCGGCGCCGATTTCAGTGGCGCCAACCTCAGCGACGTGATCGCCGCCGGCAGCAATTTCAGCGGCGCCACGGTGACCGATGCCGACTTCAGCGGCGCCCTGCTCGACCGGGTCGACCAGCGCCTGCTCTGCCGCGACGCCGAGGGAACTCACCCCGTGACCGGCGCCGACACCCGGCTCAGCCTGGGCTGCTAGGGCTGGGGCTGCTGGCGCTGACGCTCCAGCCAGCCCCTGAGTTTGCCGGGGTTGAGCAGGCCGCCCGGGTCATAGGCCGCCTTGGCGGCCACCTGGTCGGCGTCGATGGCGCCCAGGCCGCCGTCCTCCACCGTGATCGCATGGGGGTTGAAGATCACCGCCCCCAGCTGGCGCGCCTGCTGCATCAGGGCCGCCAGGGGAGCTTCCCCCTGCCAGCGCAGCAGGGGCAGGGCCGCCAGGCGGGCCCGTCCCTGCTGGCGCACCGCCTCCAGATGCCAGAGCAGGTCGTCGCCCCAGCGCTCGCTGAGGGCCGCCAGGCAGGGGGCTTCCGGCTGGGGCAGCAGCATCTGCAGGTAGGTCCAGCCCTGCTGCTGGGCACGCCAGTGCAGGGTGGTGTGGTTCCAGCTGAGCTCGCGCAGCGGCAGGCCCCGGCTCTCCCCCTGGGGGGCCTGCCAGCGCAGGCAGCCGCCCCTGGCCTGCAGCCAGCCCGGCAGCAGCTCCAGGCTCTCGGCGCGGCCAGCAGCAGCAAGCGGTGTTCCCCGGGCGCGCGGCCGGGCAGCCCGCCGGCCAGGGGGAGCGGGCCGCAATTGGTGCCTCCAGCAGGGTGATGGCCTGGAGCAGCAGGGCGGTGCCGGCCAGAGCGGACGCCGCCGCCACGGCCTGCTGCCAGGACTCGAAGCCCACCACCAGCTGCTGCCAGGCCACGGCCTCGGTGGTGGGCAGCCGCAGGGCCGTGAGGATGCCGTTGGTGCCATAGGCATGGTTGAGCGGCTGGCTGGCCGTCGCATCCAGCCGCAGCAGCCGCGGTTCAGGCTCCACCGTGACCACCTCCAGACCCAGCAGGTTGCCCGGATCCCGCAGGAAGCCCCAGCGCAGCGAGCCGATCCCGCCGGATCCCCCCGCCACGAAGCCGCCGATGCTGGCGCTGCGGGCGGTGCTGGGCTGCAGCCGCAGGGCCCGGCCGTGGGGAGCCAGCTGCTGCTCGAGGGTCGCCATCACCAGGCCCGCCTCCACCTCGATCACGCCGCTGCGGGGATCCAGGCTGCGCAGGCGATTCAGCCCCATCAGCTCCAGCACCACGCCACCGGCCAGGGGCACGCACTGGCCGTAGTTGCCGGTGCCGGCCCCCCGCACGGTGAGAGGCACCCCCAGCCGGGCGCAGCCGGCTGCCACGGCCCGCACCTGCCCCACCGTCGAGGCCCTTACAGCGAGCTGGGCCCGCTGAGCCTGGAACACCGGCACCAGCAGGGGGGAGTAGTCGAAAAAATCCCGCGACAGGCGCTCGAGCTCCGCCGGCTGCCCCTCCCCCACCAGCTCCAGGCCAGCACCAGCAGCGGCCTGGTCTGGGGCCTGCTCTGGGGCCAGCTCACCAGCGAGCTCCTCTGCCAACTGGGCGATCACGGCCGGATCCGGCCTCGGCGGCAGCCCCTCCAGGCAGAGAGCCGATCCAGCAGCGGGGGGAGGTGATGCCATCGCAGCGCAACCCAGGGGAGCCCACAGGCCCCGAGCTCACCATCATTGGCGCGGCGTTGGCCCCACTGCGCGGAGCAGAGGGGAGGGCTGCTCCATCGGTGGCGGCTCCAGCCACACCCCGGCCCGCAGCACCCGGCGCTGGGGGCTGCGGGCCAGCAGCTCGCCCTGCTGCGCGCCGCCAGCACCACCAGGTCGGCCGGGGCGCCGGTCCGCAGCACCCCATCCCACTCCAGCCCCAGCAAAGCGGCGGCCGCGGTGCTGAAGGGCGCCAGGCCCTGGCGGCGGCTGGGCACCACGTGGCTGGTGATGGCTGCCAGGCGCAGCAGCTCGATCGGATCGAAGTCACCGCCTGGGAACCAGGGATCCTGCACGTTGTCGGCCCCGATCGCCACCCGCACGCCGGCCCGCTGCAGCGTGGCGATCGGGGCCTGCACCCGTCGGTCCGGCGTGCGGCCAGGGCGCCGGCCCAGCAGCCAGAGGTTGGTGAGCGGCAGTGCCACCACGCCGATGCCGGCCTGGGCCAGCCGCTCCGCCAGCCGGTCGGCGCGGCGATCCGACAGCAGGGCCAGGCTGGCGGCATGGCTGCAGACGATCGGCACCTCGCAGCGCTGCTCCAGGGCCAGGCGCACCACCAGCTCCACCCCCCGGGCGGGCTGGGTGTCGGCCTCGTCCACGTGCAGATCCACCGCCGCCCCATGGCGCTCGGCCAGGGCCAGCAGGGCCGCCAGGGCCTCGCGGTCGGAGAGGCTGGCGCCGTAGGGCGGGCTGAGCACCCCGCCGAGCAGGCCACCCCGCTCGGCCACCCAGCGGGCCAGCTCCTCGCCCTGGGGGGTGAGCCAGTGCAGCAGGGGCGTCAGGGCCACCAGCTGCAGCTCCACCCGGCCGGCCCAGCGGCGACGGATCTCGAGCAGGGCCTCCCAGCTCGCCACGGCCCCTGGACCGACGCTGTCCACATGGCTGCGCAGGGCCCGAACCCCCTGGCGCCAGGCCAGCTGCAGGGCGCGCTCGGCCCGCTCCAGCACCTGGGCCTCGCTGCGCTCGCCGTACTCCCTCTGGTTCTGGGCCAGGGCGCCGGCCATGGTGCCGTCCCAGTTGGGGAAGCGCGGGGCCGAAAAGGCCTTGTCGAGATGGGCGTGGGGCTCCACCAGGGGGGGCAGGGCCAGGGGCAGCGACTCGGCAGCGGCTTCCGGCCCCAGGGGGCGCAGACCGGTGATCCGTCCCTCCTGCCAGCTGAGCTCCACGGCCACCAGGCCCTCGGCATCCACCGGAGCGAGATCCGACTGCCGCGCCTCCAGCAGGGCCCTGGGCAGGCGCAACTCCAGACGGCCCGCCCTGCTCCCGAGGGCGCTGGCGGGGGTGGCGCCGGGTGGATGGGCGCTCATGAACCAGGCTCCCGCGCCTGCACGATCACGAACCGTCCTGCCACACCCACAACGGTGGCCTCGAAGCGGGGCACCCGCCAGTGCAGCACCTGCTGACCACCCAGCTGGCTGTGATACACGCTCAGCACCCCGAAATTGGTGCGGCGGGTCTGTCGCTGCACCACCGCGCCCAAGGCGGTGCGCTGGGAGGCCACCAGGGCGGCGCAGTCGGCCACCGCCAGGCCCAGCACCGAGGGGAGCGTGCTGCTTTCACACACCCGGCTGGAGATCTCCTCCACCAACCGGCCCGCGGCGAAGTCGGCGAACTCGGCAGGGCCGGGGTTGGTCCAGGCCAGCATCCCCCCGGCCCCAGCGAGCAGGACGGCGCCTCCCACCAGGGGTGCACACCAGGCGGAGCTGCGCGGGTCAGGCAGGGCGGAGGAGGCCGGAAGTGCTGCCAGCCTGGCACCAGGAGGAGGCGTTCAGCGCAGGACCGGAGCCCCGGGCCAGCCCCGGACGCCAGCGCACGACTTGGTACATTGGCCCAGGCCATGGCGGGCGTCGCCAAGTGGTTAAGGCAGCGGCTTGTGGCGCCGCCATTCGGGGGTTCGAATCCCCTCGCTCGCCCTTCCATCCCCGCTCAGGGGGCCGTCAGGAGGCCAGGAGATCAGCCCCGGCTGACCCATCCAGGGCCTCCAGAAGCATCCCGGCGCCCTGGCGTACGGGATCGGCGCAGGCAAGCCCCAGCTGCTCCGCCGTGCGGGCGGTGGCCGCAACGGCCTCCTGCTCCGCCAGCTGCATGGTGTTGAGGGCCACCGCCCGCACCCTGGGCCGCAGGCCGTCGGCACGACCCAGAGCCGCCAGGCCCTCCACCACGGCGATCAGCTCCTGCAGCGGCGGGATCACCAGGTGGGGCAGACCCTTGATGTGGCGCTGCCCGGCCCGGTGCACCAGCAGCAGCTCGGTGGGCTGACTGCCCCGCAGCAGCGGCAGGGTGGCGGTGGAGCCCGGGTGGCAGAGAGAGCCCTGCCCCTCCACCAGCAGCAGACCGTCCGGGCCGAGGCCAGCGCCCGCCTCGAGCACGGCGGCCTCCACGGCACCGGCGGCATAGTCCACCCGCACAGCGTCCAGGGGCACACCGCCACCGGCGATCAGGATGCCGGCCTGGCCGGTGCCCACGAAGCGCGCCGCGCGGCCGCGCCGCCGGGCTTCCGTCCAGCAGCTCCAGGCTGGCGCCTCATCTTGCCCACGGCCATGTCGCTGCCCACGGCCAGCAGGCGCCGGCAGGGCAGATCGGCCGCCCGCGCCGACGCCACCGCCAGCCCGGAGGGCTCCTGACGCAGGTCCCAGATCCAGGCCCCAGGCGCCAGCAGGGCCGCCAAGCCGGGGTCGTCGCCGATGCGGCTGTGCAGGCCACTGGCCACCGACCAGCCCGCCCCCAGGGCGGTCGCCAGGTCGGCCCGCAGCGCCGCGGCATCAGCCCCCCGGAGGGCGCCAGCCCCACCACCGCCACCGCCGGCCCCAGGGGCAGGGCTGCCGCCACGCTCTCCAGCACCGGCACGGCGCGATCGATGCCGGTCACCTCCTTCAGGCTGCGGCCGGCATGGGCCGGATCCACCACGGCCAGCAGCGGCCCGGGCCGGTAGCGCAGCATCGCCAGGCCGGTCTTGCCGGAGAGGTTGTCGAGGCCGTCGTGAAGCAGCAGCACCACCGGATCCTGGGGCTGCAGGAAGGTGCGGGCGCCCCCCCCTGGCGGCTCGGCTCTCACGGCAGCCCCTCCGGCGCCAGCCCCGCAGCCACCCTGGGCACCAGCCCGGGCCAGGCCTCCGCCACACCGATCCCCAGGCCCGGCCCACCGGGCAGCAGCAGCTGATCGCCCTGGCAGTCCAGGCCCGTGAAGGGGTCGTCCACCAGGTTGAGGTGGCTGTCGAGATCGGGCCAGCGCACCAGCGGCAGCAGCTGGGCCGCGGCGCCGTTCAGCAGGGCGCCGTCGGAGTAGCAGCCCAGCATCACCCCCAGCCCCAGACGCCGCGCCGTCTGGGCCATCAGCAGGGCCTCCGTGAGCCCGCCGCTCTTGAGCAGCTTGATGTTGACCCCATCGGTGTGGGGGGCCAGCCGCAGCAGATCCTCGAGGTTCCAGCAGCTCTCATCGGCCACCAGGGGCAGGGGGCAGTGGGGATGCAGGGCCGCGAAGCCGGCCGTGTCGCGCGTCGGGTCAAGCTGCGGCGCCAGCGGCTGCTCCAGCAGCACCACCCCATGGGCCTGGAGCTCGGGCAGCAGACGCAGGGCGTCCTCCAGGGTCCAGCCCCCGTTGGCATCCACCTGCAGCTCACAGGCCGCGCCAGCCTGCTGCCGTTTGCGCTCCAGGGCCTCCGCCACCGCCTGCAGCAGGGCGCGGTCGTGATCGAGGCCCTCCGGGCTGCCCAGCTTGAGCTTGATGCGGCTGGCGGGCAGCTGCTGCCACCAGCGCTCGAGCCGCGCCAGCACCGCCGTGGGCGTGCCCAGCCCCAGGGTGACGCTGGTGGCGACACAGGCGCCTGGATCCAGGCCCCAGAGCCGCCAGAGGGGCTGGCCGAGGCGCTTGCCCCGCCAGTCGTGCAGGGCCAGATCGAGGCCACAGCGGGCGGGGGGCGAGAGCTGCGCCAGCAGCGGTTCCAGGCTCTGCGACCCCAGGGGTGAGGCCCCCTGCAGATGCGGGGCCAGGGCCTCCAGTTCGGCGGCGACGGCGGCGGTGTCGTAGTGGCGATGGCCGGTGTCGAAGCCGCCGGTTTCCCCCAGGCCCGTGAGGCCCTCGTAGCTCACCTCCACCAGCAGATGCTCCACCGCGCTGGTGCTGCCACGGCTGATCGCCAGGGGCACGGCCTTGGTGAGGCGGAACGGGCGCAGGCGGCAGCGCATCGGTTCGGGCCCCTGGCGGGTGCGGCGTGAAACCACGCTGGCACGGGGTCGGTCGCAGCGAAGGGCCTGCGGGCCAGCGGGGGGCTGGGGCTGGGCGGGGCTCCAGACTCCAGGCGTCGGCCGGCCCCGGCATCGGCCCCCTCCCCGCAGCCTCGCGATGGCTCCGTCCAGCGTCAACGCCACAGCGATCCAGGAGATTCTCAACGAGGCCCACGCCCGCTTCTCAGACCTGAAGGATGGCCAGCCGGCCCGCTACATCCCGGAGCTGGCCAAGGCCAACCCCGACCATTTCGGCATTGCCCTGGCCACCACCAGCGGCCATGTGTACAGCGTCGGAGACGCCGCTGAGTGCTTCACGATTCAGTCGATCTCCAAGCCGTTCACCTACGCCCTGGCCCTGAAACTGCTGCCGGCGGGCCAGCTGCTGCAGACGGTGGGGGTGGAGCCCTCGGGGGATGCCTTCAACGCCATCAGCCTGGATGGGGCGTCAGGCCGGCCGCGCAACCCGATGATCAATGCCGGCGCGATCGCCACCACGGCCCAGGTGATGGCCCAGGCCCCGGACCATGCCGCGGGCCTGCTGCTCGACTTCTATTCCAGCCTGGCCGGCCGGCCCCTGACGGTGGATGAGGCCGTGTTCCGCTCCGAGCGGGACAGCGGCCACCGCAACCGCGCCATCGGCCACCTGCTGCGCCAGTTCGGGATCATCGGCAGCGACCCTGAGCCCAGCCTGCAGCTGTACTTCCGGCAGTGCGCCGTGTCGGTGAGCTGCCTCGATCTGGCCAGCATGGCCGCCACTCTCGCCTGCCAGGGCCGCCATCCCCGCACCGGCGTCAGCGTGATCGAGCCGCAGACCACCACCAACGTGCTGGCCGTGATGGGCAGCTGCGGCATGTACAACTACGCCGGCCAGTGGCTGCATGATGTGGGCATGCCGGCCAAGAGCGGCGTGGCCGGCGGCCTGCTGGCCGTGGTGCCCGGCCGTCTTGGGCTGGCGGTGTACTCCCCGCCCCTGGACAGTCTGGGCAACTCCGTTCGGGGCGTTGCGGTGTGTGAGTGGTTGTCCCGGCAGCTGGATCTGCACCTGTTCAACCAGCCAGCCCCGGCGGGGCGCTGCCTGCGCTCCAGCAGCGACGGCTGCCGGCGCCATTCGCGCCGCTGGCGCCAGCAGGGGGAGCGCGACTGGCTCGATCGCCAGGGCGCCCGGCTGAAGCTGCTGGAGGTGCAGGGGGTGCTCGATTTCGCCGCCGGCGAGGAGCTGCTGGCGGAGATCGACCGCCAGGCCACGGCGGGGTCCGTGCTGGTGCTCGACCTGACCAGGGTCAGCAGCCTGCCCGCCGTGGGCGCCAGGTTGATGCGGCAGCAGCTCGGCAGCCTCGGCCCCCGGCACAGCACCGTGTTGCTCTGCATGGGCAGGCACGGGGAGGCGCTGTGGCCGGAAGGCCTGGGCATGGCGACGCCAATCCCCTGGCTGCAGACCTTCAGCAGCCTGGATGAGGCCTTGGAGCACGCCGAGGAGCTGCTGCTGGCGGAGCGGCTCGCTCCGGCCGCTCCACCCCTGGAGCAGCGGCCGGGGCTGCTGGAGCGCTTGCCACAAGCGAGTCGCAGGGTGCTCGAGCCCCTGCTGCAGCGGCGGAGGTTCCAGGCCGGAGAGCTGGCCTGCCGTGGCGGGGGCCCCGGCAGCGATCTGTTTCTGATCGAATCGGGCCGCTTCAGCGTGCTGAACGCCGTGGGCTCCGACGGGCGCCAGGATCGTCTCGCCAGCTTCGGCGCCGGCTGCTGGTTCGGGGAAGTGGCCTTCCTGGGCAGCGGCGAGGGCAGTGCCGATGTGCTGGCCGAGGCCCCCGGAAGCTGCCTGGTGCTGGGCCGCGCGGGCCTCGAGCAGCTGGAGCGGCAGCATCCCGCCGTGCTGATCCAGCTGATGCGGTTGCTCCACGGCGAGCTGGCCTGCAAGCTCGAGCGCACCAACCAGGAGCTGGTGCTGCTGGAGGAGGGCTGAAGCCGGCCCCGGCCGCCATGGGTTAAAGGCGGCCCCGGCCGCCATGCGGGAAAATGGCGTGATGACGGCAACCCACTCCCTCCAACTGGCGCCCCCAGCTGCCCAGAGCCCCGCGGGGCCGGGCCGGGGCAGCTACTGGATCACCACCTTCGGCTGCCAGATGAACAAGGCGGATTCCGAGCGCATGGCCGGAATCCTCGAGACCCTGGGCTACCGCGAGGCCAGCGCCGAGCTCAGCGCCGATCTGGTGCTCTACAACACCTGCACCATCCGCGACAACGCCGAGCAGAAGGTGTACAGCTACCTGGGCCGCCAGGCCCAGCGCAAGCGCCTCAACCCCCACCTCACCCTGGTGGTGGCGGGCTGTGTGGCTCAGCAGGAGGGTGAGGCGCTGCTGCGGCGCGTGCCTGAGCTGGATCTGGTGATGGGCCCCCAGCACGCCAACCGGCTCGACACCCTGCTGGCCCAGGTGGAGCAGGGCCAGCAGGTGGTGGCCACCGGGGAGCACCACATCCTTGAGGACATCACCACCGCCCGCCGCGACAGCGCCGTGTGCGCCTGGGTGAACGTGATCTACGGCTGCAACGAACGCTGCACCTACTGCGTGGTGCCCTCGGTGCGCGGCCAGGAGCAGAGCCGCCGGCCCGAAGCCATCCGTCTGGAGATGGAGGGGCTGGCGGCGCGGGGCTTCCGCGAGATCACCCTGCTCGGGCAGAACATCGATGCCTATGGCCGCGACCTGCCCGGCATCACCCCCGAGGGCCGCCGCCAGCACACCCTCACCGACCTGCTGCACCACGTCCACGACGTGGAGGGCCTGGAGCGGATCCGCTTTGCCACCAGCCACCCCCGCTACTTCACCGAGCGGCTGATCGATGCCTGCGCCGCCCTGCCGAAGGTGTGTGAGCATTTCCATATCCCCTTCCAGAGCGGCGATGACGCCGTGCTGAAGGCGATGGCCCGGGGCTACACGGTGGAGCGCTACCGCCGCATCCTCAGCCGCATCCGTGAGCGCATGCCCGATGCGGCGATCAGCGCCGATGTGATCGTGGCGTTTCCAGGCGAATCCGAGGCCCAGTTCCGCCGCACCCTGGCCCTGATCGAGGAGATCGGCTTCGATCAGGTGAACACCGCCGCCTACTCGCCACGCCCCAACACCCCTGCCGCTGACTGGCCTGACCAGCTCAGCGAGACCGTGAAGGTGGAGCGTCTGCAGGAGCTCAATGCCCTGGTGGAGCGCACGGCACGGCGGCGCAGCGCCCGCTATCAGGGCCGTCTCGTGCAGGTGCTGGTGGAGGGCCCCAACCCCCGCCAGGCCAGTCAGTGGATGGGCCGCACCCGCACCAACCGGCTCACCTTCTTCAGCGCTGATCAGCCGGCCGGGGCCGGCCCTGGCTCAGGGGCTCCGGCCGTGCAGGCCGGCGATCTGGTGAACGTGCGCATCGAGGAGGTGCGGGCCTTCTCGCTGAGCGGCACACTGGCCTGAGTTACAGCCCGGGATGGCTGCCCGCCGCGATGACCCCTGCCCCAAGCCAAGGCCGGATCCATGTGGGCCTGATCTTCGGCGGGGCTTCCGGCGAGCACGCCATCTCCATCCGCTCGGCCGCCACGGTGGCCGCCGCCCTGCGGGCTGAAGCCAATGCCGCTCGCTACGCCCTGAGCTGTTTCTATATCGACCAGCGCGGCCGCTGGTGGGGTCCGGAACTGGCCGACCGGGTGCTGGCCCAGGGCACTCCGGCGAACGCGACCCAGCTCGCTCCCGGCACGGAACGCTCTGGCTTTCAGGGCTTTCCCGATGCAGCCCTGGCGGTGCAGGTGTGGTTCCCGGTGCTGCACGGCCCCAACGGCGAGGACGGCACGATCCAGGGCTTGTTCGCCCTCATGCAGGTGCCGTTCGTGGGCTCCGGGGTGCTCGGTTCGGCCGTGGGCATGGACAAGCTGGCCATGAAGGCCGCCTTTGCCGCCTCAGGACTTCCTCAGGTGCCCTATGCCGCCGTGAGCGCCGCCGAAGTCCAGAGCGATGCCGAGGCCGTGCTGGATCGGCTGGAGGCCCAGCTCAGTTACCCCTGCTTCGTGAAGCCCGCCAACCTGGGCTCCTCCGTGGGCATCAGCAAGGCCAGGGATCGGCCCTCGCTGCTTGAGGGCCTGCGCGATGCCGCCGACCTCGATCCGCGGGTGGTGGTGGAGCAGGGCGTCACCGCCCGGGAGCTGGAGTGCGCCGTGCGCGGCGGCGGCCCCAGGCCCTTCAGTGCCTCGGTGCTGGGGGAAATCCGCTTCGACGCCGACTGGTACGACTACGAGACCAAGTACAGCGATGGCAGGAGCCGCACCCTGATCCCCGCACCGGTGCCGGAGGCGGTGGCGGAGCGGGCCCGCAGCATGGCCGTGCAGGCCTGCGAGGCCCTGAACGCCTCGGGGCTGGCCCGGGTCGATTTCTTCTACGCCGAGGGCGAGGTGGGGAGCAAGGCTGAGGGCGAGGCGGGGAGCGAGACGGCGGGTGGCGGCCTCTGGCTCAATGAAATCAACACCCTGCCTGGCTTCACCAGCCTCAGCATGTACCCGATGCTGTGGCAGGCCACGGGCGTCGACCTGGACACCCTGGTGGATGAACTGATCCAGGCCGCCCTGGAGTGGCCTTCCCCTGCCGACCCGGCCCCAGGACGCTTCAAAGGAGTCTCCCCATGATTCACGGCTTGCTCTGGCTGCCCCTGCTGCTCGTCTTCGTGCTGCTCACGTCCCTGGGCTGGCTGGAGCGGCGGCGGCAACAGCTGTTCCGGGACTGGGCCGAGGGGTCTGAACTGGCCAAGCTCGACGGCTGCGGTGCCGCCCGGCTGGTGGACGGGGTGCTGAGCTGGAGCACCTTCGATGCCGGCGCCCTGGTGGAGCAGGACTCCTTCAGCATCAAGCAACTGGAGCTGGTGGAACTGCTGGCGCTCGGATCGGGCGAGGCGCCCCTCACCGAGGAATCCCAGGGGGCCTGCCGGCTGCGCCTGGTGGGGGGCGGCGCCCAGAAGGATCTCCCCTTCGCCGATGCCGAGCGAGCCCGGCGCTGGATGGATGAACTGATGGCCAGTTCCCGCTGCGAGCTGTGAGTCCGTCCAGGCCCCTTCCCCCAGGAGCTGAGCGCAGACGCCAGCTGCGCCTTGAGCGCCGCCGCGAGCGGCTGCGCAACGGCTGGCGGCTGCTGGTGCTGCTCGGCCTCGCCGGCGGCCTGGGCTACACCCTGCTGCGCCAGGGCTGGACCCTCAGCGACCCGCAGCAGGTGGAGGTGCTGGGCAGCAAGCAGGTGGGCGCCGAGCAGGTGATCGAGGCTGCGGGGCTGACCTTCCCCCAGACCCTGCTCAGCCTGGAGCCCAGCCAGGTCGCCGCCTCCCTCGCCGAGGCCCTGCCCGTGGAGGAGGTGCGGGTGACGCGGCTGATGGCACCGCCGCGGCTGCAGGTGCAGCTCACCGACCGCCAGGCCGTGGCCCGCGCCCGGCGGCGCACCGCCCAGGGCAACGAGACCGGCTTCGTGGATCGCTCCGGCTACTGGATGAACAGCCGCCAGGGGGCGCTGATGGCCGATGCAGCGGCTTCGGGCCTGCTGGTGAGCGGCTGGCAACCGCGGCTTCGGCCGGTGCTGGCTGAGGTTCTGGAGCGCCGCGACGCCCTGGGCAGCGATCTGCTGGAGATCCGTTTTGCTCCTGATGGAGGCCTGTGGCTGCGAAGCGCCAGCCTGGGGCTGGTGCGCCTGGGGCCAGCCGACGCCCAGCTCCCCCGCCGCCTGGAGGTGCTGGCTCACCTCGTCAAGACCCTCCCAGCTCAGCTCAAGGGCAAACCACTCAGAACTCTCGACCTCACTGATCCGGAACAGCCCGAGCTCGCCCTCAAGAAAGCGCCCACTGCCAAGCCAGCCTCCCCTTGAGCCTCTGCTCAGCACCGGTTGATCGGGCCTTCAACCGGCTTGGCCCACGACACGGGCTCACCGATGTCTGTCGGCAAAAGAGCAAAGGGTCGCCATCGAACAAAGTCATGGTGGCCACTTGCGGACATAATGCGCCCAGCTCACCGGCATTCCAGCCCCATGGCGCAAGACGACGGCCCCAATTCCGTGCCGCCGATCCAAACGGGTGATTCGATTACTCTGCCTGCGAGCCCGACGGCCAATGGTGCCCTCGCCAACCGCGACGCGATGACCCATACCCCGACCCATGCCGCCGGCATTGTTCCCAGCCAGACGGCCCGGATCGAGGTGATCGGTGTAGGTGGTGGCGGCAGCAACGCCGTGAATCGGATGATTGCCTCTGAGCTGCACGGGCTGGGCTACAGGGTGCTGAACACCGATGCCCAGGCGCTGTTGCAGTCGGCGGCCCAGAAGCGCACTCAGCTGGGGCAGAAGCTCACCCGCGGTCTCGGTGCCGGCGGCAACCCGGTGATCGGCCAGAAGGCCGCGGAGGAATCCCGGGCTGAACTGCAGGAGTCGCTCCAGGGTGCCGATCTCATCTTCATTGCCGCCGGCATGGGCGGCGGCACCGGCACGGGCGCGGCACCGATCCTGGCGGAAGTGGCCAAGGAGGTGGGGGCGCTCACCGTGGGCATCGTCACCAAGCCGTTCGGATTCGAGGGCCGTAAGCGGATGCGCCAGGCCGAGGAGGGCATTGCCCGGCTGGCCGAGCATGTCGATACCCTGATCGTGATTCCCAATGACCGCCTGCGGGACGAGATCGCCGGCGCTCCCCTCAATGAGGCCTTCCGCGCCGCCGATGACGTGCTGCGCATGGGCGTGAAGGGCATCAGCGACATCATCACCAAACCCGGCCTGGTGAACGTTGACTTCGCTGACGTGCGCTCGGTGATGGCCGATGCCGGCACCGCCCTGCTGGGCATCGGCGTGGGCTCGGGTCGCAGCCGCGCCAGCGAGGCGGCCCAGGCCGCCATGAGCAGCCCGCTGCTGGAGTCGGCCCGCATCGATGGCGCCAAGGGCTGCGTGATCAACATCAGCGGCGGCATCGACATGACCCTGGAGGACATGACCACGGCCTCGGAGGTGATCTATGACGTGGTCGACCCCGACGCCAACATCATCGTGGGCGCCGTGGTGGACGAGCGGCTGGAGGGCGAGATTCATGTGACGGTGATCGCCACCGGCTTCGCAGGTGGCACCACCTACCGCCCCGAACGACCGGCGGTGAGCTTCGCCACCAGCCCGCCGTTCACCCCCACTCCCACACCCGAAGAGCGCGGCGCCAAGATCCCGCCGTTCCTGCTGAACCGCCAGACGCGGCCAGGTGATCAGGAGAGCTGAGGTCTACCGCCGCCATCGCTTAGCAGCTCCAACAGAGAGCCCAATCAGACGTGAGTGGTGGAACTCCGCCGGCCGATCCATTCATGGCCGCTCTGGCGGTGCGGCACGGCTGCGGATGGGCAGCCCGAAGGGGGTGACCCGGATTCCACGCCTGCCCTGAGCATCCCGTGTGGCTGCTGCCTTCCGGTCCTGACCAGGTTTGGGCGTCTGGGCCGCGTGGGTCCGAGTCGAGTGGATGCTAGCAATGGCCCCCTCCCTCTCGCCCTGCGCCCCGTGCCCGTGCGCCCCGCCGATCTGGCCCGTCGCAAACAGGCGGGCCTGCCGATCACCGTGCTCACCGCCTGGGATGCCCTCTCCGGTGCCCTCGTGGCCGAAGCGGGGGCTGATGCGGTGCTGGTGGGCGATTCGCTCGCCATGGTGGTGCTGGGCCACCCCACCACCCTGCCGGTGACCCTCGACGAGATGCTGCATCACTGCCGCGCCACGGCGCGCGGCATGGCCAGCGCCTGCGCGGCGGGCCATGAACCCCTGCTGATCTGCGATCTGCCTTTCCTCAGCTATCAGTGTCAACCCGATGACGCCGTGGCGGCCGCCGGCCGGGTGCTCAAGCAGAGCCCCGCAGCGGCGGTGAAGCTGGAAGGTGCTGAACCCGAAACCCTGGCGGTGATCGACCGCCTGGTGCGCAGCGGCATTCCGGTGATGGGCCATGTGGGGCTGACGCCCCAGTCCGTGCACCGCACGGGCTACCGGCGCCAGGCCACCGATGCCGCCAGCCGTGAACGACTGCGGACCGCGGCCCGCGCCCTGGAGCAGGCCGGCTGCTTCGCCCTGGTGGTGGAGCATGTGCCGGCGGAGGCCGCCACAGAACTCAGCCACACGCTCACCATCCCCGTGATCGGCATCGGTGCCGGCGACAGCTGTGACGGACAGGTGCGGGTGACCGCCGACCTGCTCGGGCTCACCGGCAGCCAACCGCCCTTCAGCCCGCCGCTGCTGCAGGGTCGCTCCCTGGCGCTGGAGGCGCTGCGCCTGTGGCTGGCAGCCCAGAGTCGTCCATCCAGCACCACAGCTCCCGCAGCACCGCATTGCTGAGGGCCAGGCCCTGGGGATCACTCAACCGCCAGCGCTCCCCTTCCAGCAGCAGCAGCTCCCGGGCCAGCCAGGGCTGCAGCCGTTGCCTGAGCTGGCCAAGCTCGGCCCTGATCCTCTGCTCCTGCCAGCCCTCAGCCCGCAGCAGCTGGGCAGGCCGCACCCCCTCCCGCCGCCGTAACCCCACCATCAGGCGCTCATCGAGGGGCATCCCCGCCGCCTGGAACGCGCCGGCCTGGCCCAGCGTCCCGACCTGAGCCAGCGACGCGGCCTGCTGCTCCAGCCAGCGGGCGTAGGCCTCCCGCGTGCGGGGCCTGGCCTGGCGCTCCCCCCAGGGGGCCGCCGTGGCCCCCATGCCAAAGCCCCACCAGCCCGCCCCGCTCCAGTACACGCGGTTATGGCGCGAGGCGTGGCCGGCCAGGGCGTAGTTGGACACCTCGTAGTGGCCATAGCCGGCCGCCCCCAGCGCGGCGCTGCTGAGCTCCATCAGGTCGGCGGCCAGATCGTCATCGGGCAGGGCCAGCCGGCCCTGCTCCAGGCGCCTCGCGAACACGGTGCCCGGCTCGATCGTGAGGTCGTACACCGAGAGGTGGGGAGCGCCCGTGGCAACCGCCTGGCGCAGCTGGTCTCGCCAGCCCTCCAGGTTCTGGCCGGGCACCGCCTGGATCAGATCCAGGCTCCAGCTGGCCAGGCCGCCGTCGCGCCGGGCCTGGGCCAGCCAGCGGCAGGCCTGGCGCAGGTCGTGGCCGCTGTGGCGTCGCCCCAGCTGCTGCAGCACGGTGTCGTCAAAGCTCTGGCCACCGAGGCTCACCCGGTTCACGCCGGCGTCCAGGTAGGCCAGCAGGCGGGCGCGATCGAAGCTGGCGGGATCCAGTTCCAGGCTGATCTCCGCCCCTGGCACCAGCCCGAAGCGCCGCTCCAGGGCCCCCAGCAGCGCCCCCACCTGCTGCGGCTCCAGCAGCGAGGGGGTGCCGCCGCCCAGATACACCGTCGACAGAGGCGGCGGCGGCGGGCCCAAGGGCCAGGGGGCCAGGGCGATCTCCCGCAGCAACAGTTCCAGGTAGGCCGCAATCGAGGCGGAACCGGGCTGGCCCTGGGCCGCCCCGGCCCGGTCGCCCAGGGGCACCACCGGAAAGTCGCAGTAGAAGCAGCGCCGGTGACAGAAGGGGATGTGCAGGTAGGCGCTGCGGGGGGGCAGGGCGGCGGACCCCAGCGGCCGCACCAACGGTGTGGAGGCGATCAAGTGCGGTTACCTCCGCAGGCCAAACCGGCGGGTTTCAGCCATGCTGCGCACTGGATCGCCCGGAGCTCGCCACACAGCGTCAATGGTGGACTCCCTCATCCTCATCCTGTTCATGATCTCCGGTGCCGCCGCCGGATGGCTGGGGGTGGACCTGCTGCCCAGGGCGATGCTGGCCGAGGTGGACAACCCCGAGGGCCTGCGCACGGTGCTGGGCGGCTTCGGGGCCTTCTTCGGGCTGATCGCCGGGGTGTTCTTCGGCCAGCTGCGCCGCAGCCTGATGCGCCAGGTGCGCAGCATGCCCACCGACCTGCTGGTCAGCCGCGCCGTGGGGCTGATTCTCGGCCTGCTGGTGGCCAACCTGCTGCTGGCACCGATCCTGCTGCTGCCCCTGCCCTGGGAGGTGGTGTTCGTGAAGCCCCTGGCGGCGGTGCTGAGCAACGTGTTTTTCGGCGTGTCCGGCTACAACCTCGCCGAGGTGCATGGCCGCACCCTGCTGCGCCTGTTCAACCCCAGCAGCACCGAGGCCCTGCTGGTGGCCGAAGGGGTGCTGCAGCCAGCCAGCGCCAAGATCCTCGACACCAGCGTGGTGATCGATGGCCGCCTGCGCGGCCTGCTCGACTCCGGTGTGCTGGAGGGCCAGGTGATCGTGGCCCAGTGCGTGATCGACGAACTCCAGGCCCTGGCCGATTCCAGCAACGCCGAGAAGCGCGGCCGCGGCCGCCGCGGCCTCAAGCTGCTCACCGAGCTGCGCGAGCAGTACGTGCGCCGCCTGGTGGTGAACAGCACCCGCTACGAGGGCAAGGGGGTGGACGACAAGCTGCAGGCCCTCACCGCCGACACCGGCGGCACCCTGCTCACCACCGACTACAACCTGGCCAAGGTGGCCGAGCTGAAGAGCCTCAAGGTGCTCAACCTCAGTGAGCTGGTGATCGCCCTGCGGCCCGAGGTGCAGCCCGGCGATGAGTTCCAGCTCAAGATCGCCCGTGAGGGCAAGGAGGCCGACCAGGGCGTGGGCTACCTGGATGACGGCACCATGGTGGTGGTGGAGGGAGCCCGCGAGAACATCGGCGAGCGCCTGCCGGTGGTGGTCACCGGCGCCCTGCAGAACCCAACCGGCCGCATCGTCTTCGCCCGGCGCGAGCCCGTGCTCCATGCCAGCGCCACCGAGGCGGGCAGCCATGGCAACGAGCGGGGGGGGGAGCGATCCACACCTCCCGCCAGCAAGCGCAAGCCGAGGGCCTCCCGCTAGGCTCCGATCCAGTGCCTGTCAGGGTCAACGGATGTCGGTGTCAGCTCCTTACTACGGCGATTCCGCCGTGATGCGCACACCGCCGCCGGACCTCCCCTCCCTGCTGCTCAAGGAGCGGATTGTGTATCTGGGCTTGCCGCTGTTCAGCGACGACGAGGCCAAGCGCCAGATGGGCATCGATGTGACCGAGCTGATCATCGCCCAGCTGCTCTATCTGGAGTTCGACAACCCAGACAAGCCCATTTTCTTCTACATCAACTCCACCGGCACCTCCTGGTTCACAGGCGATGCGATCGGCTTCGAAACCGAGGCCTTCGCCATTGCTGACACGATCAGTTATGTGAAGCCACCGGTGCACACCATCTGCATCGGCCAGGCGATGGGCACCGCGGCGATGATCCTCAGCGCCGGCACCAAGGGGCAGCGGGCGGCCCTGCCCCACGCCACGATCGTGCTGCACCAACCCCGCAGCGGCGCCCGCGGTCAGGCCAGCGACATCCAGATCCGGGCCCAGGAAGTGCTGCACAACAAGCGCACCATGCTGGGCATGCTGGCCACCAACACCGGCCGCAGCGTTGAGGAGCTCTCCCGCGACTCCGACCGCATGACCTACCTCACCGCCGACCAGGCCCTGGAGTACGGCCTGATCGACCGCGTGCTCACCAGCCAGAAGGACCTCCCCAGCGGCACCCCTCTGGCCGCCCAGCGCAGCCCCGCCGGCATCGGCTGATCCGGGCCCAGGGCCCACCCCCCAGTTCACTCCACCACCAACACCCGCCGCCTCCCAGCCATGCCCATCGGCACCCCCAGCGTTCCCTACCGCCTGCCCGGCAGCCAGTACGAGCGCTGGGTTGACATCTACACCCGCCTCGGCGTGGAGCGGATCCTCTTCCTCGGCTCGGAAGTGAATGACGCCGTGGCCAATGCGCTGGTCGCCCAGATGCTCTACCTCGACTCCGAGGACAACTCCAAGCCGATCTACGTGTACATCAATTCGCCGGGAGGATCGGTGACGGCGGGTCTGGCCATCTACGACACGATGCAGTACGTCAAGAGTGACGTGGTGACCATCTGTGTGGGTCTGGCCGCCTCCATGGGGGCCTTCCTGCTGGGGGCTGGCACCAAGGGCAAGCGGCTGGCTCTGCCCCACAGCCGGATCATGATCCACCAGCCGCTCGGGGGCACCAGCCAGCGCCAGGCCAGCGACATCGCCATCGAGGCGAAGGAGATCCTGCGGATCAAGGACATGCTCAACCACAGCATGGCCGACATGACTGGCCAGAACTTCGAAAAGATCCAGAAGGACACCGATCGCGACTACTTCCTCAGCGCCGCCGAGGCCAAGGAGTACGGCCTGATCGATCGGGTGATCGCCCACCCCAGCGAGGCCTGAGCCGGCCGGCCGGCGGCCCTTGCGTAAGCTCGAACACTGCTCCCCGCCCTCAGCTTCAGCCCGGATGGCCCAGCTCTTCTACGACTCCGATGCCGATCTCAGCCTGCTGGCGGGCAAGACGGTGGCCATCATCGGCTACGGCTCCCAGGGCCATGCCCACGCCCTGAACCTCAAGGACAGCGGCGTGGCCGTGGTGGTGGGCCTCTACGAGGGCAGCCGTTCCGCCGAAAAGGCGAGGGCCGATGGCCTCGAGGTGCTCAGCGTGGCCGCTGCCTGCGCCAAGGCCGACTGGATCATGGTGCTGCTGCCCGATGAGATCCAGAAGGCGATCTACGAGGCGGAGATTGCTCCCCACCTCAGCGCCGGCAAGGTGCTGAGCTTCGCCCATGGCTTCAACATCCGCTTCGGGCTGATCCAGCCCCCGGCCGAGGTGGACGTGGTGATGATCGCCCCGAAGGGTCCCGGCCACACCGTGCGCTGGGAATACCAGAACGGCATGGGTGTGCCGGCCCTGTTTGCGGTGCAGCAGGACGCCAGCGGCAACGCCCGTGCCCTGGCCATGGCCTACGCCAAGGGCATCGGCGGCACCCGCGCCGGCATCCTCGAAACCAACTTCAAGGAGGAAACCGAAACCGACCTGTTCGGCGAGCAGGCCGTGCTCTGCGGTGGCCTCAGCGAACTGGTGAAGGCAGGCTTTGAAACCCTGGTGGAGGCGGGCTATCAGCCCGAGCTGGCCTATTTCGAGTGCCTGCACGAGGTGAAGCTGATCGTGGATCTGATGGTGAAGGGCGGCCTCACCGCCATGCGCGATTCGATCTCCAACACCGCCGAATACGGCGACTATGTGAGCGGCCCGCGCCTGATCACCGCCGCCACCAAGGCCGAGATGAAGCGCATCCTGGCCGACATCCAGGACGGCACCTTCGCCCGCAACTTCGTGGCCGAGTGCGAGGCCGGCAAGCCCGAGATGGCCAAGATCCGCCAGCGGGACGCCGAGCATCCGATCGAGCAGGTGGGCACAGGTCTGCGGGCCATGTTCTCCTGGCTCAAGGCAGCCTGATTCCCCCCTCCCTGCTCTGGGGCAGCACCCAGGCAGGGGGCAGCCTCACCCTGGCTTCCACGGCCTGGCTGGTGAGCGGGCTCAGCCCCTCACCGCTGCTCAACAGCCTGCTGCCGGCCCTCGGCACCCTGCCGGCCCTGCTGCCGCTGCGGCGTCGTGCCTGGGCCTATGCCCTGCAGCTGCTGGCGGTGCTGGCACTGCTGGCGGTGGCAGCGGCCCAGGCGCTGCAGTGGCTGCCTGCGCCGTTGCTGCTGGCGGCATCGCTGCTGGCCGTGCTGCTGTTCGCCCTCGGCGCTGAACTCTCCGGGCTGCCCCTGCAGCGGCGACTGCTGCGCCAGCCGGGCAGCTCGATCGAGCAGCTGCGGCGCGGCTCCGACCTGGGCTCCCTGGTGGGCTATCTGCTCACGGCCCTGCTGTTCCCGGCAGCCCTGCAGTTCGGGCCGGCCCTGCTGCTGTTGCTGCCACTGGGGCTGCTGCTGGCCGTGCGGGGCCGGGGCACGGGCCCCGCGGTCGCCGAGGGTGAGCTCCCGAAGGCTCCGGCTCAGACCATCCCCTTCAGCCGGCTCTGCGCACTGCAGGGCCTGCTCTTCGGGGGTCTGTTCGCCCTGTTACCCCTGTGGGTGCGGGCGGTGGGCGAGGGCGACTGCTTTGATTTCGCCATGCTGCTGGCGGCCTACGGGCTCGGCCGGGGCTTCACGGGACTGCTGCCGCCCCTGAACGGGCCGCTGCGCTACGGCCTGATGGCGGTCCTGCTGGGGACGGCCCAGCTGGTTCCGGGCTGGAGCGCGGTGCTGCTGTTCCTGCCCCTGGGGGGGCTGGCCGCGGCCAGTGATGCCGCCCTGGTGGGAGCCCTGGGCCCCCTGGGAGACGCCCCCCTGCGCTGGACGGTGCTGCAGCGCTCCGGGGCGGTGGGCGGCCTGGCCGGCAGCCTCGGCATGGGTCTGCTGAGCCAGCTGCTCGGCCTCGGCCTGGCCCTGCCGCTGCAGCTGCTGGCCTTCGCGGCGCTGGCCTGGCCCCTGGGCCGCTGCCGCTGATCCCGTTGATCCCGTTGATCCCGCCGATCCCACTTTCACGCTGATGCCGCTGCTGCTGGTGTTGCAGGTGCTCACGGCCGCCCTGCTCGATCGCGGCTTGGGCGATCCCCAGCGCTGGCTCCATCCGGTGCAGGTGATGGGCTGGGGCATTGCCCGGCTGCGACGGCTGGCCGAGGGCTGGGCCGCCGGCCGCCCCGGCCGGCTGCGCCTGGCCGGGGCGGCGATCACGCTGCTGGTGGTGGGGCTCAGCGGTGCTGCCGGCTGGCTGCTGGAGCGCTGGGCGGACCAGAGCGCCCTGGGGGTGGCGGTGCTGGTGGTGGGGCTGGCCAGCGCCCTGGCCGGCCGCAGCCTCGAGGAGGCCGTGAACGGGGTGCTGGCGCTGCTGCCGGAGGCGGATCCGGAGCCGGCCCGGCGGCAGCTGGGGCGCATCGTGGGCCGCGACACCGACCAGCTCAGCAGGGAGGAGATCCTGCGCGCCCTGGCAGAAACCGCCAGTGAGAACGCCGTGGACGGCCTGTTCGCGCCCCTGTTCTGGATGCTGGCCGGGGCGGTTCTGAGCCCGTTGGCACCGGTCCTGCCTGGTCCTCTGGCCCTGGCCTGGAGCTTCAAGGCGGCCAGCACCCTGGATTCGATGCTGGGCTACCGCCGCGGCAGCCTGGCCTGGCTGGGCACGGCCGGAGCCCGGCTCGACGACCTGCTGGTGTGGCTGCCCTGCCGCCTGGTGGCCGTGAGCCTGCCGCTCGCCGCCGGCCAGGAGCTGGCGGGAGCCTGGCGGGGGCTGGAGCTCGCCCTGCGGGATGGGGCGCCCGATCCCTCGCCGAATGCTGGGGTGTCCCAGGCGGCCTATGCCCACGCCGTGGGGGTGCAGCTGGGGGGCAGCAACCGCTATGGCGGCTGCCTGCGCCGCAAACCGCTACTGGCGCAGGGCCGGCCGGCAGCGGATGCCGCTGCTGTGCGGCGCATGCTGCGGCTGTCGCTGCGGCTGCAAGCGCTCTGGCTGGCCGCAGCCCTTCTGGTGGCGGGGCTGCCGCCTTTCATCACGAAAGCTCTCAGCTGATTGCCCGGATGGACGGATCCTGCCGAAGCTGCGGGCACGTCCCAGGGCCCATGCCGATTCGCGACCTCCTTGAAGAAGCCCTCCAGGAGCCGGACATCGGGACCACAGCCTGCTTCCGGTGGCATGCCACACCCGTGGGCATCGCCGCGCTCTGGCACGCCGGCACCGCACCCTCGGCCCCGCCCTATGAGGACGCCCTCAAGGAGGCCCTGCAGGTGGGGCTCGACCTCAGCCGCGAGGAGCGGGAATTTCACCAGATCAGCTCAGGACTGGTGCTGCTGTTTCATTCCTGAGGCAGCGGCGGTGGCTGGCGGCGAGACCGGAGCCGGAACGCCGAACACCGGTGCCCATTCGTGCAGGGTCCAGCTCACACATCCCTGCTCGATCAGGGGATCGTGGCGCACCAGCCGGGAGGCCTCATCCCACGACCCGGCCCAGAACAGCAGCATGCCGCCGGCACCCTCAGCACCACGGCGGTCGGCCCAGTAGCCACTCACGGGGCGATGGCCCTGGGCTTCGAGCTCAGCCAACCAGGCCAGATGCAACGGCACCACCGCATCGAACTGGGCCTTGTCCACCAGACCCTCCTCCAGCTTCACAAACCAGGGCATCGCTCCGCCCACCTGCGACTTCGGGCACTCTGCTACCCCTGAGCCCCAGCGGAGGCGTCACTCCACACTCGCCTGGCTGCGCAGACCTTCCAGCAGATCGGCCAGCAGAGACGTCATCTCAACGGGCAAGGGCACGGCGGGTTCAGCATCGGCGGCCAGCACCACCACCGCGCAGGTGTCCATCAGCCTGGAGGCCTCCTGGGCACTGAGGGCCATCAGAAACTGACCGTCGTACTGGGTGATGCGCATCGCCCTCGACGAGCAACCTGGCCATCCAGACGCTAGGGCGTTCAGCAGGAGGCCGCCACGAAAGCGGCGACCCACCAGAGCCCACCCCGGGACGGGCCTGATCCTGAGAGAGCCCGTTCACGCTCTGTAATACAATCTTTCACGAAGACGTTCCTCTGGGCGGGCACCCTCTTGGGTACCGCCTTTTTTCTTGCCTGGTGCTGGGGCGCCGTTGGGCACGCCCAGCGGTGCTGGCTCAGGGGGTTGGTGGGGCTGCCTTGAACAGCAGCAGCGTGCGCCCCTGTCCGTCCTGGAGCAGCAGGTTGCGCTTGTCGATGCTCCAGCGGCGCACCTGGCCCAGCGCCTCCATGTAGCGCTGCTCCATGGCCATCAGTGCAGCTGGGCAGGCCATCTTGGTGCTGGCCAGCTCGGAAAAGCGGAGTTGCTCGCCCTCGAGCTGGAAGCCGCCGATGAGCCGGTTGCAGCCGCCGCTGCCACTCACCCGGTCGGCGTCGGCATCGAGCCGCAGCTCAGGGCCATCCCCATCCTGCAGGGCCTGCAGCCTCCAGAGCGTGCCCCTCAGGCTGGGCCCGGGCGCTGGGGCAGCCGCAGGCATGGCGGCGCCATCGGTCTTCGGGCAGCCCTCGCCGGGGTGCACCCCCACGAAACGCTCCACCACCAGGGTGCGCCGCAGCCCCTGACCGGGCTCGGCGGAGGGGCGCTGGCTGATCAGGCCCTCCAGATTCACCAGCAGCGGCTGGCCGGCCGATCCCCCCGCCTGGGCCCCCAGGTAGGCCCGCTCCAGCGCCAGATAGTCGGCCTCCATCGACACCGGCAGGCGCGCGCCGGTGGCACAGAGCCGGATGCTGGCGGCATCGGCCAGGTAGCGGAACATCCCCTGCAGATGGAGGCGGGGCTCAATCGGCTCCGCTGCCGGCAGCCGCATCAGGCGATCGTTCAGGGATGAGCGGATCGGCTCACCCTGCAGGTCGAGCTTGCGCAGGGCGGCACCGCCGTCGATGGGTTGCAGCAGCACGGGTGCTTCCCGGCCGCCCCGCAGCACCAGGCGAGGCCCCTGCGGCTCCAGGCGCCAGCGGCCGATGTCATCAAAGCTGTTGGGGGCAGGGCGATCCAGAAAAGTCTGGCGCAGCTGGAAGCTGCCATCGCTGAACAGGTCCACCTGCCAGCGGCTGCGGCCGCTGGCGGCGGGCAGATCGCCGCGCCAGCTGGCCGGCAGACGGCCGAGGGCTGCCTGCGCGGATGGCTGGCGGCCCGTGGGGCTCAGATCACCCTCGCTGTAGGGGATGGAGAAACGAAAAGGCGGCTGGCCGGCGGGCTCCAGGCGCACCCGGCCCAGCAGCGTGGCGGGGGCATCGGCCCGGGCGATGTCCTCGATCACCACCTCAAACACCGCATCAGGAGGCAGGGCGATCCGCTCCCGGTCACTGGCCGTGCCCGAGAGCGTGCCGGCTTGGGCGGGGGCCTGCAGCACCAGCGCCGCCGTGAGGATCCCTCCAACCAGGCAAACAGGGCTGTGATGCTTCATGGCCAGGCTGATGGACAACGGGGTCTCGGAGCGGAGCCTGGAAGTCGGGCGGGAAACGGAGAGGGTGGGATTCGAACCCACGGAAGGTTGCCCTTCAAACGATTTCGAGTCGTTCGCTTTCGACCACTCAGCCACCTCTCCAGCCAGGAGCCCGAAGCTCCGGCCACGAGTTTACGGACCGCTCAGCCCCAGCCCTGCTGCAGCCAGCCCCGCGGGCCGCTGGCGCTCCAGCCGGCGGGGCATCGGCCGGCCCGCCGCCGCTCAGCCAGATGGCTCCCCGGCTGGCGGCGGTCACGGCCTGGCGCTCGGGCCGCCGCGGCAGCACCCCCAGCCAGATGCCGTCCCAGCCTTGGCTTCGGTGGCCCGCCAGGCCCTGAGGGCCTGGCGGTCGGGTAGCAGCAGCCAGCGCCGCTGCCCCAGTACGAGGCTGATGGCCCGGCTGTCGGCGCTGAGGGGCTCGGCCACCAGCCCTGGGCTGCCCAGCCACTGGCCAGGCTGCAGCGGCAGGCTGCCATCGGCACTGGCCAGCACCAGCCCCGCCTGGGCCTGCCAGCAGGCGGGCTCGGCCGGGGCCACGGGATCCAGCAGCAGAGCCCAGTCCAGGCGGGGGATGCCGAAACCGGTGGCGAGCTGGCGGGCCTGACGGCAACTGAAGCCATCGGCCTGGAGGCTCACCAGCGCCGCCCGGCCCTGGTGGCGGGCCAGCAGCAGGTCGCGGTGGCCCTGGTGCACCAGCACGAGCTGGTCGGCCCGCAGCAGGGCCAGGTGGCCCAGGCCGCCAGCAGCAGCAGCGCCGGCGCCGGCCGCGGCCCAGCCGCGGCAGACCGGCGGGGCCCGGCACACTCAGCCCCAGCAGACCTGCGGCGAGCAGCAGCACCAGCAGGGGCTCCGGCCTGCCCAGCTGCCACTGGGCCATGGGCAGCGCCGCGAAGCCCTTCACCACGATCACCAGCAGGCCAGAGCACCAGGCCACCGGCGGCAACAGCAGGCCGAGCAGGGGAGGCACCAGCACCGCCACCAGGGCCAGGGCCATCGCCCCCAGGGTGAGGGGGGTGAGCAGCGGCGCCGCCACCAGATTGGCCGGCACGGCGTAGAGGGGCACCACGCCGAAGTGGAACAGCTGCAGCGGCAGGGTCCAGAGCGAGGCGGCGAGGGGCACGGCGCTGGCGGCGGCGAGCCAGCCCGGGCACCAGGGCGGCAGCCGGCGGCGCAGGCCCTGCTCCAGGGGAGAGGCGCAGACCACGAGGGCGGCCGTGGCCACCACGCTGAGCTGGAAGCCCACATCGGCCAGCCACTCGGGCCGCCACAGCAACAGAATCAGGGCACTGGCCATCAGGATCCCGAAGGGCCGCCCGCGGCCGCCGCTCTCCAGCACCGCCAGGGCCAGGCCGCCCATCAGCACGGCCCGCAGCACCGAGGGCTGCGGGCCGGCCAGCAGCACGAACAGCAGCATGGCCGCGCCAGCCAGCCCCAGCCGCGGCCAGCGCGGCAGCCGGCGCCCCAGGGGGAGCACCGCTCCCAGCAGCACGCTGAGATGGAAGCCGGAGGCGGCCAGGGCATGGGAGAGTCCCGCGGCGCGGAAGGCCTCCTTGAGCTCCAGCGGCAGGGGCACCCGGGCGCTGCCGAGCACGAGGGCCGCCAGCAGCCCGCCCCGCTCCGCTCCCGCGCCCGCCAGCAGCCGCTGGGCCAGCTGGCGGCGCAGGTCGGCCAGGGGAGTGGGGGGACGGGCGAGCACCGTTGGCCTGCTCCACCTGCAGCTGGGTGGCCGCCCCCTGGCGCCGCAGCCGCTCCGCCGGCCCGGCCAGCAGCGGGTGGGGAGCCGGCTGAGGTTGTCTGAGCCGGCCACGGGCCTCGACGCGCCAGCCCTGCTGCAGGCCGCCGCAGGAGGCCAGGCGCAGCTCGGTGCGCCCCTGGGGCAGCTGCAGCAGGGCCCGGCAGGTCCCATCCGGCCCCGTCGGCTGGGGATCACTGAGCAGGGTGCCGCGCAGGGTCACGACCAGTGGAGCGCCGCCACCAGCCCCTGGGGCATCGAGCTGCCACACCGGATCCCCGGGGGCCGCCGGGGGCGGCGTGAGCGACACCCACAGGGCCCGCAGCAGCACCAGCGCCACCAGGGCCGCCCAGACGATCCGCCGCCGCCTGGGGCGCGACCGCGATGGTGGCACTGGCACGGGCTCTCGCAGCGGGCCTGAGGGCAATCCCATGGCCCCAGCGTTGCCACAGCAGCGTCATGCCCTCTGCTGCCCCCGGGCCAACCCTCAGCTGCCGGGCAGCCGCAGCAGCAGGTCGCACAGCTGCTCGCTGGGGAGCTCCCTCTGCAGCAAGGGTTCCACCAGGGCGGCCAGAGGCCGCAGCCGGCAGGGCCAGATCTGGCGCTCGCTGCTGCGCCCCAGCTGGAAACTGCCCAGCAGCAGCACCGCCAGCAGCAGGCGCCGACGCAGGTGCGTCACGCCACGGGCTGCGGGGCCTGGGCCTCGAGCCAGGCCCGGCGCCGCTCGGGGCTGAGCAGCGGGAAGCCCAGCGCCGTGCGCTCCGCCAGCCAGGCCTCGGCCACCTGGCGGGCCAGCACGCGGATGCGGCCGATCGTGGCCGTGCGCTCGGTCACCGAGATCACGCCGCGGGCCTCCAGCAGGTTGAAGGTGTGGCTGCACTTGAGCACGTAATCCAGCGCCGGGGCCGGCAGGCCCCGCTCCACCAGATCACCGGCCTCGGCCTCGTAGAGGGCGAACAGCTGCTGCAGCCGCTCGGGGTTGGAGGCCTCGAAGTTGTAGGTGCACTGGCCCTTCTCGAAGGGCAGCCAGATGTCGCCGTAGCTGCGCACGCCGTTCCAGGAGAGATCCCAGATGCTCTCCACGTCCTGCAGATACATGGCCAGACGCTCGAGGCCATAGGTGATCTCGATCGACACCGGCCGGCAGTCGAGCCCGCCGCACTGCTGGAAGTAGGTGAACTGGGTCACCTCCATGCCATCGAGCCAAACCTCCCAGCCCACGCCCCAGGCGCCGAGGGTGGGGGATTCCCAGTTGTCCTCCACGAAGCGGATGTCGTGGTCGGCGGCGCGGATGCCCAGGGTCTCCAGGGAGGCCAGGTAGGTCTCCTGGATGGCATCGGGCGACGGCTTGATCAGCACCTGGTACTGGAAGTAGTGCTGGGCCCGGTTGGGGTTGTCGCCGTAGCGGCCGTCGGTGGGGCGGCGGCAGGGCTCCGGGTAGGCCACGGCCCAGGGCTCGGGCCCGATCGCCCGCAGCACCGTGTGGGGACTCATCGTGCCGGCGCCCTTCTCGGTGTCGTAGGGCTGCAGGATCAGACAGCCCTGCTCAGCCCAGAAGCGGTTGAGGGTGCTGATGATGTCCTGGAAGTGCATCGGGGCCTGGTGCCCGGCGGAGGGGGCAGAGAGGGAAGGGGCTTGGCCAGCGAACCGGCGCCGAACAACGTTGCCATGGCACAGCACCCTCTGGAGGCGGCGCCAGCCCCGGCAGCCATTTGACAAGGGCAGGCCGGAGCTCGACAGTGAGCCGACCAGATCGGCCCTGAGCGTTGAAGTTCGTCGTCGGCACCCACCACAAGACCGGCTCGAAATTCTTCAGCAAAGCCCTCAAAACCCTGAAGCGCCTCACGGACCTACGGCTCTGGCTCGACACCAAGCACAATCAGCGCCAGCTGCGCCTGCCGGAGCAGTGGGATTGCTATTTCCAGAACAACTGCCACTGGCGCCTCAATCTCGACGCTCTTGACTTCAGGGGAATCCACAGCACCCGCAACCCGGCCCGGTTGATTCTCTCCTCGGTGCGCTACCACCTCAGAACAGACGAGCGCTGGGCACATAAGCCGCAGCAGGAATTTTCTGGCCTCACCTATGCCGAAAAACTCAGATCCCTGAACTCACTGGACGACCAGATCTGCTTTGAGATCGAGCATGTGGCCGGCCGCACGATCCGCCGCATGCTGGAGGTGAACGCCGATCCGCGCTTCCTGCCTGTGGATCTCGATCGCATCTCCAGCGACCCCGAAATGGACGACCTGAAGACCAGCCACCGCTTCTGCGGCCTGCAGCGCTGGTTTGCACTGACACCTGGCTGGAGGCCTGCCCAGCCATCTGATCTCCAGCCCCGCTGACCTGGCCGAGAGCCTGGAGCTGTTCGGCCCCGGGGCCCGGCGACCCACTCAGGCCTGCAGCTCCAGCAGGCCCATCAATCCAGCCGCCAGGGGACGGTGATGCACCCGGCGGAAGCCGAGCCGGCGGGCCAGGCGCTCCTGCTCGGCGCCTGTGGGCAAGCGGGCCAGGCTGGGCTCGAGGTAGGCGTAGTGCTCCTCCAGGCCGGCCAGCCTGGCGGCCGGCACCACCAGGCCACGCAGGCAGAGCTTCTGCAGGCCCGCCGTGAGCCGCCCCTGCAGGCCAGCGCCATCCGGGCGGTTGAAATCCAGCACGGCGGCCCGGCCGCCGGGCCGCAGCAGGCGCCGCACCTCCGCCAGCCCCGCGGCGGGATCTGCCAGGTTGCGCAGCCCGTAGGCCATGGCCACGCCCGCCGCCATCCCGTCCGGCAGACCACTGGCCAGGGCATCACCCTGGCGCCACTCCAGGACCAGCCAGGGGGCGCGGGCGGAACGGCGGGCCGCCAGCTGCAGCGGCGCCGCGGCGGCATCCAGACCGATCACCCTGCCGGCAGGGCGCACCCTTGAGGCCAGCACCAGGGCCAGATCACCCGTGCCGCAGCAGAGATCGAGCAGGGTCTGACCCGGACGCGGGCTCAGCCAGGCGATCGCCTGGCGCTTCCACACCCGGTGCAGGCCGAGGCTGAGCAGGTCGTTGAGGAGGTCATAGCGCGGGGCAATCTGCTCGAACAGGCTCTGCACCTGCTGCGGCTGCCCCGGCTCAAAGCTGCCCATCCCAGGGGAACACCAGTGAATCCGGCAGCATCTCAGGCAGTGACACGGCGTCGAGGCTGACGCCACCAGGCGGCGACGACTCCAGACTCAGCACCGGCAGCCGCTGGGGGGCCGTCACCATGATCACCGTCACGGTGGCCAGGCCCACGGCGGCGGAGCACACCATGCAGCCGGCCAGCATCAGGGAGAACTCCTGGCGGTCATTGGCGGCCTGCATCAGCTGCAGCGCCCAGGCCACCAGGGCCACCACGGCCACCAGCATCACCAGCGGCAGCACGGTGGCGTAGGGGGGTGGCAAGGGGTGGAAGAACATCTCTGGCGCTGGCCTGCCGTGGAGGGAAGCACGAGCGGGACGCCACGCCATCTTCCTTAACCAAAGTAACAAGCCGTTACGTCCCGGCGTGACGATGTAGCAGGGGCCTGATCGGCAGGCCCCTGGCCAGCAGATCGGTCTTGATCGCCTCCATGCTGAGAATACCGTCGTGGAGCAGGGAGGCCAGCAGGGCCGCCGAGGCGCCGCCGCCGCCTGGCCCGTCCGACAGCGCCGCAGCGATGTGGTCGAGACAGCCGGCCCCGCCGGAGGCGATCACGGGCACCGCCACCGCCTCGCCCACGGCGCGGGTGAGGGGCAGGTCGTAGCCGGCCTGGGTGCCGTCCCCATCCATCGAGGTGAGCAGGATCTCGCCGGCCCCCAGGGCCACCACCCGCCGCGCCCAGGCCAGGGCATCGAGCCCGGTGTTCTCGCGGCCCCCCTTCACGTACACATCCCAGCCCGGCGGCTCGCCGCCGCCGCGGCGGCGAGCATCGATCGCCACCACGATGCACTGCACCCCGAAGCGCTCGGCGCCGCGGCTCACCAGCTCGGGATCGCGCACGGCGGCGGAATTGAGGCTCACCTTGTCGGCGCCGGCCCGCAGCAGGGCCGTGATCCCCTCCACGCTGGCGATGCCGCCGCCCACGGTGAACGGGATCGTCACCGCCTCGGCGGTGCGCTGCACCAGCTCCACCAGGGTGGAGCGGCCCTGGTGGCTGGCGGCGATGTCGAGGAACACGAGCTCATCGGCACCGGCGGCGCTGTAGCGGCAGGCCAGCTCCACGGGGTCGCCGGCATCGCGCAGACCGACGAAATTGATGCCCTTCACCACCCGGCCATCGGCCACGTCGAGGCAGGGAATGATGCGCTTGGCAACCATGGCGGAGGGGCAGGCCGGTGGGTGCGCACCATGCTGGGCCAGTGCAGCCTCAGGGCAGCGGTCCAACGGCTCTTCGCTGTTAAGGTTGCTGGACTTTGACTGTCTCGACGGCGATGGTGCAGGCAGCCCCGATCACGATCGGCTCCAAGGTGCGCGTGCTGCGTGTGCGTGATCGCATCCCCGCCGTTCTGGTCGAGGCCCTCAAGAGTGACCCCACCGGAACCGTGACCGGCTTCCGCACCGTGGATGGCCAGGGCATCGGCCTGGTGGTGGATCTCGGCGCCGGCCAGAGCGCCTGGTTCTTCGACGATGAAGTCACCCTCGCCTGAAACCGGCCTTGACCAACAGCCCAAACCCTGAGGCCCCAAGGGGTTCGGCAGCCCGTCAGCTGCTGGGCATGAAGGGTGCCGGCGGCAGCAGCAGCATCTGGAAGATCCGGCTGCAGCTGATGAAGCCGGTCACCTGGATTCCCCTGATCTGGGGCGTGCTATGCGGCGCGGCCGCTTCGGGCCAGTTCAGCTGGACCCTGCCGAACGTGGCCGCTTCAATCGCCTGCATGCTGATGAGTGGCCCGCTGCTGGCGGGCTACACCCAGACGATCAACGACTACTACGACCGCGACATCGACGCAATCAACGAGCCCTACCGGCCCATTCCCTCCGGCGCCATTCCCCTGCCCCAGGTGAAGCTTCAGATCTGGGTGCTGCTGCTGGCAGGCCTGGCCGTGGCCTGGGGGCTGGACCGCTGGGCCGGCCACACCACGCCTGTGTTGCTGCTGCTGGCCCTGGGGGGCTCCTTCGTCAGCTTCATCTATTCAGCCCCGCCCCTGAAGCTCAAGCAGAACGGCTGGCTCGGCAACTACGCCCTGGGCGCCAGCTACATCGCCCTGCCCTGGTGGGCTGGACAGGCCCTGTTCGGCCACCTCACCTGGACCACCGCCCTGCTCACCCTGGCCTACTCCCTGGCCGGCCTCGGCATTGCCGTGGTGAACGACTTCAAGAGCGTGGAGGGCGACCGGGCCCTGGGGCTGCAATCCCTGCCTGTGGTGTTCGGCATCACCGGCGCGAGCTGGATCAGCGCCGCCATGATTGATGTGTTCCAGCTGGCCATGGTGGCGGTGCTGATCGCCATCGGCCAGCACTTCGCCGCCGTGCTGCTGGTGTTGCTGATCGTGCCCCAGATCACCTTTCAGGATGTGTGGCTGCTGCGCGATCCGGTGGCGTTCGATGTGAAGTATCAGGCCAGCGCCCAGCCTTTCCTGGTGCTGGGCATGTTGGTCACAGCCCTGGCCATCGGCCACAGCGCCCTGGTGGCATGAGGTGAGCACCGCCGTTCCTGCCAAAGCGCGCCAGCCCCGCCGTAGGGGAGGCAGCAAGCGCAACCTGGTGATCATCGCCGCAGTGGCGACCAGCCTCGGTTCTGGGGTGGCCGTGGGCCAGGCGGCGCTGGTGGCCAGCTTCGACAGCCTGCTTCCGGATGCCCGCGGCATCAACCACTTCAACCGGCCCGGCACCCTCACCATCCTGGCGGCCGATGGCCAGGTGGTGCACAAGGTGGGGCCGGTGTCACGGGAGAAGCTCTCCGCCAGCTCGATCCCGCCCCTGGTGGAGCAGGCCTTCGTGGCGGCGGAAGACCGTCGCTTCTACCAGCACGAGGGCATCGACCCCACCGGCATCGCCCGGGCCATGGTGCGCAACATCTCGCGCGGCTCGGTGGAGGAGGGAGCCAGCACGATCACCCAGCAGCTGGCCCGCACCGTGTTCCTCAGCCAGGACCGCACCATCGCCCGCAAGCTGAAGGAAGCGGCCCTGGCCAGCAAGCTCGAGCGCCAGCTCAGCAAACGCCAGATCCTCACCGAGTATCTGAATCTGGTGTATCTGGGCTCCAGCGCCTACGGGGTGGCGGATGCGGCCTGGATCTACTTCTCCAAGGCTCCCAGCGACCTCAACCTGGCGGAGGCCGCCCTGATCGCCGGGCTGCCCCCCGCCCCCTCGGTGTACTCGCCGCTGGTGAACCCCGATCTGGCCCTGCAACGCCGGGCGATCGTGCTGCGCCGCATGCGCGAGGAGGGCTACATCACGCTGGCCCAGCAGATGGAGGCCGAGGGCTCACCCCTGGCCCTCAAACCGGCCGACCCCAAATACTGGGTGAGCCAGGCCCCCTTCTTCAGCACCTGGGTGGAACAGGAGCTCACCGAGGTGCTCACCCCCGAGCAGCTGGAGGTGGGCGGGGTGACGGTGCGCAGCAGCGTCAATCTCGACTGGCAGGAGCAGGCCCAGAAGGCGATCACGGCATCCACCCCCGGCGGCCTGGAGGGGGCCCTGGTGGCCATGGAGCCCGGCACCGGGCTGGTGCGGGCCATGGTGGGCGGCCGCGACTACGAAGAAAGCCAGTTCAACCGGGCCACCCAGGCCCTGCGCTCCACCGGCTCCACGTTCAAGCTGTTCGTGTATCTCACAGCCCTCAAGGAGGGCATGCGACCGGAGCGCACGGTGGTGGACCGCAGGCGCTGTTTTGCCGGCTATTGCCCCAAGAACTTCAGCAAGGGCTTCCTGGGCAAGATCACGATGGTGCGAGCCTTCCAGAACTCGGTGAACACCGTGGCGGTGGGGCTGCTGCAGGAGGTGGGCTTCGACAAGGTGATCGCCATGGCCCGCAGCCTGGGCATCACCCAGCCCCTGGGCAAGTTCTATCCCCTCGCCCTGGGCGCGGAGGAGGACAGGGTGCTCGACATGACCGCCGCCTATGCCGCCATCAACAACCGGGGCGTGTTTGTGAAGCCCACCCCGTTCGAGGAGATCCTCGGCCCCGATGGTGAACTGCTCTGGAGCCGCCGCACCGACGGGGACCCCGGCCGCAGGGCCGTGGACAGCACGATCGCCGATGCGATGACCTGGATGCTGCAGCAGGTGGTGCGCGGTGGCACCGGCGGCCCCGCCTCCCTCGGCCGGCACCCCGTGGCCGGCAAGACCGGAACCTCGGAAGGGGGCCGCGACCTCTGGTTCATCGGCTCGATCCCCCAGCTCACCACCGGCGTGTGGCTCGGCTACGACAACAGCCGCGAGACCAAGAGCACCAGCGTGGTGGCCGCCTATGCCTGGCGGCGCTTCATGGGCGCGATCAGCAAAGACCTGCCGGTGCAGGCGTTCCCGCCCAAACCCGCCCTCGCTGACACCTTCAAGAAGCCCGCCAAACCCACCAAGCCGGCCCGGCCGACCAGCCCGCGCCAGGCCCCCAGGTCCGATGCGCCGCCGGAGCGTGCCCCCAGGAATGAGGCCCCGCAAGATCCCGCCTCCACGGGCGAACCGGAATCGTCCTGGACCCCGCCGCCCCGCTCGGCCGAACCACCGGCCCGCCCGGCAGCACATCCAGCACCAGCCGCCGCACCAAGGCCTGCCCCCGCCCCTTCTCCAGCTCCGGCGCCCGCTCCAGCCCGAGCCCCCAGCAGCGGCGCTACGCCTGCACCAGCCCCGGTGGCTGCGCCTGCACCAGCGCCCGCCCCGGCTCCTGCGCCGCCGCCACCGCCGCCACCACCACCGGCCCCCGCACCGCCACCGCCGCCCTGAGGCCCTTCAGCGCTACCCCCCTGGTGCCCGCAACAGGGCGGCAAAGAAGCCATCGCCGCCGCCGGGCCGGGGCCAGGCCTGCCACTGCCGCAGCAGCTCCCAGCCGGGATGGGCCGCCAGCAGGGCCTTCACCTGCTCGTCGTTCTCGGCCGGATGCACGGTGCAGGTGGCGTACACCAGTTGGCCGCCGGGCCGCAACAGCGGCAGCACCCCCTCCAGCAGGGCCCGCTGCAGCCGCACCAGCTCCGGGATCGCGGCGGGCTGCAGCCGCCAGCGGGCATCGGCGTGGCGGGCCAGGGTGCCCAGCCCCGAACAGGGGGCGTCCACGAGGATGCGATCAAAGTGGCCCAACCAGTCGGGACGCACCACCGCCAGCTCGGCCGCATCGGCCGCCAGGCTGCTGACACAGCCCAGACCCAGCCGGGCGGCATTGCGCTCCAGCCGCTGCAAGCGCGCCGCGGAGCGGTCGATGGCCCACACCTCGCCCCGATCCCCGATCCGCTCCGCCATCTGGGTGCACTTGCCGCCAGGGGCGGCACAGGCATCGAGCAGCCGCTCGCCGGGCTGGGGATCGAGCAGGGCCACCACCTGCTGGGCGGTGCGGTCCTGCACGCTCCAGTGGCCCTGCTGAAACCCGGGCAGGCGGCGCAGATCCCCCACCCGCCCCTCCAGGGCCAGGCCGTCATCGTTCCCTGGCAGCACCGCCGCCGCCAGCCCCGCCGATTCCAGGGCCTCAAGCAGGGCGTCGCGGCTGCAGCGTAGGGGGTTCACCCGCAGGTCGAGGCCAGGGGGCTGGTTGGCCGCCAGGGCAAAGGCCTCGGCCTGCTCGGGCGGCAGCCACTGCAGCAGCAGCTCAGCCAGCCACACGGGCAGCGACTGGCGCAGGGCGAGGCTGGCGGCCGCCCCGGCAGGCAGCTCCAGGCCGCTCCAGGGCTCCAGCTCCAGGCCGGGCCCGCCGGCTCCAGCGCTGCTGGCGAGCCCGGCCCGGCGGCGCAACAGCTGGCGGAGCATGCCATTGGCCACCGGCGCCAGGCGGGCCAGGCCACCCCGCTTGGCCAGCTCCACGGTGGTGCTCACCGCCGCTGAGGCCGGCACCCGCCCACTGAACAGCAGCTGGTAGAGCCCCAGGTGCAGCAGCCAGCGCAGCTTGGGCGGCTGGCGCAGGGCCGGCACCCGTCCGAGGCCATCGAGCCAGGCATCGAGCAGCAGCCGCTGGCGGATGGCGCCGTAGGCCAGCTCGGTGGCGAGGGCTCGGTCCACCCCCTCCAGGCTGCTGCGCTGCAGCGCCCGCTCCAGGGCCACATCGGCGTAGGCGCCGCCGCCCACGGCCAGCAGCACCTCCCAGGCCAGCCGCCGCGACGCCAGACCGGCCGCCGCTGGGGAGTCGGAGCGGGCGGCTCGATCGGCGGCGTCAGCCGGGACAGCGGAGACGGGCTCAGGCAAGCAGGGGTGGGTCGAGGGGGGGCACCCACAGATAGCGCCCCAGGGGCAGACGGCCTTCCCCGTCCACCGGGATGCCCTCGGCCAGCAGCAGCTGCCGCTGGATCCAGTCGCTCCCCTCCCGGCTGGGGTTGAAGCTGATCCGCCCCTGGGCGTTCACCACCCGGTGCCAGGGCAGCTCGGAGGGCAGGGGCAGCCGGCGCAGGGCCCAGCCCACCTGGCGGGCGCAGCCGTAGGCACCGATCGACTCGGCGATGTGGCCGTAGGTGGCGAGGCGCCCTTGCGGGATGCGGGCCACGGCGGCGTAGACGCGCTGGTCGAAGCTGGGAGCCTCCATGCCGCCATCGTGCCCATGCCGCTGCTGCCCCGCCGCTTCGAGCGCCTCAAGGCTGTGCTGAATCACCGCATGGCCGACCTCACGGTGCTGCTGGAGGAGGTGCACAAACCCCACAACCTCTCGGCGATCCTGCGCAGCTGCGATGCGGTGGGGGTGCTGGAGGCCCACGCGGTGTGCCTGGAGGGGCGCCTGCCCCTGTTCAACACCACGGCCCAGGGCAGCCAGAAATGGGTGCCGCTGCAGCGCCACGCCAGCGCCGCCGATGGCCTGCAGACCCTGCGGCAGCAGGGCTTCCGCCTCTACGGCACCCACCTCAGCGCCACGGCGGTGGACTACCGCAGCTGCGACTTCACCGGCCCCACCGCCTTCGTGCTGGGGGCCGAGAAGTGGGGGCTGAGCCCGGCGGCGATTGCCCTGGTGGACCAGGCGATCATGATTCCGATGAGCGGCATGGTGCAGTCGCTGAATGTGAGCGTGGCCACGGCCACGCTGCTGTTCGAGGCCCTGCGCCAGCGCCAGGCCGCCGGGCTGCTGCCCAGCCAGGGCGAGGGGGTGGGGCCGGAGCGCTACGGGCGGCTGCTGTTCGAATGGGCCTACCCGGAGGTGGCCGCCTGGTGCCGCCAGCAGGGCCGGCCCTATCCCCCCCTCGATGCCGAAGGCGCCATCAGCGAAGCCCTGCCCCGCACGGTGCGGCTGCGCTACTAGGCGGCTGGCATGCAGCGGCTTCAGGTTCAGCCGTCACAGCCTCCGAGAGGCCTCTGAGCACAACCGATCTGGGCAGAATTGTGATCTCGGAACGTCACTGATCACGCACCAGAGAGTTGACAACAAATCACTTCGTGCTAGGTTCGAAATAACGGACGCAACGTTCGCTTCCGACTTAACAGTCACATCCAGCTCGTCTCTCTGCGCTTGCCAACAGCTCTGGCAATGACGCGTTGACAGTGGATTTGGGAAGCACGTCTCCCCTCAGCCTTCACGCCTTGTGGCGCTGCTCTGGTGTTTCCTTCCAGACACTCCCCAACAGGAGAGAGCAGGGGCGCATCCGTTGTTGCACTTCAGGAACCATCCATGACCCCCACCAACACCACGATGCAGGCCAGCCGCAGCGAGCTGGATCAGCGCCTTGCCGATGAGCAGCTCCGCCAGGCAATCCTCGACAAGAAGCAGGCCCAGATCGAAGCCTGGTCTGCCCAGATCGACCAGCTGCAGCAGGGCCTGCAGAACGCCGCCGAAAGCGTGCGCGCCGAAACCGAGAAGCGGCTCGCCGAACTGCGCCAGGCCCGCGACCAGGCCCAGGTCCAGCTGGAGAGCCTCCAGCTGGCCACCAAGGACAGCTGGGACTCCCTGCTGCAGCAAAGCGACAGCTTCTTCCAGGACCTTGCTGGGCGTTTCCACGAGTTCGTGAGCAGCCAGAGCTGAGCAGGCCGTCGTGCCCTGTCCAGCTGTTCCGCTTTCCTCACGATGACGTTGACCCCCACATCCACACCCACAACCACCCGCCCGACCCAGACCGATCGGCACACCCCGCTGTTCGATCTCAGCCAGGCCCTGCCGATCGCCTCCAGCGCCGACAGCCCCGCCGCCCTCACTGAGGCCATGCTGCCCAGAATCAGGGACTCTTTCTGGTTGCTGGTCTCCAGCAATTCAGTGATCGAGGCCCAGCACGCCCAGGCGGTGAGCATGATCCTGGAACGGGCCATCCCCAGCGGTGTCTCGGTGGCCCTCGATCTGGACTGGCAACCGCAACGCTGGGGCCTGCCGCCCCAGGCGCCGCCGAGCGCCGAGGTGCTGCGGCGTGTCCAGCCGCTGGCCTGGAGTGCTCAGCTGATCCGTTGCAGCCGTGAGGAGGCCGAGGCCTTTTTCGGCAGCGCGGATCCGGTGCGGGTGCATCGCCACGACAGCCTCCCCCAGCGGCCCGCTGTGCTGATCCGCGCTGACAGCGGCGCTCTCGATTGGTGCATCGGCGGACGCCAGGGCAGTCTGGAGGCCTCGATGCTGCAGGACCACGACCTGTTCCTGACCCGGCTGCTTGACAACCTCTCCAGCCACCCCGAGCTGTTGGGGAATGCCGGCCCGGGCCTCGACGCCGTGGCCGACCCGGATGGCATGGCGGAACAGCTGCTCAGCGCCGCCCTGGCTGGCTCTGCACCCCTCAGCGACGGCTGAGACGGGCTGCATCGCCGCTCGAGAGGCGGCGGCTGCCGGCACTGGGCAGCCACAGGGCCACCCCCAGGGCCAGCAGTTCCAGGGGGATCTGGCGCCCGCCCAGCAGCACCACCGCCACCGACACCACCGCCAGCATTCGCTGCAGCAGGCTCCAGACGTCGTCGCGATCGGCGCTGCCACTGAACCAGAGCGTCGCGGCGAGGCTGAGCAGCACCAGATCCAACCACCAGGGCATCGCCAGCGCCCGACCCGGGCCACGTGAGAGATCCCATTCTGATGCCGGTGGGCGATCGGCGCTGCGGCGAGCTGGGCCTCAGCGCGCCGCGCGGCCGGTCTGGGCGTTGCCGCTCAGCCAGCTCTCCAGGCCCTCCCCCAGAAACGACAGCCCCAGCACCAGCACGAACATGGCCAGGCCGGGGTAGAGGGCGGTCCACCAGATACCGGTGGGCAGGGCCGTGAGGGCCTGCTGCAGGTCGCCGCCCCACTCGGGAATGGTCTCCGGCAGGCCGAGCCCCAGAAAGCCCAGACCCCCCAGCACCAGCACGGCATCGGCGGCATTGAGCGTGAGCAGCACCGGCACCGAGGTGATCACGTTGCGGAACAGGTAGTTGCGCAGGATCCAGGCGGGTCCGGCGCCCAGCGAGCGGGCCGCCTCCACGTAGAGCTCGGCCTTCACCTGGGCCGTCTGGTTGCGCACCACGCGGAAGTACTGGGGGATGTACACCACGCAGAGGGCGGCGGCGGCATTGGGCAGGCCGCGCCCCAGCAGGAAGGCCAGCACCACCGAGAGCAGCAGCACCGGCAGGGTGTAGAGGGTGTCCATCAGCAGCACCAGCAGCCGGTCCACCCAGCCGCCCAGATAGCCGCTCACCATGCCGAGGGGCACCCCCACGATCAACGCCACCACCAGGGCCAGAGCCACCACCTGCAGGGCCACGCCGCTGGCCGAGAGGGTGCGCACGCACACGTCCCGGCCGAGCCGGTCGGTGCCGCACCAGTGGGCCGGCGACGGCGGGGCGTAGATGGGGTTCTGCAAGCCGGCGTTTGGATCCGGTAGCCAGCCGAGCTGCACCAGCAACGGCGTGAGCACGGCCACCAGGACATAGGTGAGCACGATCACCACCCCCCAGCGGGCCATGCGGGCCGAGAGGGTGGTGGGTTGCCAGCGGAACGGCACTCAGGCGCGGATCGGGTGGGCCCATTCAACCCCCGCCCCCCCTGGCCCGCTTGCGCGGCGGCTCCTGACTAACAGACTTCAACTCCTCAGGCTTCAACTCAACACCCAGAGTTGAGACTCATGCTCAGGGCAGACCGAGCCGCTGACTGGCGAAGCGTGATTAGCTCCACGGATGAGGCAACAGCCTCAAAAGTCTTTGCTGCCAGAGCTGCAACCGCTTGATCCGCTGTCTCTGGCAGCCCCATGGTCACGCTGAAAGACGGTCCTCAGGGAGTCCTTCGTCACAGTGACTTGGCAAACGCGCCGTGCGTGTCAACACTGAATGACGTTCGTGCTACCTGAAGCAGATCCTCACCATGACCACGTCCCTTCAGCCCAGGTTCCTGGCCCAGCGCTCCCTGATCCAGGTTCTTAGCAGTGCAAACAAAAAACACAAAGGCCTGAAAACCGGCTTCACCCTGATGGAGCTGTTGATTGTTGTGATCATCATCGGCGTACTGTCAGCGATTGCGATTCCAGCCTTCCTCAACCAGCAAGGCAGAGCCCGCATCAACGCGGCCCAGATAGCTGTCATGGATATGGCGCGAGCCTGCACGGCAGCCCAGGTGACGGGTGAACAGGCTGACTTAGTGATTCCTGCAAACATCACCGGCGGCCCCTGTCCTGCCGCAGGAACCCAGGTTGACTTCACAGCAAGCGTAGCTGACTTCAACCTGACCACAGCACCTGTCGCCACGGTCACATCAGCTGGTGCGACAAGTCTCACAACCTGCGCAGCTGCAAGTGGCTGGACGGCAGGAACCGCACCTTCGTGCAATCCCACCCGGAGCTGACGCCAACCGGATCGGCCTTCAGGTTTGCCACCGAAGTTGACCCATGATGTGGCCTGAAACGTTCGACTCCAATCGACGTTTCAGGCTGTTGTGCATCTAAGTTCGCAAGCCTCCGGCGAGGGTTGCCGCATCCGTCTTGATCGTGCCAGCAGGCGATGAGATCATGGGACTGCGTCGCTCCCGCGGCTGATCGCCTGGATCACCTGATGGCCGCCGAGCCGATCCAGCCGCACCTGCACCACCCCCTGCTGCGACACCGCCGCTAATCCCGCGCCCGGCGGCAGGGCATCGATCAGCACCCGGGTCTGGGGAGCAGCGGAGGTGAGGGCTCCCAGGCGGTCGTAGGCGGGGCCGCAGCGCCACACCACCTCTCCGCGCCAGATCGGATCTCTGGCGGGGCCGCGGGCGTAGGTGATCGTGCCGGCGGTGGAGTGGAGCTGCAGCACCAGCTGCCGCCCGGCCGTGGCGCAGCTGCCGGCCAGGCCGGCCTGGATCTCCCCGCCCAGCCGCACCTCCCTGGCCTGCTGCAGCTCGGCGCGGATCAGCTGCACGGCCCGGGCGCTGCTCTGACGCTCCCGCAGCAGCCGGGCCAGCTTCTGGCCGTGGCGGCCCTCGCTGAGCAGCAGCTGCAGCATCAGGGCGCTGAGCACCGAGCCCAGCAGCAGCGTGAGTGAGAGATCCACCAGGGAGAACCCCCCGGCCAAGCGGCGGGCGAGCGGGTTCAGGCGGCAGCGGCGGCGCAGGACCATGGCTCAGACTCAGAGGCTGGCGTCTGGCAGGCAGGCGTCACTGGCCAGGGCGCCGGGATCGCCGTGGTAGCGGCCCACCCGCACAATCCCCAGCGGCGGAGACATCACCAGGCAGCGGCGCAGGTCGGTGCCGGCGCTGCCGATCACCACGGTGCCGCCATCGATCGCCAGGCCATTGGCCGTGAAGCGCAGCTGCGAGGGCAGAGTGTGGTGGAGCCGCAGGCTGCTGTCGCCCTCCAGCACCCGGGCCTCCAGGCCCTCCTCCCCGTGCAGGGGCAGATCCAGGGGCTGGCGGCGATCCTCGGCCCGCTCGCGGCTGTGCTCCAGCAAGGTGCCGAGCCGCCGGGCGGCGGACTCCACCTTCACCGCCGCCAGCTGGCGGCGGCCGCTGTCGATCACCAGGGCCGCCATCAGGCCCAGGAGGGTGAGCACCACCAGCGCCTCCGCCAGCGAAAAGCCGCCGCTGCTTCGGCAGGTTCTGCAACAGCGTGGCCGGCAGTGGCTCCTGATCACAGCTCCTCCGCCTCCGGGGCAGGGGCCCCTGCGTCGTGATCGGCGTTCTCACCGCCGCAGAGGCCGTAGGCGGCGGGATCGAGCTGGCGCTCGCGGCTGAGGCCCAGGCCTGGCAGCTCGGCCCTCACCAGGAATCGGCCCTCGTTGCCCGCCTGGCGCAGCGTCACCTGAACGGCGCTGCCCTCAAGGGCATCGGGCCGGGCGGTGGTGGTGGTGGGCAGCAACCCCGCGATCAGGCTGCAATCAGCCCGCAGCGGCTCCTCCGCCTGCTGCCTGCCCGCCCAGCTCTGCAACGTGGCCTCCACCGCCAGCAGCTCCTGATCGAGCTGCTGCAGGGCCTGCAGCTGGCGCTCCGAGCCCAGGCTCCAGCGGCTGGTGACACTCCACAGCTGCAGCGAGGAGCTGGCTGAGGCGGTGAACACCGCCGCCGATACGATCAGTTCCACCAGGCTCATGGGTTCGCCTCGGAGCTGGCCAGAGGGCAGGGCGGCAACGCCCCCGCGGCGCTGCGCAGCCCCAGATGCTGGAAGCCCCTCAGCCGCGGCGTGGGGCCAGGCCCCCAGCTCCACAGCAGCCTGGAGGCGGAGCGATAGGTGGCGCCGTCCTCCTCGATCTCCAGGAGCAAATGGGCCTCCAGCACAGGTGCCGGGGCCGGGGCCGCTGCGGGCGCCGCGGGTGGTTCCGCCTCCTGCGGGCAGTACTGCAGCAGGGTGTAGGAAGCGCTCTGCGGGGCTGGCTGGCTGGCCAGCAACGGCCCTCGCAGCAACGCTTCAACCTCCCCCGACTGGGCGCAGCCACCCGGCTGCTCGCTCTGCCACTGCCAGGCCGACACGGGCAGGGCAATCAGGCAGCGGTGGCGGCGTTGCAGGCTGCCGGCCACGGCCTGGGCGGCAGCCTGCAGACGGTCCTCCCGGGCCTGCAGGCGTTGGCGCACAACCAGCTGGCGACGCTCCTGCAGGGCCATGGCCTGCAGCGACAGGCTGCTCAGCACCAGAAACAGCGAGGCCGTGGAAGCCAACGGCAGCAGAAAACCGGCCGAGGCAGCCGCCCTGGGGGCGGGCTGCCATCGGCGGCTAAAAGGGCGGGAACGCCGTCGTGACCAGAGAGCCACGGGCGAGCAGGCGCAGGGCACGGCTCAGCGTTGCCACACTCCCGCCGCGCGGCTCTGGCGAGGGATCAGAGCCCCGCAATCGGCACCACCCGCAGCTTGGTGGGATCCACGCCGGCAAAGCCCATCACGCCGTTGCCGTAGGACACCAGATCGTTGTAACCGAAACTGCGGCCGATGTTGCGCAGGGTCACCCGATCTTGGCGGCCGAAGTTGCGGATCACGAAGCGCTGCATGTGATTGAACGGTCCGTGGGTGCGTGTGTTGTTGGTGAAGAAGAAGCGATCACGCACCTCATCTCTACCGAAATTGATCACACTCTGGGAACGCTTGGTGATCGCTCCGGCCGTCGACTGAAAGTCGATCAGATCACTGCCCCTGGATCCCTGGAAGATCCAGTTGCGGGCCATGGCGTTGTTCACCCGGAAGCCGGTGACGATGTCCCGGGGATTCGCCCTGCCTTCGGCAGCGGCTTGCCGTTGCTTCAACGACGACACCTTCATGGTGGCGGTCCATGAAACCGGCTGATTCAGCCAGCTGGAGCCTCCTGTGAGCTGAATGATCGACGATTTGCGACCTTTGACCCGTCGGGCCGAGATCCAGTCAGGCTTGCTGACGAAAGTCGAGAGTGCGGCAGACACGCATGGCGTCCAGTGGAGCAGAATTTGTAACGCTGGCGGCGCGACTGGCAAGAGTGGCCGCAGCCAGATCGGGAACTGACTGCCACCTCTTGCGCCAGGCTGCAGCGATCAGCTGTTGAGCTTGAGCACGGCCATGAAGGCCTCCTGGGGTACCTCCACCTTGCCCATGGCCTTCATGCGTTTCTTGCCCTTGGCCTGTTTCTTCAGCAGTTTTTTCTTGCGGGAGATGTCCCCGCCATAGCACTTGGCGAGCACGTCCTTGCGCATGGCACTGATGCTCTCCGAGGCGATCACACGGCTGCCGATCGAGGCCTGGATGGGAATCTTGAACTGCTGGCGGGGGATCAGTTCCTTCAGCTTCTCCACCAGCCCCTTGCCCACGTTGTAGGCCTTGTCGCGGTGCACGATGGTGGTGAGGGGATCGGCCTTCTCGCTGTTGATCAGCACATCGAGGCGCACCAGCTCATTGCGGCGGTAGCCGATCAGTTGGTATTCCATGGAAGCATAGCCCTTGGTGCGGCTCTTCATCTGATCGAAGAAATCCGTTACCACCTCAGCCAGCGGCATCTCGTAGTGGAGCGTCACCCGATCGGTGGTGATGTACTTCATGTCCACAAACTCGCCGCGCCGCTCCTGACACAGCTCCATCAGGGTGCCGTTGAAGGTGTTGGGGGTATAGATCTCGAGCTTCACATAGGGCTCTTCGATCGATTCACGCTTCTGCGGATCCGGCAGGGTGGCGGGATTATCCACCATCAGCATCGAGCCATCCAGCAGGTTCACCTGATAGATCACCGATGGGGCGGTAACAATCAGATCGAGGTTGTATTCCCGCTCCAGCCGCTCCTGCACGATCTCCATGTGCAGCAGCCCCAGGAAGCCGCAGCGGAAGCCGAAGCCCATGGCACTGCTGGTTTCCGGCTCGTAGCGCAGGGCCGCATCGGAGAGCTGGAGCCTGTCGAGGGCCTCGCGCAGATCGGGGTATTGATCGGCATCGGTGGGGAACAGCCCGCAGAACACCATCGGCTTCGCCTCGGTGTAGCCCGGCAGGGCCGCCGCCGCCGGGTTGGCGGCCAGGGTGATCGTGTCGCCCACGCGGGCATCGGCCACGGCCTTGATCGAGGCGGCCAGGTAGCCCACCTCGCCGGCGTGGAGGCTCTCCACCTGGCGCTGATCCGGCGCCATCACACCCACCTCATCGAGCTCGTAGCTCTTGCCGGAGGCCATCAGCAGCACTTTGTCCTTGCGGCTGATCGAGCCGGCCATCACCCGGAAGTACACGATCACGCCGCGGTAGGCGTCGTAGTAGGAGTCGAAGATCAGGCCTGCAGCGGCTCGGCCATCCGGTTGGCCGGAGGCGGCACCCGCTCCACCACCGCCTCCAGGATGTCCGGCACGCCGAGGCCGGTCTTGGCCGAACAGGCGATCGCCCTGGAGCAATCAAGGCCGATGATCGCCTCGATCTCCTCCTTGATCCGCTCCGGATCGGCACCGGGCAGATCGATCTTGTTGAGCACCGGAATGATCTCCAGATCATTCTCCAGGGCGAGATACACATTCGCCAGGGTCTGGGCCTCCACCCCCTGGCTCGCATCCACCACCAGCAGGGCCCCTTCGCAGGCCTGCAGCGAGCGACTCACCTCATAGGAGAAGTCCACATGGCCGGGGGTGTCGATCAGGTTGAGGATGTAGTCGGTGCCATCGGCGGCGGTGTAATCCATCCGCGCCGCCTGCAGCTTGATCGTGATGCCCCGTTCACGCTCCAGCTCCATGTTGTCGAGAAACTGCTCCTGCATGTCGCGAACGGCCACGGTGCCGGTGTCCTGCAGCAGTCGATCGGCGAGGGTGGATTTGCCGTGGTCGATGTGGGCAATGATGCAGAAGTTGCGGATGCGGGAAACAGAAACGTCGGTCATGCGCTCAGATTCAGCCGCTCCCGCAGGTCGAAGCCAGGGGCGGAGGCAGCATGATCCTAGGCAGGGGCAGGGGACCCCCTGGAGAAGCCCCACTCAGGAGGGCTTCCTAAAGGCGGGGGTGGGGGGTGGTATCACGAACATTCACCTACCAGCCCGCCCAGGACCAATCCACTGAACCTGACAGCCGAGCTCGCTTGCGCGAGCCCTAAAAGGGCCGTCGAGCAGGATTGGCATGCCACCAGCAGCTGGCTTGCCGGAGCATGCGGCAGCCCAAGCTCTGGTCAACCCAGCCTTGGCTGCTTCATCAGCCAAACGCCCCGGGCCCTGGCCAGGAAAATCGGCTTCGGCAAACGCTTTCCCTGGGCCCTGACATGGGCAAACCCCAGATCTAGCCACCCAGAGGAGCCCCTCATTAGGATGGAGCTGATTCCCGAACTGACGTCATGACCACTGAGACGCCCACTCTTGATCCTCGTGCCCTCACCGTGGAGAACGTGGAGCGCACCCTTGATGAGCTGCGCCCTTACCTGATGGCCGATGGGGGCAACGTCGAGGTGGTGGAAATCGAGGGGCCTATTGTGAAAGTGCGGTTGCAGGGAGCCTGTGGGAGCTGCCCGAGCAGCACCATGACCCTGAAGATGGGCATCGAACGCAAGCTGCGGGAGGCCATTCCTGAAGTCAGCGAGGTGGTGCAGGTGCTCTGAAGCCGACCCTGTCGACATAAGGGCTCACAAGAGGCTCTGGGGACAATCACGATTATTGTCACCATACAACTATTGAATGGATCAAAACGCATTTTGTCGAAGCTCTAGCCAAGTAGCAGCCGGATTCCCTCTTGAAATAACTATCAAATCAAAACCAAATCAAATTAAACGCACAATGCAGGCGTAGCTACAAGCTCTCAATCTCTGGATTTATCGCCCCCGCCTGATCGAGTGGATCATTTCAATTGGCCATCATCCCCACCGGGCTCGCGGTGCTGTTGAAGTCAGGCACCTGCATGATCATCTTGATCAGCCCACTAAAATTGGCAGCCTGAATGGGGTTCAGCTTCGGTCCCAACCCCCAACTTTCGGCACACGATCAAACAGACACACCGATGCCTCCGCCCGGCTCGCCGGCCAAGCCGAGGCAGCCTCGCTGTTCCATACCAGAGAGAAGGACGCCGGCCTCAGCCTGTACCCGCGCCCACCTGGTCCTCACGGTGGCGTCGTAGGCCGCCACCGCGATCCCACTCACCCCGTGACCCTGCCCCCCGCGCTACCTCATCCTGCGCGCCGGCGTGCAGCTCTTCATCGACTGAAGGCCCACGGGGTCATGCCCCAAGCCGCTGCCAGGCCTGCTTTTAGGCTGCCTCGATCCGCCCCCCTGCCGTGCTCGATCAGCGCCTGCTGCGCAGCCATCCCGACCAGATCGTGAGCCAGCTGGCCCGCCGCGGCCTGAGCGTGGATCTGATCGGCCTGCAGCTGGTGGCCACCGAGGAGCGCGACCTCGAGCAGCGCCGCAGCGGCCTGCAGGCCGAGGGCAACCGCATCGGCAAGGAGGTGGGCCAGCTGATCCGCGGCGGCGCCGATCCGGGCGGGCCGGAGGTGGCGGCCCTGCGGGAGCAGGGCAACCGGGTGAAGCAGCAGGTGGCGGTGCTGGAGGAGGAGGAGAAGGCGCTGCAGAGCCAGCTGCGCGAGCAGCTGCTCACCCTGCCCAACCTGCCCGCCCCCGAGGTGCCTGAAGGCCGCAGCGAGGCCGACAACGTGGAGGTGAAGCGCTGGGGCGAGCCGCGGCCCCCCGCCGGCCTGCAGGAGCACTGGGAGATCGGCGAGCGCCTGGGCCTGTGGGAAACCGAGCGCTCGGTGCGCATCGCCCAGAGCCGCTTCATCACCCTGCTGGGGGCCGGCGCGCGCCTCGAGCGCGCCCTGATCGGCTTCATGCTCGATCACCACACCGCCTGCGGCTACACCGAGGTGCTGCCGCCGGTGCTGGTGAACTCCGCCAGCCTCACAGGATCGGGCCAGCTGCCCAAGTTCGCCGAGGAGAGCTTCCAGTGCGCCGGCGACGACCTCTGGCTCACCCCCACCGCCGAGGTGCCGCTCACCTCCCTGCACCGCGATGAGGTGATCCCCGCCGAGCAGCTGCCCCTGCGCTACTGCGCCTACACCCCCTGCTTCCGCCGTGAGGCCGGCTCCTACGGCCGCGACACCCGCGGCCTGATCCGCCTGCACCAGTTCAACAAGGTGGAGCTCTACTGGTTCTGCCATCCCGACCAGTCGGCGGCGGCCCTGGAGCTGATCACCGCCCAGGCGGAATCAATCCTCGAGGCCCTGCAGCTCCCCTACCGCCGCATCGAGCTCTGCGGCGCCGATCTCGGCTTCTCCGCCGCCCGCACCTTCGACCTGGAGGTGTGGCTGCCCGGCGCCGGCGCCTACCGCGAGATCTCCAGCTGCTCCCTCTGCCACGACTTCCAGGCCCGCCGCTCCGCCATCCGCTTCAAGCAGGGCAAGACCACCCAGCTGCTGCACACCCTCAACGGCAGCGGCCTGGCCGTGGGCCGCACCATGGCCGCCCTGCTCGAAAACGGCCAGCAGGCCGATGGCTCGGTGATGCTGCCCGCCGCCCTGGCGCCCTACTTCGGAGGCGAGCGGATCGCTTGAGCCGCAGGCACCTGAACAGCCCCCCACGCCATGAGACAGAGGCCCACCAGCACCTGGTACGACCAGCAGCAGCGGCGCCGCCGCTCACCCTTCTTCCGCCAGCTCGATCGCTCCTTCCAGTTCCGGGTGCTGATCGCCGCGGCCTGCTCGTTCGTACTGTTGTCGGCGGTGAACCGCTTCGAGAACTGCCATCGCGCCCGCCTGGAGCCCGATTGCCTCACCAGCAACTATCTCGAGATCATCAGCATCGACAACGCCGAAGCGTTCAGCATCGTGGCCGCCGCCTTCGTGTTCATCTTCGAGGCGGGCAAGCGCCGCGAGCGCGAGCACCACGAGATGCTCGATCTGCTGCTCTCTGACCGACAGGCCGGCACCACCAACAGCCTCGGCCGCATCCGCGCCCTGGAGGATCTCTCAGCCGCTGGGATCTGGCAGGACGACTTCGATCTGCAGCGCGCCAACCTCGAGGGCCTGCACATTCCCTTCAGCCGCTGGCGGGGCGCCAACTTCTCCGGCACGGTGCTGCGCCATGCCGACCTCCACGGCGTGGACCTGCAGGGGGCCGATTTCAGCGACGCCGACCTCAGCGGCGCCGATCTCTCCGCGGCCGATCTCCGTGGCGCCAGCTTCCTGCGGGCCCGGCTGCACCAGGCCGATCTGCGCGGCGCCCGCCTCACCGGCACCGACTTCCAGGATGCCGATCTCAGCCAGGCCCTCTCCGATCAGCCCCTGCCGCCAAGCGGTACCGCCGCCAGCGGCCCCACAATGGATGTTCTCAGCGACACGACCTGAATGGGCGTTCTCACGGCACTGGCGATCCTGGCGGGACTGATCGTGGTGCACGAGGCCGGCCATTTCTTCGCGGCCACCTGGCAGGGCATCCGGGTGAGCAGCTTCTCGATCGGCTTCGGGCCGGTGCTGCTGGAGCGCCAGCGCCGGGGCGTGCAGTTCGCCCTGCGGGCCATCCCCCTGGGTGGCTTCGTGGCCTTCCCCGACGACGACGAGGACAGCCCGATCGCCAAGAACGATCCCGACCTGCTCACCAACCGCCCCCTGCACCAGCGCGCCCTGGTGATCGCCGCCGGGGTGCTGGCCAACCTGCTGCTGGCCTGGCTGGTGCTGGTGGCTCAGGGGGTGGTGGTGGGCCTGCCGGCCGGCTTCACCTCCGCGCCTGGGGTGCTGGTGTCGGGCGTGCTGCCCGGCCAGCCCGCCGCCGTCGCCGGCCTGCAGCCGGGCGATCGGATCGTGGCCCTGGCCGGTGAGGACATCGGCGGCGGCCAGCAGGCCGTGGCCTCCCTGGTGGAGCAGATCAAGGCGGCGCCGGAGCGCGATCTCACGCTGGTGGCCGAACGCGGCGATCAGCGCCTGGCCCTGCGGCTCACCCCCAGCGATCTCGATGGCGTGGGCCGCATCGGCGCCCAGCTCCAGCCCAACGGCACCGAGCTGTTCCGCCCGGCCCGCAGCCCCCTGGAGGTGATGGGCCAGGCCAGCCGCGACAGCTGGCTGCTGCTGAAGCGCACCGCCGGCGGCTTTGTCACCCTGGTCACCCACTTCGGTGAAACGGCCTCCCAGGTGTCCGGACCCGTGAAGATCGTGGAGATGGGCGCCACCCTGGCCCAGCAGGGCGGCGGCAGCCTCTTTCTGTTCACCGCACTGATCTCGATCAACCTGGCGGTGCTCAACGCCCTGCCGCTGCCGCTGCTCGATGGCGGCCAGCTCGCCCTGCTGCTGCTGGAGGGCGTGCGGGGGCGGCCGCTGCCGCAACGCTTCCAGATGGCCTTCATGCAGTCGGGCTTTGTGTTCCTGGTGGGCCTCAGCATGCTGCTGATCGTGAAGGACACCTCCCAGCTCCCCGCCGTGCAGCAACTGCTCGGGCGCTGATCGGGCCACCCCATGCCGCGCCTCGCCACGGCCCGCCAGCGGGCGCCCCAGATCCTGGAGCGCCTCGGCGTGCTCTACCCCGATGCCACCTGCTCCCTCGACTGGCGCACGCCCTACGAGCTGCTGGTGGCCACCATGCTCTCGGCCCAGTGCACCGATGAACGGGTGAACCGGATCACCCCGGCCCTGTTCGAGCGCTTCCCCGACGCCGCCAGCGCCGCCGTGGTGGATGCCACCGAAGTGGAGCCCTACGTGCACTCGGCAGGGTTCTTCCGCAACAAGGCGAAGAACATCGTGGCCGCCTCACGGCTGCTGATCGAGCGCCATGGCGGCGAGGTGCCGCGCACGATGGAGCAGCTGCTGGAGTTGCCGGGCGTGGCCCGCAAGACCGCCTCGGTGGTGCTGGCCTGGTGCTACGGCATCAACGCCGGCGTCACGGTGGACACCCACGTGAGCCGCCTGGCCCAGCGGCTGCGCCTCAGCCGCCACAGCGAACCGCGCCGCATCGAGCCGGATCTGATGAAGCTGATCCCCCAGCCCGAGTGGCAGACCCTCTCGATCCGGCTGATCTTCCATGGCCGCGCCGTCTGCACGGCCCGCAGCCCCCGCTGCCCCAGCTGCCCGATCGCCGACCTCTGCCCGATGGGGGCAGGGGCCACGCGGTAGGCTCAACGATTCCTGACCGCTACCACTCCGGCCCGCATGGCGAAGAAGTCGATGATTGCGCGCGACGTGAAGCGCAAGAAGATGGTGGAGCGCTTCTCCGTCAAGCGCGCTGCCCTGAAGGCCGCCTTCGAAGCCGCCGCCGATCCGATGGAGCGGCTGGAGATCCACCGCAAGATCCAGTCCCTGCCGCGCAACAGCGCCCCCAACCGGGTGCGCAACCGCTGCTGGGCCACCGGCAAGCCCCGCGGCGTTTACCGCGACTTCGGCCTCTGCCGCAACCAGCTGCGCGACCGCGCCCACAAGGGTGAACTGCCCGGTGTGGTCAAGTCGTCCTGGTGAGCCTCACCTCCAGCCGTGCTGGCGGGGCGCTGCCGCACCCCAGCACGGCTGAATGCGAGAATGGTGGTTGACAAAGAGAGATAAGGCCAAGTGCAAGGACAAACTCAGTCGATCTCCTTCGATGGTCGGGAGATCCGGCTGACCACCGGGCGATTTGCTCCCCAGGCAGGGGGTGCTGTGATGGTGGAGTGTGGTGATACGTCGGTTCTGGTGACCGCCACCCGCTCCAAAGGCCGTGAAGGCATCGATTTCCTCCCCCTGATCTGCGACTACGAGGAGCGCCTCTACGCCGCCGGGCGCATCCCCGGCAGCTTCATGCGCCGCGAGTCGCGCCCCCCCGAGCGCGCCACCCTGATCTGCCGCCTGATCGACCGCCCGATGCGGCCGCTGTTCCCGAACTGGATGCGCGACGACCTCCAGATCGTGGCCACCTGCCTGTCGCTGGATGAACGGGTGCCGCCCGATGTGCTCGCCGTGACCGGCGCCTCGATGGCCACCCTGCTGGCCAGGATTCCCTTCAACGGCCCCATGGCCGCCGTGCGCGTGGGCCTGCTAGGTGACGACTTCGTGCTCAACCCCACCTACCGCGAAACCGAGCGCTCCGAGCTCGACCTGGTGGTGGCCGGCACCCCCCAGGGCGTGATCATGGTGGAGGCGGGCGCCAACCAGCTGCCCGAGCAGGATGTGATCGAGGCCATCGACTTCGGCTACGAAGCGGTGTGCGAACTGATCAAGGCCCAGCAGAACCTGCTCAAGGAGCTGGGCATCGAGCAGGTGATCCCCGAACCGTTGGAGGAAGATCCCGCCCTGCCCGGCTTCCTGGCAGCGGAGTGCAGCCAGCCCATCGGCGAGCTGCTCAAGCAGTTCAGCCTCAGCAAGGCCGAGCGCGATGAGAAACTCGACGCCATCAAGGCCGAGGTGGGCCAGAAGATCGCCGGCCTCGGTGAGGACGACCCCATCCGCAAGGCCTCCGGCGGCAAGGCCCTCGGCAACGCCTACAAGCGCCTCACCAAGCAGCTGATGCGCGCCCAGATCGTGGGCGAAGGCAAGCGCGTCGATGGCCGCAGCCTCGATGAGGTGCGTCCGATCCAGGCCGCCGCCGGCGTGCTGCCCAAGCGCGTGCACGGCTCGGCCCTGTTCCAGCGCGGCCTCACCCAGGTGCTCTCCTGCGCCACCCTCGGCACCCCCAGCGACGCCCAGGAGATGGACGACCTCAACCCGTCCACCGAGAAGACCTACCTGCACCACTACAACTTCCCCCCCTACTCCACCGGCGAAACCAAGCCGATGCGCTCCCCCGGCCGCCGCGAGATCGGCCACGGCGCCCTGGCGGAGCGGGCGATCATTCCGGTGCTGCCCGCCAAGGAATCCTTCCCCTACGTGCTGCGCGTGGTGTCGGAGTGCCTCAGCTCCAACGGCTCCACCTCCATGGGCTCGGTGTGCGGCAGCACCCTGGCCCTGATGGATGCGGGTGTGCCCCTGAAGGCCCCCGTGAGCGGCGCCGCCATGGGCCTGATCAAGGAGGGCGAGGAGGTGCGCATCCTCACCGACATCCAGGGCATGGAGGACTTCCTCGGTGACATGGACTTCAAGGTGGCGGGCACCGAGAAGGGCATCACCGCCCTGCAGATGGACATGAAGATCACCGGCCTGGCCGTGAGCACCGTGGCCGAGGCCATCAACCAGGCCCGTCCGGCCCGGCTGCACATCCTCGAGAAGATGCTCGAGGCGATCGACAAGCCCAACCAGAGCCTCAGCCCCCACGCCCCGCGCCTGCTCAGCTTCCGCATCGATCCGGAACTGATCGGCACCGTGATCGGCCCCGGCGGCCGCACGATCAAGGGCATCACCGAGCGCACCAACACCAAGATCGACATCGAAGACGGTGGCGTGGTGACCATTGCCAGCCACGACGGCGCCGCCGCCGAGGAGGCCCAGAGGATCATCGAGGGCCTCACCCGCCGCATCACGGAAGGGGAAGTGTTCAGCGGCGGGGTCACCCGCGTGATCCCCATCGGCGCCTTCGTGCAGATCCTGCCCGGCAAGGAGGGCATGATCCACATCTCCCAGCTCAGCGAATCGAGGGTGGAGAAGGTGGAGGATGTGGTGAATGTGGGCGATCAGGTGACCGTGCGCGTGCGCGAGATCGACAACCGCGGCCGCATCAACCTCACCCTGCGCGGCGTGCCCCAGGCCGACACCCCCGTGCCCGTCTGAGCCGGGGCCCGTCTGAGGGGCTGGGGTCAGAGCGGGAAGCCAGGGTCGATCACGGCCATGGCCGCCGCGGCCCGCTCACACAGCTGGCCGTGGGCCAGGCCATGGCTGGCAATCAGGCAGCCGGCCTGGCGCACGTCGCCGCTGTTGTAGGTGAGCGGCGCGCCATCGGCGTGGCTGAAGCTGCCGCCGGCCGCCCGCAGCACCGCCTCGGGCGCGGCCATGTCCCAGTCCTTCGGGGCACTCTTGCCCGAAAGCGAGATGTAGAGGTCGGTCTCGCCCCGCAGGATCGTGGCCACCTTGCCGCCCACGCTGCCGATCGCCTTGGTGTCGCCCAGCTCCAGGGCGCCGAGCAGCTGCTCCAGCCGCTGGTCGCGGTGGTTGCGGCTGGCCACCAGCACCAGCTCCCCCAGCTCGCGCCGCCCGCTGAGCCGGGCCGGGCTGCGCTCACCGCTGCGGCTCTCGCACCAGGCCTCACTGCCATCAGCTGCCACCACGCCGATCCAGAGCTCCTCCATCTCCGGCAGCAGCACCACCCCCAGCACCGGCGCGCCAGCGCGCACCAGGGCCAGGTGCACGGCGTACTCGCCGGTGCCCTGCAGAAAGTCCTTGGTGCCATCGAGGGGATCGAGGATCCAGATCCACTCGGCCGCCAGGGGCTGGCCGGCCGTGAGCTGCTCGCTGGCGGTCTCCTCGCTGAGCAGGGTCCAGTCGGCGTCAGGGAAGGCGCCGCCCAGGCCATCGAGCAACCAGCGGTTCACGGCCAGGTCAGCGGCACTCACCGGCCCCTCGCCGCCGGAGTCCACGCTGAGGGCGGCGGCAAAGCCGTAGGGGGGTTGCTCGCCGCGGGCATAGGCGCGCAGGATGTCGGCTGCGCCCCAGCTCAGCCGCCGCAGCACCGCCAGCAGCTCCTCCAGGGCGATGCCTGAGGGCAGGGTGAGGGTGGTGGCCAACATGCTGGTGCTGCAGGGGGCATTGTGCAGGAGAACCCAGCTGATCCCCGAAGCGACCTGATCCCGTGACCCAACAGCCAGAACCGGCGCCGGGGGTGCTCTACCTGGTGGGCACGCCGATCGGCCATCTCGGCGACCTCTCGCCCCGGGCCCGGCAGGTGCTGGCGGGGGTGAACCGCATCGCCTGCGAAGACACCCGCCGCAGTGGCCTGCTGCTGCACCAGCTGGGCCTGCGCGGCCGCGACCATGGCCCGCGGCTGCTGTCGTTCCATCAGCACAACCAGGCCGCCCGGCTGCCCGAACTGCTGGCCGCCCTGCAGGCCGGTGAGGCCATCGCCGTGATCAGCGATGCGGGCCTGCCGGGCATCTCCGACCCCGGCGAACTCCTGGTGGCCGCCGCCCGCGCCGCCGGGCTGGCCGTGATCTGCGTCCCCGGACCCAGCGCCGTGACCACCGCCCTGGTGAGCAGTGGACTGCCCTGCGGCCGCTTCTGCTTCGAGGGCTTCCTGCCGCCCCGGGCCAGCCAACGCCGCCAGCGCCTGCAGGAGCTGGCCCAGGACGAGCGCACACTGGTGCTCTACGAAGCGCCGCATCGCCTGCTGGATCTGCTCGAAGACCTGCTGGCCACGGTCGGAGACCGGCCCCTGCGGGTGGCCCGCGAACTCACCAAGCGCCACGAGGAGCAGGTGGGCCCCACGGTGATGGCGGCCCTGGAGCACTTCCGCCGCACCCCTCCCCAGGGGGAGTGCACTCTCGTGCTGGGTGGCGCCCCGGCCGCGGCTCCAGCCGCCTGGGATGAGGCAGCGCTGCTCCAGGAGCTGGAAGCCCTGGTGGCCGGCGGCCTCAGCGGCCGCGATGCGGCCCGGAACCTGGCGGAGCGCAGCGGCCACAGCCGCCGCGATCTCTACGCCCTGCTGCACCGCGGCAGCTGAGCAGGCAGACTCCTGCCAGATCGCGCTCCGCTGCCATGCTCGTGCGCCTGCGCCTGGTGCTGGCCAGCCTCTCCGGCGGCGCTCTGCTGCTGCTGCTGCTCTGCCTGGGCGCCCAGAACCTGGAGCAGCGCCCGAAGCTTTGGGTGGGGGCGGGCAGCACCGCCCCCCTGCCAGCCGGCTTCCTGGTGGGGCTGGCCCTGGTGGCCGGGGTGGTCAGTGGCGGATGCTCGGCGGCCCTGCTCTGGCCGGGGCCCCGGAACTAGGCCTCGGAACCGCTGGCCGGGGGGTTCGCCGCGGCCTGGGTGCCTGGCTCCGGCAGGGCGTAGAGGCTGCCATCGATCACCACGCGGCTGATGCCCTGGGCGCTCAGGTAGGGGGCGGTAAGCAGCAGCAGGCTGGGATTCGGCAGCGGGATCACCCGCTGGTTGCGGCCGCAGTGGCGCTTGGCCAGGCGCTGATTGCCGAACACGCCCACCGCCTGGCGTTCCTCCTCGTCCTGGGGAAGGGGCCCCAGCTCGGTGAACTCCCGCAGCGGCCTGGCCAGCAACTCCACCATCTTGTCCACCAGCAGGAAGGCGGTGCTGGGCAGCTCCGCCTCGGAGAGGGGCCGGCAGCTGATCGGCTCGGGCGGATGGTCGAGGGCCAGCACCGGCACGGTCACGAAGGTCTCATGGCCGTCGTCCTCGCTGCCTGCGTCCTCGCCGTCGGGGTCGTCGGCGTTGGTGTCGTCCGTGTCGGGGTCGTCGCCGAAGTCATCGGCGTCGTCGATGGCCCACACCCGCCGTCGACCGCCATCCACGGGGTCTTCATCCGGATCGAAAATGCTCTCTGCTGGCTCGGATCCGGCGGCCGGCTCAGCCGCTGGTGGCGCCGGCTCGGCCTCTGGGGGCTTCTCCTGCAGGCGGATCGGCGGAGCAGCAGCGGCGGCGGCCGGGGCCGGCTGCGCTGCGGCAGCAGCCTGCCTGCCGCGCCGCTGCTTGAGCTGCTCATACTCAGCCGAATCGAGGCACGCCTTCAGGGTGCGGCTGATGGTGTTGGCACTGCAGCCATACAGCTTGCCCAGCTCCGTGCTGGTGTCTCCCGCCCGGTAGCGCGCCACGATCTCCTTCTTCTGGCCCTCGGAAAGCCGGCTAGCCACCATCCACCGTCCATCCAGAGCAGCAGAACACTTTAAGGGCCTGTCCAGGAGCTGCTGGCACAATGGCCCCAGCCGGCCCACCGGGCCGACCCGCTCCCTTAGCTCAGCTGGATAGAGCAGCTGCCTTCTAAGCAGCCGGTCGATGGTTCGAATCCATCAGGGGGCGCTGTCACAGCTCAGCAGGGCCGCTTCAAGCTCACCCAGGCGCCGGAGCTGGGCGCCTTCGAGCGGAAGCTCGCCGCCGATGGGGTGCGTGCCACGCAGTTGTTGTGGATGTGGAGCCGTGCAGCGTCAATCACGATTCCAGCGGGCTCTTCTGCCTCTTTCCGAGACGGCCCGGGAGCGCTGGCTGAGGCCTCTGGCCTGGCGAGAACACACAGCTAAGCCACCTGCAGCGCATCGAGCAGGGGATAGGCCTGGGCAATCGGATCGCCTGTGAACTGCGCCACCCAGCCCTCGGGGTTGACGAAGAACCGCAGCGCACAGAAGTGGGGTTCGGGACCCATGTCGAACCAGTGGCGGGTGCCGGCGGGCACGGCGATCCAGTCGCCGGCTTCACACAGCACCTGGGCCACCTCCTCGCCCAGGTGCAGGCAGAAGAGGCCGCGGCCCTCCACGAAGAAGCGCACTTCGTCTTCGCTGTGGGTGTGCTCGGCCAGGAACTTCTGACGCAGGGCCTGGCGATCGGGGTGGTCGGGGGCCAGGCGGATCGCATCCACGCTGGGGTAGGCGCCCCCCTCCTGCACCCGGGCCACCTCGGCGGCATAGGCGGAGAGGATCTGGGCCTGGTCGGCGCCGGCGGGCAGCTGGGCCCGGGCGGGCCAGCGCTGGAAGGTGATGCCGCGCTGGGCCAGGGCAGCGGCGATGCTGGCGCCATCGCTGCTGCGCAGGGCCAGCTCGGGCTGGCCGCCTGGGGTGGCAGGGTTCCGATAGATGGCCAGGAGAGTCATGGCGTCCGCGCCGCTGGGCGACAGCCTAGAAACCGCAGCAGCAGGCCCTGCCCCTGCCACACCTGGTCTCACCCTGGTGGGCGTGGGCCCCGGCGACCCGGAGCTGCTCACCGTGGCGGCGGTGCGCAGCTGCGGCAGGCCGCCGTGGTTGCCTACCCGGTGGCCCGCGAGGGCGCCGAGGGCATGGCCGCAGCGATCGCCGCCCCGTGGCTGAGTCCGCAGCAGCGCCGCCTGCCGCTGCTGTTCCCGATGGTGGCGGAGGCGGCCCCCCGCATCGCCGCCTGGCACGCCGCCGCCGATGCCCTGGCGGCGGAGGTGGCCGCCGGCCTGGCGGTGGTGCTGCTGTGTGAGGGCGACGTGTCGCTGTTCGCCAGCAGCAGCTATGTGCTGCTGGCCCTGCGCCAGCGCCATCCCGGCTGCCCACTGCGGCTGATCCCCGGCATCGCGTCGGTGGCGGCGGCTGCAGCGGCCGGCGCCTGGCCCCTGGCCCTGCAGCAGGAGAGCCTGCTGATCCGGCCCACCCCCGAGAGCCCCGCCGAGCTGGAGGCGCTGCTGGCGCAGGCAGCGGCCTCCGCCACGGTGCTGGCCCTGCTCAAGCTGGGCCACCGCTGGCAATGGGTGCGCCCCCTGCTGGCGGCCCGGGGCCTGCTGGAGGCAGCCCTGTTCGCCCAGCGGGTGGGCTGGCCCGACCAGCAGGTGGCCCCGGCCCTGGCGCTGCCGGCGGCGGAGCAGCCCTACTTCTCGCTGCTGCTGATCCGCCAGGGCTGGCCGGCGGTGCTGCCGTAGGCGTCCTCCAGCAGGGCCAGGGCATCGGCCGGCGTCGGCGCCCGCATCAGGGCATGGCGCAGCCGCGGCGCCCCCGGGAAGCCCTGGCAGGTCCAGCCCATGTGTTTGCGGGCGATCAGCAGGCCGTGATCCCCCCGGGCCGCCACCAGGGCCTGCAACTGCTCGGCGGCCAGCAGGATGCGCTCACCGGCGTCCGGGCTGGGGGGGATGGGCCGGCCGCTGAGGGCGGCGTCGATCTGGCCCACCAGCCAGGGCGCCCCCATGGTTCCCCGGCCCACCATCAGGCCATCGGCGCCGGTGGCGGCCAGGCAGCGCAGGGCATCGGCGGGGCTGGCCACATCGCCGTTGGCGATCACCGGGATGGTCAGAGCCCGCTTCACCGCGGCGATGGCCCCCCAGTCGGCACGGCCCCTGAAGGCCTGCTCGCGGGTGCGGCCGTGCAGGGTGAGCAGCTGGGCGCCGGCCTGCTCCAGCCGGCGGCACCACGCCACGGCGGTGTCAGCCCCGCCGCCGCACCAGCCCAGCCGCGTCTTCACCGTGACGGGAATGGACACCGCCGCAGCCACCGTGTCCACGATCCGGGCGGCCAGCTCAGGGTCGCGGATCAGGCCGCTGCCGCCGCCCTTGCGGGCGATCTTCTTCACGGGGCAGCCCATGTTGATGTCGATCAGGAAGGCGCCCGCCGCCTCGGCGCGCCGGGCCGCATCGGCCATCGCCTGCGGCCGGTGGTCGAACAGCTGCACCCCGATCGGCCCGCTCTCAGCCCCCAGCTCCTCCACCTTCTGCAGGCCGTGGCCCAGCTCCAGGCTGGTGGCATTCACCATCTCGGTGAACAGCAGGGCATCGGGGGCCCAGCGCCGCACCAGCCCCCGGAAGATCCGATCACTCACCCCCGCCAGGGGCGACTGCAGCACCCGGCAGCGCAACCGCCGCGGCGTGCCGTGGCCGGCCAGCAGCAGCAGTTCAGGGGCAGGGGCGGCGATCATGGCGAGGATTCTGGGATGAGGCCGTGCTTCCCCCCGCCGCTCCTGCCCAGGCCGCCCCGACGGCCGAGGCCTACCCCCTCAGCCGGGCGCTGCTGGAGGCGGTGCTGGCCGACCGCCTCAGCGATCGCTTCGTGTGTGAGCTGATCTGGCCGCGCCTGGGGTATGGGCCCGATGGCTCCGGCACCTGGAGCGCGGGCCCGGCCACGGGGGCGGACTGGCGGGAGTCGTTCCCCCTCGCCCCGCAGCTGATCGCCGAGCGCCCCGCCAGCGTTCGGCTCACCCGCTCGATCGCCAAGCCCCACAAGCAGCTGCTCAAGCAGCAACTGGGCTTCGGCGGCTACCGCATCGGCGAGCTCTACCCGCGCCGCACCCGCCGCGCCACGGCGGTGACCTGGTTGCTGGCTCACCTGGCCGAGCGCGGCGAACCGCTGCCGGAGCTGGGGCCGCTGCCGCCGCTGCTGGACGCCCCGGCCGATCCGGTGCGCGGCCACCCCGGCGACCCGCCGATCTCCTGAGCGCCCTGCCGGCTGAGTGGCACGGTCAGCAGCCGACCTATCTGTACTGTCAAGGCAGGACAGTCGTTGCGATAAGACTCTTGGCCTTACCGGTCGTCGCCATCATCGGCCGCCCCAACGTGGGCAAATCCACCCTGGTGAACCGGCTCTGCCGCAGCCGCGAGGCGATCGTGCACGACCAGCCCGGCGTGACGCGGGACCGCACCTACCAGGAGGGCTTCTGGGGCGACCGCAGCTTCCGGGTGGTGGACACCGGCGGCCTGGTGTTCGATGACGACAGTGAATTCCTGCCCGAGATCCGCGAGCAGGCCAACCTGGCCCTGGCCGAGGCGGCCGTGGCCCTGGTGATCGTGGATGGCCAGCAGGGCTGCACCGGCGCCGACCAGTCGATCGCCGAGTGGCTGCGGGGCCAGGGGGTGCCGGTGCTGCTGGCGGTGAACAAGTGCGAGTCGCCCGATGCCGGCCTGGCGATGGCGGCGGACTTCTGGGGGCTGGGCCTGGGCGAACCCCATCCGATCTCGGCCATCCACGGCGCCGGCACCGGCGACCTGCTCGACGCCGTGATCGGCCACCTGCCCCCCACCGAGCAGGTGGAGAGCGAGGAGCCGATCCAGCTGGCGATCATCGGCCGCCCCAATGTGGGCAAGTCCAGCCTGCTGAACGCCGTGTGCGGCGAAAACCGGGCGATCGTGAGCCCGATCCGCGGCACCACCCGCGACACGATCGACACCACGATCGAGCGGGAGGGCAAGAGCTGGAAGCTGCTCGACACCGCCGGCATCCGTCGCCGCCGCTCGGTGAGCTACGGCCCCGAATACTTCGGCATCAACCGCAGCTTCAAGGCGATCGAGCGCAGCGACGTGTGCGTGCTGGTGATCGATGCCCTCGATGGCGTCACCGAGCAGGACCAGCGCCTGGCGGGCCGCATCGAGGAGGACGGCCGCGCCTGCGTGGTGGTGGTGAACAAGTGGGATGCCATCGAGAAGGACAGCCACACCATGCCGGCGATGGAGCGCGAGCTCCGGGCCAAGCTCTACTTCCTCGACTGGGCGCCGATGCTGTTCACCTCGGCCCTCAGCGGCCAGCGGGTGCAGGCGATCTTTCCGCTGGCCCTGCTGGCGGTGGAGCAGCACCGCCGCCGCGTCACCACCTCGGTGGTGAACGAGGTGCTCACCGAGGCCCTGAGCTGGCGCTCGCCGCCCACCAGCCGCGGCGGCCGCCAGGGCCGGCTCTACTACGGCACCCAGGTGGCGGTGCGGCCGCCCAGCTTCACCCTGTTCGTGAACGAGCCCAAGCTGTTCGGCGACACCTACCGCCGCTACGTGGAGCGCCAGATCCGTGAGGGCCTGGGCTTCGAGGGCACGCCGATCAAGCTGTTCTGGCGTGGCAAGCAGCAGCGCGACGCCGAGCGCGATCAGCTGCGCCAGCAGAATCGCGGCCGCTGAGCCTCCTGCCTTTGGACCTCCTCCGCCAGATGCCGATCGGCCAGTTCGTGGCCGAGGAGGGCGGTGAGGGCGGGCGTGGCAGCTGGCTGCGGCGGCTGGATCCCCGCCTCAAGCTGGCCTGGACCATGGCCTTCCTGGTGACGCCGATCCTGGCCGGCCCGATTTGGCGCCTGGCCCTGGTGGGGCTGCTGCTGCTGATCACCGCGGTGTGCGGCCTGCCCTGGCGGCTGTGGCGCCGCAGCCTGCCGTTGCTGCTGGCCCTGTGTCTGCTGGTGGGGGGGCTGGCGACCTGTTGCCGGCGGGTGGGGTGGGCGCAGCGGCCCTGCAGCGGCCTCCGGCCGAGGTGCGGCTGCTGCCTGGATCACCCCTGGAGCCACCACCGCAGCGGGCCGGGATGCCCTGGGAGCTGGTGCGCTGGGGGCCGATCAGCCTCGGCCCCGTGAGCCTCGGCCCGCTGGTGATCAACCGCCGCTCCGCCGAGCTGGGTCTCAACGGCGCCACGCTGCTGTTCACCCTGGTGCACAGCGCCAACCTGCTGCTGCTCAGCACCCCACCGGAGGAGCTGGTGTGGTCGTTCGGCTGGCTGCTGGCCCCCCTGGCGCGGCTGGGCTGGCCGGTGGAGCGGCTGGGGTTCACCCTGCTGTTGTCGTTGCGCTTCCTGCCGCTGGTGCAGGAGGAACTGCAGAACCTGGTGCGCTCCGTGGCCACCCGGGCGGTGAACCTGCGCCGGCTCGGCTGGCAGCTCTCCCTGGGGCTGGTGCTGGGGGTGGGGGAGAGGCTGCTGGCCAACCTGCTGCTGCGCTCCGAGCAGGGGGCCGAGGCCCTGCTGGCCCGGGGCGGAACCTGGCAGCCGCCCTGGCAGCTGCACCGCCTGGCGCCGCCGGCGCGGGCCGCCAATCTGCTGGTGAGCCTGGGGCTGGGATTGTTCCTGGTCTTACGATGGCGTGTCGGTGCTCTTTAATACCTGCAGATCAGAAGGCTGAGTGACCACCGAGCGCTATCTCAATCACCCCACCTTCGGGATGCTCTACCGAGTGGCGCCAGTGCCCGACGGCAGGGATCTCTACGCCACGCTGTATGCCCAGCGGATCTTCTTTGTGGTGACCCTGCAGCCCAGGGGCGCCAGTTTTGAGGTGGTGCCGTTGATGGATGCCCGTCACTTCGCCGAGCAGAACCTGGCCCGGGTGCGCCGGGATGGCGCTGAGGCCCATGCCCACTGGCGACAGCTCTTTGACCAGACCTTCATCTGAGCCACTGGCCTCTGAGCCTTTGGCGGCGCGGCTCGAGGCGATCACCGCTGCGTTGCCTCCCGGCTGCCGTCTGCTGGCGGTGAGCAAGGGCCATCCGGCCGAGGCGATCCGGGCCGCCGTGGCGGCGGGGCAGCGCAGCTTCGGCGAGAGCCGGCTGCAGGAGGCCAGCGCCAAGCAGGAGGAGCTTGCCGACCTGGCCCCACTCGACTGGCACTTCATCGGCCGGCTGCAGGCCAACAAGGCCCGGGCGGTGCTCCGCCGCTTCGGCACGATTCACTCGGTGGACAGCCTGGCCCTGGCGGAGCGGCTGGCCCGCATCGCCGGCGAGGAATCCCTCAACCCGGCGGCGCTGTTCCAGGTGAAGCTGCGGCCCGACCCCTCCAAGACCGGCTTCAGCCCAGAGGAGCTGCGCGCCGCCTGGCCACGCCTGGCGACGCTGGCGCCGCTGCGGCCGGTGGGGCTGATGACCATCGCCCCGCAGGGCCTCGGCCACGAGGAGCTTCAGGTTCTGTTTCAGGCCTGCGCGGCCCTGGCCACGCAGCTGGGCTTGCCCGAGCGTTCGATGGGCATGAGCGGTGATTGGCACGAAGCGGCGGCGGCGGGCAGCACCTGGGTGCGGATCGGCAGCGCCCTGTTTGGTGTGCGACCGTCCCAACGGCTTGCCATCACTGACGTGGGACGCTATTCAGGTTGAAAGCACCCCAAGAGGTTCGCTCCGTGTCGTTGTTCTCCCGCCTGCGTGCCGTCGTCTCCGGCGATGACTACCTCGAAGGCGATTACGACGAGGACCTCGATTACGACGGTGGCGACGCCCAGGACCCCCCTCCGATCCAGCGCAGCAGCGCCCTGGCGCTCAGCTCCGATTTCAGCTCCGACGACCCCTTTGCCGGCAGCAATGTGATCGGCATGCCGGGGCTCTCCTCCGCGGCGGCGGAGGTATCGCTGATGGAGCCCCGCAGCTTCGACGAGATGCCCCGGGCGATCCAGGCCCTGCGGGAGCGCAAGACGGTGATCCTCAACCTCACCATGATGGAGCCCGATCAGGCCCAGCGGGCCGTGGATTTCGTGGCCGGCGGCACCTTCGCCATCGACGGCCACCAGGAGCGGGTGGGCGAGAGCATCTTCCTGTTCGCCCCCAGCTGCGTCAGCGTCACCACCGCCAGCGGTGAAGAGGTGTCTGCCCCCACCACCATCTCCCGGGAGCTGGCCCAGGACCAGGAAGCCGCTCCCTCGCCGGCCTGGGGCCGCCAGGACAGCGCCCTCTAGAGCGTTCGATCACCCCGCTGCCGTTGCACCCGGTGCCGCTTGCTTCCGGTTCCCTGCTCCCCAGCCTCGGCGTGGTTGGATTCGGCACCATGGCGCGTGCCTGGTGCTCCCCCTGCTGGAGGCAGGGCTGCTGGAGGCCCCGGGCCTGAAGGCAGTGGTGGCCAGTCAGGCTTCCGCCGCCCGCCTGCAGGAGCGCCATGGCCTGGCGGTGGGCACCGATCCGGCGGCGGCCTGGGCGGCACCGGTGCTGCTGCTGGCCGTGAAACCCCAGCAGCTTGAGGCCGTGGCGGCCACGGCTCCGCCCGGGGCCTCGGGGCTGTTGATCTCGGTGCTGGCCGGCGTGAAGCTGGAGCGGCTGCAGCGCCTGTTCCCGAGCTGGCGCTGTGTGCGGGCCGTGCCCAACACCCCCTGCCAGGTGGGCTGTGGGCTCACGGGCCTGGCCCTGGCCCCCGAGCTGGAAGAGCCGGAGCGGGCGTTGGTGCGGCAGTTGTTTGCCCAGGTGGGGGAGGTGCATGAGCTGCCCGAAGTTCAGCTCGATGCCTTCCTGGCCCTCACCTCCTCCGGGCCGGCCTTCGTGGCTCTGGTGGCGGAATCCCTGGCGGATGGGGCCGTGGCCGCCGGCCTGCCCCGGGCCCTGGCCCACCACCTGGCCCAGCTCACCCTGGCGGGCAGCGCCGCCCTGCTGGAGCAGCAGGAGCTCCACCCAGCCCAGCTCAAGGACCTGGTGAGTTCACCGGGCGGCACCACCATCGCCGGCCTGCGCCAGCTGGAGCGCGGCGGGCTGCGCTCAGCCCTGATCGAGGCGGTGCTGGCGGCGGCGCAGCGCAGCCGCGAGCTGGGCTGAGCCCTCAGGAGCCAGCGGGCTTGCTGCCGAGGCGCGGTTCGGTGCCGGCCAGCAGGCGGCCCAGGTTGCTGCGATGGCGCCAGATCACCAGGGCACTGGTGAGCAGGGCCAGCAGCAGGTAGGGCCAGCGCACACCGGCCCCCTGGCCCTGGAACCAGCCCAGCATCAGCAGCGGCAGGGCCACGGCGGCCAGCACGCTGGAGAGCGACACGATGCGGCTGAGGCTGAGCACGGCGAGAAACACCCCGAAGCTGGCCAGCCCCACCGGCCAGGCCAGGCCGAGCAGCATGCCGAGGGCCGTGGCCACCGCCTTGCCGCCGCGCCAGCCCAGCCACACGGGCCAGCTGTGCCCGGCCAGGGCCGCCAGGCCGCAGGCCACCACCCAGCTGTCGATGGCCCAGGCGGCGGGCCCCAGGGGCTGGCCCAGGGGCTCCAGCACGGCCTTGGCGAGCAGCACCGCCGCCGTGCCCTTGAGCACGTCGATCAGGAACACCGCCAGGGCCGGGCCCTTGCCCACCACCCGCAGCACGTTGGTGGCGCCGGTGGAGCCGGAGCCCTCGCGGCGGATGTCGATGCCCTTCAGCCAGCGAGCGGCCAGGTAGCCACTGGGGAGGGAGCCCAGCAGGTAGCCCGCGAGCAGCAGGGGCAGGGCAAGGGGCAGGGTCATCGGATCGGCAGGGCTGGCTGGGGGAGGGAGAGGCGGCTCAGTAGATCTCTTCGTCGCGCATCAGTTCGCCCGGGCCGGGGGCAAAGGCCAGCCAGAGGGGGAACTGCAGGATCGGGATGTCCACCACCTGCTCAGCGGCATCCACCAGGATCAGGGGCAGCTCGCCGCGCTCCTCCAGCCGGTCGGCCCGCTCGATCAGGGCATCGGGGCGCTCGAACAGCACGATGCCGCTGCTGGGGCCGAAGTCTTCGCGGTCGAGTCCCAGGGCCTCCTGGAGGCCGCGGCGCCACTCGCCCAGCCGCTCGGGCTGACTGGCCAGCACCAGGGTCTGGAAGCGATCGCCGTAGAGCTCCCCGAGGATCGCGATCGCGGCGGCGCTCACCAGGGCATTGCGGCCGCGGCTGCCGCCGCTGGGCTGGGCGCCGCGACCGCCCTGATCCAGAAACCAGTTGTCGAGGCTGGCGGCGGCTTCGGCATCGAGGCTGCGGCGCAGCTTCCAGGCGGGCGCGTAGAAATCGGGCTGGCCCTGGAAGCCGGCGAGCTGCTCGCGGATCAGGCCCTCATCGGCGCTGAACTGGCCTGCGGCGGCCACCGCGGGACCGGGCGGCGGGGGGCTGGCCTGGGCCGCCTGCTCGGCATCGAGAGCCGAGGGGGCCACCAGCAGTTGCTGGGGCACCAGGTCCACCTGTTCGGCGGCCACGGCAAGGTCCTGCAGGGCGCCCACCAGGTAGTCCTGGAAGCCCTTGAGCCGGCGGGCCATCCCATCGGCCTGGCCCGTGACGCTGCTCTGAATCTCGCGGTTGATCTGCTCCTGGCGGCTCTCCAGCTGGTGAATCTCGTCCAGGAGCTGCTGGCGCCGATGACGCAGTTCCTCCAGGGCCAGCTCCTGCCAGGCCGGCGCGTCCGCACTGGAGCCGAGGGAGGCGCTGTCAGGGGGGCCGCTGGCCGCCTGCTCAGTGGGGGCGGGCTCAGCCGGGTCAGGCCCTGGCGGGGTGACGCCGCTCTCGGAGGCGGCGGTGGGGATGGGCTCCTCAGGCATCGGACGCGGAGAGATGGCTCAGGTGACGGTCCAGTTGTCGGCGCAGGGCCCCAGCATCGAACAGCAGGGGCAACAGGTGAATGCTGCGCTCCTCGCGGAAATAGAACACCACGGGCAGGCCCGGCCAGAACAGCTTCCAGGCCAGCCAGCTGGCATAGGGAAAGCGGCGCAGCTCGGTGTTCTGGCGCCACACCACCAGGGAGTCGGCCTGAAACTCGAGCCGCAGCAGAGCGGTCTGCAGCAGCAGGAACAGCCCCAGCAGGCCCACCCCCAGGCTCAGCCACAGGGCCCCACCCCAGAGGGGCAGCAGCGCCAGACAGCCCAGCGCCAGCACCAGCACGCCCCCGGCCACGCCGTAATGGCGCGGCAGGCTCGTGGCTTCAGGCTCTGGAGCTGGGGCCGAGGCCGCAGAAGGGGGAGTGGTCATGGCGGGGTCATTCGAGGCGGGGTCATCCAAAGAGCACTGAGGTGAGCACGCCGTCCATCAGCGCCACCGTGACCAGGATCATCACCACGGCGCCGGTGGTGGTGGTGCCCACCTCCTTGGGGCCGCCCCGGGTGGTGAGGCCCCAGCCGCAGGAAATCACGGCGATCTGCAGCCCGAACACGAGGGCCTTCACCAGCATGAAGGGCAGATCCTCCGGCTGCATCCAGGTGCGCACGGAGTTCCAGAACACGCTGGGGGGAATGTTGTAGAGGAAGGCACTGCTGGCCTGCCCCGACCAGATCCCCACCCCGAAGAACAGCAGGCACTGCACCGGCGCCATCACCACCATCGCCAGCACCCTCGGCACCACCAGGTACTGCACCGGGTCGGTGCGCAGCATGGTGATCGCATCGATCTGCTCGGTCACCTTCATGGTGCCCAGCTGGGCGGCGTAGGCGGTGGCCACCTTGCCGGTGAGCAGGGTGGCGGTGAGCAGGGGCGCGATCTCGCGGGAGAGTCCCATGGCCAGCAGGCCCCCCACGGCAGCGCTGGCGCCCTGCTTGGAGAGCTCGGCCACCACCTGGATGTTGAACACGGTGCCGGCAGCCAGGGCTGTGATCACCACGATCAGGAAGCTGCCCGGGCCGGCTTCCAGCAGCTCGTTCATCAGGTCGTTGACGCCGATGCGGCCGCGGGCGATGGCGCTCACCGCCTGGCCCCCGATCAGGCCGCTCACCGCCAGCCGCCGCAGCCAACGCGGGGCCCGCAGCCAGCTGGGCAACCCAGGCGAACGGGTCAACCGCAGGGAACGCACCAGGGCAGAAGCACGGGTCATGGCTGAAGAGGGAGCCGCTCCGGCCAGCGACGCATCACCACCAGCCCCAGCACCACCAGCACCGCTGGGATCAGGCCCATGCAGAGCCGGATCGCCACCAGCGCACTGGCGGGCTGAAGGGCATCGCGCACCGCCTGGTAGCCACTCAGGCTCATCATGTTGCCGAAGAAGAACAGGGCCAGACTGATGCAGATCTTCTGGGCCAGCACCATCCAGGCGCTGTACTGGCCGGCCGGTTTTTCAGGATCAGCGTCGATGGCATCCGGTAGGAGCGCCCAGGGGATCAGGTAGGCCGTCGAGGCGCCGAGGCCAGCCACCATGATCGTGGCCAGCAACGCCGCCAGGCGCAGACCGTTGGCCAGGGAGCCCAAGGGGGCGATGCCGGCTTGCATGGCCGGCAACACCATGGCGGAGAGGCAGGCGGCGATCCAGAGCCAGGTGCCCAGATGGAGGGCCCGCAGCCGCCCGGAGCGATGGCACACCGCCGTCCACACCCAGAGGCCCGCCAGGGTGCTCACCATGAAGGGCAGCAGGATCCAGTTGCTCCAGCTCTCCGGCAGACCGATCACCACCGGCAGGTAGATGAGAGCAGCGGTCTGCATGATCTGCAGGGCGCACCACAGCAGCAGGTAGAGGCCCAGAACGCGCAGGAAGCGGCCGTTGGCGCGCACCCGCTTCAGCAGGCGGCGGGTGGTGCCGGCGTGCTGCAGTGGCCGCTGGCAGTGGCGGGCTGCCGGGGCCAGGCCCCAGCCGCACAGCAGGGTGGAGCTGGTGACCAGCAGGCCGGTGAGCACGCCCAGCTGCAGGTAGCTGGCGGGGTTGTGGTGGTCGCGCAGCAGCAGGCCACCGAGCACGATGCCCACCAGGCTGGCGATGATCGAGCCGGTGAAGCGTGAGGAGTTGAGCCGCGTGCGCAGCGACACATCCGTGCTGAGTTCCGCCGCCAGGGCGGCATAGGGCAGGTTCACCCCGGTGTAGAAGCTGTTGGCCAGCATCGAGATCAGCAGGAACACCGCGAACTTCACCCACTGGTTGCCGGGCGGCAGCCACCACATCGCCGCCATCGCCACGCCCAGGGGCAGGGCACTGCCGAGGATCCAGGGGATGCGCGGTCCCCAGCGGCTCTGGGTCTTGTCACTGAGCCAGCCCACCACCGGGTCGTTCACCGCATCCCAGAGGCGGCCGATCATCAGCACAAGGCCCGCCATCCAGGAGGGCAGCCCGGCCGCTGCTGTGTAGAAGATGAACAGGTAAAAGCCGATCAGCGAGGCGGCCATGCCGGTGCCGGCGTCGCCCAGGCCGTAGGCCCAGAGCAGGCGCTGACGGGCCGCTCCGCGCAGATCCGCGGCATCCGTGAGGGGCACCGGTGGGGCTGGCGCTTCGCTTGCGGTGGGCGCCAAGGGCTGCAGGGGAGGGGACGCGGAACGCAGGCCATAATGGCGGAGCCCGACAGGGCCAGAAGCAGTACAGACGTACTGATGCGGGCGTAGTTTAGTGGTAAAACCTCAGCCTTCCAAGCTGATGATGCGGGTTCGATTCCCGCCGCCCGCTTGCCGCTCCACGCCTTGCCGCTCCACGCCTTGCCGCTCCACGCCTTGCCGCTCCACGCCTTGCCGCTCCACGCCTTGGTGATCCGTTCCCTTCCGCGCTGCTGGCTTCTGCTCAGTTCGGTGCTGCTCTGGCCAGCCCTGGCTCCGGTCGCGGCCCGCTCAGGAGAGTCTCCCCTGGGCAAGGCCTCCCCGGCTGAGGCGCCCGCAACTCAGAACAGCCTTCAGGATTCGCTGCGGCAGCGGCAGGCGTTTCCCTTCCAGCCCGACTGCGATGGCAACACCCAGGAGATCGTGGCCTGCCTCTGGCAGCAGCGCAACCAGGCCGATGTGAGCCTGGAGGGCCTGCTGGGCCAGGGCGCCATGCTCGAGCCGTGGCGCTCCAGCCGGCGCCAGGTGTGCGAGCAGACCACCCGCCCGGTCGAGGGCGGCAGCATCGGGCCGATCGTGTGGCTGGGCTGCGAAAACGCGCTCAACGCCACCTTGATCGAGCAGCTCAGCGGGGCGCCGGCGCCCTGAGTCCAGCGCTTGGCAGATCACGTCCTGATCCATGCCGTGACCTTCCCCCTGCCTGGCTCAGGCTCTACGCCTGATGGCCATGGAATCGGGCTGGTGTTCAGAGCCCGCTTCGGGGTCACGCGCACTGGCCTCTGCAGAGGCCATGGAAGACGTCATCACGCTGTTGCGATGCCAAGCAAAGAGTAGTCAGAGAAAGCGATATCGACTATGCCGCTGTCGAGCATTTGCAGGCTGTGCTGAGCCAGGAAGGCGGCCAGCTCGTCAGGGTTGGCAACCTTCTGAGTGGCCAGTATCCGGCTATCCTGCCTTACCGGAAGCCCAGTAGATGTGTTGACCGCCATAGTCTTTGGCCTGTGGCCGAGAAGGGTGGTCAACATTGCCTCCACAAAGTCGGCACAGCAAGATGGCTCGATAATCGTCTCGTAATCAGAAAATAAGATGCTGGTCTTGTGATCGATTGCCAGCTTCAGAGACAATGATAGAAAGTCATGGATGTGGGCCGAATAAGACTGAAACGAATCGGCAGAGAAAACCACGTGCTGGTCTGCGGTCTGCATGCCACCCCACGAACCAAGGCGGGTTGCAATCACATCCGAAAGAAACGAATGGAGCCGGTTTCGGGTATGGATCACCAGAGCGTCAGATCGCGCCACTACTCTCTCAAGCGCCTCGGCGGACAAGTGTGCCGGGAAAACCTTGAACACCAGTGCCTCGGAGTTGGGTTTCAACTCCGAAATGGCATCAATCAAGGCGAGAGGATCGTGACGATAGACCTCCCTTGAGTATCCTTGAATGAACTCAGAGCACGCCCTAAGGGCTCGATCACGTTGCAAATGGCGTGTTGCTATGGCCGGGTTGACATGGAAGATCTCAAGAAGAGCTGTTACTCGAAATTGTCCAATTTTGCGAATCAGCAATGAGGATCCCGTTCTCGGATACGAGATGACCGTGATGATCTTCATGGCCTTCGTTCAAGAAGTCGCTGTCCCCAAGCCAGCCAGTCAGCCCAGGCCATCCCGTTCAGACGTTGAGATTGGGACAGATGACGCTGGTGTTCGGCTGTGGATCGCTCTGCCAGTTTCCGAGCAGGTCCAGCAGTTCCGTTCTGAACTGGCGCAACTCCCGCAGGCGTTCATCCACCAGATCGATCTGGCGCTGGAGCTGCCGCTGGATGTCGCCACACGGGAGTTGGCCGGCATCGTGGACCGCCAGGCATCCCTGAATGTCATCAAGACTGAGCCCCAGGGTCTTGAGCCGCCGGATGAACTCCAGACGGCGCAGGCTGTCTTCTGCGAACAGCCTGTAGCCGCCGGTGCTACGGCCCACCGCTGGCAGCAGACCGAGCTCTTCGTAGTAACGGAGCGTCTTCACGGGCAGGCCGCTGCGGCTGGCCAGCGCGCCGATCTTCATGCCTGCAGGTGCCGGCGCCACACATGGAGAACGGCCGGCCCGTGGTGTGGTAGCCGCGCGGGAGGTGACGGGGGCGCAGGCCACAGGAAGCAAACTGTCCATCTCAATGGAGACTGTAGCCCTCGCTGAGCGGCTTTCCGCCCCTGGCTTTGAGCAGCCTGGCCTTGACTCTCCAGCCAACTAGAGCCCATAGGTTAAAGGCACTGTCACCCGCAGCGCCCCAGCCCTTCCTCCAGCCCCCGCGATGAGCACCCCGTCCGCCAGCCCTCCCTGTTGCCATGCCGAGGATCCAGCCGGCGCGGCCGATGGCATGGAGCGGGAGCTGGCCCGGGAACGCACCGAGCTGCGCCGCAAGGTGAGTGTGGCGGTGGTGCTCACCGCCCTGGTGATGCTCGCCAGCCTGCCCCACATGCTCGGGGTCCACAGCCTGCCCTTCCTGCCGGGCTGGTTCACCAGCCCCTGGACCCAGCTGATCCTCACCACGCCGGTGCTGTTCTGGTGCGGCCGGGGCTTCTTCAGCGGCGCCGCCTCGGCCTTTCGCCAGCACAGCGCCGACATGAACACCCTGGTGGCGGCCGGCACCGGCATCGCCTGGCTCACCTCGCTGTTCAGCACCGTGTTCCCCCAGCTGCTGATCGCCGAGGGCCTGCCGGCAGACGTCTACTACGAAACCGCCGCCGTGATCCTCACCATGGTGCTGCTGGGCAACCTGATGGAGGCCCGCGCCCGGGGGCAGACCTCCGAGGCGATCCGGCGCCTGCTGCAGCTCCAGCCCCCCACGGCCCGGGTGCTGCGTCACGGCCAGCCAGTGCAGATCCCCGTCTCACAGCTGGTGGTGGGCGATCTGGTGCAGGTGCGCCCGGGCGAGAAGCTGCCCACCGATGGGGTGGTGAGCGAAGGCAGCTCCTGGGTGGAGGAATCGATGCTCACCGGGGAGCCCACGCCTGTGGCCAAGGCGGTGGGCGATGCGGTGATCGGCGCCTCGATGAACCGCAGCGGCAGCTTCACCTTCCGGGTCAGCCGGGTGGGGACAGGCACGGTGCTGGCCCAGATCGTGGAGCTGGTGCGCCAGGCCCAGAGCTCCCGCACCCGGGTGCAGCGGGTGGCTGATCAGGTGGTGAGCTGGTTCGCGCCGGCGGTGATCGCCCTGGCCATTGCCGCCTTTGTGATCTGGTTCCTGGTGAGCGGCAATGCGGTGCTGGCGATGCTGTTTCTGGTGAGCGTGCTGGTGATCGCCTGTCCCTGCGCCCTGGGCCTGGCCACCCCCACCTCGATCATGGTGGCCTCCGGCAAGGGGGCGGAGAACGGCCTGATCTTCCGCAGCGCCGAGGCCCTCGAAACCGCCGGCACGCTGCGCACCATCGTGCTCGACAAGACCGGCACCCTCACCCGCGGCCAGCCGGAGGTGACCCAGTTCGAGCGACTCGACGGTGGCGCGCTGCCGGCTGACACCCTGCTGGCCCTGACGGCCGCACTGGAATCCCGCTCGGAGCATCCCCTGGCCGAGGCGATCGTGGCCTATGCCACACACCAGCTGCAGCCGGGCGATCTGCCGGCGGTGACGGACTTCGAGGCCGTGGCGGGACGCGGCGTGCAGGGGGTGATCGCCGGCCAGCAGGTGCGGGTCGGCACCCCCCGCTGGCTCCCCGAACTCGGCATCGACACCGCGGCCCTCGAGCCCCTGGTGGAGCGCCTGGAGGCCCTGGCCTGCAGTGTGGCGGCCGTGGTGGTGGACGGACGGATCGAGGCCTGCTTCGGGGTGGCCGATCCGCTCAAACCCAGTGCCACGGCAGCGGTGGCGGCGCTGCGGCGGCTGGGTCTGCAGGTGGTGATGCTCAGCGGTGACGCCCGCCGCACCGCCGAGGTGGTGGCCGCCCAGGTGGGGATCGAGCGGGTGGTGGCCGAGGTGCGTCCCGCCGACAAGGCCTCGGTGGTGCAACGGCTGCAGGCGCAGGGGGAGGGCCCGGTGGCGATGGTGGGCGACGGCATCAACGACGCCCCCGCCCTGGCCCAGGCCGACGTGGGCCTCGCCATGGGCACCGGCACCGATGTGGCGATCGCCGCCAGCGACGTCACCCTGATCTCCGGCAACCTGGCCGGCGTGCCGGCGGCGATCGAGCTCAGCCGCCACACCATGGCCAACATCCGCCAGAACCTGTTCTTCGCCTTCGCCTACAACGTGGCCGGCATCCCGATCGCCGCCGGTGTGCTGTTCCCCCTCACCGGCTGGCTGCTGAGCCCGATGCTGGCCGGCGCTGCCATGGCCTTCAGCTCCGTGTCGGTGGTGAGCAATGCCCTGCGGCTGCGCCGCTTCCGGCCTGCGCCCCTGCCGAGGGCTGCCTGATGACACTCCCAGCCCTGATGTCGCTCCTGCCTGGCCTCGCTGCCGCTGCCACCAGCGCCTCCACCGCCGAGCCGCTCTGGCGCAGCATCGAGCAGCCTGTGCTGCTGAAGGTCCTGGTGGCCGGCGCAGGGGTGGCACTGATCATCTGGGAGCTGTGGTGGTTCCTCGGCCGCCATGGTGGTGGCGTGGCGGCCCGCGAGGGGGAGCACGGCCTGCAGGAGATCACCATCACCGTGGACGGCGGCTATGCCCCCTCGCGGATCCGGGTGAAGGCCGGCCAGCCGGTGCGGCTCAGCTTTCACCGGATCGATCCGAGCGGCTGCGTGGCGAAGGTGATCTTCCCCGATTTCCACCAATCCCTCGATCTGCCCCTGGATGCCACCACCTCCGTGGACTTGCCGGCCAGGGCTGCCGGCAGCTATCCCTTCCACTGCGGCATGAACATGGTGCGGGGCAGGCTCGAGGTGGAGTAGTCAGCCAGGCCCACCATCATGACCAGCGCCACATGAACGCCCCCCTGCCGCTCGGCCTGGCCGCTCAGAGGGCAAAGAGCTTGTCGTACTGCGAGTACTCCGGCTTGCGCAATCCCTCCACCGCCAGCATCCGGCGCAGCTCGATGATCTCGGCCCGCTGGGCCACGATCACAGCCCGCGCGAAGCGCCGGATCGTGGTGTTGGTGCTTTTGGCCAGGGCGTCGTGGGCCATGATCAGCGCCCCGCCGTGGTGGTGGATCATGCCCTCGAGGAACCACACCACCCGGTTCTCCAGGGTGGGTCCGGCGCCCATCATCCGCATGCCCTCGATCTGGGCCTGGCTCATGCGGGTGAGGCCGGAGAGGCTGTTGGGATCGCCGCCAGGCGCCAGCGCCACGGGATACACCGGCGCCTGGGGATACCAGGCCTTGCGCCACAGCCCCATGGCGCGGATTTCGCTGGCCTGATCCCGCCAGATCGTGTTGCCCAGGGCCCCCACACCGGGCTGGTCAATGCCGAAGACGAATTCACTCATGCGCAGGGCGCCGGTGTGGTGCTGCACCATGCCGTCGAGGAAGCGCAGGTCGTAGGTGGCGCCGGCGGGGCCCACGTCATGGGCGTGGCCTGGGGTCGTCATGCCTGGCATGCCGTCCATGCCGTGATGACCCTCGTGGGGATCCACCTGGGCCAGGGCCGGGGAGGAGAGCAACGAAGCCAGAGCCAGTGCGGACACTCCGAACCGAAAGGCGGATCCAACCATGGGGAAAGGGGACAACGAAGCGGTTCAGTCCACCGTATGGTCTCCATCCAGCTGGAGAGTCAAGGGAGGCAAGCGCTCCACGCCAAGGCGCCTGCCCCCTTCGCCAGCGGCAGCGAGAATGGGCTGCTGAGCCGCTTCCCCCGATGACGCCCCTGCCCCCCGAGCCCGACGACCAGGATGCCGACGACAGGCTGGTGGATCGGGGCTTGCCCCTCGGCATGCGGCTGCTGGCCCTGGTGGGGGCGTTGTCGTTCGTGATGCTGGGCCTGAACAGCCTGCTGCCGGTGTTGCAGCCACCGCCCACACCGCCCTCAATGCCGGATCAGCGCGAGGGCAACCTCACCTGAGCGGATGCCCTCTGCCCCTTCGCCCCCTGCCGCTTGAAAGACCCGGCCGTCTGGGACCAGCTGCTGCAGCGCTATGTGGATGGCGACGGCAGGGTGGATTACGCCGGCTGGCAGAGCAGGGATGTGGCCACCCTCCGCGCCTGGCTGGCCGCCCAGACGGCCCACACCGAAGGGCCCCAGGAGCAGCTGGCCCACTGGATCAACCTCTACAACGCCTTCACGGTTCAGGCCGTGCTGGAGGCCTACCCGATCGCCTCGATCCGCCCCAGCCTGCTGGGACTGCCGAACTGGGTCGGTTTTCTGCGCTTCTTTCAGCGGCCGCTGCACCGGCTGCAGGACGGTTGCTTCAGCCTGGCCCAGATCGAAAATCAGCTGTTGCGCCAGCTGGGGGATCCGCGCATTCACTTCGCGATCGTGTGTGCCTCGGTGGGTTGTCCCTTGCTCCGCCAGCGCGCCTACCGCACCGACGCCGTGGAGCAGCAGCTCGAAGCTGACCTTCACCGCTTCATCCACAACCCCGCCAAGGTGCGCTTCGAGCGGGAGCGCAACATCCTCTGGGTCAGCCGGATCTTTCAGTGGTACCGGACTGACTTTCTGGCGGTGAACGCCTCTCTGCCCGGCTACATCCTGCCCCGGTTGGGAGATGGAATTCCCCCAGGTCCAGAGCCCCAGGTGCGGTTCCTGCCCTACGACTGGAGCCTCAATCAGCAGAGGGGCTGAGTCGGCGCCCTCTCAGCGAACGTCGTCATAGAAGCGCCGCAGGTGCCGAGGTGGCAGGCCCAGGCCCCAGAGGATGCCGATGCCGAGATAGGTGGCGATGGCCTTGCCGGCCCCCCAGGCCCGCACCCGACGATCGGAGCTCACCACCACCCGGCGGATCAGCCGGATCCTGCCCTGCTTCAGCAGCCTCAGGCAGAGGTCACCGTCTTCCAGCAGGGGCAGGGCTTCATCGAAACCTCCGCCCTTCCAGAAGGTGTGGCGCCGGGTGATCATCACCTGATCGCCAAACAGCAGCCTCAGCCCCCGCAGGAACTGCAGCGGCCGAAACAGCAGCGGCGCCAGATAGGTTTTCAGCAGGTTCAGCCCCGACACGCCCCAGCAGGTGCGCTGGCCTGAGCGCATCAGGGAGACAAAGCCGGCGCAGGCCACCGAGGGATCGGCCAGGGCGCGTTCCGCCACCTCCACCAGATCCGTGGGGATCAGGGTGTCGGCATGCAGGAAACAGAGCAGCGCCCCACTGGCCTGGCGAGCCCCCTCATTCATCTGCACCGCCCGGCCGGTGGCCGGCGACTGGAGCACCCGCACCCCCGCTGACGCCGCAATGGCGGTGGTGTGATCGTGGCTGCCGCCATCCACCACCAGCACCTCCCAGGCCGGCGGGTCGAGGGCCTGCAGCCGCTCCAGGGTGGCGGCCAGGCAGGTGGCCTCATTGAGGGTGGGAATGATGATCGAGAGGCGCTGCATGGGGAGTGCGCTCAGGGCCGGCCCACCAGGCCAAAACACGGGCTCAGGGGGCCCAGGCGCCGGATCACCCCCTCGTAGAGGCCCAGGCTGATCAGCAGGGAGCCGGCGCAGATCAGGGCAAATTTGGCGCCGATGGCGAGCGGCAGCGGCACCACCCACCAGCCCAGGCCCACCAGCACCGGCTGGTGCAGCAGGTAGAGCGGCATGGCGGCCTTGCTGCCGTAGCTCACCAGCGGATGGGGTGCCTTCAGGAAGCGGCGCGCCAGGGCGACCAGGGCCAGCACGGCGCACCAGCTGTTCCAGCCGCGAAAGGCCTGGAACAGCTGGGCGGCAGCAGACTCATCGCCCGCAGCGGGCGTGGCGCCGCTGAGCGTGAGGGCCAGGAACACCGCCATGCCCACCATCGCCAGCGCCACCAGGAGCCGGCGGCGCCGATCCAGCACCACCCAGAAGCCGCCCTGGTGGCAGAACAGGTAGCCGTAGACGAAATACAGCAGGTAGAGCAGCAGATTGGCCCAGTCGTCGTAGAGGTTCTGGAAGCCCGGCCAGCGGGGCCGCAACAGGGCCTCCGAGAGCATCAGGGGCAGGGCCAGCAGCAGCAACGAGCCCAGGCTCACCCGCCAGCCTGCACCGCCTTCAGGTGGGCTGGGGCTGGCCTGAGCACTCAGCCGGCCCAGCAGCGGCAGGCAGAGCAGGGTGATCACCAGCAGGTAGGCCAGAAACCAGAGGTGGGCCCACTCGAAGTGACCCGTCGGCCGAATCCCATCGAAGAAGTGGGGGTAGAAGCGCAGGTAGCCCAGGGCTGAATCCACGCTCTGCAGGTCGTGCACGTACACCTGGGGCGGCACCAGCACCAGGATGCCCACCCCCAGGGGCAGCAGCAGCCGTTGCAGGCGTTCGCGCAGGTAGGCCCCCGCACCGCGCGATCGCAGGGAGTACCAGCTCGCCGAGCCCGCCAGAAAGAAAAAGAGGGGCATGTGCCACTGATGCACCAGCACCAGAAAGCCCCCCAGGGCAGCGCTGCTCTCGGGGTTGCTCACATAGAACGTGCCCAGATCGCCCGCGTAGAACACCGCTGCGGCGTGGAAGGGAATCAGCAGCAGCACGGCCAGCACGCGGGCGCCGTCCAGGGCATGGCAGCGGGGCGCAGGGGAAGCAGCCGCAGCTGGACCGCTCACGGGCCCGTCAGGCCGGGGCTTCCGCCGCCAGCGCAGGACCGAACAGGCGGTCGGTGGCCTTCACATACCAGGCGGCGGCCTGCACCTGAACGATGTAGGCCAGGGCGATGATCAGGGCGATCTCGGAGCCTCGGGCCCGAAGGCCGTCATCGCCAGGGCCAGGGCGATCGAGAGGTTGCGCATCACCGTGCCGTACACGAGGGCGATGCCGTCGCTGCGGGGAAAGAAGCGGCGCGCCACGAGGGTGCTGAGGGCGAAGTTGATGCCGTAGAGCAGCAGCAGCGGGATCAGCATGCGCACCAGCAGCAGGGGCTGGCCCACGATCAGGGGCGCCTTGAGCGCCATGGCCACGGCCACGATGCCCACCACGCCCAGGGTGGAGAAGGGGGCCAACCGTGGCTTGATCACCTTCCTGTAGTGCTCCGCGCCCCTGGCGGCGATCAGCGCCACGCGGGTGATCTGCCCCAGCAGCAGCGGCAGGAACACGATCAGCAGGATCTGCTGGAACACCCTGGCCATCGGCACGTCCACCGCTGTGCCCATCAGCACCCTGGCGTAGAGCGGTGTGGCCAGGGACCCAAGCACCAGCCCCACCACGGTCATGCGCACCGCTGCTTCCAGGTTGCCCTTGGCAAACCCCGTCCAGGAGATGGTCATGCCGCTGGTGGGCAGCAGCGCCGCCAGCAACAGGCCCAGGGCCACCAGGGGTTGGCTGGCGAAGAACAGCCGGCCGATCGCCAGGGCCACGAACGGGATCACCAGAAAGTTGATCGCCTGGGCCGTGAGCTGCAGCCTGAGGTCTCTGCCACCCAGCAGCAGCGGCAACCGCAGGTCGATCAGCATCGGATACACCATCAGGAAGGTGAGGGGCATCACCAGGCTCACCAGCCAGGCCGAGGGCAGGGTCACCCCCCAGGCCAGGCCGAGCAGCATGGCGGCTGGGATGGCCCACACCAGGCGCCGCTGCAGGGCCATCAGCAGGGCGAAGGGCCAGGGGGCGGTGGCCATGGCGGCTGCAGCGCATCGAAGTCATCACTCTACGCGTTTATGCGCATAATCAGGTGTTATTGGGTCACGGCACTGCGGCGCAGGCGAATTCACTCCAGCGCCGTTCCACCAGTTCAAAGCAGGTCGGTGGCGCCGTGGGCAGCTTCCTGAGCAGGGCGATCAGCTCGGGGCCATGGCCACTCAGCAGCACCACCAGCTCCCTGGCCGGGTCGTAGCTGTCGAGGGCCCCCAGGCTCGGACGGATCGCTGCCGGTCCCAGCCCCTGGTGGCGCAGCTGGGCGGTCACCTCGCTTCGCGCCACATAGCGCCGGCTGAACCGCACGCCGTCGAGGCGCCAGTCGTGCTCAGGTTCGAGCGGAGCGGCCAGGTGGCAGATCAGCAGACCCCGGCCGCTGAGCCGATAACCATCCCAGGCGGCATGGCCGATCAGCAGGCTGTTCTGCTCCAGAAAGCGCGGTTCCCAGGCCCCTGAGCAGGCGGATTCCTGCCCATGCCAGGACCTCGGTCCCCGCCACGGCTGCCCTGGCCAAGCCGGCAAGTCAGGCCACGGCATCGACCTGCTCCGGACAGGGCACCAGGCGCTCAGTCTCCCGATCCCAGAGCTTGAACTGGGCGCAACTGAGCATGTCGCCGAGTCGCAGACAGGGCACAGCCGCCAGCAGACGGGCATTGGCCTGGTGGGCGGCGCGCAGGTTGTAGTTGGGAATGCGCTCCGAGAGGTGGTGGATGTTGTGGTAGCCGATGTCAGCCGTGAACCAGCGCAGCCAGGCCGGCATCTGCAGATAGCTGGTGCCTTCCAGAGCTCCCTGCATGTGGCTCCAGCCCTCGGTGTTGTGGGCGTAGCTGCCCTCAAAGATGTGCTGAACGAAAAAGATCCACAGGAACAGGGCTGCCGAGAAGGTGAGGGTCACGCCGTAGAGCCCCAGCACCAGGCCGAATCCCCAGCGCTGGCCGGCCGCCACCACCAGGGCGATCAGCACCACGTTGTTCAGCAGCAGATCCCAGAACTCGGCCGAGCGCGGCACGGCCTGGGCCCGGACCGCCCGGGAGATCTCCTTGAGAAGCGCCAGCCTGGGCTGGATGGCGAGGTAGTAGAAGCCACCGGGGAGGGCCATCAGCGGATGGCGCAGCAAGGCGTAGGTGGCCTGCTGCCTGGCACTCAGCTGGGCGTAGTCGTCGGTGGTGATCAGGTCGGTGACGCCGCGATAGCGCTCCCAGTCGCCATTGGTGCGGTGGTGAAAGGCGTGGTCGTTGGACCAGGCCAGCTGGGGAATGGCATTCACCAGCCCCAGGATGAAGCCCCCCACCCGGTTGAGCCAGCGGCTGCGGAACAGGGAATGGTGGCCGCAGTCGTGCATCAGGGAGAAGCAGCGCAGCGAGAACAGCACCAGGGGAATCACCAGCAGGGGCACGGCCCAGGGCGCCCGCTGGGCGAGATGGATGGCCAGGGCCCAGCAGGCCAGGTAGGGGCCCACGGCGCTGAGGATCTGATAGGCGCCGCGCCAGTTGCTGCTGCGGGCATAGGGGGCCAGAACGAAGTCGGCTGGCCGGAGATCGGTGGTCATGCAGGAGGGCGAGGGGGGCATCACGGCACGAGCGGATCAGCCGGCGCGGACACCAGAGGCTGGCGCCGGCCCGGTCCGGCCCTGGAGTGCTTGTTGGGGACGTGAACGTCTGCGGCGCGTCTCAGCGCTCGGGCAGGCCCTGGCAGGCTGAAGGCGGGTGGCTTCCAGGGCTGGAAAGAAAGGCTTGGCTCATCGTGGAACCCGGTCCGCGCCGGGGGAGAGGGGTGATCACAACGGCGAGCGTTCTGACTGAGGGGTGCTCCCAGGAGCGAACCCCATCACAGCTGCGGGACAGCGCCGGACTCGCAGAGGGTCCAAGAACCCCCTCCCCACCGGACTTTCCTCCTTGCGTCCAGGGTGTGAACCACTGGAACCGTCACGGCCAGTCTGGTGCAGATGTCAGCCAACTGACGCCTCTGCGGCGTTCAGCGGGCAGCGAAGGCGATCGGGCCGAGGATCAGGGCCGCGCCAGCGACGGCGAGCAGCAGGGCCACGGCGGCGGTCCAGCGGCTGGGCAGCTGCCGCAGCACGAGATAGCTGCTGCCGCTCACCAGCACCGAGGCGGAGAAGGAACCCGCCCACCACAGCGCTGAGGCGGCACCGGCCGGAGCCTCCTGACCATGGAGCATGGCGTGCACGGCCACGGCTGCAGCGATCAGGCACCGCAGAGCTCCAGGGCCGGCGCCAGCGGCGACTTCTGGCTGCGCAGCACCAGCAGGGCCACGGCGGGGATGGCCAGGGTCGCCAGCAGCTCGGCACCAGGCAGCCCGCCGCCCATGGCGCCGAACACGCCTCCAGCCAGGGCGCCAGCCAGCCCCCAGAGCAGCAGCTCGGCCGAGAGGTAGGAGGCCGCGGCGCCAACGGCGATCAGCAGCAGCAGGTGGTCGGTGCCCGCCAGTGGATGCAGGAAGCCTCCCACCAGGCCGCCTGAGGCCACGTTGTGGGCCTGGGCCGGCTGGCCGAGCAGCAGGGTCGTGGCGGTGGCCAGGGCCACCAGAAGGCCGAGGGAGCGGCTGGAGCGGAGGTGTTGCATGGTTTCTCCCGGTTTCCGCGCCGGGCAGGAAAGAACTCAAAGCGGCGAGCGTTCTGACTCAGGAGCAGGTCTCTCCATCACAGCTGCGGGACAGTGCCGGAGTTGCACCGGACTTTCCTCGTTGCCTTCCGGGCCAGAGGCTCGGAAACCACTCCGCTCCCATTGTGCTCCTGCTGCGGCGATTCGGCCGCAGACCTGATCCCACAGACCTGATCTCTGGGATTCAGGTCTTCCTCGCGCCAGCCCTGCTCCAGCCTCCAGCGGCGGCGACGCTGGCCAGTTGCAGCCAGCGGGCCGCCGGGGAGCGTCCTTCTCGCTCACGGGCGGCCCGCAGCAGGGGGCGCCAGGGGGGGAGCTCGGTCAAACGCTCACGCCCTCAAAGAGCCACGCCCTCACGCCGCTTGGCCGGAGCGCCGCTGGAACGCCAGCCCCGCACCACCCACAGCCGCTCCGCCTACAGCCAGCGCGCCAAGACCTCCTGCCACGGCCAGGAACCCCAGCGTCTGCAGGGCCAGCAGGAACAGGCCCAGGGCCGAGGCGGCCTTGATCTGGATGCGGGCCTTGATCAGCAGGGTGAGCAGCAGCAGCACCGTGGCCTGCAGGCCGGCGCTTGGCGGCGAGGGCCGCGGTGCTGATGAGGCTGAAGGGGCAGGGAAGCAGCATGGCTTGAGGGCAGTGCCCCCCATGCTGGCGGGTGGGCCCTGCCGGGCGTTGCCCCTGTTCAGCTGAAGCCCCCCAGCCGGATGCCGGCGCCCACCACCACGAAGGCGATCGCCAGGGCTGTGATGGCGCGGATGTGCCAGGTCAGGGGGCCCAGCCTGGCGTCGCTGAGGTTGGGGATGAGGCGCAGCCGGGCATCCAGGGCCAGGGCCACGGTGGCGGCCAGCAGCAGCAGCTTGGTGCCGACCAGCACGGCGATCGGGTTCGCCGGGTTGAACAGCCCCTGCAGGCCCGGCAGGTAGATCCAGGCCATGGCCAGGCCGGTGATCACCTGGATCGCCAGGGCGGTGAGCCCCAGGGGCTCAAACACCTCCTCGTAGGCCCGGATCGGCGCGGCGCTGGCCTGGCGCAGGGCCCGGGGCAACACCCCCAGATCCAGCACCAGGTGGCCGCCGGTCCACACCGTGGCGGCCAGGGCATGCACGATCACCAGCCAGGAGAACAGAGACATCGCTCAGGGCAACAGCGGCCCGCCGGTTTGGCGGCTGATGGCCACGATCCCAGGCCGGGGCACCCTGCCGGGCACGCCCGAGGGCCAGTTCGAGCCGGTTGGCACCCAGCGCTCCTGCTCGAAACCCGCCCCGTCGCGATCCACCAGGGCGGTGGTGTGGCGGCTGACCTCCTGGGCCCTGCGGCTGCCGTGCACTTCACCGGGGTGCTGCACGGCCAGGAACAGGGTGTGCTCAGCACTGTCGAAGCACGGCCCGGTGAGCTCGCACTCCATGGGCCCGGTGGCGAAGCAGAGGGCCTCGCCCCGGGCCGGCCCGCGCCTCGGCAGCACCCAGCAACTGTTGTTGCCGAACGCCTCGGCGGGGCTGGCCCCGGAGGAGCGGTCGGTCACCACCCAGATGTTGCCGGCCCCATCCACCTCCAGGTTGTCGGGGTTGGCGAAGCCCATGCCTCCCTCCCAGGGCAGGCCGCCCACCGCCACCATCTGCCAGCGGAAGCCGCCGGCGCTGGCCGTGCTCTCGCTGAGCCGCATCACCCAGCCATGGGGCCAGGTGGGCTCCCCGGCCGGGCCGGAGAAGATGGCGGGGTCGGCCCGACCCTCCCGATCGGCTCCCCCCGCCGTGAAAGCGATCAGCAGATCGCCCGTGGCCGGATCGATCACGGTGTCTTCCGGGCGGGCGGCGGCGGTGGCCCCCACGGCGTTGGCGGCCAGATGGGCATCGATCAGGATCGCGCCGAGCTGGGCGTCCCCTGTGCCGGGGTAGAGGGAGGCCAGGGTGCTGAACTGCTCGCGGTAGCGCTTCACCTCGGCATCGCTGCTGAGGTCCACGGCGCCGGGCTGGCGGCGGTCGGGATCGGGCAGCCGCGTGGCCTGGCTCAGGCCCCAGCGCTGGTAGTGGCTGGGGAGCTGGGGCGCCAGGGCGGTGGAGGGCAGCAGCGGAATCCAGCGCCCCTGGCGCCGGCGCCGAACTGGGCCACCTCCAGGCGCCCGGCGCTGAACAGGGCGGAATTGGCCGGATCCAGGGGGTCTCGGACCCGGCCCGCGCTCACGAAGCGGTAGAGGTGGCCGCCGTGGCGGTCGCAACCGGAGTACAGCACCAGGGGCTGGCCCGCCTCGGCCTTCACGGCCACGGCCTCATGGCGGCAGCGCCCCAGGGCCGTGTGCTTCACCGCAGGCCGCTGGGGCCGGCGTGGATCCACCTCCACGATCCAGCCGTACTTGTTGCCCGCCAGGGCGAAGGGGTTGCCCAGGCCGCGGAGCCTGCGGCCGTCCCAGTGGAAGGGGAGCTCAGACGGATCCAGGGAGGAGCCATCGGCGTACACCGCCTCGCACACCTGCGTCTGGATGTTCTCCTCGGCGCTGAGCACGGTGCCCCAGGGGGTGGTGCCGCCGGCGCAGTTGGCAAAGGTGCCGATGATCCGCTCGCCGAGGCCGTCGTCGTAGCCGAGACGGCGCTCGGCGCGGAACACCGCCGCCGCCGGCCCACTGGCGCGCAGGGCCTGGGCGGGATCCTGCAGGCCACTGAGGCCGCTGATGCGGCGGTCGAAGCGCCCTGGCTGGCGGCGCCAGCGGCCTTCGGGCCCCTGCTCCAGGCCCGCCACGCCGATGCCGAGATCCTCAAGGGCAGCGCCGGCCACCTCCTTCACCATGGCCAGCAAGGAATCGCCACTGGCCAGGGCGGTGGCATCCACCCGGGAGTTGCGATCGGCCAGGGCCGCCTGGAGCTGCTCCAGGGGCAGGCTGAGGCCGCGGGCTTCACCCAGCCCCTCCGCCCAGGGAAGGGGGCTGATGTACTCGAAATTGACGGTGAGCAGGGCCTGCCCCGGCGCCAGGGCCAGGTAGGCGAGGTGGTCGTTGTTGTATCCGAAGCTCCCATCCCCCAGCGGATCCCCCCACACCGCCAGCAGATCGGCCCGGTAGCCAGCCGGCACCACGAGGCGATCCTCCAGGCGCACCTGGCCGTAGTGGCGGCGCTGCTCCGCGGCGCTGAGGCCATCGAGGGGCAGGGGCAGCGGCGTGGGCACCGGCTGAAAGGGCAGCCCGCCGCTGCGGCCACTGCCGCGGATCGGGCTTGGCGAGGCGCGTCCTGGCCTGGCCCGCCCGGCCTGGGCCGATCCGGCTGTCGCCAGGCCGAGCAGCACCAGCAGGGAGCGACGGTTCATGACGGCCAGTCTCGGGCCAGACCGTGGTCGTCCAGGCGACAGCCGCTTCGCAACGCCCCCTCTTCACGGCTCCCCCAGAAGGATGCCAGGATGAACACACTTCGTAACATCGCCATGACCATGGGCGAACTGTTTCTCGAGTCGATGGCCACCGGGGTGATCACTCCTGAAGAGCTGAACTGGCTGGCCAGGCGCCAGACGGAGTTTTCCCGGGTGGAGGAGGCCGCGGCCCTGCGCCTCGGCAGGCTTCTGGATCAGGGCGTGATCCAGCTCGGCTGCCGGTTGCCGCGGCTGGCCTGAGGGTTCGCCGCCATGCTGGATCCCCAGGGGGGGCTGTACACCCAGAAACCGGAGCTCAGCTCATGTCCGCGTCACTGGCTTTCGTGCTGGCTCCTGAGTCGGGCCTGCCTCCTGATGGCGACACCGACTGGGAGCAGCTGAGCCTGGCCCAGCGCCACGGCATCCGCCAAGCGGCGGCCTTCCGGCTCTATGCCCTGCCGGAGGCTGCACCCCCGGGCCTTGCCGAGCCTGGCTCAGGCCTGGAGGCACTTCCATTCAACGGCACCATTCCCGAGGGGCTGCCCCAGGCTCCTGCGACCCAGCTCTATTGCGATGCGGTGATCCCGCGCTTCGATCCGCCGCAGTTGTGGCTGGCGGTCTACGCGCTGGAGGACGACCGCACCAAGGCCGTCGCCCTGGACCGTTTCCCGCTGCACCAGGCAGAGAACGAAGCCTGCTGGTTCTATCCCACCGACGACGGCACCTACCTCTGCTGGGAGCGGGCTGAGGCCATCACCCTGGCGCCAGGCTTCATCGCTGATCCTTCCTGCTGCCCCTCGGCCTCGGACTACCGCCGCAGCTCCCTGCATCTGTTGTGGTCCCTGATGGCCGACGACCCGGACCTCACCTGCGTGGGGATCACCTACGCGGGGGTCCGCCTCGAATGGCCGGTGCTGAGCGATGAGCCCGCGGCTGCCGCCTCCTGGACCGCCTTCGCGGTGGACAGCGCCGCCAGCCCCCATTACCGCCAGATCGCCACGGTGCGGGCCCATGGCCCTCAGAGCAGCGATTCGCAGGCCTCGCCTTCGCCATTGCCATCCCGGCAGTGGTGACGGCGCCGCAGGGGGCAGCCCAGAACTGTGAGCAGGCGCACCATGGAGCCATGGTCCAGGCCCCGGGTGTGAGGGCTGGGCGCTCAGGCTCCCTGACCGGCGCTGACGGCAACTGCCTGGGGCTGGGCAGCCGGACGGCCGTCGCGGGGACCATCGACCGACTCGCGCACCAGTTCAGCGGTGATGGCGCCGTCAAAGGAAAGGCGCCCAGGGCCGAGCAACAGCAGGGCCAGGCTGCCGCCGAGGTACAGCACCACCAGCTCCAGCACGTAGATGTTGAGCCCGGCGGTGAGGATGTGGTGATAGGCGGCCACGGCCATGGTGCCGGTGATCGCCAGGGCTCCCAGCGGTGTGAGCAGGCCCAGGATCAGCAGCCAGCTGCCCACCACCTCCGAGAAGCCGGCCACGTAGGCGAGCAGCAGGGGGAAGGGCAGGTGCAGCGGCGCCACATAGGTGTCGGCGAAGGCCTGGGGATTGGCGAGCTTGTCCTGGCCGTGGTGAATCATCATCAGGCCGATCGCCAGCCGCAGGGCCAGCAGGCCGAGGTTGGCGGCAGTGCCCTTCTCGAGCACATAGCGGCTCAAACCGCCCTGCACAGCCGGACGTTGCAACAGGCGGGTGAGCGGGCCGGCGGTCTCGGCCGGGGCGAGGTCGGGCCGGTTCAGGCGCAGCAGCCAGAGGGCCATCAGGGAGCCGGTGAGCCCGGCGAAGCCCTCGAGGAGTTGGGCGGTGGTCATCGTTCAAGGGAGATCTCCCCAAACTCTGGCAAGCTGGGTAACGAAACGTGAAGTGTTGACTGAGAAAGGGGCAGGGCCGGAAAACCGCCCCCCGTTTCGGGCCCCGCGGCGCCCCAAAAGGCTCCAACCACTGTTACTATTTCTTCACGTTTCGCAACCAAGCGCAACCATGACTGACTCCGCTTCTCGCTTCGGCTTCGTGGCCTTCGCCGAAACCTGGAATGGCCGCCTGGCCATGCTCGGCTTCGTGATCGGTCTTGCCACCGAAGTTCTCACCGGCCAGGGCATCCTCGGCCAGATCGGCCTCGGCTGATCCCGGCTCCAAGCCCCCAACGCAGCAGCGGCGCCGTCCCCAGGGACAGCGCCGCTTTTTGCTGGTTGTCTGGATGCAGACCGAAGCAAACAGATGGGAGACGGCATGCCCCCATCCGGAATGGGGCCCCTTGAGGCCAGGGACGGCTCAGGAGGCCTGTTGATAGAGGGCTTCGAGGCGCTCGCGGTTGAGGTCCACGTAGAGCAGGCGCTCACCGGGCTGGGGAGCCTCCGGGTGGCGGCTGCGGATCGTCGGCCGCTCTGCACCCCTGCTGAAGCCCTGGCTCATCAGCGCGAAGGAGCTGCACAGCAGCACAGCAGCAGCTACCGCATAGAGAAGGGCAAAGACCATGACACTCAGCTCGGAACGACCACCAACCTAGTGTAAAGAAGTGTTAACCGTGACAGATTGTTAAGCCTGCTGCCGCTCCCCTGCGGCGGCGTCCTGGTCCCTGGCGCTCAATCCAGCTTCACCCCCTCCAGGCGGCGGCGCGCCACCAGCAGCATCAGGCTGCGGCTCTCCAGGGGGATGCCGGCCGGCGTCCAGATCCCCGGACGGGCCGGCAGGTCCTGGCCGGCCGGCAGAGCGGTGTCGATCACCCGCAGCCAGCCGGAGGTGGAGACCGGCAGGTCGAAGTGCACAGCTTTGCTGTAGGCGTTCATGGCACACCACAGCAGCGGTCCCTGGGTGGGGTCGTTGATGCTCCAGGCCACGGTGTGCGACCAGCTGGCCCAGTCCGGCCGGGTGATCTCCACGCCGTGCCACTGGCGCCAGCGCTGCTGGTGATCGTCGTGGCGGCTCTGGGGCCGCTCCTGCAGCGGCAGTTCGGGGTTGATCAGGTCCACCAGATGCCGTCTCAGGCTCAGCAGCCGCCGCACGAAGCGGCGCAGGGCCAGATCGCTGCTGTCGGGCTGCCAGTGCATCCAGCCGAGGGGGTTGTTCTGGCACCAGGTGTTGTTGTTGCCTCCCTGGCTGCGTCGCACCTCATCGCCCATCAGCAGCATGGGCACGCCTGGAGCCAGCAGCAGGGTGCTCAGCAGGTTGCGCAGCTGCCGCTCCCGCAGCGCCCTCACGGCAGGGTCGCTGCTGGGGCCCTCCACGCCGTGGTTCCAGCTGTTGTTGTGGTTGTCGCCGTCCCGGTTGTCCTCACCGTTGGCCAGGTTGTGCTTGCCGTTGAAGCTCACCAGATCGGCCAGGGTGAAGCCGTCGTGGGCCGTGAGGAAGGTGATGGCCTGACCCGGGTGGGCCGGCATCAGGTTGTAGAGGTCGGGGCTGCCGCTCAGCCGCTGGCCCACGGCCCAGGAGCAGTTTTCATCGCCCTTCCAGAAGCGGCGCAGGTCGTCGCGGAAGCGGCCGTTCCAGGTGGACACCCGCCGGGCTGGGAAGTCGGCCAGCTTGTAGAGGCCGCCGCAGTCCCACGGTTCGCTGATCAGCTTCAGGTCGGCGAGGTCAGGGTCGGCCTCCATGGCCTCGAACAGCGGTGGCCGGGCCAGGGGCGCCAGGTTTTCGCCCCGGCTCAGGGCGATGCCCAGGTCGAAACGGAAGCCATCCACGCCCAGCTCCGTGGCCCAGCAGCGCAGGGATTCCAGGATCAGGTGCTGCACCAGCGGCCGGTTGGCGGCGATCGTGTTGCCGCAGCCGCTCACGTCCTGGTACTCGCCCAGGGCGCTCTGCTGGTAGTAGAGGCGGTCGGCGAAGCCGCGCCAGCTCAGGGTGGGGCCGTGCTGGTTGCCCTCACTGGTGTGGTTGTAGACCACATCCAGCAGCACCTCGATGCCCGCCAGGTGGCAGGCCTTCACCAGCTGCCGCACCTGGTCGCGGGCGCCGAGGGGATCGTTCCCCACCAGGTAGTCCGGGTGGGGGGCCATCCAGCTCAAGGGGCTGTAGCCCCAGTGGTTCTGGCGGCCCGGCGGCGCGTCGCCGGGATCGAAGGCCATCACCGGCAACAGCTCGATCGCGGTGATGCCCAGCTCCCGCAGCTGGGGCAGGGTGTCGATCAGCCCCAGCAGGGTGCCCTGGCGATCGGACGTCACCGGACAGCCGGCCCCCTGGGTGAAGCCCCCCACATGCAGCTCGTAGATCACGCTGCGCTGCCAGCTGTGGCGTGGGCGGGGCGCGGCTTCGAAATCAAAGCGGTCGCGCTCGGTGACCACGCCCCGCAGGCAGCAGGAGCTGTTGGGGGCGGCGCCGACCGCGGCGTCGCGGCGATAGCCCTGCCAGCCGGCGATGGCCCGGGCGCAGGGATCTAGCAGCACCTTGGACGGGGCAAAGCTGTGGCCGCCAGGCTGGAGGGGGCCGAACACCCGGTAGCCGTAGCAGCAGCCCAGCCCCAGGCCCTCCACCTCCACATGCCAGTGATCGCCGGAGCGGTGGCGGCCATCGAGCGCCACGACGCGACTGGGTTCGAGGGCGTCCGGGTGGCTGAACAGCAGCAGCTCCAGCCGGGTGGCCCGAGGAGCCACCACCGAGAAGTTCACCCCGCGGGAGGTGAGGGAGGAACCCAGCGGGCCCGGGCGCCCGGGATGGATGGCTCCGGGACGACTCCGGCGGGTCGCCACGGGCGCCGCTGGGGCCGAGATGGATGGGGCAGACAACGGCTCGGGCCAGCTTGCCCAACAAACTAGACAGACCTTCCCGGCTCAGGCCACTGTCAGCACTTGCCCTTCCAGCTGAGCCCGGCCGCCCTCCCCAGGCGGTGCGGCCCGGCCTGTGGCTGTTCGCCCCCAGCCGCGACAGCCAGGGGGGCAGCAGCTGGCTGCTGGAGGCCAGCGCCACTGGCCTGAGCTTTGATCTGCTGATCGACTGCCCCGGCTACAGCCAGGCCAACCTCGACTGGCTGAGCGCCCGCGGACCTGGGCTGCTGGTGCTCACCAGTCGCGAGGGCCACGGCCGCTGCCGCCGCGTGCAGCAGGCCATCGGCTGGGAGGTGCTGGTGCAGGAGCAGGAGGCCTACCTGTTGCCGGGGGTGGCGCCGCTGCGCAGCTTCGGGGCGACGTGTGAGCTGGCGCCGGGGGTACGCCTGCTCTGGACGCCTGGGCCCACGCCGGGTGCCTGCGTGGTGCATGCCCGCGGCCCAGAGCTGGATGTGCTGTTCTGCGGCAGGCTGCTGGCCCCCGTTGGCCCGAATGCGATCGCCCCGCTGCGCACGGCGCGCTGTTTCCACTGGCCGCGACAGTTGGCCAGCCTCGAGGCGCTGCGGGGCTGGTTGCCGCCAGGCTCCCCCGAGTGGATCGCCTGCGGCGGCGGCCTGGGTGCGCTGCGCGGCGCCAAACTCGTGACGGAGGGGGCCGTGGCGTTGCGATCGGCACCCTGATTTGGGCGATTCAGCACCAAACGGGCACCAGATCCGTTGCAGCAAGGCGCTTTTCTGTTGCAGTCCCCGGGCAGCACCCATACCATTGGCGCGCTGAACCCGGTCCGCCGGGGCGGCCACCCTGCCGAGGCCTCCCAACCTCCCCGTCCCGGCGCCGCCCCAACAACGCTCTGATCGCTGCCCCAGAGGCCACCCCCGCTCCTATGAACAAAGCAGATCTCGTCAACCTCGTGGCCGCCCGCACCGAGCTCACCAAGACCGACGTGTCCCAGGCCATCGACGCCGCCATCGAGACCATCATCGATTCGGTGGTGGAAGGCAACAAGGTGTCGATCCTTGGCTTCGGCTCCTTCGAGCCCCGCGAGCGCTCCGCTCGCCAAGGCCTCAACCCCAAGACCGGCGAGAAGATCAAGATTCCAGCCAAGCGGGTGCCCGCCTTCACCGCCGGCAAGATGTTCAAGGACCGCGTTCAGGGCTGAGGCCGCTTCCCCGCCACGTCGAGGCCCTGATCGCTGCCGGCCTGCGCCGGCGGGATCAGGGCTATCGCGGTCGCTTTGCCCCCTCCCCCAGCGGCCCGCTGCACCGCGGCAACCTGCGCACGGCACTGCTGAGCTGGCTGGAAGCACGCCTCGCCGGCGGCGAATGGCTTCTGCGCATCGATGACCTCGACACGCCCCGCAACAGAGCCGGCGCCGAGGCCGCCATCCTGGCGGACCTCACCTGGCTGGGCCTGAGCTGGGATGGGCCGCTCTGGCGCCAGAGCGAGCGCCGTGGCCTCTATTCCAGTGTGCTCTCGGCGCTCCGCCACGACGGCCGGCTCTACCCCTGCCGCTGCAGCCGCAGGCTCCTGGCCGATGTGTCGGCCCCCCACGGCGACTGGGCCGTGTACCCGGGCTTCTGCCGCCAGAGCCAGGTGGACTGGGGGGCCGTGGCGGGGCGATGGCCCAGTTGGCGGCTGCGGCTCTCCGCCGGTCCCATCGCCTGGCAGGAGGCTGCGGCCCTGGTGCCGGTGTCAGCACCGGGGCGGCTGGATGGAGCCAGCCAGGTGGGCGATGTGGTGCTGCGCCGGGCCGACGGCTTCATCACGTATCACCTGGCCACGGCGGTGGATGAGCTCACTCTCGGCATCGGGACGGTGGTGCGCGGCGAAGACCTGTGGAGCTCCACCGCCGCCCAGGTGGCCGTGATGCGCGAGCTGGGCGCCCCACCTCCCGCCTATGCCCATGTCCCCCTCTGGCGAGAGGAGAGCACGGGCCAGCGGCTGAGCAAACGCAGCGGAGCCGAGGGGCTTGAGGGCCTGCGGGCCAGGGGGTTGGATGCGGCCGGCGTGGTGGGGCTGCTGGCTGCCAGCGCCGCTCTGGTGCCGCCGGGATCGCGGCTGAGCGCCGCGGAGCTCCTGCAGCATCTGGCCACGAGGGCGACAGCCGCTCAGGAGCGCACTTCTTAAGGAAGCTTTCGGGAGCGTGGTGTGCGAATCCACGCACACTGGTGATGTTCCCCAGCGGCTGGCACGAGGCCGAGTTGATCAACACCCCAGCCCGGCAGCTCGCGAGCGCCGGCATGACTGAACGGCGTGTCTGCGAAGCCCTGTCCACAGGGATGTGCTGCCAGTGCGGCGGCAGTGGCGTGCTGCGGCTGGATGGCCAGCGCTATCGCACCTGCATGGCCTGTGTGGGACAGGGCAGGCAACGGCCCAGGTCGCTGCTGGCCGCCGAGGTGCTGCAGATTCCGCTGCCCCGGCTGCAGGAGCCGATCAGCGGGTCGGCTTCTTCTGCTGCTGCCTGATGAAGAAGGCGGCGGTGGCCACGACCACGGCCAGGGGGGCTGCGGTCAGCAGCAGCAGGATCACGGCCGTCCAGTCGGTGTACATCGCCGCCAAGTCACTGGATCCCATCATCCCAGCCAGGATTCCCCTGCGTGCCGTCCCCGTGCCTTTGTGATGCGACTTCTCTCCCGCGCCCTGCTCGGAGCACTCCCCGCTGCCGCCGCCCTGGGCCTGGGCTTGGGTCCCCCCTCGGCGGCCAACGTGGTGTTCGATGACTGTCAGCCCACGGCGGACGGTGGCGTCACCTGCGACACCCGCCCCACCGGCGAGACTCGGGTGGATGACGAGGCGGCCCGTTTCGGCCTCTATGACGCCGCCAGCCCCGGCTGGAACGAATTCGAGCCATTCGAGGCCGATGACGAGATGTTCGGCGGCAACGAGACCTGAGCCCCGATCGGCGCCCGGCGCTGACAGCGCCCTGATCCCCTGCTAGGCCTGGATTGGCGATCGGTCCAGGTCATGGCAGCGACGCTTCTCCCGCCTAGCCCAGCCGAAGGCACCCCACCGGCCCCCGACGCGCGCATCAGCCGCATCGTGCGGCGCCATGGCGCCAGGCCCGGCGAGCTGATCGAGGTGCTGCACCGGGTGCAGGAGCTGCTGGGCTGGTTGCCGCCCCAGGCCCTGGCCCAGGTGGCCCGGGAGCTGCAGCTGCCCCAGGCCCGCGTCTACGGGGTGGCCAGCTTCTACCACCTGTTCCGCCTGAGGGCCCCCACCGCCCACCGCTGTTGCGTGTGCCTGGGCACCGCCTGCTTCGTGAAGGGCGGAGCGGTGCTGGCGGCGCAGCTGGAGCGGCGGCTGGCGCTGCGGCTCGATGATCCCGCCGGCAACGGCGCCTGGAGCCTGGAGACCGTGAGCTGCCTGGGGGCCTGCAGCCAGGCGCCGGTGCTGGTGGTGGACGGGGGGCTGGAGGCGAAGCTGCCGCTGGATCAACCCGAGCGGCTTGAGCAACGGCTGGCGGGCCTGCTCCCGGAGGCCCTCGCTGCCCCCACACAGGCAGGAAACTGATGGCGGACCCGGTCCAGCTGCGTTGCTGCGGCGCCAGTGGCTGCCGCGCCGCCGGCAGCGAGGTCCTGCGGCAGGCCCTCGAGCAGGCGGCCCCCGCTGGCGTGGGCGTCAAGAGCGTGGGCTGCCTGCGCCTCTGCGGCCGCGGCCCCCTGGTGGCCATCGATCGGCCAGGGGAGAGCTCTGGCCCTGATGCTGGCCCTGGCCCTGGCCCTCCCGGCGACTCCCTGCTGTTCGGGGAGCTCCAGCCCAGCGAGGCCGAAGCGCTTGTGGCCTTGGCCCTGGGCGAAGGGGGCGGCGCCCTGGCGGACCGGCAGCTCGACCTGCGCCAGCCGTTCTTTGCCCTGCAACACCCCGTGGTGCTGGAGAGCTGCGGGCTGATCGATCCCACCAACTTGGATGACGCTCTGGCCCATGGGGCTTACGGCCAGCTGCGGCGGCTGCTGCAGGAGTGCAGCCCCGAGCAGGTGCGCGAGCAGGTGAAGCGCAGCGGCCTGCGGGGCCGGGGTGGCGCCGGCTATCCCACGGGCCTGAAGTGGGACACCGTGGCCCTGCAGCCTCCCGGCCCCCGCCTGGTGGTGTGCAACGCCGACGAGGGCGACCCCGGCGCCTTCATGGACCGCAGCGTGCTGGAGGGCGACCCGCACCGGCTGATTGAGGGCCTGGCGATCGCCGCGTTTGCGGTGGGCGCCGAACAGGGCTTTGTGTATGTGCGGGCCGAGTATCCGCTGGCGATCGAACGGCTGCGGCTGGCCCTGGAGCAGGCCCGCCGCCACGGACTGCTGGGGGCCCCGATCGATGGCAGTGGCTTTCAGCTGCAGCTGGAGCTGCGGGTGGGGGCCGGTGCCTACGTGTGCGGCGAGGAAACGGCGCTGCTGGCCTCGATCCAGGGGGAGCGCGGCACGCCGCGGCCGCGGCCGCCCTTCCCAGCCGAGGTGGGCCTCTGCGGGGCCCCCACCCTGATCAACAACGTGGAGACCCTGGCCGCGATCCCTGCGATCCTGCGCCGCGGCGGCGACTGGTATGCCGCCATCGGCACCGAGGGCAGCAAGGGCACCAAGGTGTTCTCCCTCTCGGGGGCGGTGCTGAACCCTGGCCTGGTGGAGGTGCCGATGGGCACCAGCCTGCGCACGGTGGTGCAGACCATCGGCGGCGGTGTGCCCGGCGGCACCGGAGCCCATGGCGGCGTGAAGGCCGTGCAGACCGGCGGCCCCTCGGGCGGCTGCATCCCGGCCCCTCTGCTCGACACGCCGGTGGACTACGAGCGCCTGCGAGAACTGGGTTCGATGCTGGGTTCAGGCGGCCTGGTGGTGATGGGCGAAACCACCTCGATGCCGGAGCTGGCCCGCTATTTCATGGGCTTCAACGTGAACGAGAGCTGCGGCAAATGCCTGCCCTGCCGCGCCGGCACCGTGCAGCTGGCCCAGCTGCTGGATCGCTTCGTGGCGCGGCGGGCGACCCTGGCCGACCTCGAGCGCCTGGAGGAGCTCTGCCACATGGTGGGCGCCACCAGCCTCTGCGGCCTGGGCAAGGCGGCGCCCAACCCGGTGCTCAGCACCCTGCGCTACTTCCGGCAGGAGTACCTGGCGGCCTGCCTGCTGGAGGTGACCCCATGAGCGTGCTCACCCTCACGGTGGATGGGCTGGAGGTGGCGGTGCCCGATGGCGCCTCGCTGCTGGAGGCGGTGCGGGCGGCCGGCGCCGAGCTGCCCACCCTCTGTCACCTGGAGGGGCTCACCCCGGTGGGGGCCTGCCGGCTCTGCCTGGTGGAGCTGGAGGACGGCGGCCGCCTGCTGCCCGCCTGCACCACCGCCGCCGCCGAGGGCATGGCGGTGCACACCGACACGGCCCAGCTGCGCGGCTACCGGCGCATGGCCGTGGAGCTGTTCTTCGCTGAGGGCAACCACGTGTGCGCCGTCTGTGTGGCCAGCGGCAGCTGCGAGCTCCAGGCCCTGGCGGTGGCCGTGGGCATGGACCACAGCCGCTTCCCCTACCAGTACCCGCCACGGCGGGTGGATGCCTCCCACCCCCGCTTCGTGATCGACCACCACCGCTGCATCCTCTGCACCCGCTGCGTGCGGGTCTGCGACGAGGTGGAGGGGGCCCATGTGTGGGATGTGGCCCAGCGCGGCGCCCAGTGCTCGATCATCGCCGGCTTCGATCAACCCTGGGGCGAGGTGGAGGCCTGCACCTCCTGCGGCAAGTGTGTGGACGTGTGCCCCACCGGCGCCATCTTCCACAAGGACGACACCACCACCGAGAAGCAGGTGCACCCGCCCCGGCCCCAGCTGCTGCGCCGCGCCCGGGAGCAGCAGCTGGGCAGGCACCCGTGCCCGTGAGCTCGCCATGACCACCCCGTCTCCGAAACTGCGCTTCGCCACGGTGTGGCTGGCCGGCTGCAGCGGCTGCCACATGTCGTTCCTCGATCTCGACGAGTGGCTGTTCGAGCTGGCGGCCCACGTGGATGTGGTGTACTCACCGGTGGCCAGCGACGCCAAGACCTATCCCGACAACGTGGATGTGTGCCTGGTGGAGGGGGCTGTGGCCAATGCCGACAACCGCGAGCTGGCCCTGCAGCTACGTGAGCGCACCCGGCTGGTGGTGTCCTTCGGCGACTGCGCCGTGACCGGCAACGTGCCGGCCCTGCGCAACCTCTGGAGCGCGGTGGACGGCGGCAGCCGCCAGAGCGTGCTGGATCGCGGCTACCTGGAGCTGGCCGACACCGGCGCCCAGCACCCCCATGCCCCCGGCATCGTGCCGGAGCTGCTGGAGCGGGTGCTGCCGCTGCATGAGGTGATCCCGGTGGACCTCTACCTGCCGGGTTGCCCGCCGTCGGCGCAGCGCATCCAGGCCGCCATCGAACCGCTGCTGCGGGGCGAGATGCCGCCGATGCAAGGCAAGGCGATGCTGCAGTTCGGCTAGCTGCCCGCAGGAATCCCCATGACCCGCACGATCACGATCGATCCGGTGACCCGCATCGAGGGGCACGCCAAGATCACCCTGCATCTCGATGAGGCGGGCTGCCTGGCCGATGCCCGCTTCCACGTGGTGGAGTATCGCGGCTTCGAAACCTTCTGCGAGGGCAGGCCGTTCACCGATATGGCCGGCATCACGGCCCGCATCTGCGGCATCTGCCCGGTGAGCCACCTGCTGGCGGCGGCGAAAACGGGCGACAAGCTGCTGGCGGTGCAGCCGCCGGCGGCGGCGCGCCAGCTGCGGCGCATGCTCAACCTGGCCCAGCTCTGCCAGAGCCACGCGCTGTCGTTCTTTCACCTCAGCAGTCCTGATTTCCTGCTGGGCTGGGAGAGCGATCCGGCCCGCCGCAATGTGTTCGGCCTGATGGCGGCCGACCCCGATCTGGCGCGCGCCGGCATCCGGCTGCGGCAGTTCGGCCAGCAGGTGCTGGAGCTGCTGGGGGGTCGCAAGATTCACTCGGCCTGGGCGGTGCCCGGGGGCGTGCGTACGCCCCTGAGCGCCGAGGCCAGGGCGTGGATCCTGGAGCGGCTGCCGGAGGCCAAGGCCACGGTGGCCACGGCGCTGAAGCTCTACAAAACCCTGCTGGACGGGCCGCTGCAGCGGGAGCAGAGCACCTTCGGTGACTTCCCTTCGCTGTTCATGGGCCTGGTGGGGCCGGGCGGGCGCTGGGAGTGCATCGACGGCCTGATCCGCTTCACCGGCAGCGACGGCCGGATCGTGGCCGATGGCCTCAGCGAAGACGACTACGCCAGCTTCCTGGGCGAGGCCGTGGAGAGCTGGAGTTACCTGAAATTCCCCTACTACAAGCCACTGGGCTATCCCGAGGGCATCTACCGGGTGGGGCCGCTGGCGCGGCTGAATGTGTGCGACTCAATCGGCACGCAATGGGCCGATGCCGAGCTGGCTGAGTTCCGCCAGCGCAGCGGCACTGAGGAGAGCGGCGGCCGCATCGTGACCTCCTCGTTTGCCTATCACCACGCCCGGCTGGTGGAGATCGTGGCCTGCCTGGAGGGGATCGAGCAGCTGGTGGCGGATGACAGCCTGATGGGCGGCCGCATCCGCGCCCGCGCCGACCTCAACGCCAACGAAGCGGTGGGCGTGAGCGAGGCACCGCGCGGCACCCTGTTTCACCACTACCGGGTGGATGACAATGGCCTGATCACCCGGGTGAACCTGATCATCGCCACGGGCCAGAACAACCTGGCTATGAACCGCACCGTGGCCCAGATTGCCCGGGAGTTCATCCCCGAGCCGGTGGCCGCCGGCGCCGAGATCCCCGAACCCCTGCTGAACCGGGTGGAGGCGGGCATCCGCTGCTTCGATCCCTGCCTCTCCTGCAGCACCCACGCGGCGGGACAGATGCCCCTGCACATTGAGTTGCGGGATGCGGAGGGTGGGTTGGTGGCGGAGAGGCTGCGGGGGTGAGGGGTGGCATCGGGGGGCAAGCTCCACGGTTGAAGAGCCTTTCTCCGAAGGACCATGCCCTTCCCGGGGATGGCAGCAGTGCTTGGCTGTGTAGCCCTGTGAACGGTCTTCTGCGGGCCCGCATAAGACGCGAGGAGCTAGAGGTGGCCAGCCAGGAGCCGCTGAGGTACAAGGGCTTTTGTAGTGTTGACCGGAGATTGAGGGGCTCTTATGTGGCTGCAGACAGATGAGGATGGTGTTTATACGGGTCCGTCCAAAAGGCGTTAGAGAGATCTAGAAGAGTGGACGCGGCCGCCTAGTGCCGTTTAACATTCGATGACAACCCGCAACATCACGCTAGACAGGGCAGCGACGCCGTTGTAGTGTTAACATAACTTCATCAACTCAGGCTAGTGGGTGGCAAATCGAATTCCCATAAATCCAGCGGTTCTTACCTGGGCCAGAAGGACAGCAGGCTACAAGATCGATGATCTTGTAGCCAATAAGCAGTTCTCAAAGATTGCCAAATGGGAATCTGGAGATGAAAGTCCTACATATTCACAGCTAGAAAAGTTGGCCGAGAAGTTTCACCGGCCGATTGTTGTATTCTTTTTCCCAAAACCTCCTCCTGAAGAGCCTGTTGAAAAAGCTCTCCGATCAGTCTCTGAAAGTTCAGTTGAGAACTTAAATCCTGTTATTCATTACCTTTTCAGAAAAGCAAAGGTTTTTCAGCTGAGCCTCGCGGAGCTGTTTGAAGGCCAAGAAGAGATACAGAAACATCGTCTGTCGTGGCTTACTCAAGCAGGAGCCATTGAGAGCTCGTCATTCGCCGAAAGGTTTCGGTCGATCTTAGATGTGTCAATTGAAGAGCAGCAGTCATGGCAAGGTAGTGATGATGCATTTAAGGAGTGGAGACGTAGACTTGCATTGCGGGGAGTCTTTGTGTTCAAAGATGCATTTAAAAACACAGAAGTATCTGGATTCTGTGTTTATGATGATCTGTTCCCGATTATATTTATAAATAATAGTCATCCTAAGAATAGGCAGATCTTTACTCTTTTCCACGAGCTGTGCCATTTGCTCTTAAAGCAGAGCTTCTTGGATATTATGACAGAGCAGTCGTGGCTTGCCAATCAAGTGCATCTTGGCAAGGAGGAGTCACTTTGCAATAGTCTTGCCTCAGAGATTCTCGTTCCTGTTGAGCATCTAATTTCGCAAGTGGGTTCTCTCCCTGTAGACAATACTCTTGTCGACCAGCTTGCTGACTCCTACCATGTAAGCAGCGAGGTAATTGCCAGAAAGTTACTAGACCAAGGCCTAGTCTCTAGAAGGTCTTACGAGGGAATGATTCACGAGTGGTATAGTATACGCGAACGCGCTGCGGCTGAAACTGATAAGTCTAGTGGTAATTACTACAACACAAAGTCCTCTTATCTTGGCGACTCATACATTTCTGTTGTCCTTAGGAACTACTATCAAGGCAAGATTGATATAGTCCAAGCATCTGATTATCTTGACATCAAGCCAAAGTCCTTCCCTGGGCTTGAGGAGAAGTTCTTAGAGAGAGCAAAGGTTGATGTATATCTTTGATACGAACTCGTTTCGAGAACTCTTTCGGTTCTATCCACGAAGATTTCCGCAGCTATGGAAGCACTTTGATGAATTGGTTAGTCAAGGAGAGATTTTCTCAGTAAGGGAAGTCTTGAAAGAGATGCAGGCTTCGGGTACAGATCATCTTGATACACAATGGGCAATCCAGAATAAGGATCTCTTTAGAGAACCTTCAGTGGCTGAGGCACTATTTCTGAGAGAGATCTACGGAATTGATCATTTTCAGCAAGGCCTTGAGCGGAAGAAACTGCTTAAAGGCGGGCCATTCGCTGATCCATTTATAATAGCAAGGGCAAAGGTTCACAACGGCACTGTGGTGACTGAAGAAAAGGAAAAGGCCAATGGGACGAAAATACCGAATATATGCAAGCACTTCGGTGTACCATGCACCAATCTTGAAGGCTTTATGGAATTGGAAGAATGGGAGTTTTAGCGCATGATTTGTTTCAACAGACTTGGTGACTACTCTCTAACAACCAGATTCAGAAGACGGGAGCGGGGTTGTCTATTAAGGCGATGCGTCCCTGCCCGCTTCTGATCTGGAGCGTTAGATGCACAGCCACTCAGGCCGGACTAGCAACTGAAGACACAGGGAAATAGAAGTGTTGAATACATACCGTCGCTGCAGTGCCTTGATCTGACTGAAATGGGCTTGATTATGCACCGCCACCCCCCATTCGTTCATGGAGGCCAATTGATGGCTAGCATGGTAAAATCAACCTTAACAGATCTAGCGCAACTCCCCTAAAACTGGTTCCTCAATGGCACTGCAGCGCCTAACAGCAAAGAATCTCACCGTCTTCACTAAGGCTGACTTGACCTTTGGCAAGGGGCTAAATGTAATTGTTGGCGAGAATGGCGCCGGCAAGACACACCTTTTAAAACTGACTTATTCAGTGATTGCAACTTTCTGGGAAGAAGGAAGGAAGCCGAGTCCAACTACACCTACGAAGACTCATCTGCAGGTCAAACTCGCAGACAAGCTAGTCAATGTCTTCCGCCCGGAGGCACTCGGGCGATTGGCTCGCAGAAAGCCTGGACGAGAAAGATGTGATGTAAGCCTTAAGTTCACAGACAGCAAGCACAACATATCCTTTAGCTTTGCCACCAACAGTAAGACCGAAGTTGCACTTGAAGTGACACCAAGTTCTTGGCTAGAAGTGTCTGCCGCCTACTTCCCGACACGGGAGCTGCTCACAATCTTTCCCAACTTCGTCTCAGTTTACGAGGGACACTATCTTGAGTTTGAAGAGACTTGGAGGGATACCTGCTTAATGTTAGGCGAGCCTCTACAGAGAGGGCCTAGAGAAAAGCGCATTCAAGAACTCTTAGCGCCTATCGAGGATGCTATGGGGGGAAAGATTGAGCTCGATAAAGTTGGGCGCTTTTATCTCAGCACTCCAAATGGTCGACTGGAGATGCCTCTAGTCGCAGAGGGCCTGCGGAAGCTGGAATGCTTGCAAGGTTGGTTGCGACTGGAAGCTTGCTGGACAAAGGCTTCTTGTTTTGGGATGAGCCGGAAGCGAATCTCAATCCTATGCTAATTAAACAAGTAGCAAAAAGCATTCTGTCTCTAAGTTCATCAGGCATTCAGGTCTTTTTGGCAACTCACAGTCTATTCTTGCTGCGAGAGATCGAGATCCTTACATCTCAACAGCCCTTTGATGAACTAAGCGCAAGGTTCTTCGGGTTGCATAAAGACACTGATGGATCTGTAAGCGTATCTCAAGGTGACTCAATAGATGAGATCGGAGATATCACCTCGCTTGACGAAGAACTTGCCCAGTCCGATAGATTTATCGAAGAATGACCTCGCCATGACTGTGCATCATGTAGATGGGTTAGTATTCGACTTCCCTTCGCCTTGGCTAGCAAGCAAGTATGACGAATGGAGTTTCTATCGCAATCAGTTTTTGCGCATGCGGCCTGGCATTAAAGCAGTAGACTTAATTGCGCTCAATCCCGATACAGCATGGATGATTGAGGTCAAGGACTACAGAGTTCATCGCAGAACGAAGATAGTTGACATCCATCAGGAGTTCGCCGAGAAAGTCCTGCACACACTTTCAGCACTGCTGCCTGCAAAGGCTAACGCCACTGACCTCACGGAAAGGAGGTTTGCCGCTGAGACTCTCAGACGAGGCCGGCTTAGACTTGTACTACATCTAGAGCAGCCGGCAAAACATTCAAAGTTGTTTCCAAGAGCCATCAACCCCGTAAATGTACAACTAAAACTCAGACAAGTGCTCAAGGCTATTGATCCTCATCCTATCGTTGCAGAGACTGGAAGGATGCATGGCCTAGTCTGGTCTGTTGCGTAGTGCGCCATTAAGCATTATCCCGCTTCTAGTGGGCAACGGGAAGCACCCTTGGCTTGATAGGCATCTAACATCAAGATTCAGCGGGCGTGCGCACTGAGGTCTCAGTTAAATCTTCAAGACTCATCCACGCCGCTGATCTTGAGCGTTAGATGCACTGGGCGTGCGACTGGAAATCGCTAGAATGACAAGCGAGAAGTTGTTCGCATCTGATTGCTAAATGCCCGAGATAGCCAAAGACACAATTACTTTACTCAGCTATTTGTTGCCAGGCTTTCTTGCGGCGTGGGTTCTTTACGGCCTAACCTCAAATCCAAAGCCGGGCCAGTTTGAAAGGGTAATAGGAGCCCTAATCCTTACATTCTTTATTCATGTCATGCTCCCAGTTGCACGGGGAGTCCTCGTATTCCTAGGTAGGTACGTGTATGCACTGAGACCTTGGGATTCCACGTCTCAGAATTTGTGCAAACTCATTCTAGCTATAGCCACTGGCGTTTTATTGGCAATTTACACTAACAACGACGGCGCCCACAAATGGCTCAGAAGACTTGGATTAACTACACGAAACTCATTTCCTTCTGAATGGGTAGGCGTATTTTCAAGAAAGATTACATATGTTGTTCTGCATCTCAAGGATGGCAGACGTCTTTATGGTTGGCCTCGTGAATGGCCGAATCAACATGATAAGGGCCATTTTTATATTCAGGAGCCATCATGGGTACTGCAAGATGAAAGCCAAATCACCTTGGAAAATGTCGATGGCCTCTTGGTCCCAAGTTCTGCCGTAGAATGGGTTGAGTTCATGGTTGCGCCCCAAGAGCCGCAAGATGCGTAGAGGTTCTAACCCCCCGCCACCATCCAACCGTCCCTCCCAGGGAAGCCAGCCGCAGGCTAGACCGGTTAACCCACCAACTACAGGGTACAAGCCACCTCCGCCAGCAAGCCCTCCTCCCGCAACCAATAAGTAGCTTTTGAGGAGAACAAGGGTTTGATGTTATTTCTGGATACATCAGGCTGCGATATGCGGGCATCTAACAATGCCATTCACCTGAGCCGCCTCCTAATGATTCCTGTTTGGCCCTGAACTTACGGCGGCCAGGTGATGGCAAGCGTTGGACCGACCGGTAAGCGAGACCCCCGTGCCAGTCCGCGGCCAAGCAGCTAAAGTGATTTGAGGAGGTGTCTTCAATGTCTAGACAGTTTGATGTAATAATCGAAAAGGATTCAGAAGGGTTCTTCGTGGCGACGGTCCCTGCTCTCCCTGGTTGCCATACGCAAGCCAAATCACTGGATCAATTGATGGAACGTATCAAGGAAGCTATTGAGCTTTGCCTTGAGGTTGCAAGCACTGAGTGTGAGACACTTGATTTTGTAGGAGTACAGCGAGTTACAGTAGAAGTGTGACGAGGTATTCTGCAATTTCAGGAGATGCCTGATGGATGTATTGGGCTACTTCCCGCCGCCGATCTTGAGCGTTAGAAAGATGCGAACAACCATTTCAGCCGTGGCTATGCTGAGTGGGTGGATCAGGAACTGAGTTTTGTCCCCAACCGTTTTCAGGGAAGGCGAATTTCGTTTCTTCTTCTTTTCACGCGAGGAGAGTCGCCCTCATGTCCATGTCAGTCATCCTGATGGTGAGGCGAAGTTCTAGCTCAGTCCGACCGTTGAACTGGCTCGGAATATCGGGCTAAGCTCTTCAAGAGTTAAAGAAGCAGAACGCCTGACTAAGACTCGTCAACAGGAGATCATCAATGCCTGGAACAACCACTTTAAAGGCTGAGGTCACAAATGTTTCTGGACACTGCGTCTGGATCCTCGTCGATGACGAAGAGCTGGCTCTTCCCTATTCAGAATTTCCTTGGTTTGAATCGGCGACAATCCATCAGATCCTCAATGTCTTAAGGCCGACTGCTGATCATTTGTATTGGCCTGATATTGATGTCGACTTATCAGTCGATTCCATACGCCACCCTGAATGGTTTCCGCTGATGGTAAAGAGCACTTCCCAACCCGGCCATGCACCTGACCCGCCCCCATCAATTCCCTGAAGCCCAACGAGATCCGGAGGCAGAAGCTCTCTGCGGCCAGGTGATGGCCAGCGTTATTATGTTTCCTCCATGTTAAGGTATAGATAATGAATAAATCGGAACAGTTTTGGGATGGCGCTTCCAAAAACTATGACAAGACCGAAGAGCGATTTGAGTACATTCATAGTAGATCTAGAGAAAACACCAAGAAATTTCTAAAAGATGGCGATCTTGTTCTTGACTATGGCTGCGGTAGTGGAACTACAGCTTGTCAGTTTGCCGGGCAGGTTAAGGCGGTTCATGCAATTGATATATCATCGAAGATGATTGAGTTGGCTCGGGGAAAAGCCGCTGCCGCGAAAGCTCAGAACATACGCTTCGAACAAACGGATATTTTTAACAGCAAATATTCGAACGAATCATATGATATCATTCTGGCTTTTAATATGTTTCATACAGTACCTAACCCACAGGATGTAGTGCTCCGGGTATATGACTTACTAAAGCCAAATGGTTTATTTATCTCTGTAACACCTTGCTTACGCCAGAAGATGTCATTTTTAGTCAATCTACAAATCCAGTTTGTGAGTATCTTGTGTAAACTGGGACTAATTCCAATACCTATAAGAAGGATTACTAGCTCTGAGGTCGACAGATTACTAGAAACTGGCAGGTTTATAACGGTTGAATCTGAAGATATATATAAAGATGCATCGAGCTATTATGTCGCGGCAAGGAAGTTGCGAAAAACATACAAAGGCAAGTAAGAAGGGCACGCTAACGCGCGCCTAATCTCGCGGCGTTAGGGAGCAAGACCATGGACACGACTCACCGCGAGATTGTCGATTACTGGACTGGTCACCAAAGCGAATGCGGTCTGCCCGTCGACTGGGCGAAGGCAGAACAGTTGTGTTGGCGTTGCGCACATAAGCGAAAACTTCAGCATGGCCACATCATTCCGCGCTCTCTTGAAGGGGACGAAAGCCCTAGCAACCTAGTACTCTTGTGAGCTCAGTGCCATAAAGAGGCCCCCAATGTCGCAGATCCGGAATTCATGTTGGTCTGGCTTCGTGCACACGCTGTTCTCTTTTGTCGTACGTACTGGCAAGAACGTGGAACTAAAGAATATGAACTGATTTATGGCGAAAAGCCGTTCGCGGTGCTTGCTCACGGCGATGAGCTCTTGCAAAAAGTAAAGGATATTGCCGAGGAGATATTTCCAAAGACGAGTAGACATTGGGGACAGGGAAAGATCAACCCTGCCACTTGGGCCTGGGTTTTCCGTCAGGTCAATCAAAGGCTGCGTGATAATGCCTAACAAACCCCTGGAGAGGACAGGCCGCCACCAACTGCTCTCTGTGAGCCCAATCTACCTGCCTGCCACTCAGGGGCAGTGTTCGCCACCCCAGGCAGCTCCCAACCCATCAACTCGCCCTGAGTTGCCATGTCCAGGACCATCCAAGCCGGCCTCGTCTACTTCGCCATGGTGCTGGGCGCCGGAATTGCTCTTGGCCTGGTGAGGGTTCCGTTCCTGGTGCCACGCATCGGCGAGCGCTGGGCGGAACTGTTGGAGATGCCCATCATGGCGATCGCCATCTACCTGGCGGCAGGCGCGATCCTTCGCCAATTCCCTGAGATTGGCTCTCCTCGTCGGTCGATCATTGCCGGTGTGCTGGCCTTGGCCTTGATGGTTGCCGTGGAGTTGGCCCTGGCCGCCCTTATCCGAGGCATGGCCCCCGCGGAGTTCATCGCCAGCCGAGACCCGGTGTCGGGATCGGTCTATCTCGTTCTGCTGCTGGTGTTTGCCGTGATGCCCTGGCTTCGGCTGTCCCGTGTCAATCAGGTTGACGGGTGGCGTCAATCTGGTTGACCGGTAGAGAGTGGTTGTTCGGAAGCCCGCTGGAGCCTGAGATCGCAGCGGGGATCGGGATCGTGACCAGGCTGTCGCGGCGC
>NZ_JADEWM010000011.1:0-44558 GCF_015207615.1 Cyanobium sp. LEGE 06113 | reverse complement strand
AATCTGGTGAGCGTTGAGGGGAGCAGGCATGGCCCGGTGCCCTGCGCATGGCAACCGGATTCAGCTGATCCACTCCAGAGCGGTCAACCTGTTTGGCGCGACCCCTCAACCAGATTGTCGTCGGACATTCGGCTCTCAACGCGATGACACCAACTCCCCCAGGTCTGCGTTGAAGCGTCCTGCACTGCAGCCTGATTGCCTGGTGATCGGCATCGGCAACCCCCTGCGCGGCGACGACGGCGTCGGCACCCTGCTGGCTGAGCAGGTGGGTGGGCGCAGCGTGCACCAGCTCACGCCGGAGCTGGCCGCCGATCTGGCGCCGCTGCAGCGGGTGCTGTTCATCGATGCCTGGCTGGCTCCACAGCAGCCCGGCCCCGTGCCCCAGCCCCGGCTCGATCCGTTGCCTGCCGTAACGCCCGGCGTTGGCAGCGGCGCCAGCCACCACCTTGATCCTGCCCAGTTGCTGGCGATCACCGCCGCCCTCTACGGCCGTGCCCCCAGCGCTTTCTGGCTGCGCATCCCCGCCCACAGCTTCAGCCATGGCAGGGATTTCTCCCACCGCCTCAAGGCCTCCCTGCCGGCGGCCCGCCGCCTGCTGCGCCGCTGGCTGGTGGACGCCTGAAATCCAATCGGCTTTCCGAGCGGTATCCGTGCGACCGGTGGCTGCATCACCCAGCCGGCCGCGCTCGATCCTTCGTTTTCCACCCCCCATTCCGATGAACACTCCTCAGGCGCCCCATGCCGCGGTCAGCACCGCCATCTCCGGCCTTCTGGCCCTTGGCTGGTGGCCGCCACAGGCGGCGAAGCCCTGGCCGGCAAGGCTGGGATGGAAAAGTGCGCCGGCATCGCCAAGGCCGGCATGAACGACTGCGGCACCAGCAAGCACTCCTGCGCCGGCGAGGCCAAGGTGTCCGGCGACCCGGAAGAGTGGGTCTACGTTCCCACAGGCACCTGCAAGAAGATCGTGGGGGGAACGCTGAAGAAGTCCTGAGCCTGCGTTGATCCATGGGGCTCTGGGGTGGTGTGTCCTCCACCCTCCAGAGCCCCCGCCCTTCTGTTGCTCTGCGCCTGCCGTGGCTGATTCCGATATCCAGGGGGTGGGCGTGGGTCTGCGCTCGCCCCACTACGCCGACATCCTCAGCCGCTGGCCGGCACTTCCCTGGTTCGAAGCGCTCTCAGACAACTACCTCGGTGGGGGCCTGCCCCTGCATCACCTCAGCCTCATCCGCGAGCGCTATCCGATCACCCTGCATGGGGTGGGCCTCTCGCTCGGTTCGGTGGATCCGCTCAATCAGGCCTATCTCCAGCGCCTGAAAGCGTTGGTGGATCGGGTGCAGCCCAGCTTCGTTTCGGATCATCTGGCCTGGGTGTCCCAGGGGGGCCGCTATTTCCATGACCTCGCCCCACTCCCTTACACCGAGGAGGCCCTGGTGCATGTGGCCGAACGCATCCAGCGCGTGCAGGACTTCCTGGGACGGCAGATTCTGATCGAGAACCTCTCTCCCTATGTGAGCTTTGCCGCAGCCGACTACCTCGAATGGGAGTTTCTCAGTGAGCTGGCCCGCCGGGCCGACTGTTTCCTGCTGTTGGATGTGAATAATGTGTTTGTGAATGGCTTCAATCACGGCTTCGATCCGCTCCTCTATCTCGATGCCCTGCCCGCCGAGCGGGTGAAGGAAATCCATCTCGCCGGCTATGAGGAAGAGGGCAGCTTCCTCTTCGACACCCATGGACGCGCCGTGCAGGATGGGGTCTGGGCGTTGTACCGGCAGGCCCTGCAGCGCTTTGCCCAGGTGCCGGCCCTGATCGAGTGGGACACCGACATCCCCTCTCTCGATGTGCTGATGGCGGAGGCTGCCAAGGCGGAGGCGCTGCGCTCGGATCAGGCGCTGCCATGAAGCTGGCAGCGCTCCAGCAGCTTTTCGCCGCAGCGGCCCTGGGCACGGCCAGCGAGCCCGAGCAGGCCCGCCTGGCAGCTCAGCTGCAGGGCAGCCGGGTGTTGCCGGCCCGGCAGGGGATCGAGGCCTACCGCACCAGCGTGAACGGCAAACTGCTGCGCAGCCTTGAGCAGATCTATCCCGTGTGCCAGCGGCTGGTGGGCGAGGCGTTCTTCCAGGCCATGGCGTCTGCGTTCCTGGAGCAGGGCGTTTCCCGCTCGCCAGACCTGGGCGACTACGGCGCCGGGTTGCCCGGGTTCCTGGCGGAGTTCCAGCCGGCCGGCGCCCTTCCCTACCTGGCGGATGTGGCGCAGCTGGAATGGCTCTGGCACCGGGCCTTCAATGCCCCGGATCAACCCAGCCTCAATCTGCAGGCCCTGGCCCAGGTGCATCCCGAGCACTGGGATCGGCTCGTGTTCCGCTTGCCGGCCGGGGCTGCCCTGATCGCCTCCGACTACCCCATCCACCGCATCTGGGAGGTCAACACCAACCCGGCGGCGCAGCACCAAGTGGTTGATCTCGATCAGGGAGGGATCCGGATCTTCGTGTGGCGCGACGGCCACACCACCCGCCTCGATCTTCCCGGCGAGCCGGAATGGCAGCTGCTCCAGGCCTTCGCGCGGGGGTTGCCCTTCGGTGAGGTCTGCCACCAGGGCATGGAGATCTCCGGCGCCTCGATCGGCTCCATCCTGCCCCTCTGGGTGCAGCGCGGCTGGCTGCGCGATTTCGAGCTGCAGGATGCCGCGATAACATCAGAATGGGGCGATTCGGAACCACTTAGCCCAAGACAACCGAAGGCTAGGCAGAAGGCAAGCGAAGGCTAGGAAGCGGGTATCGCAAAGTGCTGATTGAGATGAGCTTCAAAGCGGAGAAAATCATCGTCGATGCTGGGGTTCTTCATCACGTCGAAGCAAGCAAACGTTGGCAGCGGTTGCATGCCGAAGAATCGAAAGTTCAAATGCATTGGCCAGAACAAGTCGTCCAGACTCTTGCCCTCAAAAAACGACTGACTAGCATCATTTAAGGCAGACTTGGGAGCATTTAATGTCAGTGAGAGCATGTACTTGGCGTCGGTCAAGCTGCCACCAGTGCCATACTGCGAGCTGGGGTCGTGGCGGCTTCTACCATCACCGTTACAAAGTTGACCACCCATTCCAGCAGAGTAGACCAAATCCATGTAGCGCTTAAAGCTCCATGGCACTTCCATCCAATTCACAGGACTCTGTAGAATCAGCACATCAGCCCATTGATGGTTGCTCAGCTCTCCCTCGATGTCATAGTTATCCTTCATTGTCGTGATTCTGACTTCATAACCCTTCTGGATTAGATTGACTTTTGCTATGTCTACCAACGTGGCATTGAGCTTGCCTTCTGAGAAAGAGTAGGCTTCGTGAGCATTGATAATGAAGGCATTCTTCATGGTTAAATGGGGCTACGTGGTGATCGGCTAAGAGTGAGCTGCATTGGTCTCAAGCCTGCAGGGCCTTGACGATCTCACTGGGTTCAGCTCGCTTGGTGTAGTCGACATCCGCAAATGCATACTGGATGACGCCATCTTGCCGCACGACATAGGTTGCGGGGATCGGCAATTCAAAATGGTCATTGCCGTTGTAGGCAGTCAACTCGATGCCAAAGCCTTCGTAAATAGGCAACAAAGCTGCTGGTAGTTGAAACACCAGGCCAAAGTCCCTAGCCACCTGATTGTCAGCATCACTGAGCACTGGGAACTCCAAGTGGTTCTTTTCCTGGGTGGTCAGAGAGTTGTCGGGAGTTTCCGGAGAAATGGCAACCAGTGTCGCACCTGTGTCTCGGATACTTCTCAGCGCCTGTTGCAGTGCCCTGAGCTCAAGGTTGCAGTAGGGACACCATCCGCCGCGATAAAAGGCAAGGACCACCGGTCCATTGGCGAGTAAGTCGCGCATGCTCACGGTTTCCCCCGTTGCATTCGGGAGAGCAAAGTCTGGGATAGAGTCACCCACCTTGAGACTCTTCTCCAGAAGTCCTGATTGTTCCAAGGCGGACGTCGCCTGTTGCATCAGTGTTTGTGTGCTCTCAGGCACGTGGCTGAGGAAGCTTTCTCGTTGGGTCTGCAACTCAATCGCTAAAGTCATGCTGAAGTTTCCAGGGAAATGGTGAGCGTCTGCTTAGTCATTGAAGCGTGAGGCGTTTTCAGCCTGGGAGGCGGCTTCATCCCCTTGCCCAAAGAAGGCGGGAAATGGCTTGGGAATCGTGATGGCCTTTTGCGTGGCAGGCCGGGCGTCCATCCGATCAAACCAGGCTTGGAGGTGTTCTAATCCTTGGATTACAACCTTGGCCCAGGGAAATGACCTTGCCCACGGATACGTGGCCATGTCCACAATCGTGAACGTATCGCCAAGCAAGTAAGCCTTGCCCTCCAGCTGACGATCCAAGACCTCTAGGAGACGGCGCGACTCGCTCACATAGCGATTGATGGCATAATCATCTCGGTCGCCTTTTGGGGCAGCGATCCGCTGAAAGTACATGGCCTGTCCCATCATCGGGCCAAGCCCAGCCATTTGGAACATCAACCATTGGAGGGCTTCTGAACGGGCATTCTCCCCACATGGCAGAAACTTCTGGTATTTCTCAGCCAGGTACCAAAGAATTGCGCCCGACTCAAACACCACGAAGTCACTGTTGCCATGGTCGACAATGGTGGGAATCCGGCCATTGGGATTAAGCTTCAGATACCACTCAGACTTCTGCTCTTTCTTGCTGAAGTCAATCGGGGTGATGTCATACTCAATTTCTGCTTCTTCCAGAAAGATCACCGGTTTCCAGCCATTCATCGTGGAGGCGGTGTAGAGATGAATCTCGGAACCCATGACAGCTCTGACTGACGGCTGCACCGTAGACAGGGCAGTAACCAGAGTCAACTAGTATACTTTTAGTAACCACTCGATCCATGAGCGCATCCTCAGCGATCAGCACCGATGGCCAAGGCCGCAAGCAGGCTTTGCAGCCTTGCCTGGAGCCCTGCCCCATCGAGCGGGGCATGCGTGTTGTCGGCGGTAAATGGAAAGGATCCATTCTCTGGCATCTGAAGGATGGCCCTTTGCGGTTCAATGATCTGGCACGTCAGCTGGGAGGTGCCAGCAAAAGATGGTGACGCAGCGCCTGCGTGAGATGGAGGAAGCAGGCCTGATCATCCGCGAGGTGGTGAGTGATCGCCCGATTGCGGTGCAGTACAGCATTACTGATTTCGGCAAGACGGCCCTGGGCGTCCTCGATGCTCTGAAGGACTGGGCTGAAAAGCACCAACTCTAGTAGATTGTCGATATGATCGGTTACATCGAAACAGCTCAGCCACTCGCAATGTTGTCTCCATCCAAGCCATTGAATGACTCTTGCGTGACGACCTTCGAGGAGTTTGCACACGCGGCAGATTATTCATTGATGAACTCCTTGATTGCCGACCCTGATGCCACCGTTGATGGCGATGATCACCGTGTCAGGCAGGTCTTTTCGGGCCACTACGTCCCTGTTACGCCTACTCCCCTTGCTGACCCTGTCTATGTCGCCCACAGCAGCGCCCTGTTTGAAGACCTTGGCTTGAGTGACGCGCTCGCCCAGAACAATGACTTTCGCCAGGTCTTTTCCGGTGACCTGTCGAGCGTTCGGAAGCCGATGCATCAGCTCGGCTGGGCCACGGGGTATGCCCTTTCGATCTACGGCACCGAATACATCCAGCAATGTCCTTTTGGCACGGGCAATGGTTATGGCGATGGCCGGGCGATCTCTGTCTTTGAAGGTGTGTTCAAGGGCCAGCGTTGGGAGATGCAGTTAAAGGGTGGCGGCCCCACGCCCTACTGCCGTGGTGGCGACGGGCGTGCCGTGCTGCGCTCCAGTGTGCGTGAGTTTCTGGCCCAGGAGCACATGCACGCTTTGGGCGTTCCCACATCGCGCTCGTTGACCCTGTATGTGTCGACATCCGAGACCGTTGTGAGGCCTTGGTATTCGCCGGAATCCCGCTCCAGTAATCCTGATATTGCGGTCAGCAATCCTGTGGCTATTTCTACTCGCGTAGCACCGTCTTTTTTGCGGGTCGGTCAACTGGAGCTGTTTGCTCGCCGTGCTCGCAGCAAGGCACACCCTGGTGCACTGGACGAGTTGCGCATGATCGTGTCCCATCTCATCGAGCGGGAATATCGACAGGACATTGACCGAGGTCTTGCCTTTGTCGATCAGCTCGTTGAGCTGGCCAGGTGTTTTCGCGGCCGCCTCACCGCCCTGATCGCCAACTGGCTCAGGGTGGGGTACTGCCAGGGCAACTTCAACAGTGACAACTGTGCCGCTGGTGGCTTCACGCTTGACTACGGCCCCTTCGGATTCTGCGAGCTGTTTGATCCTTCCTTCCAGCCCTGGATCGGCGGCGGTGATCACTTCGCCTTCTTCAATCAACCGGTCGCCGCTGAAGCGAACTTCCATATGTTCTGGACCGCTGTGCGCCCACTGCTTGCAGACCATCCTGAAGTCCTGGACCGTTTCGATCACGTGCGTCGTGACTTTGCCGCGGCGATGGAAACGGAACTCCAGGCCATGTGGGCTGCCAAGCTTGGCTTGAGCACATCCAACCCAGCCCTGGTCACAGCATTGCTGCAGTTGATGGCCGAAACGAAGGTGGATTACACCATCTTCTTCCGCGAGTTGTCCCATCTGCCAGACCAGGCCTCAGCCCTGAACAGCAGCTTCTACGCCAACCCATCGCAGCAGCTCGATCAGCAATGGCAGGCTTGGCTGCAACGCTGGCGCGACCACGTCGGCAAAGACCGTGATCCAGCTGAGCTGTCAGCACAGATGAAGCAGGTGAACCCCAAATACACCTGGCGAGAGTGGCTGATTGTGCCCGCGTACGAACAGGCCATGCAGGGTGACTACGCCTTGGTGAGGGAGTTGCAGAACGTTCTTTCCCACCCCTACGAAGAGCAATCAGAGGAGGTGGAAGCTCGCTACTACCGCTTGAAGCCTGAGCAGTTTTTCAATGCAGGGGGCGTTTCCCACTACAGCTGTTCGTCGTGATGCTGCATGAGGGCGACGGTTGATCAACGCCCAGCCTGAACGCCCATGCATGAGCTCAGCATCATGGAAGCCGTGCGCGATCAGGCCCTGGAGCAGGCCGAGCGCCATGGCGGCGGTCTGATCACCGCCATCACCCTGCGCATCGGCAGCCTGGCCGGGGTGGAGATCGACGCCCTGGCGCTGGCCTTCGAGGTGGTGATGGCCGGCACCCCTGCCGCCGCGGCGCGGCTGCTGATCGAGCCGGTGGCGGCGGAATGTTTCTGCGCCGCTTGCCAGGCGCCGTTTCCTGCCCAGGATGGGGTGTGTGAGTGCCCCCGCTGCGGCGCCATCAGCCGCCAGCTCCTGCGGGGCCGTGAGCTGCAACTGGCCTCCCTGGAGCTGGCCGATCCGGAGCCCTGCTGACACCCCCACCGGGAGCCTGCTGAGATGTGCACCACCTGCCACTGCGGCCAGAGCGAACCGGCCGTGATCACCGCCCCCTCCCCCAGCGCCCGCCGGCTGGAGCTTGGGGCGGCCCTGCTGTCGCGCAACGACGCCGTGGCTGCCAGCCTGCGCCGGCGCTTCACGGCCGCAGGTCTGCCCGTGCTCAACCTGCTCTCCTCGCCCGGCTCCGGCAAAACCGCCCTGCTGGAGCGGCTGGGGCGCGACTGGAGCGGCAGCGGCCGCCTGGGCGCGATCGTGGGCGACCTCGCCACCGACAACGACGCCCGCCGTCTGCGCGCCGCCGGCATCGAGGCGGTGCAGATCACCACCGGCCAGGCCTGCCACCTGGAGGCCGCCATGCTGGAGCCGGCCCTGGAGCGCTTTGATCTGGCCGCCCTGGAGCTGCTGGTGATCGAGAACGTGGGCAACCTGGTGTGTCCGGCCGCCTACGACCTGGGCGAGAGCCTGCGGCTGGTGCTGCTGTCGGTCACCGAAGGGGAGGACAAACCGCTCAAATACCCGGCCATGTTCCACAGCGCCGATCTGGTGGTGATCAACAAGATCGACCTGGCCGCCGCTGTTGACTTCGACCGCGACCATGCCCGCCGCCACATCGCCAAGGTGGCGCCGGCGGCCTCCATCGTGGAGGTGTCGGCCCGCACCGGGGAGGGGATGGATGCCCTGCGCGACGCCATCACCGCCGGGCTGGCCGCACCGGCCCTGGCCTGAGGCCGCAGCTCCGTGACCGATCCGGCCCGGTTGCTGCTGCACTGCCGCGGCACCGTGCAGGGGGTGGGCTTCCGGCCGTTTGTGCACCGCCTGGCCAGCGCCCTGGAGCTCTGCGGTGAGGTGGAGAACGTGGACGGGGCGGTGCGGGTGGACCTGCACGGCGAACGCCCGGCCCTGGAGCGCTTTCTGGGCCGCCTCAGCAGCGAGCTGCCCGTTCCGGCGCGCCTGGAGCCGGTGGAGCCCAGCTGGCTGCCGCCCCTCTCCCAGCCACCGGCGGGCCTGCGCATCGCCGCGGCTGCCCCCCGGCCCCTGGGCACCGGCCTGATCGCCCCGGCCCTGGTGGCCGATCGGGCCCCCTGCAAGGCCTGCCTGGCCGAGCTGGCCGACCCCGCCAACCGCCGCTACCGCTACCCCTTCATCAGCTGCTGCGCCTGCGGGCCGCGCTACTCGATCGCCACCGCCACCCCCTTCGCCCGCGCCCACACCACCCTGGCGGCCTTCCCCCTCTGCCCCGCCTGCCGGCGGGAGTTCAGCGATCCCGCCGATCGCCGCTTCCATGCCGAGACGATCGGCTGCCCGGCCTGCGGGCCCCAGCTCAGCCTGAGCCTGGCGGCCTCGGCAGACCGCGAGCCGATCCAGGCTGCGGCGGCCCTGCTGCTGGCCGGCGGCATCCTGGCGCTGCAGGGGGTGGGCGGCTTTCAGCTGCTGGTGGATGCGTCCCAGCCCGAGGCCATCGCCCGGTTGCGCCGGCTCAAGCGGCGGCCCCACAAGCCCCTGGCCCTGCTGGTGCACGATCCCGCCGCCCTGGAGAACTGCGTGCAGATCTCGCCCCTGGAGCGCGACCTGCTGCACGCCCCGGCCGCCCCGATCGTGCTGCTGAGGCGGGCCGATCCCCTGGCCACGGAGGCCTGGCCGGGAGTGGCCCCAGGCAGTGCCCAGCTGGGGGTGATGCTGAGCGCCTCGCCCCTGCACCAGCTGCTGGCCCGGGCCGTGGGCCGCCCCCTGGTGGCCACCAGCGGCAATCTCAGCGGTGATCTGCTCTGCACCGATCCCCAGGAGGCCCGCCAGCGGCTGGCCGGCATCGCCGATGCCCTGCTGCACCACAACCGCCCCATCGCCCGCCCCCTCGACGATTCCCTGGTGCAGGTGGTGGAGGGCCGGCCGCGGCTGCTGCGCCGGGCCCGGGGCCATGCCCCCGCCGCCCTGGTGCTGCCGCTGGCCCCACCTGTCGACTGCCGCGCCCTGGCCCTGGGGGGCGATCTCAAGAACGCCGCCGCCGAGGCCAGCGGCGGGCACATCCGGCTGGCGCCCCACCTGGGGGATCTGGCCGGTCCGCGCCAGCACAGGGTGCTGGAGGTGTGGCTGCAGGAGCCACGGGCGGGGCCGCAGCCGCCCCAGTTGATCGCCTGTGATGCCCATCCGGGCTACGTCAGCCAGCGGCTGGCCAACGACGCCCTCATCAGCTGGAACCGGCAGGCAGCCGGCCCAGAGCGGGTGAGGTTGGTGCCGGTGCAGCACCACCGGGCCCATGGCCTGGCGGTGGCGGCGGAACACGGCTTGCCGCTGCCCTTGCTGGTGTGGGCCTGGGATGGCCTGGCTACGCCCCCGGCCAGGGCACCGGCCACCAGCTCTGGGGCGGCGAATTGCTGCGGCTCAACAGCCTTGACTCCACGCGACCTGCAGCTGAGCGGCTGGCGGCCCTGCGGCCCTTTCCCCTGCCCGGCGGTGAACGGGCCATGCGGGAGCCCCGTCGGGTGGCGCTGGGCCTGCTGGCCGCTCTGGAGGATGGGCGCTGGCTCGACCATCCGGCCGCGCAGTGCTGCCGCGAGGCCTTTGCCGAAGCGGAGCTGCCCCTGCTGCTGGAGGCCCTGCGGGCCGGCTGCCAGGCACCCCAGACCTCATCGGTGGGGCGGCTCTTTGACGGCGTGGCGTCGCTGCTGGGGGCGTGTCAGCGGCAGAGCCATGAGGGCCAGGCCGGCCTGCAGCTGGAGGGACTCGCCCGCCGCGCCCAGGCCCAGCGGCGGGCCGAGGGCCAGCGGAAGGCCCAGTCCAGGCGGGCCGGCGGTTCGCCGCTGTTGCCGCTGTTGCCGGCCCCGGACCTGCCCCTGGGCTGGCTGGACTGGCAGCCCTTGCTGCGCCATCTGCTGGAGCAGCGCAGCCAGGGGGTGGATGCGGCGAGGCTGTCGCTGGCTGTGCACCAGGCCCTGGCCGATGCGATGGCGGCTGCAGCGGCTGCGGCCGCGCCGCCAGGGGCGCCCCTGGCGCTGGCCGGGGGCTGCTTCCAGAACGCTCTGCTGCTGGAGCTCTGCGCCGCGGCCGCTCGCTCCGCGGGCCTGCGGCCCTTCTGGAGTGAGCAGGTGCCCTGTAACGACGGCGGCCTCGCCCTGGGCCAGCTGTGGGCAGTTTGTGAGCGGCCTTCCTAGAACGGAAGTAGCCCTCGCGGCACGGCCATGTGCCTGGCCACAGCAGGATTGATCCTGGCGATCAGCGACGCCGCCGATCCCCTCTGGCGCCGGGCCGATGTGGATTTCGGCGGCGTGCGCCAGCAGGTGAGCCTGGCCTGTCTGCCCCAGGCGCTGGTGGGCGATCGGGTGCTGGTGCACGTGGGCGTGGCCCTGGCGCTGGTGGATGACGACACCGAATCCCCCCGGGCGGAGCTGGAGCCATGACCGTTGCCGCAAGACCAGATCCAGGCGCCTGCATCACGGTGGATGGCAACGAGGCCGTGGCCCGGGTGGCCTACCGGCTCAACGAGGTGATTGCCCTCTACCCGATCACGCCGGCTTCGCCGATGGGAGAATGGGCCGATGCCTGGGCCGCCGAGGGGCGCCCCAACCTCTGGGGAGCGGTGCCGGAGGTGGTGGAGCTGCAGAGCGAGGCGGGGGCGGCCGGCACGGTGCACGGCGCCCTCCAGGCCGGGGCGCTCACCACCACCTTCACGGCCTCCCAGGGGCTGCTGTTGATGCTGCCCAACCTCTACAAGCTGGCCGGCGAGCTCACGCCTGCGGTGCTGCATGTGGCGGCCCGCTCCCTGGCGGCCCAGGGGCTCTCGATCTTCGGCGACCACAGCGACGTGATGGCCACCCGGGGCAGCGGCTGCGGCATCCTCTGCTCGTCCTCGGTGCAGGAGGCCGCTGATGGCGCCGTGATCGCCGCCCGGGCCAGCCTGCTCAGCCGCCTGCCCTTCCTGCACGTCTTCGACGGCTTCCGCACCTCCCACGAGATTCAGAAGGTGCACGCCCTCGACGACGAGCTGCTGCGCCAGATGATCCCGGAGCAGGCGATCCGGGATCACCGCGCCAGGGCCCTGAGTCCGGCCCATCCGGTGCTGCGCGGCACCGCCCAGAACCCGGATGTCTACTTCCAGGCGCGGGAAGCGGTGAACCGGTTCTATGACGCCGCGCCGGGCCATCTGCTGGAGGCGATGCAGCGGTTCGCCGCCCTCACCGGCCGCCACTACCGCCCCTACGACTACGCCGGCCCCGCTGATGCCGCGCGGGTGCTGGTGCTGATGGGCTCGGGGGCCGAAACCGCCCTGGAGGCCAGCGAGGCCCTGCAGGCCCGCGGCGAGCGGGTGGGGGTGCTGAAGCTGCGTCTGTTCCGGCCCTTCGCGGCCCGCTGGCTGGTGGAGGCCCTGCCCGCCAGCACCCGGGCGATCGCCGTGCTGGATCGCTGCAAGGAGCCCGGGGCGCCGGGGGAGCCGCTCTACCTCGACGTGCTCGCCGCCGTCAGCGAGGAATGGCGCCAGGTGCATGGCCCCCAGCCGCAGCCGCTGCTGCTGGGGGGGCGCTATGGCCTCTCCTCCAAGGAGTTCACCCCGGCGATGGTGAAGGCCGTGTTCGATCACCTCCAGGCGGCGATCTCCAGCCCAGGGGATGGTCCCCGGCCCCTCAATCACTTCACGGTGGGCATCCACGACGACGTGACCCGGCGCTCCCTGGCCCTCGACGAGGCCTTCGTCACCGAGCGTCCCCGGGCCGAGAGCGGCCAGGTGAGGGCTGTGTTCTACGGCCTCGGCTCCGATGGCACCGTGGGCGCCAACAAGGCCGCCATCAAGATCATCGGCGAGGGCACCGATCTGCACGCCCAGGGCTACTTCTCTACGACTCCAAGAAGGCCGGCTCGGTCACGGTGTCGCACCTGCGCTTCGGGCCGCAGCCGATCCGCTCCACCTACCTGATCCAGCGGCCCACCTTCGTGGCCTGCCACCAGTGGGACTTCCTGCGCCGTTTCGATCTGCTGGCGGGCATCGAGCCCGGCGCGGTGCTGTTGCTGAACAGCCCGTTCGAGAGCGCCGAAACCTGGATCCGGCTGCCCGAGCCCGTGCGGCAGCAGATCAGGCAAGCCGGCCTGCAGGTGCATCAGATCAACGCCGAGCGGGTGGCGCGCCAGGCCGGCATGGGGCCCCACATCAACACCGTGATGCAGGCCTGTTTCTTCGCCCTCAGCGGCGTGCTGCCCCGGCAGGAGGCGATTGCCCGCATCCGCGCCTCGATCCACCACAACTACGGCCGCAAGGGCGAGGCGGTGGTGGCGATGAACCTGGCGGCCCTCGATGCCAGCCTCGACCACCTGGAGCCCCTCGACTGGCGCCAGCTCGACGCCCAGGCTGCCGCAGGCAGCAACGACCCCCAGGCTGCCCCGCCTGATCCGGCCACCCTGCCGGGCACCGGCGAGCGCCTGGCCGGCGCGCCGGCCTTCGTGCGGGAGGTGATCGGGCCGATGCTGGAGCGCCGTGGGGACGAGCTGCCGGTGAGCGCCCTGCCCTGCGATGGCACCTGGCCTGTGGGCACGGCCCAGTGGGAGAAGCGCAACATCGCCACGGCCGTGCCGGTGTGGGAGAGCGACCTCTGCGTGCAGTGCGGCAAGTGCGTGCTGGTGTGTCCCCACGGGGTGATCCGCGCCAAGCTGGCGGCGCCTGAGGCCTTTGCGGCGGCGCCTGAGGCTTTCGCACCGCCCCCTGCCGGGACCGGACGTTCGCCGGCCAGACCTTCACCCTGCAGGTGGCCGTTGAAGACTGCACCGGCTGCTCCCTGTGCGTGGAGGTCTGCCCGGTGCGCGATCGCAGCCAGCCGAAGCGCAAGGCGATCAACATGGCCCCCCGGCGTGCCGAGCTGCCGGCCGCCCGCGGCCACTGGGACTTCTTCCTGCAGCTGCCCCATCCGCCCCGGGAGCTGCTGGATCCGCACCGCGTCGCCCACCAGCAATGGCTGGAGCCCCTGTTCGCCTTCTCAGGCGCCTGCGCCGGCTGCGGCGAAACCCCCTACCTCAAGCTGGCCAGCCAGCTGTTCGGCGATCGCATGCTGGTGGCCAATGCCACCGGTTGCAGTTCCATCTACGGCGGCAACCTGCCCACCACCCCCTGGAGCGCCAATGCCGAGGGGCGGGGCCCCGCCTGGAGCAACTCCCTGTTTGAAGACAACGCCGAGTTCGGCTACGGCATGCGCGTGGCCCTGGATCAGCAGCGCGCCATGGCCCTGGAGCTGCTGGCTCAGCTGGCGCCGCTGCTGCCGCCCAGGCTGGTGGAGGCGACCCGGGCCCACGCCGGCGGCGCCCCAGCCGACCAGGCCGGCGAGGCCGCGATCCTGGAGCAGCGCCAGCGGGTGGCGGAGTTGAAGCGCTGCCTGCAGCGGTTGCTCGGCCTCGATGGCGGCCAGGAGCCGGGTGGGCTGAGCGGCTCCGATCGCCCGCTGGCCGAACGCCTGCTGGATCTGGCCGATGCCCTCACCAAGACCAGCGTGTGGCTGGTGGGCGGCGATGGCTGGGCCTACGACATCGGTTTCGGCGGGCTCGACCACGTGCTGGCCAGCGGCCGCGATCTGAACGTGCTGGTGCTCGACACCGAGGTGTACTCCAACACCGGCGGCCAGGCCTCCAAGGCCACGCCGCTCGGGGCCGTGGCCAAGTTCGCGGCCTCGGGCAAGGCCGCCGCCAAGAAGGATCTGGGCCTGATGGCGATGACCTACGGCCACGTCTACGTGGCCAGCGTGGCGATGGGCGCCCGCGACGAGCACACGATCCGGGCCTTCCTGGAGGCCGAGAGCTATCCGGGCCCGTCCCTGATCCTGGCCTACTCCCACTGCATCGCCCACGGCATCGCCATGGCCCGCGGCATGGACCACCAGAAGCTGGCGGTGGACTCGGGCCGCTGGCTCCTCTACCGCCACGATCCCCGCCGCGCCGAGCGGGGCGAGAACCCGCTGCAGCTCGATAGCCCAGCGCCGCAGCGCTCCCTGCGGGAGGCCATGGCCGCCGAACAGCGCTTCGAGGTGCTTCGCTACAGCCAGCCGGAGCGGGCCCGCGAGCTGTTGAACCAGGCCGAGGCCGAGCGGGCGAGCCGCTGGGCCCGCTACCGCGCCCTGGCCCAGCCCTGGAGCCGCCAGAGCGGCCCGCCTCAGCCATGAGCGGGCCCGACCTCGCCACCACCTACCTCGGCCTGCCGCTGCGCACGCCCCTGGTGGTGGGTGCTGCCGGTCCGCTGAGCGAGAGCGTGGAGGCGCTGCAGGAGCTGGAGCGCTGCGGTGCGGCGGCCATCGTGCTGCACTCGCTGTTCGAGGAGCAGATCGAGCGGGAGCAGCTGGCCCTGCACCACCTGGGCCAGCAGGGCGCCGAAAGCTACGGCGAGGCCCTCAGTTACCTGCCGGAACCAGCGCTGCAGCACGGCGGGGCCGACGCTTACCTGCGCCTGATCGAGCAGGCCTGCCGCCGCCTGACGATCCCGGTGATCGCCAGCCTCAACGGCCGCAGTCCGGGCCGCTGGGTGGAGAGCGCCCGCCGCATCGAGGCGGCCGGCGCCGCGGCCCTGGAGCTGAACATCTACGCCATTCCCACCGATCCGGAGCTCTCCAGCGCCGCGATCGAAGCCCAGGTGGAGGAGATCGTGCGGGAGGTGCGCGCCGAGGTGGCCCTGCCGCTGGCCGTGAAGCTGGGGCCGTTCTTCAGCAACTTCGGAGCGATGGCCCGGCGCCTGGAGCACTCGGGTGCCCAGGGGCTGGTGCTGTTCAACCGCTTCTACCAGCCCGACATCGACATCGAGTCGATGACCGTGCGGCCCAACCTGCTGCTCAGCACCCCCCACGACCTGCGCCTGCCGCTGCGCTGGATCGCCCTGCTGCACTGCCGCGTGGGCCTGGACCTGATCGGCAGCGGTGGCGTCCACCGCGGCACCGATGTGGTGCGTCTGCTGATGGCCGGTGCCGCCGCCACCCAGGTGGTGGCGGCCCTGCTGCGCCATGGCCCCGGACGCCTGCAGGGGCTGGAGGATGAACTCGCCACCTGGATGCGCGACCACGAGGTGGCGAGCGTGGCCGCCCTGATCGGCTGCATGAGTCAGGCCCACTGCCCCAATCCCGAGGAGTACGAGCGCGCCCAGTACATGCAGGCCATCCACAGCTACAGCCCGGCCGGCGCGGCCACGGCCCGGGGGCCCTGGTGAGCAGCACCGCGGCGGTCACCGCGCTGGCCGCCAGGCTGCGGGCCACGGTCACCCGTCCCTGGACGTTGATGGAGGTGTGCGGCGGCCAGACCCACGCCATCGTGCGCTGGGGCCTCGATCAGCTGCTGCCGGATGGGCTGCGGCTGATCCACGGGCCGGGCTGTCCGGTGTGCGTCACCCCCGCCGCCAGCATCAACCAGGCCCTGGCTCTGGCCCGTCGCCCGGAGGTGATCCTCTGCGCCTATGGCGACATGCTGCGGGTGCCGGGCAGCGAGCCGGGCGACGACCTGCTGCGGGTGCGGGCCGCGGGGGGGGACGTGCGCCTGCTCACCTCGCCCCTGCAGGCGATCGCCCTGGCCCAGAGCCACCCCGCCCACCAGGTGGTGTTCCTGGCCGTGGGCTTCGAGACCACCGCTCCGGCCACGGCGCTGCTGGCTCAGCAGACGGCCCGGTTGGGCCTGGCCAACCTGTCGTTGCTGATGGCGCACGTGCGGGTGGTGCCGGCCATGGCAGCGATCCTGGCGGCGCCCGGCAACCAGGTGCAGGGCTTTCTGGCGGCCGGCCATGTGAGCACGGTGATGGGCCTGGAGGAACTCCGGCCCCTGGTGGAGCGGCATCGGCTGCCCGTGGTGGTGAGCGGCTTCGAGCCCGAGGAGCTGCTGCGCGGCGTGCTGGGCTGTGTGGAGCTGTTGGAGGCCGGCAGGCCCGCCGTGCTGAACGCCTACCCGCAGGTGGTGCGCGAGCAGGGCAACCCCGGGGCCCGGGCCCTGCTGCAGCAGGTGTTCCAGGTGGTGGATCAGCCCTGGCGGGGGCTGGGCGTGATCGCGGCGGGGGGCCTGGCCCTGCGGCCCGAGCTGGCCTGGCTCGATGCCCGCGCACGCTTCGATCTGGCGGAGCAGGGCCGGGCCGAGGGGGCGGGAGCCCAGGAGTGCATTGCCGCCCAGGTGCTGCAGGGGCGGGCGCTGCCCAGCGACTGCGCCGCCTTCGGCAGCCGCTGCCGGCCCGAACACCCGCTGGGGGCGCCGATGGTGTCGAGCGAGGGGGCCTGCGCGGCCTACCACCGCTACCGGGCGGTTCCATGCAGGAGCTGATCCAGCTGGCCCACGGCGGCGGCGGCACCCTGATGCAGCAGCTGATCGACCGGGACCTGCGGCCCCTCTACGCCGATCCCGCCCAGGTGCTCCACGATGCCGCCAGCCTGGCGCTGCCCCATGGCCGGCTCGCCTTCAGCACCGACGGCTACGTGGTGCAGCCCCTGGAGTTCCCCGGAGGCGACATCGGCCGGCTGGCCGTGATCGGCACCGCCAATGACCTGGCCATGGCCGGAGCGCGACCCCTGCACCTGAGTGTGGCCCTGATCCTGGAGGAGGGCCTGCCGCTGGCGCTGCTGCGCCGGGTGGTGGCCTCCATGGCCGCGGCCGCCCGGCTGTGTGGCCTCACCATCGTGACCGGTGACACCAAGGTGGTGGAGCGCGGCAAGGGCGATGGCCTGTTCATCACCACCAGCGGCATCGGCCTGCAGAGCCTGGGCGGAGCGCAGCCGGCAACGCCCGATGGCCCGGCCCTTGTTCCCAGCGCGATCCAGCCCAGCGCGATCCGGCCCGGCGACCAGCTGCTGGTGAGCGGCGATCTGGGCCGCCATGGCGTGGCGATCCTCGCCGCCCGCCACGGACTGCAGCTGGATCCGCCCGTTCTGTCTGACTGCGCTCCACTCTGGCCCCAGGTGGAGCGGATGCTCGCCGCCGGCCTGCGGCTCCACTGCCTGCGGGACCTCACCCGCGGCGGCCTGGCCAGTGCCCTGCAGGAGCTGGCCGAGGCGGCGGGGGTGGAGCTGGCGATCGAGGAGCCTCAGCTGCCGGTGATCGAGCCGGTGGCCCGCACCTGCGCCCTGCTGGGTTTTGAGCCACTGCATCTGGCCAACGAGGGCCGTTTCGTGGCGGTGGTGCCCCCTGAACACAGCGCCCGGGCCCTCGCCCTGCTGGAGCCCGACGGGGGCGCCTGGATCGGTGAGGTGCGGCCCGCCTCGGGCCGGCCGCGGGTGGTGCTGACCACGGCCCTGGGCACCGAACGGCTGCTGCTGCCCCTCAGCGGGGAGCTGCTGCCGAGGATCTGCTGAGCGGCGCCCGTTGCCACAGGGCCAGTCCACCGCCCCGGCCCCGGGCCACCAGCCAGGCCCCATCGCCCTGCTGCCCCGTGGCAATCAGGGCGAAGAACGGCAGTGCCCGCGGCTCGGGGCGCTGCAATGCCTTCTGCAGCAGCAGCCGCTCCCCCCAGCGCAGTTGCAGGCGCTCGAACCAGAACAGCAGCAGCGGCCGCCGCCCCCACAGTTCACCGGCACCGTCAAAGCGGAGCTGCAGCTGGCCCAGCTGCACGCTGTTGGTCACGGCCAGGGCGCCATCGCTGCTGGGATGGAGCTCCAGGGTGGCGGCCAGGGGGCGCAGCAGGGCCGCGGCTGCCAGCGGCCTGGCCTGCTGGCGGCTCCAGAGCCGGCTCAGCAGCCAGGCACCCTCCAGTTGAGGGGCGGTGAGGCCCGAGCCCTGGCTGCGGCTGCGTCGCTCCAGCTCCAGGATCGCGTCGCCATCGGGAACGCTCACACCCGGCGGGGGCACCATGCTTCACACCGCGCAATCAAGCCATGGGTATCCCTGCTCAATCTGCTTGCTTCCTGAACGTGCTGTTCATACGGTTCATGCACGTTCCCTCACATATGTCGCCATGACAGCCTCCCACACCAACGCTTCCCTCGCCCCTCGCAGTGGCGAACACGCCACGGCCGGATTCCCCGCTGCCGATCATGACCCGGTGGAGGCCTACTTCGAGTGCATCACCACCTGCTCGGTGGATGACGGCGACTGCGTCACCACCTGCACCGAGATCCTGCGCGAGCACAGCTGAACAACTTGTGATCAACGTTCCGAGCCTGAGGATCTAGCGGTTGGTCAACATGTTGCCTGCGACGGTCATGCGCAGGCAACTCCCACAACCGGCTCAAGGCCAAGATCAGCCAGGATGAACCGATCAGCCAGGATTCACCTTGGCAACTCACACTCGGGATTGACGCTTGGCTCTCATCCAGCACTCGGAGTCCTATCCCCACTGGGAGTTCACCGATGCCTCCGGATCGGAGGTTCTGCGGGTGGTTCCAGAACGTGGCGGGTTGGTCACAGGCTGGCGCAGCCTGGGCCGTGACTGGCTCTATTTCGACACCGAGCGCTTCACCGATCCATCCTGTTCGGTGCGAGGCGGCATCCCGGTGCTGTTTCCGATCTGTGGCGGGCTGCCGGGCGATGCGGTTCGCCTGCCCCAGGGACTGGTGCAGCTGAGCCAGCACGGCTTTGCCCGCGACCGGCCCTGGCGGCTGGCTGAACGTGCCGATGGCCAGGGGGTGAGCCTCAGCCTGGAACACGACACCACCACCCTGGAGGCCTTCCCCTTCCGCTTCCGGCTGCAGCTCGACTACCGCCTCGCCCCCGGGCTGCTGGAGATCACGGCCAGGGTGGAGAACCAGGGCAGCTCACCGATGCCGTTCAGCCTCGGGCTGCATCCCTACTGGGCTGTCACCAGCCTCGCGGATGTTCGTCTGGAAGGCCTGCCCCAGCAGGGTTTTGACCACCTCAGCATGGCGGAGGCGCCCACCGCCGCGGCCCTGGCCCAGCTGGAGCAGGGGGTGGATCTGCTGGTGCGGCCCAGCGGGCCGGTGAGCCTGGTGGATGGGGCCACAGGCTGCAGGGTGAGCCTGGAGCCCCAGGCGCCCTGGGATCTGGCCGTGATCTGGAGTGATCCGCCCCGGCCGATGCTGTGCCTGGAGCCCTGGACGGGCCCGCGCCTGTCCCTGATCAGCGGCGACCGGCTGCTGCAGGTGCCCCCCGCCGATGGCCTCAGCCTGCAGTGCCGCTATGGGGTGGCGTTGTCCTGAGGGGTCAGGGGCGGCGGCAGGGTGCTGGGGTTGCCGTTTCGCATGGCGTGGTACCCGGGCGAGAGGATTTCGATCTTGGCGTCGGCGAACTGATCCTGAATCGCACCGAGCAGCTCGGAGAGGGTTTCACGGTATTTCTTGGAATCACGGATGCTGGCGGTGAGTTCGTAGCTGATGTTGAAGTCGTTGAGGCTGGTCTGCAGCACAAACGGTTCTGCTTCCCGGCTGATGCCTTCCACACTTTTCGCCGCGCTGATCATCAGCTCATGCACCTGGCGCCAGGGCACGTCGTAGCCGATGGTCACCGTGGTGCAGACGGCCACCGGCTTGCGGATCTCGCGCCTCGAGAAGCTGTAGTTCACCACCGATGAGGTGATCACCGCCGCATTGGGGATGCTCACCAGTTCATTGCGAGGGGTGCGGATGCGGGTCACCAGCAGGGCCCGCTCCTGCACCAGTCCGATCACGCCGTTGATCTCCACCCGATCGCCCTCCAGGAAGGCCCGGGTATAGATGAGCATCAGGCCACTGATCACATTGGTGGCCGCGGCGCTGGAACCCAGGGCGGCCAGCACGCCGAACAACAGGCCCGCTCCCTGGAAGGCCCGGCTGTCGGAGCCTGGGATGTAGGGGAAGGCGAACAACAGGCCCGCCAGCACGATGAAGGTGTTGGCGATCCGACGGGTGGGAATCGCCCACTCCCGATAGAACCAGGAGATCTTCAGCCGCCCGCGCCGCAGGGCCCCGAACAGGAAATTGCTGAGGCGCACCATCAGCGCGGTGCACACTGCGATGAAACCCATCCAGAAAAAGTTTGGCACCAGGCTGAGCACGGCCCGCACGACCTGCATGAACCAGGTCAGGAGCTGGCCCCGCAGACCCTCGGCCATGGCCTGGGTGGGTGGGAAGAAGCTGAGCAGCAGCGGAATCAGGAGCCAGCTGATCAGCAGCAGCGCCCCCCAATGCGCCGTGTTGAGCAGCAACCGCGTGGTCACGATCGTCTGGGCCGGGGTGACCAGGGTCTGCTCCCCGAGCTTCAACCTGGGCGCCAGCGCCACGCTGCGGCGACTCAGCCAGCGCAGCAGCCGCCTGTGCAGGCGTTGCTGCCAGCGCACCCACAGCACATACACCCCCAGCACCAACATCGCCAGCAGGGTGCCGACGATCCAGGAGCGCCGGCTGTTGCGCACCCGGTAGTCGCGCACGGCGGTGCGGATCTGGTCGCGGTAGCGCTCGGCCAGCGCCTGCCGGCTGAGGCCGGCCTGCTTGGCGGCCCGGTCGTCCACGGCCAGGCCCGGCAGGAACTTGCCGTCTGAGGCGAGCAGCCCCACCGTGGCGTAGGGATCCTGATCCCGCACCACGATCCGATCCGCCCGGAAACGCGGATCACGCACCAGGCGCTGGAGCTGCCCGGTGATGCGTCGGGCCACGTCCTTGGGGTTCTGAGCGCCGGCGGCACTCTTGATCTCGATCACCCGGCGGCCATCCAGCATCACCCAGGCCCCCGCATCGTCTGCCGGGTCCGTGGCGGCGCTCTTGGTGTCTGGCTTGGCGGTGTCCTGCTTCGCCTGGGCAGTGAGCTGTTGACTGGCCAGGGGCTGCAGGGCCGGCTGTGCCAGGGACACCTGGTGCATTGGCCCGATCGCCAGAAGCACGGCCAGCATCAAGCGCTCAGCCAGCGCCAGGCCTGCCCAGGCTGTTTCAAGCTGAACCAACGCCGCATGGCCAAGGTGCTCGGGGGCTCAGGTCGATGCACCATTATCCGGGCCACTGGAGGCGGCTTCAAGGCGTGCCGAGCCGCCAGCGGTGGAACCGCTCCAGCAGCCCCAGCAGCCGCTGGGGAGCCCGGGCCTTCTTCCAGGCCCCGGCGGCGTACTTGTTCACCTCAGCGAAGGTGGGGTAGGCGTGAATCGTGCCGAAGATCCGGCTGAGTCCAAGCCCCCAGCGCATCGCCAGCACAAACTCCGCCAGCAGCTCGCCGGCGTGCTCGGCCACGATCGTGGCCCCCAGGATCGTGTCCTTGCCCGGGGCGGTGAGCACCTTCACGAAGCCCCGCTCGGCGCTCTCCACGATGGCCCGGTCGAGCTCGTGCAGGGGCACCCGCGTGACCTCCACAGGGATCTGCAGGGCCGAGGCCTCCGTTTCGGTGAGGCCCACCGTGGCCACTTCCGGATCGGTGAAGGTGGTGCGGGGGATCACCCGGTAGTCGGTCTTGAAGCGCCGCACGCTGCCGAACAGGGCATTCACCGCGGCATACCAGGCCTGATGGGAGGCGGTGTGGGTGAACTGGAAGGGGCCTGCCACGTCACCGGCGGCATAGATGTTGGGGTAGAGGGTCTGGAGGTAGTCGTTGGTGGTGATCGTGTCGCCGCTGGGAATGCCCAGCTCCTCAAGGCCGTAGCCCTCCAGCCTGGCCCTGCGGCCCAGGGCGCAGAGCACCGCATCGCAGGCGATCGAGCTGCTGGCTCCCTCGTGCTCCAGCAGCACCTGGGCCGTGGGTTCAGCTGCCGCACCTGGCGGGGTCGCGGCAAAGCCCAGCACCCTGGTCTGCAGCAGCAGCTGCACGCCATCGGCCTCCAGGGCCCGGCGCACCTCCTCGGCCACGTCGGCATCTTCCTTACGGAGCAGCCGCTCGCCGCGGTGGATCAGGGTCACGGGCAGGCCCAGCTGGGCCAGAGCCTGGGAGAGCTCGCAGCCGATCGGTCCGCCGCCCAGCACCGCCAGCCGTGGCCGCTCCAGGGGGCACTCGCGCAGCCAGCTCCACAGCGTTTCGCTGCTCAGCAGCGGCACCTGCGAGGCTCCCGGCAGGTCGGGCAGCACCGGAGCGGCACCGGTGGCCAGCACGATCGAGCGGCCGCTGAGCCGCTGCTCCTGGCCATCCCGGCCGCGGATCGCCACGGTCCAGGGATCCACCAGGCGGGCATGGCCCTTCACCACTTCCACCCCCAGCGCCTCATAGCGCTCCACGCTGTCGTGGGGAGCCACGGCGGCCACCTTGGCCGCCACCCGCTCCAGCACCTGCCTCACCGAGAGGCTCGGCTCCACCGGCCTGAGGCCGTAGCGATCTGCCCGGCGCATGCGGGCCGCCAGCCGCGCCGAGGCGATCAAGGCCTTGCTGGGCACGCAGCCGGTGTTGAGGCAGTCGCCGCCCATCGCCTCCGCTTCGATCAGGGTGACGCGGGCCTTCACCGTGGCGGCGATGTAGGCCGTCACCAGCCCGGCGGCGCCGGCCCCGATCACGATCAGGTTGCGATCGAAGCGGCGCGGACGGTTCCAGGGGCGGTAGAGCCGCCAGATGGCCAGGCGGTCGGTGGCGGCGCGGGCCAGCCAGGGGAACAAGGCCAGCAGGGCGAAGGAGAGCAGCAGGGGCGGCGACAGGATGCCGTCGAGGCCGCGCAACTGAGCCAGCTGGGTACCGGCGTTCACGTACACCAAGGTGCCTGGCAGCATGCCCAGCTGGCTGGTGAGGTAATAGGCCCCGGCCCGCATGGGGGTGAGCGCCATCAGCAGGTTCACCAGGAAAAAGGGAAACACCGGCGCCAGGCGCAGGGTGAGCAGATAGAGCACGCCGTCGCGCCGCACCCCCGCTTCGATCGGAGCGAGCTGGCGCCCGAAGCGCCGCTGCACCAGATCGCGCAGCAGGGTGCGGGCCAGCAGGAAGGCCAGCAGGGCGCCGGCGCTGGAGGCAAACGACACCAGCAGCGTGCCGAGGCCGAGGCCGAACAGGGCGCCGCCGGCGAGGGTGAGCACCGCCGCCCCCGGCAGCGACAGGGCCGTGACCACCACGTACACGGCCATGTAGGTGAGGGCGCTCTGCAGGGGCGCCTGCTGACGCCACCCCTGCAGGGAACCCTGGGCCTGCTGCAGGGCCTCGAGGGTGAGGAAGCGCTGCAGGCCAAACCCGAAGAACAGGGCCACCACCAGGGCGATCGCGGCCAGCAGGGAGAGCTTGCGCCAGCGGCCGCCGGACTGCTCCGGCTCAGGGGAGTCGTCGCCCGGGGAGGAGGCTTCTGAGGGGGGAGTCATGGGAGCCGGCGGTCTTCCTCTCTACCTTCGGGGGGCTGGAGCGGATTCGGGGCCCTGGGCTCCGCTGAGCTCGGCTCAGAGTCGCACTTTGGTCACCGCAGCCTGAATCGGCCGGCGCTGGGTCCCGATGTCGATCGGGCTGCGGGTGAAGATCTCCACCCGGATGCCCAGCCGGGCCACCACCACCACGGCCCGGGCCAGCAGAGCGGCGACCACCACCGCAGCGCCTGGCCAGAGCAGGGCGCGCAGGGGCAGGCAGCTGCTCACGGCCACGACACCCGCCCCGGCCAGCAGATGGTTGAGCAGCAGGCCCAAGGCGGCACCGCCGATCAGCAGGGCCAGCGAACGGGGTTGGAAGAGAGCAGGCATCAGACCACGGGCCCTTGGCGGTTGCGGAGGACGGAACTCTCAACCTATGGCTGCGGCCGTGGATGCAGCCGCTGGACACGGCCACACCTTCAGGCGCTCCTTAAGTGAGCAGGGAGCCCTCCACGAAGGGGACTCCCTGCAGCAGCGACTGGAGATTCGTACCGGTGATGCGAGCGATGTCGTTGAGGGCTTCATGGGTCAGAAACGCCTGGTGCGCCGTGATCAGCACATTGGGGAAGGTGAGCATCCGTGCCAGCAGATCATCCTGCAACACCGTTCCGGAAAGATCCTCGAAAAACACCCCTTCCTCCTCCTCATACACATCCAGTGCCACCCCACCCAGCGCCCGGACTTCAGGCCTTCGATCAGGGCCACGGTATCAATCAGGCCACCCCGGCTCACATTCACGAGGATCACGCCGGGCTTCATGCAGTCTATGGTCTCCCGGCGAATGATGTGATGGGTTTCGGCTGTCAGGGGAACATGGAGGGAGATCACATCGCTGAGGCTGGAGAGAGTGATCGGATCCACATAGGTGATCCCCTCTCGTGCCGCCCAGGCCGGATCGGGATAGGGGTCGTAGGCCACAACCACCATGCCGAAGCCCCGCAGGATCTTGGCCAGGATGCGCCCGATCTTGCCCGTTCCCACAATGCCCGCCGTGCGGCCATTGAGATCAAAACCCACCAGGCCCTGCAGAGAGAAATTGTGTTCCCGCACCCGGTTGAACGAACGATGCACCTGGCGATTGAGGGTGAGCAGCAGAGCCACGGCATGCTCGGCCACGGCATTGGGGGAGTAGACGGGCACGCGGGTCACGGCAACACCGAGATCGCGGGCCGCCTCGAGATCCACGTTGTTGAAGCCGGTGCAGCGCAGGGCCACCAGCTCGACGCCGCGGCTGGCCAGGGATTCAAGGCAGTACTTGTCAATCGCGTCATTGACGAACACGCACACAGCCCGAGCCCCATCGGCGGTGCCGGCCGTGTCCACGCTCAGGCGAAAATTCAGAAAGCGCAGATCCACATCAGGGCCCGCCGCCGCCGGCAGATGCAGCAGGTCGTAGGGCTTTGTGTCATAGACAGCCACAGAGCATTGCGTCCTCTGCATGAAGATTTTGGGGAGCAGCACGATTGTGACTGAATCACTCTAGCCACGCCTCGTCAGGCCACCGGCTCTGGCCCCGCCCCGTCAGGAAAGCCGGAAATGTTCAGCCCTGGATGGCGTCACAGACGTCCCTTCCAGGCCCAACTCCCATGACGAGAAGTTTCGTTGTCGTCCGGATTGCGTGGAGGACAGCAGCTCCCTGAGTGCAGAAATGGCATCGCCTCAACATCCACCAAAACACAGACTCTTTCTGAACGCAGATGCTTTCTGGACCGAGATGCTGCCTGAGTGGAAGGTCCACCTGGCCATGGCCGCGCCTTTCACCTCGTATCGCCCTGGGCCAGCTGGCCCAGGGCGATACGGTCGATCTTGCCCACCGGATTCAGCGGCAACGCCGGCAGGAAACAGATCTCTTCAGGGGCCTTGTAGCCCACCCGTTGCCGGGCGAAAGCGATCAGCTCGGCTGCCGCCGGGGCCGGCTGACCTGGCCTGAGCGCCACGTAGGCCCGCACGTTCTCGCCATGGAGCGGATCACGGATGCCGACTACTCCCGCCAACGCCACCGCCGGGTGCTCGGCCAGGGCCTCCTCCACGTCCTGGGGGCAGATGTTGGAGCCGTCGTGCACGATGATCTGTTTGCGCCGGCCGCAGAACCAGAGGTTGGCGTCGCCGTCAAGGCGCATCTCATCGCCGCTGTCGAGCCAGCCGTCCTGAATGCTGTCGGCCGTGGCGGCGGGATTGGCCCAGTAGCCCGTCATCACGGACGGGGCCCGCAGCCACAGCCGGCCGGCCTCACCCCGCTCCACCTCCTGGCCCTCGGGGTTGCGGATCGAGCCGCTCAGCCCCGGCGAGAGCGGGCCCACCGAGCCGATCCGGCCGTCCTGCGAGGGCGGCGCCAGGGTGGCGTAGGCGCACTCGGTGAGGCCGTAGCTCTCGTGGATGCAGAAGCCGGTGGAGGCCTGGAACTCCTGCTGCAGCTGGTGGGGCACCTTGTCGCCGCCGCTGATGCACAGCCGCACCGAGGCCAGATCCTGACGCTGTAGCCCCCCATCGCGCACCAGGCCAAACAGTGGGGCGGGCAGCATCAGCAACACCTCCGGCCGGTGGCGGCGCAGCAGGGTTTCAACGCTGGGGCTGTCGATGGCGTTGGCGATCACGGCCCCCGCCCCCGCCCCCAGGGCACCGAGGCAGAGGGCCGAGGCGGCCACATGGGCCAGGGAGCAGCCCGCCAGCACCTGCTCCCCCGGCCGCAACTCCAGGGCCTGCGCCAGCGACGCCAGCAGCGCCCCGAGGCTGGCGCGGCTGTGGGTCACGCCCTTCGGTTTGGCGGTGCTGCCGGAGGTGAAATAGATCACGCAGGGGGCATCACCTGGCAGCACCGGCCAGGGGGCATCGCTGCCGGGACAGCGTTCGAGCAGCGCCTCGAAACCGCACGGGTCGTCGAACTCAATGGTGCCCAGCGGCAGTCCGCCCGCCAGGGCGCTGGCCGCCACATCCGCCTGCCGCTCGCGGTGGAACACCAGGGCCGCCGCGCCGCTCACCGCCAGGGCATGGTCGATCTCGGCCGGCACGTAGCGGTAGTTGAGCGGGGTGAGCACCAGGCCACTGCGTAGCCCGGCCAGGTAGTGCACCACCAGTTCCACGCCGTTGGGCACCAGCGAGGCCAGCCGGTCGCCGGGCCCCAGGCCCAGGGCCCGGTAGGCCCGCGCCAGCTGCTCTGTGGCGCGCTCCAGCTCGGCCCAGCTCAGGCTGCGGCGCAGATCCCGCAGCGCCAGCTCCTGAGGAGCCCGCGCCAGCCCGAGCGCCAGGGGGCTGTCGATGGGGTCCGGCCGTGTCACCGCGGGGCCGTGGAAGGGCATGGACTCGGCCCGGCGGGGGAGTGGCTGAGGGCTGGCCCTGGGCCGGCCCTCAGGGGGGTTTCTAGGCTGGCATTCAACTGAGCCTTCCAGAGAGTTCCTGCCGATGCCTCTGCTGCCGCGCTGGCGCTACATGACCGATGAGGCCAAGGCCCTCACCAGGAGAACGGCGGTATCGGCCCTGGTGGTGCTGGCGGTGCTGCTGGTGTTCAGAGCCCTGCTGCCCTGGGTGCTGGTGGCTGTGGCTGCCTGGTGGCTCTGGAAGGCGTTCAGCCGATAGGGCCGCGCTCAAGGTGCAGCAGTCGCCTGGCAGAACGAATCAACATGGCAGATTCGTGGCCTGAAACTGAGCCTAAACAGTGAAGAACCAGCTGCCCAATCAAAACGTGCTGCTCATTGGGCTCAAGCCCGAGCTGGGTGGACTTCTCCCAGTGGCCAGGCTTCAGCGCCGAAAAACTGAACGCTGGCTTCAAGGACGTTATCAATCAGCTTCAGATGCTCAGGTTCACTCCTGAATGGTGCTTGACAGACCTTGGCGAGATAGCAGCAGACATGGTGAAGGGAAAACTCATCAATCGCTCCTACGTGGTGGTCGCTGTCGGCGCCGAGCTTAGCCAAACCTTGCCTTGAGGCATGGTCTTGTTGGTTCCCACGCCTCTGCACTCCTGGGCCGTCACCTCCCATCAGACTGAGCCTGCAAGACCCGCTCAACGCCCGCGTTGGCCTGGTGAATCAGCCCGACACCACAGCCATGACCAGCCCATCCCTACCGCCGATCGCGGGACGAGAAGCCGAGATCCTCGGCCTGGTGCAGCAACGCGGCCCCGCTGTTCGATCTCCCCAGGAGCGCAGCCTGGAGCAGATCCGCTCCGGTTTTGCCTGTGCCCTCCACATGCACCAACCCACGATTCCAGCCGGCGTTGATGGTGCACTCATCTCCCATCTCCAGTACATGCTGGAGCATCCGGGGGAAGGCGATAACCACAACGCAGAGCCCTTTGCCCAGTGCTATAGGCGCCTCGCTGAGATCATCCCCCAGCTGATTCAAGAAGGCTGCAATCCCCGGATCATGCTGGATTACTCCGGCAACCTGCTCTGGGGCTTTGAGCAGATGGGCCGCCGCGACATCCTCGAGGCCCTAGAACGCCTCAGCTGTGATCCCGGCCTGCAGCCCCACGTGGAATGGCTCGGCAGCTTCTGGAGCCATGCCGTTGCCCCGTCCACGCCGATTCCCGACCTCAAGCTCCAGATCCTGGCCTGGCAACAGCATTTTGAAACCCTGTTTGGCGCTGAGGCCCTGCAGCGGGTGAAGGGGTTTTCACTGCCGGAGATGCATCTCCCCAACCATCCCGACAGCCTCTACGAACTGGTGAAGGCCCTGCGGGAGTGCGGCTATGAGTGGCTGCTGGTTCAGGAGCACAGCGTGGAAAACCTGGACGGCTCCAGCCTCAGCCACGGCCAGAAGTACGGTCCCAATCAGCTGGTGGCATGCAACTCCTCTGGCGCTGCGCTGTCCATCACGGTTCTGATCAAAACCCAGGGCTCCGATACCAAGCTGGTGGGCCAGATGCAGCCCTGTTATGAAGCTCTTGGCCAAGAGCCCCTGCAGCTGGCGGGAACCACAATTCCCGCCTGGTGTCTCAGATTGCCGATGGCGAAAATGGTGGCGTGATGATGAACGAGTTCCCCTCCGCCTTCATCCAGGCGCACCACAGGATTGCCGCCCAGAGCAGAGAATCGGGCCCCGGCCCGGCCACGGTGGCCATCAACGGCAGCGACTACCTCGAACGACTTGCTGCGGCCGGAGTCAGCTCTGCGGACTATCCCAGAGTTCAGGCGATCCATCACCACAAGCTGTGGCAGGTCGTGGACGAGCGCACGGCGGGCGGACCCCCCACCCCCGAGGCCACCGAAGCCGCCATCGCCGAGCTCCAGGTCAGCGACCCCGCGTTCTCGATGGCGGGAGCCTCCTGGACCAACGACCTCAGCTGGGTGGAGGCTACGCCAACGTGCTGGAGCCGATGCAGCGGCTCAGTGCCCGCTTTCACCAGGTGTTCGATCCCCTGGTGGACAACGATCCCTCAGTGACCACCAGCGCGACCTACCAGAACGCCCTGCTGCATCTGCTGCTGCTGGAAACCAGCTGCTTCCGCTACTGGGGCCAGGGAACCTGGACCGACTACGCCCGCGAGATCCACAGGCGCGGTGAGGCCGCCATCGATGCCGCCGTCGCCCCTGGCGTCGTTCAACCACAAGCACCTGATTAGGAGGAAGGGGCCAGGGGCGGCCGGGGACTGCCTCCGCCGCCCGGTGCCGTGGCTGCCCCTGGGCTGTTCTCCTGCTTGTCCTTGCAGGTGGAGCACAGCAGCCGCCCTTTCTGCTCCCGATAGAGCCGCACCGACCGCTCGATCTGAACGCCGCAGCCCGCACAGGAGAACAGGGGACTCATCGGCGGCTCCAGGGTCATCCTGACTACCGGAGCCGGGGTCCAGCTGCAGTGTCATGCAGCACCGAAGGGGTGGAGACCGGGGTAGATCCCCCTGAAACAGATGTCCTTTAAATCCCGCTGAGACAGATGATCTGATCCAGGAAGCATGAACTCATTCAGCTCCACTAGATCCCCTTGAAGCAAGTCTCCCGATTACGATCTGAACAACTTCACTGAGAGCACCGTTGCGGCATGGAGACCGCAGGCGGCCTGCGGGTGCCCTCGTAAAGAGTTGTTCGAGTGGTTACTGTCTTGGTCCAGCAGCCCTCCTGTGGGTGGCACAAAACGGCCCTGGCCAAGGCGTTTTGCGTCAGTTGACGGAATCCAGCTGGCATGCCTGGATGCCATCAGTGATGCAACCTTGGCGGAATAGCTTCATGAGTACGTCACAACACTTTATTCTGCTTCGGGATCTCAATCAAGGGCGCCGTTTCACCGGCCTGTCCAGCCCTTCCCTGCCCTACCCGGGCGTGCGCAGTTTTGGCCTCGAACCGGCCGCCGACCTGCCCCCGGAACCCGCGATCAGCCTGGAGACGCTCAGCCCCGCGGACCTGCGCGACGCCGCCCGTGACCCCGACGTGCTCGGCGTGGCCCGCTCCATGCCCACGCGCCTGATCTCCCCCAGACCATCGGATGCCCCCGGTGCACCCGCGGCCGCGGCCACGGGCCCCACCTGGGGCGTACGGGCCGTGGGGGCTGACCGCAGCAGCTTCGACGGCTCAGGGGTGAGCGTGGCCATCCTCGATACGGGCATCGACCGCAACCACCCCGCCTTTGCGGGAATGGCGATCACTGAGCTGGATTTCAGCGGCGACGGCGATGGCGATGTCAACGGCCACGGCACCCACTGCGCCGGCACAGTGTTTGGCCGCGACGTGGACAGCCAGCGCATCGGTGTGGCCCGGGGCGTGAGCACGGCGCTGATCGGCAAGGTGCTGGGCGATCAGGGCGGCGGCGGTTCCGAGATGCTGTTCAACGGCATGGAGTGGGCCATCCGCAACAACGCCCAGGTGCTGTCGATGTCGCTCGGCTTTGATTTCCCCGGCCTGGCGGCCAACCTGATCAGCCAGGGCTGGCCCGAGGCCCTGGCCACCAGCGCGGCCCTGGAGGGCTACCGCATGAACCTGCGCATGTTCGATCGTCTGCTGGCCATGCTGGAAGCCCGCGCCGCCTTCAACGGCGGCACCGTGGTGGTGGCGGCCAGCGGCAACGAGTCCAGGCGGCCGCAGTTCGAGCTCTCGGCGTCGGTGCCGGCCGCGGCCCTGGGGGTGCTGTCGGTGGGCGCCCTCGGGGAGGGGCCAAGCGGCTTCACGGTGGCCTCGTTCTCGAACACCAACCCGGTGCTGGCCGCTCCGGGGGTGAATGTGGTGTCCGCCGCCACGGGCGGGGGGCTCACCGCCCTCAATGGCACGAGCATGGCGGCGCCCCACGTGGCCGGCGTGGCGGCCCTGTGGTGGCAGGCGATCCGCGAGCGCGGCGTGCCGGTGAACGCCGGTGCGGTGCAGGCCCGCCTGCGGGCCATGGCCAGCCTCGATGGCCTCGCCCCGGATCAGGACGTGCTCGACCGCGGCGACGGCATGGTGCAGGCCCCCTAGGAATCACCAGGCAGCACGCTGCCGTTGGCATGCCAGAAGCTGCCCGAATTCTCCAGGCTGAGTGCGTCGATGCGCTGCAGCAGGCCCTGCACCGCCTCCTCGGCGCTGATGCCCTGGCTGGTGAAGCCCGTCATGCGAGTGCTCACCAGGCCTGGGTGCAGGATCGCCACGGCGATGCCACGCGGCCGCAGGTCGTGGGCCAGCGACTTGCCCGCCATGCCCAGCGCCACCTTCGACATCCGGTAGCCGTAGGAACCGCCGGAACTGTTGTCGGCGATCGAGCCCATGCGGCTGCTCATCAGCGCCAGCTTCGACCCCTGGTGCAGCTGGCTGAGCAGGGCCTGGGTGAGCCGCAGCGGCGCCACGGCATTGAGCTCGAACTGGCGTCGCAGGCTGGCGGGATCGAGGCGCTCCAGGCTGGTCCGCTCCAGCACACCGGCGTTGAGGATCACCACATCGAGGGGCAGGCCCTCCAGCCGCCGCACCAGATCCGCCACCGCCTCCTCGACCGTGAGGTCCACCCCCGCCTCGATGCGCACGCCCAGCTGCTCCAGCTCCGGTGAGGCCGTGCGGCACACCGCGATCACGCGGTCGCCGCGGGCCTGCAGCTGGCGGCAGTAGGCCATGCCGATGCCGCGGTTGGCGCCGGTGATCAGACAGGTGGCCATGGCGGAACCCCGGGGGCGGGTGGAGGGAGACCGCCGCACCCTCTCACCTCCCCTCGCCCCAGCCAAGACCTCCCCGCTCTGCTTGGGCCCCGGCCACCGCTGGCAGTGCCGGGTGAACGGTTCATGCCGGCATCGGGGGGTTCAATGGAGCCCCACAGCCCCTGCGCAGCGATGGCCGAACGCCTGGTGGGCCACGTGGAGGCGCTGTGGCGCTATCCGCTCAAATCGATGCAGGGCGAGCGCCCGGTGCAGGTGGACGTGACCGCCGGCGGCATCTGCGGTGACCGGGCCTATGCCCTCTGGGACCATGCCACCCAGCGGGTGGCCAGCGCCAAGAACCCCCTGATCTGGCAGGCCCTGCTGGGTTATCGCGCCCGCTATGGCTCACCACCCCAGCCGAATGAGCCCCTGCCGGCGCTGGCGATTGCCCCGGAACTGCCAAGCGATGGCGCCTCAGCGGCCGCACCCCTCCTCAGCAGCGATCCCGGCGTCGATGCCGCCCTCTCCCAGCTGTTGGGGCGGCAGGTGAGCCTGCTGCACCAGGCCCCGGCGGGCGCCAGCCTCGACCAGTACTGGCCCGATGTGCCCGAGCGGGATTTTCAGAACGTGGTGAACGAACTGCCATTGCCGGAGGGCACGTTCTTCGATGCCTGCCCCATCCATGCCCTCACCACCGCCACCCTGGAGCGGCTGCGGCAGCTGGAACCCCAGCTCGATTTCGCCGTGGAGCGCTTTCGCCCCAACCTGCTGATCCGCCCCTGTGGACAGGGCGAGGGGTTCGTGGAGCAGGACTGGATCGGCGCTGATCTGCGCCTGGGCCGCGGGGCCCTGCTGCGGGTGGATGGCGGCTGCCCCCGCTGCGTGGTCACCACCCTGGCCCAGGGCGGCCTGCCCCAGGAGCTCGAGATCCTGCGGGCCACGGCTCGCCACAACAAGGTGGTGGCCGGGGTTCGCCTCTCGGTGCTGGAGCCGGGGGCCGTGGCCGTGGGGGATCCGGTGCTTCTCAGCTGAGGGAGGCGTCAGCGGCAGCCTCAGCGAAAGCCCCCCGGCTTACGGCGGCTGGTGGACAGGGAGACATTGCCCACCGGGGCCGGCGCCGCCTTGGCCTGGGGCGACACGGCCACCACGTTGAAGGCGAGGGAGAGGCGATCCCCCTCGCCCCGGAAGGGGGCCACGGAGTGCGGTTGCCAGGCGGGGAACACGTAGAAATCGCCCGGCACCGGCACCACGTAGTGGGCCATGCCGGTGCGGAAGCTCTGGATGTGCCAGTCCTCCGGGCCGTAGAAGCAGAGCTGGCCGTCGAAGCGCTCCGCCGTGATCTGGGGGGGCACCTCCAGAAACACCACACCCGAGAAGGTGCCGCCGTGGGTGTGGGTGGGGTTGTAATCGCCGGCCCGCTGCACGTTCAGCCACACATCCACCAGCTGCAGCTGGTAGCGCCCCCGCGCCCAGGGGCCGTGGGCTTCGGGCGGCTGCTGGTCCACCACATGGCGGATCCAGCGCTCACAGGCCGGCAGCAGCACCTGGGCACAGAGCTCCACCACCGGCGGATACTGGGGCCCCAGCTCCCGCTGCAGGGCCAGCTGGCCGGCCAGCTTCACCGAGGCATCCGGGGCCACGCCAGGCTCGGCCCGCACGCTGTGGGCCAGCTGCTGCAGGTCCGACAGCAGCGGGCCGGGCAACTCACCCTTGAGCAGGTGGCGGGGGAAGAGGCTCAACACCTCCATGCGGGGTTCCATGGCGCTGCAGGACATCCCGCAGAACTCTTGCAGATGCCCGCACTGTTGGACGGCACAGCCGATGGGATCAGCTGTGCATGCGCGGCTCGGGGTGCAGCTCCGCCAGCAGCGAGGCCTCCAGGCTGGCCAGCTGCTCCAGCCGCGCCACCAGCTGCGGGCGCGGCCAGCGCTGCTCCGCCAGCACCCAGTAGAGGCCGAAGTGGCGGGCCTCGCTGGCCAGAAGCGCGGCGTAGAGGGCCCGCAGCTCGGGTTCCGGACTGTGGGCGGCCAGCAGGGCCATGCGCTCGTGGCTGCGGGCCTCGATCAGGCCGGCCACCAGCAGGGAATCCAGCAGCCGCTGCGGCTCCTGGCGCTGCACCGCCTTGGCCAGCCCGGCCCCGTAGGGCGGCGGCGCCAGGGGCCGCAGGGCCCCACCGCGCCGCTGCAGCAGGGCCACCACCTGCTCGAAGTGCTCCAGCTCCTCCCGGGCCAGGGGGCTGAGCGCCAGGGCCAGGGCTGCGTCGCTGGGGTAACGGAACATCAGCTGCAGGGCCACCCCGGCGGCCTTGCGCTCGCAGTGCGCATGGTCGATCAACACCAGATCGGGGTGGGCGATTGCCTGGACGAGCCAGGCGTACTGGCTGGGGGCCGCCAGCCAGCGGATACGCGCCGCGGCCGCGGGGTTCGGGGTTGAGATCTGCGTCATGGACGGGCCCGCAGGTGGGCCACCAGGCCCTCCAGTCCCAACAGGTAACTGCCGGCGCCGAAGCCGCAGATCACCCCCACGGCCCTGTCGGCCAGATGGGAGTGGTGGCGGAAGGGCTCGCGGGCGTGGATGTTGCTGAGGTGCACCTCCACATAGGGGATCGCCACGGCCAGCAGGGCATCCCGCAGGGCGATGGAAGTGTGGGTGTAGGCGGCGGCGTTGATCACGATGCCGTCCACGGCGCCGCGGCCCTGCTGGATCCGGTCCACCAGGGCGCCCTCGTGGTTGCTCTGGACGCAGTCGATGCTCACGCCCAGGGCCGTGGCGCGCTGGTGCAGATCGGCATTGATCTGCTCCAGGCTGGCGCTGCCGTAGAGCCCCGGTTCCCTGCTGCCCAGCAGGTTCAGGTTGGGTCCATGGAGGACAAGGAAGTGCATGGAGAACGGCCGGTGGCCGGCTTAGTCGGCTGGTAAGTTCTTGCGGTGTGGTTCGGGTCGGTGCCCGAGTGGTTAATGGGGGCGGACTGTAAATCCGCTGGCTCTGCCTACGTTGGTTCAAATCCAACCCGGCCCATCCTCCACATGCCCTTGTAGCTCAGTGGTAGAGCACTCCCTTGGTAAGGGAGAGGTCACGAGTTCAAATCTCGTCAAGGGCTCTTCTCCCCGGTGGCACCCCGGGGCAACCACACTGCCCCGGCTGGAGCCGGCACACTGCGGCCTCACGCTTCTGACGCCATGGCCCAGCCCAACAGCTCTCCGGCCGAGCCGGTGCTGGTGCTGAGTGAGGCGGAGCGCTTCAAGCTCGACGGCAGCGACGACGCCCTGTTCTATGCCGAGCCGCGCCTGGTGCATCACCTCGATGCCGGTTTCCGGCAGCGGCTCAGCGCCCTCTACCGCGAACGGATCCCCCCCTGCGCCACGGTGCTGGATCTGATGAGCAGCTGGGTGAGCCACCTGCCCGAAGACATCCAGTACGACACGGTGATCGGCCACGGCCTCAACGCCAGGGAGCTGGAGGCCAACCCCCGTCTCAACCGCCACTGGGTGCAGAACCTCAACAGCAGCCAGCGCCTGCCACTGGAGGACGCCAGCGTCGACGCGGCCCTGATCGTGGCCGGCTGGCAGTACCTGCAGCAGCCGGAGGCCGTGGCGGCTGAGCTGCTGCGGGTGGTGCGTCCCCACGGGCAGCTGATCGTGGCCTTCTCGAACCGGATGTTCTTTCAGAAGGCGCCCCAGATCTGGACCGACGGCGGCGACCGCGACCACCTCGCCTATGTGGCCAGGGTGCTGCTGGCCCAGGGCTGGGGCCAACCGGAGCTGGTGGCCGAGGCCACCCGGGCGCCGGGGCCGCTCGGCTGGGTGGGCGGCCATGGCGATCCGTTCTTCGCCGTGATCAGCGCCCGCCCCGGGGGCTGAGCGGGGAGGGCCACGCTGCGCCGGGGGCATCCGTGAGACTGAAGCCACGCCTTGCCCTCGATGCCGTGACCGTGGAGAGCCCCCCAGCGCCTGCCGGCGCCCTGCTCAGCGTGGCGGTGGCCGCCATGCGCGACCCGGTGAGCCGGGGCCTCACCCAGCCGCTCGCCTGGCGGCTGGAGCAGCTGCAGCGCCTGGAGACGCTGCTCGACGAGCACGCCGAGGCCATCGCTGCGGCCCTGGCCGCCGATCTGGGCAAGCCGCCCGTGGAGGCCCACTTCGAGCTGGTGGCCGTGCGCCAGGAGCTGTGCCACAGCCGCCGCCAGCTGCGTCGCTGGATGGCTCCGCGCCGGGTGGCCCTGGATGTGGCCCTCAAGCCCGGTCGGGCCTGGGTGCAGCCCGAGCCCCTCGGCTGCGTGCTGATCATCGGACCCTGGAACTATCCGGCCCAGCTCTGCCTGCATCCGCTCGTGAGCGCCCTTGCCGCCGGCAACACGGCGGTGATCAAACCCTCCGAGCACGCTCCCCACACCGCTGAGCTGCTGGCTCGGGCCGTGGCCGCCTCCTTTCCCCAGGAGGTGGTGCAGGTGGTGAGCGGCGACGGCGCTGTGGCGGCGGCCCTGCTGGAAGAGCGCTTCGATCACATCCTGTTCACCGGCGGCGGCCGCGTGGGGCGGCTGGTGATGGCGGCAGCGGCTCGCCATCTCACCCCGGTGACGCTGGAGCTGGGCGGCAAGAGTCCGGCGATCGTGCTCGACGACGCCGATCTGGCCGTGAGCGGCCGGCGGCTGGCCTGGGGCAAGAGCCTCAACGCCGGCCAGACCTGCATCGCCCCCGACCACCTGCTGGTGGCCGCATCCGTGCGGGAGCCCCTGGTGCAGGCGATCGCCGCCGAGCTCACCAGCTTCTACGGCCCCGATCCCCTCGCCTCCCCCGACCTGGGCACGATCGTGAACCAGGCCCAGTACGAACGCCTGGAGGCCCTGCTGGAGGGGGCCCGCAGCCGCGGCCAGATCCTCCACGGCGGGGCCTGCGACCCCAGCCGCCGCAAGATCGCCCCCACCCTGGTGGCCGTGGCGGATGGCGACGACCCCCTCATGCAGGAGGAGCTGTTCGGACCGCTGCTGCCCGTGCTCAGCGTGGCCAACCTCGAGGAGGCCCTGGCCCAGGTGCGCTCACGGCCCAAACCCCTCGCCCTCTATCTCTTCAGCCGCTCGGAGGCGGCCCGCCAGCAGGTGCTGGCCGGCACCAGCTCCGGCTCGGTGTGTTTCAACGACGTGGTGATGCAGGCCGGGGCCACAGCCCTTCCCTTTGGAGGCGTCGGCGAGAGCGGCCTGGGCCGCTACCACGGCAAGGCCGGCTTCGACACCTTCTCCCACCAGCGCAGTGTGCTGAGCCGCCCCTTCTGGCTCGATCTGCCCGTGCGCTACCCGCCCTACGCCGGCAAGCTGGCGCTGGTGAAACGGCTGCTGGGCTGATCCAGCTGGGCCTGGGGGGCTGGACGAGGCGATCAGAGCCCTTACCTTGACGCCAGCTCTGCGTAGCGTCGATGCAACGTGCCCTTGCAGCCCTGGCCCTGGCGTTGGCGTCGCCGCTGCCCCTGCTCCTGGCTGGCCCCGCCCACGCCCAGGTGGTGGTCCGCTCCGGCGAAACCCTCTCTGAACTGGCCGAGCGCCACGGCGTGAGCCTCTCGGGGTTGATGCAGGCCAACGGAATCAGCAACCCCGACCACGTGATGGTGGGCCAGACCCTGGTGATCCCCGGTTCCGGCCGCAGCGCGCCGCGGGCCTCCGGCAGTCGGGGCGGCAGGGTGACCGTGCAGCCCGGGGACACCCTCTCCGAAATCGCCGCCCGTGAAGGGGTGGGCCTGACGGCGCTGATGCAGGCCAACGGCCTCGGCAATGCCGACCACGTGATGGTGGGCGAGCAGCTGCTGATCCCGGGCGGGGGGCGCAGCAGCGCCGCCGCTGCCGCCGGCGCGTCCCGCAAGAGCACCCCCACGGCGCCCTACACGGTGAAGGGCGGCGAAACCCTCTCCGACATCGCCGCTCACTTCGGCACCAGCACTGAGCGGCTGATCCAGATCAACGGGATCAGTGACCCCGACCACGTCATGGCCGGCTCGCGGCTGCAGATCCCCGTCCGCCCCGGCGCCCGCCCTGCCGCGAAGAGCTCCAGCTCCGCGAAGGCCTCCGCCACGGCGAAGGAGCACGTGGTGAGCCCAGGCGAGAGCCTGGGCGACATCGCCAGCCGCTACGGCACATCGGTGGCCCGTCTCAGCGCCCTCAACGGGCTTGACAACCCGGATCTGGTGTTAGCCGGCACGCGTCTCAAGCTGGTGGGCACCCCCCCCGCCAAGACCGCGGCGGCACCCGCCGCCAAAGCGGCCGCCAAGCCCGCCGCCAAACCTGTTGCCCAGCCTGTCGCCAAGCCCATGGCGCAGCCAGAGCCCAGCCCCACGCCAGATCAGACTGCGGCGGCGCAGGAGCCCGCCAGCACCAGCTCGCCCACAAGCACCTCCTCTGAAGCGTCCACAGAAGAACCTGCCGCCGCTCCAGCCACCCAGCAGCCCCTGATTCAGGCCAGCGGTGCCCTGGCGCCCCGCGCCGAGACCGCAACCGATGGCCTGGCCCCAAGGGCCAGCGTGGCTCCCGCAGCCACAGCCCTCCAAGCGACGACCCCCGCAGCCATGCCGGTCGCAGCCACCGCAGTCGCAGCAACCGCGGCCACGGCCACGGCAGCCACGGCCACGGCAGCCGCGGCAAGCCAAGCCGACGCGGCAGTCAGCAGCGCCCGTGCCACCACCAGCTCACTGCCCACCAGCAGCCGCCTTGCCCTGGCCACCGCCGGGGTGGGCAGTGTGAGCCAGGTTACCGCCGCCCCAGCCAAGGCAGCCAGCGCCGCGGCGACCAGCTCCACCATCGCCGCCCGGGCGGTCAGCAGCACGACCACCAGGCCCGCCGGCACCAGCAGCACCTCAGGCACCTCAGCCAGCCCAGCCAGTGATGAGACCCACGACTGGCGCAGCTACGGGCCCCTGCAGGTGGACTGGGCTAATTGGAAGCCCATGGGCGGCAGCTACGTGGCCCCCACCCTCAACAGCGAAGGAGCCCCCCTCTACCTTGCGATCAACTGCGGCGCTCGCAAGGTGAATGCCACCAGCCAGTCGGGCCAGTGGAACACCTGGGAAGACCCCACCGACGACCACGAGCAGAAGCTGGTGACCGATCTCTGCAAGACCAAGGGGGGCTGACGCTCAGGCCGCCCAGGGCAGCGGCCAGGGCTGGCGCAGGTAGTGCCGACCCGTGGGTTGCAGATAGAGGCGCTGGGCCCCGTCATCGCTCTCGCTGAGCAGCTCCTCCTGCACCAGACGCCGCGCCAGCCAGGCCCAGCGCTCCTCTGCCTGAAGCTCCTCTGCCTGAAGCTCCTCTGCCTGAAGCTCCCCTGCGTCCCCGGCGCCAGCTCCGGCCAGATCGGCCGCCAGGTTGCGCAGGTCGCGGCCGTCCCGGGGCAGCAGCGCCTCCAGCAGCGCGGTGGCCTGGGGAGCCCAGTCCTGACGCTGGTCCTGGCGCTGGCAGCGGTCGCAACGGCCACAGGGTGCCACCACCTCGCCCACGGCCAGCAGCAGGGCCTGTTCGCGGCACCCCTCGCCCTCCGCCACGGCCTCCATGCGGCGCAGCTGCCGCTGGGCCAGCTCCACCCGGCCCTGGTGGCGCGCGTCAGCCAGCCTGGCCGCAGCGGCTCCAGCCCCCCGGATCGCCCAGCCCAGAGAGGTGCGATCCCCCGGGTCGAACAGCACCAGGCAGTGGGCCGGCAGGCCGTCACGGCCCGCCCGGCCTGACTCCTGCAGATAGCCCTCCGCACTGGCGGGCAGATCGAGGTGCAGCACCAGCCCCACGTCGGGGCGATCCACGCCCATCCCGAAGGCCACGGTGGCCACCAGCACGGGGGTCGGCTGCCGCTGAAAGTGCTCCAGGGCCAGCTGGCGGCTCTCCGCGTCCAGCCCGGCGTGGTAGGCGATGGCCTCGCGGCCGCTGGCTGTGAGCCGGCTGGCCCACTGCTCCACCGAGCGGCGGGTGCGGGCATAGATCAGCACGGCGCCATGGCTGCGCTCCAGGGCCTCCAGCACCGCCGGCAGCGGATCGGCCGGCCGTCGCCGCATGGTGTAGGTGAGGTTGGCGCGGCGGGCGGAGCGCACCTGCACCAGGGGCTTGCGCAGTTGCAGCAGGCGGATGATGTCGGCGCGCACCCGCGGCGCCGCCGTGGCGCTCAGGGCCACCAGCGGCACCCCCGGGCACAGGGACCGCAACTGGCCGAGGCGGCGGTAGTCGGGGCGGAAGTCGTGCCCCCAGGCGCTGATGCAATGGGCCTCGTCCACGGCCAGGGCCACCAGCCGGCCCGTGTCGAGCACCTCCTCCAGCAGGCGGCGCGTGGCCTCCCCCTGCAGCCGCTCCGGGGCCAGGTAGAGCAGTCGCAGCCGACCCTCCCGCAGGCTCCTGTGCAGGCCCAGGCGCTCCGCAGGCCCCAGGCCGCTGTGCAGACAGGCCGCCGCGATGCCATGGCGCTGCAGCTGCATCACCTGGTCCTGCATCAGGGCCACCAGGGGGGAGATCACCAGCACCAGCCCCTCGCGCACGAGGGCGGGCAGCTGAAAGCAGAGCGACTTGCCACCCCCCGTGGGCAGCACCGCCAGGCAGTCCTGCCCGGCCAGCAGGGCCTCCACCACCGGTCGCTGGCCCGGACGGAAGGCCTCCCAACCGAAATGGCGACGCAGCGCGTCGGCCAGCCGATCCGCTCTGGGATTCAGGGGAGTGGCCGGCGCTGACGACACCGGGGCAGGCGAAGCCAACGAGGCAGCGTCCGGACCGGAAGGCACCAAGATCACCACAGCTAGCGCAGAGCGACCCTAGACGGCTCCAGATCTGGTGGATCAGGGCAACGGCGGGGCAGGGAGCTGCTCCGGGCTCTCTTCCACCAGCTGCAGCCGCAGCCGCTTGCCGCCGGCCAGCTCCCCCAGAGACACGCGCAGCACGTTGCCGCTGAGTGACTGCAGGGCGGTGAGCAGGTCGCGCAGGTGGGGCGTGCTGCTGCCGCTCTCCACCCAGAGCCTCTCCTGCAATCCGCCCAGCCGCCGCCAGCTGGTGTGCAGCTTCAGGGCGGCCGCCTCCAGGGCCTGGGCCTGACCCACCGCATCGGCCAGCAGGCCCAGGGCGTCGAGGCGCTGGGCTTCCTGCAGGGCCTTCTCGAACTGCAGGTCTCCCTGCTGAAACGCCCGCACTGCCAGGGCCGCCTCCGCCGCCTTGGAGAGCCAGCGGGCGGTGCTGGTCACGTCGCGGATGCGCTCGAGCTCGGGCTCTTCCCGCAGTACCCGGCGCAGGTCGTCCTGCTGCTCCTCCGGCAACTTGGCCAGCTCCTTCACCAGGGGCGCCACCACCCGGGGCGGCAGCAGGTTCTCGGCGGTGCGCTGGCGGATCTCCTCGGGCAGCAGGGGGCTGGTGGCGGCGGTGAACTCGTCGCTGAGGCGCCGCACCTGCTTGCGGGTGATCTGCTGGCCCTCGTTGGCGGCCTCCGAGATCATCAGCTGCACCTCCGGATCAGCCTGGGCCGTCTCCAGGAAGGCCCGCTTCGAGAAGTTGTTCACGCTCTCCTCTTCCAGCAGGCCCTCACCCACCAGGTCCTGGGCCGATTCGGCCAGCTGGATCAAGGTGTAGGCGCGGGTCTTGCTGATCTCCCGCTCCCGCAGCCACTGCAGAAAACCGGTGCCGCGGCCCTCGCCGCCACGCTTTTCGCGATCCCGCACCGCCCGCAGGATCCGCCCCCGCCAGATCTCCGTCTGCAGGTCGAAGCGGTCGCACACGGCCCAGGCCTCCTCGAGGCGGGCCAGGAACTCCATGGTGCTGATCGTGTCGCTGTCCGGATCGGGCAGCTCCAGGGAGAGAACGGGCGGGGCGGAGAGCTCCGTGGGCGCCATGGGCCGGTGCCGGCAGCAGTGCCGCCGATGCTCCCACGGGTGCGGTTCGGGCAAGGGCGACGAAACGTGACGCCACCGCCAACCGCCCCTGGCGGGCCGGGTATCTTCCCCTACGACAGCCTCCGAATCCACAGCGCAGCGATGGCTATTTCCCGCGGCGACAAAGTGCGCATCAAGCGCCCCGAGTCCTACTGGTTCAACGAAGTCGGCACCGTCGCCTCGGTCGACACCTCCGGGATCCGCTACCCGGTGGTGGTTCGCTTCGACAAGGTGAACTACACCGGCTACAGCGGCTCCGAGGGCGGCATCAACACCAACAACTTCGCCGAAGCCGAACTGGACAAGGCCTGAGCCTCGGCTCAGGGCCCATTGCAGATCCCCCTGCCATGGCAGCGCAGGATGGCTGACGCCCAGCCCCGCTCAGCTTCGCCGTGCCGGAACTTCCAGAAGTTGAAACGGTGCGGCGGGGCCTGGAGCAACGCACCCGGGGCTTCACGATCCAGCGGGCTGCGGTGCTTCGGGCCAGGGCTGTGGCCAGCCCCAGCGATCCCGCCGCCTTCATCCAGGCCCTGCAGGGCTGCACGGTGGAGGCCTGGAGCCGCCGGGGCAAGTATCTGATGGCGAGCCTCAGCCGCCAGGGTCGTGATGCGGGCCATTGGGGCGTGCACCTGCGGATGACGGGGCAGTTTCTCTGGCTGGAGCAGTCGCGGGAGCCCTGCTCCCACACCAGGGTGCAGTTCTGGAATCCCGCTGGCCAGGAGCTGCGCTTCATCGACACCCGCAGCTTCGGCCAGATGTGGTGGGTGCCGCCCGAGCAGCCGCTTGAGGCCGTGATCACCGGCCTGCAGCGGCTGGGCCCCGAGCCCCTGGGCCCGGATTTCACGGCCACCTATCTGCGCCAGCGGCTGCGGGGCTCCAGCCGGCCAATCAAGAACGCCCTGCTGGATCAGGCCGTGGTGGCCGGTGTGGGCAACATCTACGCCGATGAAGGCCTGTTCGCCGCCGGGATCCGCCCCCACTCCCCCAGCGGCAGCCTCAGTCGCACCCGGCTGGAGGGCCTGCGCCAGGCCCTGGTGGAGGTGCTCAGCATCAGCATCGGCGCCGGCGGCACCACCTTCAGCGACTTCCGCGACCTCACGGGCACCAACGGCAACTACGGCGGCATGGCCTGGTGTATCGCCGCGGCGGCGAGCCCTGCCGGCGTTGCGGCCAACCGATCCAGCGTCAGAAGCTGGCGGGCCGCAGCAGCCACTGGTGCCCGAACTGCCAGTCATGACTGCCAGCCATGACAATGGAAACCGAGCAGCCCCTTAGCCCGAGCGCCCAGACCTTGACCAGTTCTCCTGCAAGCCGTGTCCAACCAGCCCAAGTCCGCTGAGCTAGCCAGCGCCCTCAGCAGGGCGATGACAGACATTCACCAACGCGGCTGGTGTGACGGCACAGGCGGCAACTTCAGCTGCGTGCTCAGCACCTCCCCCCTGACCCTGTTGATGGCGCCCAGCGGGGTGGATAAAGGAGCTGTAGCACCTGAGAGCTTGATCACTGTGGATGGTGACGGCCGCGTGCTGCAGGGCAACGGCAGGGCCAGTGCCGAAACGCGCCTGCACATGACGATCGTGGAGACCACCGGCGCCGGGGCGGTGCTGCACACCCACTCCCAGGCAGGCACGTTGCTGTCGCTGCAACATCGGCCCAGGGACGGCGGAGCCGGCTGTTTCAGCATCAGCGATCTGGAAATGATTAAGGGCCTCGAAGGCATGACCACCCACGCCACCACTGTGCAGTTGCCGGTGCTGGCCAACGACCAGGACATCAAGCGACTGAGTGCGCTGGCGCGGCCGCTGCTGAGAGACGCCCCCAAGGGTCTCCTGGTCGCTGGCCATGGTCTCTATGTGTGGGGCAAGGATCTGCAGCAGGCCCGCCGTCACCTGGAAATCCATGAATTCCTTCTGGAGCAGGCCTGGCGGCAGCTGTTGCTTCAGGCGCTGCTGGACTCGCCTGCAACCCAGTCCTGAAGACGTTGGCCTTGCCTCCCGTGAACCCCGTAGCGACCCAAAGCCCCAGCCCCGGTCCGATCGTGCAGGTGCGAGGCGTGAGCCACGTACTCCTGGACATCGAAGGCACGACCTGCCCGGTGAGCTATGTCACCGATCAGCTTTTCCCCTATGCGGAGCACCGCATGGCGGGCTACCTCGAAGATCATGGCGAGAGCAGCGTTGTTCAGGCACTCCTACGGGAGAGCCTGCAAGCCCTGGAGCAGGATCCCGATCCAGCTGCCGTAGCGCTGCGGGGGAAAAGCAACGCTTGCCCCCTTGAGTATCTGAAGCTCCTGATCCAACAAGACCGAAAACTCACCCCACTCAAGGAGCTCCAGGGACTGATCTGGGAAGCCGGATACAGCAGCGGCGAACTCCGCGCACCGTTGTACCCGGACGTGGCCCAGGCCATCAGGCGCTGGCTGGACCAGGCGCTCGTTCTGGCCGTGTATTCCTCCGGGTCGGTGAAGGCGCAGCAACTGCTCTATGGCCACAGCACCAGTGGTGATCTGAAGGCCTGCTTCCAGCATTGGTTTGACACCCGGATCGGAGCGAAACAGCAAGCCGACAGCTACCGGGCCATCGCTGAAACCATGAACGTGCCCCCCTGTCGCGTGCTCTTCATCAGCGATGCCCTGGCCGAGTGCGAAGCAGCCAAGGTGGCTGGCCTCCAGGCTTTATTCAGCTCTCGTCCAGGGAATCCGGCCCGTGCGTGCGGCAGCTTCCCGGTGGTCGACACCTACGACAACCTGGAGATCGTCTGCACCTAGAGCGGCCAGTCGCCACCATGCCGCAGCAACCAACAACCGATGGGCGCTACGGACAATCGGCACAAAAAAAGGCCACCCACAGGGTGACCTTTTGATCATCGGAGCAAAGCACAAAAAGTTTTACCTGGCATCGACCTATTTTCTCAGGGGCTTCCCCCCAACTATCGTCGGCGCTGCAGCGTTTCACAACCGAGTTCGAGATGGATCGGTGTGGTTCCACTGCGCCATGGACACCAGGATAGAAGACTCATGATGGAGTCTTCTGCTTCTTGTCTTGCTCTCAGGTTGAACCCTGAGAACTGCATAGGTTAGATCAGCTCCAGACAACCTTGATGGTCATCTCTTGCTCATCCTCT
>NZ_JADEWM010000010.1:0-70805 GCF_015207615.1 Cyanobium sp. LEGE 06113 | reverse complement strand
GCTGGCGCCCAGGCCATCGCCGCCTGCGGCCAGGCCGATCCAGCCGTGCTGGCGGCAGCGGCCCTGGCCCACGCCCAGGCGGGTCTGAGGGCGCGCGCAGGCGCTGGCCCCGGCCACTGCACACCGATGGCGATCGCCTCCGCCCTGGCGGGCCTCGATCCGGCGCCAGGCGGCCAGGGCGAACCCTCCTGGGCAGCAGCAGAAACCTGACGGTGTGACTTCGGCCACAACAACCGTGTGCTTTTGCAAGCAAAACCTAAAGGGTTACTGAAATGACACCGGATCCCCCCATTTGGCGTGGATAGTCTTATGCCTCGACTGGCCGTCCTGATGAACGCCACCACCCAAAGGGCCAGTGATCACAGCCGCAGACGCAGCAGTGATCCGATCAGTTGGTATCTCGCCAGCATCGGCCGGGAACCCCTGCTGACGCCGGCCGAGGAGATCGAGCTGGGCAATCAGGTGCAGGTGTTGATGCGGCTCCTGGAGAGCGATTCCGCCAGTTATTCCGACCACGACAAAAAGCTGGTGCGGGTGGGCCAGCGCTCCAAGCAACGCATGATGAAGGCGAATCTTCGCCTCGTGGTGAGCGTGGCCAAGAAATACCAGGGCAAGGGTCTGGAGCTGCTCGATCTGATTCAGGAGGGATCCCTCGGCCTGGAGCGCGCCGTCGAGAAGTTCGATCCCACCCGCGGATACAAATTTTCCACCTATGCCTTCTGGTGGATTCGCCAGAGCATGACCCGGGCGATCGCCTGCCAGTCACGCACGATCCGCCTGCCGGTGCACCTCAGCGAGCGGCTGAGCGCGATCCGCAAGGTGAGCCTGGAGCTGGCCCACAAGCTCGGAGCCATGCCCAGCCGCCAGGAGATCGCCGAGGCCATGGCCATGCCCCTCGATGAGCTCGATGGCCTGTTGCGCCAGTCCCTCACCACCTCCAGTCTGGATGCACCGGTGAACGGCGATGAGGGCAGGAGTTTCCTGGGCGACCTGATCGCCGACTCCAGCGAGGAGGAGCCCCTGGACAGGGTCGAGCGAGGCCTCAACCAGGAGCAGCTCCAGCAGTGGTTGAACCAGCTGGGCGAGCAGGAGCGCCACGTGCTGCAGCTGCGGTTCGGGCTGGAGGGCTGCGAACGTCACACCCTGGCGGAGATCGGCCGTCAACTGGACGTGTCGCGCGAGCGGGTGCGCCAGGTGGAACTCAAGGCCCTGCGCAAGCTGCGCAATCTCACCCGCCGCACCCCCAGCAGCCTCTAGAACAGCCCTTCACGCCTGGCTGAACCGGCAGGGTGCTTCCGCCACTCGTCTATCACCCCGCCTACTCGGCCCCCCTGGCCAGCGACCATCGCTTTCCGATGGCCAAGTTCAGGCTGCTGTTCGAGCGCCTGCAGACCCTGGACCTGGCGCCGGCCGCCAACCTGCATCAACCGCTGCCCATCCCGCGCCGCTGCCTGGAGCTGGTGCATCCCCGGCCCTATCACCAGGCCTTCAGCCGCGCTGAGCTCCCCAGAGCCGACCAACGCCGCATCGGCCTGCCCTCCACCACCCCCCTGGTGCGGCGCACCTGGCTATCGGTGGGGGGCACCCTGCTCACGGCGCGGCTGGCGCTGCGCCATGGCGTGGCCTGCCACCTGGCCGGCGGCACCCACCATGCCTTCCCTGCCCAGGGCAGCGGCTTCTGCATCTTCAACGACGTGGCCGTGACGGCCCGGGTGCTGCTGGCGGAGGAGATCCTCCAGCGGCTGATGGTGGTGGATCTGGATGTGCACCAGGCGACGCCACGGCGGCCATTTTCGCCGGCGAGCCCCGGGTGTTCACCCTCTCCGCCCATGGAGAGAGCAACTTTCCCCTGCGCAAGCAGACCAGCGACCTCGACATCCCCCTGGCCGATGGCCTGGAGGATCGCGCCTATCTCCAGGCCGTGGGCGATGTCTTGCCCGATCTGCTGGATCAATGGCGGCCGCAGCTGGTGCTCTACAACGCCGGCGTCGACCCCCACCGCGATGATCGGCTCGGCAAGCTCTGCCTCAGCGACGCGGGCCTGCTCAATCGCGACCGCCTCGTGTTCGATGCCTGCCTGCGCCGCGGGATCGCTGTGGCCAGCGTGATCGGCGGCGGCTACGGCAGCCTGCCCGAACTTGTGGAGCGCCACAGCCTGGTGTTCCGGGCCGCAGCCGAGCAGGCCCGGTTGCACGGGCTGTAGGAGTGCTGAGTTCTGGTCTGCTCAGTTCTCGGCCCAGATGTAGCGGGTGAGCTCTTCGGGGTTGGGCTCGGGGGCAGAGAGGGCGAAGGAGACGCACTCACTGATCTCGGCATCGATCTCTTTCTCGATGGCCTTGAGTTCCTCGGCCGTGGCCAACTGCTGCTCCAGCAGCTGGCCCCCGAGCCGTTTGATCGGGTCCCGCTTGGCCCAGAAGGCCTTCTCGGCCTCGGCCCGCAGCTCGTCGGGGTCGGCCAGGGAGTGGCCCCGGTAGCGGTAGGTGAGGCACTCCAGCAGGGTGGGGCCTTCCCCGGCCCGGGCCCGCTGGATCGCCCGCTGGGCTGCCTCCCGAACGGCCAGCACATCCATGCCATCCACCTCTTCCCCGGCCATGCCGAAGGAGGCGGCCTTGCGCCAGATCTCCGGATCGCTGGTGGCGCGGTTGTGGTCCATGCCGATGGCCCACTTGTTGTTCTCCACCACGAACAGGATCGGCAGCTTCCAGAGCGAGGCCATGTTCAGGCACTCGTAGAACTGGCCGATGTTGCAGGTGCCGTCGCCGAAGAAGGCCGCCGTGACCGAGTCACTGGCAGCATCGCCAAGGGCATCGCGCTTGTAGCGGCTGGTGAAGGCGGCCCCGAGGGCCACGGGGATGCCCTCGCCGATGAAGGCGTAGCCGCCCAGGAGATGGTGTTCCCGTGAAAACAGGTGCATCGAGCCGCCCCTGCCCTTGCTGCAGCCGGTTTCCTTGCCGAACAGTTCGCTCATCACCTGGCGGGCCGGCACACCGCAGCTGAGCGCATGCACGTGATCGCGGTAGGTGCTGCAGAACCAGTCGTGCTGGGCCTTCATGGCCTTGATCACCCCCGTGCTCACGGCCTCCTGGCCGTTGTAGAGGTGCACGAAGCCAAACATCTTGCCGCGGTAGTACATCTCCGCGCACTTGTCCTCGAAGCGCCGGCCGAGGGTCATGTCGCGGTAGAGCATCAGGCCCTCCTCCCGCGTCACCGTGGCGGGGGTGGCCGGATAGAGGTTCTCCAGGCGCTCGGCATGGGGACCCGCCACGTGGGTGGACTCGGCGGAACAGCCCGGAACCCCGGAGTCGGCCAGGCCGGAGGCCGCCGAACTGTTGCGACTGGTGTCTGCCTGGGTCATGGGGGAAAGCTCGTCAAGCGGGCCTGGGGCAACGCCGGATCCTGAAGCGAACTGTACGGGGTCTGGGCACCGGAAGTGTTCGTGCCGCTGCCAAAACCGGAGTCCCTGTCTACAGTCGGCCACTGAGGCCAGCGCGGGTTGGAACTGCCGATCGATCACTTCCGGTTGCTCGGTGTCAGCCCGACCACGGACGCCCAGTCGGTGCTGCGCACCCTGGAGCAGCGCCTCAACCGGGTGCCGGAGCAGGGCTTCACCGCCGAGACGCTGCAAGCCCGGGAATCCCTGCTGCGGCTGAGCGCCGATCTGCTCACCGACTCCCACCGCCGCGAGGCCTACGAGTCGGAACTCACCGCCCTGGGTGGTGAGGATCACCCGCTGCAGGCGGCCCTGGAGATCCCCACCAGCCGGGAGCTGGGCGGCCTGCTGCTGCTGCTGGAGGCCGATCAGCCGCTGGAGTGTTTCAGCCTGGCGCGACGGCTGCTGCAGCCCCCCCAGGCCCCCACCCTCGGCAGTGGCCGCGAAAGCGACCTCAGCCTGCTGGCTGGCCTGGCCTGCCTGGCCGGTGGCGCCGAGCTGCAGCGGCAGCGTCGCTACGAGGCCGCCGCCCTCACCCTGCGGGACGGCCTGCAGTTGCTGCAGCGCATGGGCCAGCACCCTCCCCTGCGACAGCGGGTGGCCGAGGAGCTCGCCCAGTTGCGACCGTTCCGCGTGCTCGATCTGCTCAGCCGCAGCCTTGCCGCCAGCGACGAGCGCGCCGAGGGCCTGAAGCTGCTGGAGGAGCTTGTGCAGGAACGGGGCGGCCTCGAGGGAACCAGTTCGGCTGGCATGAGCCCCCAGGAGTTCCAGGCCTTCTTCCTGCAGATCCGCGGCTACCTCACCGTGCAGGAGCAGGTGGACCTGTTCAGCCGCTGGGCCGATCAGTCGGCCGTGGCCGACTTCCTGGCCAGCACGGCCCTCACCGCCTCCGGCTTCGCCCAGCGCAAGCCGGAGCGGATCGCCGCGGCCATGCAGCGGCTGCAGGCCTCCGGCCAGGACGGCATCCTGCCCCTGCTGGCCTGTCTGCACCTGCTGCTGGGCCAGGTGGAGGCAGGCCAGCAGGTGTTCAGGCGCGGCGCCAGTGAGGACGCCAAACTGAAGCAGTGGGCCGAGCAGCGCAGCGACGATCCCCTGGCCCAGCTGTGCGACTACTGCCGCGACTGGCTCAAGGGAGACGTGTTGCGCGGCTACCGCGACCTGGAGGCTGACCCCGATCTGGAGGCCTATTTCGCCGACCGCGATGTGCAGGCGTTCATCGAGCGCCTGCCGCAGCCCCTGATTCAGGCCGATCCCCCCGCCGGCGACCTGTTCAGCCAGGCCGGCTGGCCTGACAGTCCTGCTGCTCCGGCTGGCCTGGCGGGGCAGTGGCCTGAGGTCGAGCCAGCCCTGGGCCTGGAGAGCGATCGAGAGCCCATCAGCTCGGAGGACAGCGGGGCCAAGGCCTCCTGGACATCCCGGCTGCGGGGCGCACTGCCTTCCATGGCACTGCCTTCGATGGCACTGCCCTCAATGGCCTTGCCCTCGCTGCGGATCCCCGCGATGCGGAGGCCTGAGCTGCGGCTGCCGGCTGTCGCCCTGCCGCGCTGGAGGCGCTCCAAGGGCCTCAACCTGAGCAAACACAGCAGGCGCCTGCGGCTGCCCCGCAGCCGCCGCGGTCGCCTCCTGGTGGCCGTGGTGGCTGCCGGAGTGCTGGGCGCTGGGCTGTGGGCTCTGCTGAGGCCACGGCCCCAGCCCATGCCGATCCCGGTGGAAACCACGCCGGCACAGCCTGCAGCGCCGCCGGCCGGCCCCGAGGCAGCAGCCCCGCCGCCCGCCCAGCCCGCCCCCCCCCGTGCCGCTGCAGGTGGCAGAGCCCTCCCAGGCCCAGGTTCAGGCCCTGCTCGAAACCTGGCTGGCGGCCAAGGCCGCCGTGCTGGCCGGCGGCGAGAGCCCGGTTCCGCTCGACTCCATGGCCCGTCAGGGCGAGATCGCCTACCTGCAGCAACAGCGCCGCGAATCGGCCGCCAGGCAGCAGACGCTCAAGCTCAACACCACCGTGACCAACCTCACGATCGAAGCGCGCTCCCCCAGGCGCATCGCCGCCCTGGTGAGCCTGCGCTATAGCTCCCAGCCCATCAACGCCGCCGGGGCGCCTGCCGGCCCGGCAGCCCAGGCCGATCTGCGCAACCGCTACGTGTTCGGCCGCGACGGCGACACCTGGCGGGTGGTGAGCTTCTCGCCCCTGCGCTGAGGCCAGAGCCTGCCACGCCGGTTTTTACCATCGGTGGCAGCGGTGCCCCCGCGCCCACCTCTCCCCCGGCCTCTCCGCGATGTTCGACGAGCTCTCCCAGCGGTTTGAAGACGCCGTCAAGAACCTGAGGGGCCAGGCGGCCATCACCGAGGGCAACGTCGAAGGGGCGCTGAAACAGGTGCGGCGCGCCCTGCTGGAGGCCGATGTGAGCCTGCCGGTGGTGAAGGACTTCGTCGACGAGGTGCGCCGCAAGGCGGTCGGTGCCGAGGTGGTGCGGGGCATCAGCCCCGATCAGAAGTTCATCCAGGTGGTGCACGAGCAGCTGGTGGAGGTGATGGGTGGCGAAAACGCCCCCCTGGCCGCTGGGGGGACGGCGGAGACGCCCTCCGTGGTGCTGATGGCCGGCCTCCAGGGCGCCGGCAAGACCACCGCCACCGCCAAGCTCGGCCTGCACCTCAAGGAGCAGGGGCGCAAGGCGCTGCTGGTGGGCGCCGACGTTTACCGCCCGGCGGCCATTGAGCAGCTCCGCACCCTCGGCGGCCAGATCGGCGTGGAGGTGTTCAGCCTGGGCACTGAGGCCAGACCGGAGGCCATCGCGGCGGCGGGCATCGCCAAGGCGCGGGCCGAGGGTTTCGACACGGTGCTGGTGGACACTGCCGGCCGCCTCCAGATCGACGCCTCGATGATGGAGGAGATGGTGCGGATCCGGGAGGCCTGCAGCCCCGATGAGGTGCTGCTGGTGGTGGACTCGATGATCGGTCAGGAGGCCGCCGAGCTCACCCGCGCCTTCCACGAGCAGGTGGGCATCACCGGAGCGGTGCTCACCAAGCTGGACGGCGACTCCCGCGGCGGTGCGGCCCTCTCGATCCGCAAGGTGAGCGGCGCTCCGATCAAGTTCATCGGCACCGGCGAGAAGGTGGAGGCCCTGCAGCCCTTCCACCCCGAGCGGATGGCCAGCCGCATTCTCGGCATGGGGGATGTGCTCACCCTGGTGGAGAAGGCCCAGAAGGAGGTGGAGCTGGCCGATGTGACGCGCATGCAGCAGAAGCTGCAGGAAGCCAGCTTCGACTTCTCCGATTTCGTGCAGCAGATGCGCCTGATCAAGCGCATGGGCTCCTTGGGCGGGCTGATGAAAATGATTCCGGGGATGAACAAGATCGACGACGGCATGCTGCGCCAGGGCGAAGAACAGCTGGGCAAGATCGAGGCGATGATCAGCTCGATGACGGCCGCCGAACGGGAGAATCCCGATCTGCTCGCCTCCACTCCCTCGCGCCGGCGACGCATCGCCGCCGGCAGCGGCCACACCCCCGCCGAGGTGGACAAGGTGCTGACCGACTTCCAGAAGATGCGTGGCTTCATGCAGCAGATGACCCGGGGCGGCGGCATGCCAGGCATGCCCGGCATGGGGGGAATGCCTGGCATGGGCGGCTTCCCGGGCATGGGTGGCTTGCCAGGCATGGGTGGCGGCATGCCTGGGATGGGGGCGCCTGCTGCCGCTGGCCGCAGCCGCAAGGCCCACAAGCCCCCCAAGAAGCGCAAGGGGTTCGGGCAGCTCTAGGGAGGTCGGGCCAGGGGGTACATTGCTTGTTTGGACACCTAGCGGCAAGGCCCCGATGATCAAGCTCCGCCTGAAGCGGTTCGGCAAGAAGCGGGAAGCGAGCTTCCGCCTCGTGGCGACGAACAGCACCTCCCGCCGGGATGGTCGACCGCTCGAGGAGCTCGGCTTCTACAACCCCCGCACCAAGGAGACCCGCCTCGACACCGAGGCGATCCGCGCCCGCCTGGCCCAGGGTGCCCAGCCCACCGCCACCGTGCTGAGCCTGCTCGAGCGGGGCGGTCTGGTCACCAAGACCGTGCGCTCCTCTGTCGTGGTGGGCCAGGCCAAGCAGGCCGCCGCGCGGGAGGCCGCCGCCAAGAAGGAGGCCCGCGAGGCCGCTGAGGCCAAGGCCGCTGCCGCAGCTGAGGCAGAGACCGCTGCGGCAGCCGCCGCCGAGCCTGCTGCCGAGGCTTGAGCTCCAGCCCGGCGGCTGAGCCAGGAGGCCGCAGCGGCGCCTCCGTGGCCCTGCCTGATGCCACCGCCGCCCTGGCTCTTGCCGGTGAGGCGGAGGCCACCCTGCGGCGCCTGGAGGCTCTCACCGGGGCCTCGCTGGTGCTGCATGGCCTTGAGCTGTGGATCGGCGGCCGGCCCCGCCAGATCGAGCGTGCCCAGACCCTGGTGGACATGCTGCGCCCGCTCTGGCAGCAGGGCCAGGCCATCACCCCGGTGGATCTGCAGACGGCCCTGCAGGCCCTCGACACCAACCAGGGGGCCGCGCACCGCTCCCTGGGCGAGCAGGTGCTGGCCAGAAGCCAGAGCGGCCAGCTGTTGCGCCCCCGCACCCTGCGCCAGAAGGCCTACGTGGAGGCGATGGAGCGCCACGACCTCACCCTGGCCCTGGGCCCCGCCGGCACCGGCAAGACCTTTCTGGCCACGGTGCTGGCCGTGCGCATGCTCAACGACCGCAAGGTGCAGCGGCTGATCCTCACCCGGCCGGCTGTGGAGGCCGGCGAGCGGCTGGGCTTTCTGCCCGGCGATCTGCAGCAGAAGGTGGATCCCTACCTGCGCCCCCTCTATGACGCCCTGCATGCCCTGCTGGGCACCGAGCGCACCAGCGCGCTGCTGGAGAAGGGGGTGATTGAGGTGGCGCCCCTGGCCTACATGCGCGGCCGCACCCTGGCCGATGCCTTCGTGATCCTCGATGAGGCCCAGAACACCACCGCCGCCCAGATGCGCATGGTGCTCACCCGGCTGGGCGAGAACTCGCGCATGGTGGTCACGGGCGATCCCACCCAGCTGGATCTGCCGCCCGGGGTCACCAGCGGCCTCAAGGAGGCGGCGGAGGTGCTGGAGGGGGTCGAGGGCATCGCCGTCTGTCGGCTCGGGGCCGCCGACGTGGTGCGCCACCCGCTGGTGCAGCGCCTGGTCACCGCCTACGCCCAGTGCGATGCCCGCCGCCAGAGCCCAGCCCCTCCCAGGCGGTCGTCATAGGGAGATCCACACCTCTCGGAGCCCAACGGGGACGGGCACCGAGGCGCCGGCACTGCCAGGATGAGCCCAGTTCGATTTCCCGGTGCGCCATGCCGGCCAGCAGCAATTTCCAGGAGGCCATCCGCGAGGCGCAATCGAGCGCCCTGGTGGGCCCCAATGTGGTCAACAAGGCCCTTCCCTACGTGGGCGGTGGCATGGTCCTCACCGCCGGTGGGGTGATCGGCGGCCTGGCCCTGATGGCCGCCAATCAGGCCCTGTTCATGCCGCTCTTCTGGGTGGCCCTGATCGGCAACTTCATCCTCTTCTTCGTGGCCCAGAACGTGGCCACCAAGGGCAACAACGCCACGGCCCTGCCGCTGCTGGCGGCCTACAGCCTGATCACCGGCTTCACCCTCAGCGGCATCGTGGCCTATGCCCTCTCGGTGGCCGGTGTGGGGGCCATCGGCACGGCCACCCTGGCCACGGGCATCACCTTCGTGGTTGCCTCCTTCGCGGGCCGCCGCATGAGCGACAGCGTCGGCCAGGCCCTCAGCGCCGTGGTGGGCCTGGGCATCATCGGCCTGCTGATCGCCATGGTGGTGCAGATCGTCGGCAGCCTGTTCGTGCCCGGCATGTTCGGGGGCAACGGCTTTGAGCTGCTGATCGCCGGCTTCGGCACCGTGCTGTTCATCGGCGCGGCCTTCGTGGACTTCTACACGATGCCCCGCACCTACAACGACGACCAGTACCTGGCCGGCGCCCTGGGGATGTACCTCACCTACATCAACCTCTTCATCTTCCTGCTGCGGCTGATCATCGCCCTGCAGGGCGGTGGCCGTCGCGACTGACCATCCCTTGGAGAGTGACATCAGTGTTCCACTTCCTTGCTCCACTGATGTCATCGCTCCACTGATGTCATCCCAGGCTTTTCAAGCCGCTTGCGCCCCCCAGGGGCGCTTTTTTCTGGGAACTGCAGAGGCCGACACCGGACACTGGCCTTGCCCTCAGCCGCTCACCCCTCCGCCACGGCCTCCACGACTGCGGCGATGGCCTGGCGTTGCTCGGCGTCGTAACCCCAGCGATCGAGAAAGGCCACATCCTCACCCTCGGCAGCGGCGGCGGCCGCCAGCAGCGTTTCCAGCCTCTCCTTGACACCGAGGGGCTCCAGCAGGCGCAGCAGCTCGGTGCAGCGGCTGGCCACCCGCAGCGAGGCCTGCTGCTGTTCAGCATCGTCGGCGCGGCCGTGGTGCAGGGCCATGGCGGTGCTCATGGCCAGATTGCGGGCGGTGAGATCCACCACTCCCGCCCCCGCAGCCCTCAGCTGCAGCACCAGCGGCTCGGGCAGCCGGTCCATCAGCGGACAGTCGCCCACCAGGCTGACCACGAAGAAACCGCGGGCCCCATCCCGGCTCGCCACCAGCTCCCCGAGTCGATCGGCGAGCACCTCATCACTGAGCTCGCCGTTCTCCCAGAGCGCCAGCCACTGCGCCGTGATCTCCATGGCCTGCTGGAAAGTCGGTTCAAGGGGTGTGGTGGTCATGGCGATCGCGATGGGAGGGGTCCAGCGATCTCTGAGGTTATGGAATCCGGGCGCCGCTGCCGCTGGCCATGCCCAGACTGGGAAGGCCCTGCCAGCCACCGTGTCCACCAGCGAGTCCAGCCATGCCACAACTGACGCGACGCTGAACGCGACTGCTGAAGCACAGGCGGCCGAAGGCGTGCTGCTGCCGATTCCAGATCCAGCCGAATCGGCCCGGATGCTGCAGCCCTCCCCCGCGGAGGGCCCGTTTCGCTCCGGTTTCGTGGCCCTGGTGGGGCGGCCCAACGTGGGCAAATCCACCCTGCTCAACCAACTGGTGGGGGAAAAGGTGGCGATCACCTCGCCGGTGGCCCAGACCACCCGCAACCGGCTGCGGGCGATCCTCACCACCGCGGCGGCCCAGCTGGTGCTGCTTGACACCCCCGGCATCCACAAGCCCCACCACCTGCTGGGCGAGCGCCTGGTGAAGACGGCCCGCAGTGCCATCGGCGAGGTGGATGTGGTGCTGCTGCTGGTGGATGGCAGCCAGCCGGCCGGCCGCGGCGATGGCTTCATCGTGGAACTGCTGCGCCATTGCCGCGCCCCGGTGCACCTGGCCCTGAACAAGCACGATCTGGTGCCGCCCGAGCAGGCCGCGGCCCTGGCGGGCAGCTACCGCGACCTGCTGGCCGGTCGGGGGGATTTCGCCAGCCCCGGAGGCAGCCAGGCGCTTGGCTGGCCCCTGCACCCGGTGAGCGCCCTCAGCGGCGAGGGCACCACGGAGCTGGTGGATGCCCTCAGCCAGGACCTGCCCCCCGGCCCCCAGCTCTACCCGGCCGATGCAGTGAGCGACCAGCCCGAGCAGCTGCTGATGGCCGAGCTGATCCGCGAGCAGGTGCTCACCCACACCCGCGAGGAGGTGCCCCATTCGGTGGCGGTGAGCATCGATCGGGTGGTGGACGACGGTCCCCGCACCGCCGTGCTGGCCACGGTGCTGGTGGAGCGCTCCAGCCAGAAGGGCATCCTGATCGGCAAGGGGGGCCGCATGCTCAAGACCATCGGCCAGGGGGCCCGGCTGCAGATGGAGAAGGTGTTCTCCGGCCCCGTGTACCTGGAGCTGTTCGTGAAGGTGGTGCCGGGCTGGCGACGCAACGCCGCCCGCCTGGCGGAGCTGGGCTACCGGGGCGACTGAGGGCCACGCAGGGGCAGGCGACTGAGAGGATGGGGCCATGAGCGACACCCCAGCTTTTCCGCCCCAGGAGATCGGAGCCTTCCTGCGCTTCTGCGCCGGTGAGTGGATGGGCCTGCGCAGCCAGTTTGCCCTCGGCGAGGTGGTCGAGGAGGAGGGAGCCAACGGCGATGAATGGCACAGCAGCGAGCGCGGCGAACTGCTGGTGACCTTCCTGGAGCCCACCGACGACGGCCCCGGTGGCCTGCGGGTGGGGCCCAGGAACGCACCACCCAGGGAGTTGCTGTTCAGCGCCGACGGCCTCTTCAGCAGCAGCGCCTCTGGAGAGGGCTCCAGTGCAGCGGGCCCTTCCGGCGGCCTGGAGGGCCACTGGCAGCTGTGGCCCGATGGCAGCCTGGAGTTGTGGCTCAGCCAGGGCGATCGCGAGGTACGCGAGCGGATCTGGTTCACCAAGCCCAACCTGCGCCTGCGCAGCACGGTGGAGCGCCAGAGCGACGGCACCCCCGGACAGGCCAGCTTCAGCACTGAGATCCGCCGGGTGAGCCAGCCGGCCAGCGGCGGCTGACGGCCATGCGCCTCGATGTGGTCAGCCTCGCACCGGAGGCCTTCACGCCGCTGCTCAGTCTGGGCGTGATCGGCCGCGCCTTTGCCGCCGGCATCGCTGAGCTGCACGTGCACAACCCCCGCGACCACGCCAGTGATCGCTACCGCAAGGTCGACGACGTGCCCTACGGCGGCGGCGCCGGCATGGTGCTCAAGCCCGAACCGGTGTTCGCCGCGGTGGAGGCGATCCCGGTGCTGCCACGGCGCCGGGTGCTGCTGATGAGCCCCCAGGGGGTGCCGCTGGGTCAGGGCGACCTGCGCCGCTGGGCCGCGGAGCACGACCAGCTGGTGCTGCTCTGCGGCCACTACGAGGGCTTCGATGAGCGCATCCGCAGCCTCGCCCACGAGGAGGTGTCGATCGGCGATTTCGTGCTCACCGGCGGCGAGCTGCCGGCGGCGGTGGTGATCAACGGCGTGGTGCGCCTGTTGCCGGGAACGGTGGGCACGGCAGCCTGCCTCGACGACGAGAGCCACAGTGCCCTGCTGCTGGAGCATCCCCACTACACCCGCCCTGCCAGCTTCCGGGACATGAGCGTGCCGGAGGTGCTGCGCAGCGGCGACCACGGCGCCATCGCCCGCTGGCGCCAAGAGCAGCAACAGCAGCGCACGCGCGAGCGCCGGCCCGACCTCTACAGCCGCTGGCAGCAGGCCAGCGGCGACTCCGGCGGCGGCTGAGCTCAGCCCTTCTCCTGCAGGCCCCTGAGGGCTGTGAGCAGCGAGGCCGGGCTCTGGGGATCCACCATCAGCACAGTGCCCCCCTTGGCATGGGCGAGCTGTTCGCCCATCTCCATCCAGTCGCGGGCCAGGAGCAGCCGCAGGGCCTCGGCGGCGGCGGGGTCGGCGGCGATCGCCCTGGCCAGGCAGGTGGCGGCGGCGGCGCGGGCCTCGGCCTGCAGGCTCTGCTGCTTGGCCTCCGCCTCGGCCTGCAGCAGCAGCGCCTGGGCCCGGCCCCGGGCGGCGTTGAGTTCACTGTCGCGCACACCCTCGGAGCGCAGGATCGCGGCCCGCTTCTCGCGCTCGGCCGTCATCTGCTGCTCCATCGCCTGCTGCACCCCGGCGGAGGGATGGATGTCGCGCAGTTCCACCCGGGTCACCTTCACGCCCCAGGGATCGGTGGCCAGATCCAGCTCGCGCAGCAGGGCCTCGTTCACCTCCTGGCGGGTGGTGAAGGTCTGATCGAGGTCGAGCTTGCCCATCTCGGCCCGGATCTGGGTAAGCACCAGGTTCACCATGGCGGCCTGCAGGTTGTCGACGCCGTAATAGGCGCGGGAGTGCTCCAGCAGCTGCCAGTACACCACCGCATCCACCTCGATCGACACGTTGTCGCGGGTGATGCACTGCTGGGGCGGGATGTCGAGCACCCGCTCCTTGAGCGACTCGTGGCTCACCACCTTCTCCACCACGGGCAGCACGAAGGAGAGGCCCGGCTGCAGCTGGCGGTCGTACTTGCCGAGACGCTCCACCAGCCGCGACTGGCCGCCGCTGGTGACCTTGACGCTGTTGAAGCCCAGAAAGGCCATCACCACCAGGGCCGGCAGGCTGAACAGGGCTTCCATGGGGAGCAGGGGACTGAGGGGAGAGCAGGGGGCAGGCGCTACGTCAGGGCAGACCTGGCCCTGATCAGGCTAGGTCTGCCTGCCGGCCTGGGCGTCCCGGGCCACCGTCTGCCCTGGCACCAGGCCAGCATGGATTCGCCCCATTCCCTGACCCATGGCACTGGCATCGGTGATCTGGCTGCTGGTGGGCCTGGCCCTGCTCGGCCTCGAAGGGCTCGGGGCTGAGTTCGATGGTCTGCTGGAGGCGGCGGTCGCGGCTCTGGTGGTGTCGGCGCTGAGTGCCCTGCTGCCCTGGCCGCCGCTGCTGCAGGTGGTGGCCTTTGCCGTGCTCAGCGGCCTGGGGCTGCTGGCGCTGCGGGGCTGGGAACGGCGCAGCCGTGAGCGCTCGATCCCCGCCAGCGGCCACAGCCAGCGGGCCGCAGTGATCAGCGGCTTCGAGGGCACGGCGGAGGGGCGGGTGCGCTGGCAGGGCCAGAGCTGGGCCGCCACCAACCTCGAAACCAGCCGGACACTGCAACCCGGCAGCGCGGTGACCGTGATGGGCCGCGACGGCAACCGGCTGCAGGTGCTGCCGGACGCGGCTCCAGGCGAGCTGCCGGGTGAGTCAGGGCACTGATTCCAAACCGGGCGGCAGGCCAACCCTCTCAACCTGAGCGCGGCCAGCCCAGCGAAGCGACTCCAGGGTGCGGAGCAGACTCGGAGCTACGGCCTGCCCCCCTTGTGAACGCCATGACAGCCCCCCCGGCCCTGCGGATCGGCAATGGTTACGACATCCATCGCCTGGTGCCGGGTCGGCCCCTGATCCTGGGGGGCCAGAGGCTCGCCCATCCCGAGGGCCTGGGTCTTGACGGCCACAGTGACGCCGATGTGCTCGTGCACGCCATCATGGATGCCCTGCTCGGGGCCCTCTCCCTTGGCGACATCGGCCAGCATTTCCCGCCGGAGGACGCCCGCTGGAAGGGGGCCGACAGCCTGGTGCTGCTGGAGCAGGTGATGGCCCTGGTGAGGGAACGCGGCTGGCGGATCGTGAATCTCGACAGTGTGGTGGTGGCGGAACGCCCGAAACTCAAGCCCCACATCGCGGCCATGCGCGCCGCCATCGCCGCTCGACTCGGCCTCGATGACGACCAGGTGGGCGTCAAGGCCACCACCAATGAGCGGCTCGGGGCCGAGGGCCGCGAGGAGGGCATCTCCTGCCACGCCGTGGCCCTGCTGCAACGACCGTGACCGCACCCCGCAAGCCAGTGCCGCGAGACGACCTGCCTAGGCTCACCGGCCCGCCGAGGCCATTGCGACGGCTGCTGCTGGTGCTGCTGCTGGCCGCACTGCTCGGCGGGATCAGTTCACCCGCTGCGGCCCGGGCCCCCATGAGCACCTCCTCCCCCACCACCACAGCCGAGACCGGCGTTGTGGAACTGCTGCGGCTGGGGGTGAAGGCCCAGCACCGCGAGGCCTGGCTGCAGGCCGAAGCGGCCAGCTGGGGGCCCTGGCTGAAGCAGCAGGAGGGCTTCCTGGGGCGGCAGCTGTTCTGGGATCCTGAGCGGCAGGAGGGCACCCTGCTGATCCGCTGGGCCAGCCTGGAGCAGTGGAAGGCGATCCCGATGGCTGAAGTGGGCGAGGTGCAGGAGCGCTTTGAGCGGCTGGCCCGTGAGCTCACCAGCAGCGACACCGGCAGCGAGGCTGCCAATCCCTTTCCGCTGCTCTATGCCGCTGAGCTTCAGCCGCAGCCCCAGCTGGAACGACAGCCCGGTCTCCAGCGCGACGTCCCAGCCGATGACTGAGGCCCTCTCATGCGCCCTCAGCGAGGCCGACGACTGCTGGATCTGATGGAGATGGTGTGGATCAAGCCCTGACAGCACCCCGGCCATGAACGAACCCACGCCCGCCCTGGACCACCGCCTCGACCTGCAGCGCCGCCAGCGTCTCGGCATGGTGGAAGCGGTGTGGGGTGAGCACAAGAGCGCCGAGCAGATCGCCGCCATTGCCTCCAAGCTCTGGGATGCCGGCGAGGTGCTGCTGGTGACCAGGGTGTCGCCGCAGAAGGGCGAAGCCGTGGCCGCCCTGCTGGAGACGCCGGCCCTGCGCTATCACTCCGAGGCCCGCTGCCTCACCTTCGCGACGCCGGCATCCTCGGAGCCAGGCGCATCCCCGCAGCCGGGGGAGGCCTTTGCCGGCGCCGCTACCGCCCGGGTGGCTGTGCTCGGGGCCGGCAGCAGTGATCTGGGCGTGGCCAGCGAAGCGCTCCTGGCCCTGCAGTGCCATGGGGTGGGGGCCGAGCTGGTGCTGGATGTGGGCGTGGCGGGACTGCACCGCCTGCTGGATCAGCTGCCGCTGCTGCGATCGATGGACGTGCTGATCGCCTGCGCCGGTATGGAGGGGGCCCTGCCGACCGTGCTGGCCGGCCTGTTGCCCCAGCCCGTGATCGGCGTTCCCGTGGCGGTGGGTTACGGCGTCAGCGCGGGCGGCATGGCGGCCCTGCACGGCATGTTGGCCAGCTGTGCCCCGGGGCTCACGGTGGTGAATGTGGACAACGGCTACGGGGCGGCGATGGCCGCCCTGCGCATCCTCAGAGGTGCTGGAGCTGGGGGTAGGCCGTGAGCAGCTCCTCGGTGCTGAACACGTCTCCGGTGCCATCGGGCTGCCAGATCACTTCAATCGCCAGCAGATCGGAACTGGCCACCCCGCCGAGCACCTGCAGTGACTGACGCAGTTCTTCAGCCGTGGAGGCTCCCTTGATGGTGAGGCGTTGGCGCGAGGCCACCAGCAGGGTCACGGCGATGAAATCGTTGCCGGCATCGCTGTCACCAGCGGCGGAAGCGGCGCCTGCAGAGCGGCGGCCCGCCACGTTGGTGGTGAGCTCGGCATCGAGCTTGCTGCGCTCCGCCATGGAGAGGCGGTTGAAGGTGGACTCGGCGCTGGCAAAGGGCACCTGGCCCACTTCCGCGTTGGCATAGACCCAGAGGTCTGGATGACGCAGCAGGGAGAGGGTGGTTTCCTGCAGCACGGTCTGCAGCCCACTGGTGGATCCGGTGTCGGCGCGGCCAGCCAGGGCGCGCAGGTCGTTCTGGAGATCGCGGGCCGAGGCCAGCAGGCCCACCTGCAGCTGACTGATCGTGACCGGGCCATCCACCCGGGGGGCGTAGCCGGAACCGCCCGGCAGGGAGGGGCTGCCGCCGCCGACCCCGCGCAGGGCATTGGCGATCAGGCCCACCACGGCCATCAGGATCAGGAAGCCGAACAGGCCGCCACCGCCGAAACCGAAGATCGGAATCAGGAAGGGGAAGCCGATGCCGCCACCCCGCATGCCACCACCGCCGCGCATGCCGCCACCGAAGCCGCCGCCGCCGCCGCCGCGGGGCAGGGAGGGGGCGGCGCGGAAGCTGCCGCCGCCGATGCGGCCGCCCCGGGCCGCCATTGAGGGTTCAGGCGCCCAGAGCAACAGCGTGATCACCAGGGCGGGCAGGGCCAGCAGGCTCACCGTGCGACGCCACCAGCTGCGGCGCCAGCGTGGCTGGCCAGAGAGGGCCTGGGTGGGCTTGGGGGAGTTGGAAAGCGGCAACAGGGCCGGTGCGAGTGGGAAAAATCTAGGAACCACCTCCCACGATGGTGACCACCTCCAGCACATCGGATTCCACCACCTGCTGCTGAGCCCAGTGCTGACGCGGCAGGATCGTGCCGTTGAATTCCACCACCACGAGCTGGGGGCGGTAGCCCAGCTGGGGCAGCAGCTGCTCGAGGCTCTGGTCCGCGGGGCACTGGCGGGCTTCACCGTTCAGCTGAATCGTGATGGCGGCGCCGGGATCCTCTAGGGGCATGGTGATCGCCTGGCCCCCCATGGGCCTCAGGGCTCTGAAGCTAGGGGACTCCACGCCCCTGGCTCAACTGGGCCGACCCAGGCCAGTGAGCAGGGCACGGCTGGCGGCGGCGGGGTCGGCGGCCTCCGTGATCGCCCGCACCACCGCGATCCGCTCGGCGCCCACCCGCTGCAGCTGGGGGATCGTCTCCAGGCCCAGGCCACCGATGGCGAAGAAGGGAATCGGGCAGGCCGCCGCGGCCTGGCGCACGTACTCGAGCCCCACCGGGGCCCGGCCCGGCTTGGTGGGGGTGGCCTGCACCGGCCCCACGCCCACGTAGTCGCAGCCATCCCGCAGGGCCTGCTGGAGCTGGGGCAGGGCGTGGGTGCTGCGGCCGATCAGCCGCCCCTCCCCCAGCAGTCGCCGTGCCACGGCGGGCGGCAGGTCGTCCTGGCCCAGGTGCACCCCATCGGCATCCACCGCCAGGGCAAGATCAATGCGGTCGTTCACCAGGAACAGGGCGCCATGGTCGGAGCAGAGGCGCCGCAGGGCGCGGGCCTGCTCCAACCGCTGCCCGTCGCTGAGCGGGGCACCATCGGGGCCAGGGCTGCCGGGCTTGGCCCGGTACTGCACCAGCCGCACGCCGCCGTCGAGGGCGGCGGCCACCATCGCCTCCAGCTCGGGCATGGGGCTGGTCACCAGATAGAGGTGGCAGCGGGCCAGGAGCTGGCGGCGGCGGGCCCCATCGCGGCTGCCCTGCAGCAGGGCCACCTCCAGGTCGTAGAGGCCGTAGCGGATGGCCGCGGCGGCCGCGGCCAGGGGGGGATCACTGCTGCGGCCAAACTCCTCCAGCACCCGCAGGGCCTCCTGCACCCGGGCGGCATTGGCGGCCACCACCTGGGCGGGCTGGCGGCGCTCCGCCTGGGCGGGGTGGCCGAGGCCGGCGCCGGAGTCGCTGGCGGTGTGGCGGGCCAGCTTGTAGGCGTCGCGGTGCAGCCGCCCCAGCGTCTGGCGCATGTCCTTGGTGCGGCTCACCAGGTCGGCGCGCTCCAGAGCGAAGCGGGCCCAGTCCTCCAGCACCCGCAGGCCTTCGCGGGCCCGATCGAGATTGGCGTCGATCAGGCGCCGCACCGCCAGGTCATCGGCAGACTCCTGGGCTGCGCAGGCGTCCTGGGGCTGCTCCTGGGCACTGCTGGGGCCTGGGTGGGGATCGGGAAGGGCCATGGGGCGGCGGCGTGGTGAAATCAGCACAACCGGCTGAAGTTGGGCCGGTCAGGCCTGTCTAGGTTGGAGGTTCTGATCGGGTCGACTGGCCCAACCCGAGGCCCCGATGGATCAAGGCGGTTCGGACAGCCCGATGCTGGTGCTCGTGTCAGGGATTCTGCTGCTGGGCGGCATCGCCGCCTTCATGGGCTGGGGCCTGACCCACGCCTACCCCGGCGGCTAACAGGCTGCGGGCGGCCGCGGCATCGCGGCCGATCTGAGCACAGAGCGCGGCCAGGTCGGCGAAGCGCTCCTGGCTGCGCAGCAGGGCCACGGGCTCCACCCGCAGCTCGAGCCCGCCCAGCTGCAGGTCCTGATCGAGCAGGTGCACCTCCACGGCTGAGCTGGCCTGGGGGTCCACGGTGGGCTGGGGTCCGAGGTTCATCACGGCGGGCAGCCAGCGGCCGTCTGGCGTGGGCTGGCCCTCCAGCTGGCCATTGAGCTGAACCCGGGCGGCATAGACGCCCTCCTTGGGCAGGAACTTGCGCCCGTCCACCCGCAGATTGGCGGTGGGCCAGCCCAGACCCCGCCCCAGCCCCTTGCCAGTTACCACCTGGCCGCTGAAGCGGTAGGGCCGCTGCAGCAACCGCTCCGCCTCGGCGAGATCGCCGGCGGCGAGGGCCCGGCGGATCCGGCTGCTGCTGAGCCGATCGCCGCCGTCACTGAGCATCGGCAGCACCGTCACCGTGAGACCCCGGGCCGACCCCAGGGCCATCAGGGTGTCGGTGTCGCCCTGGCGGCCCACCCCGAAGCGGAAGTTGCTGCCCACGGCGATGCGGCGGGCATCCAGCTGCCCCACCAGCACCTGGTCCACGAAGGCCTCCGGGTCGAGGGCGGCGAGGCGGCGATCAAAGGGCACCAGCACCAGCTGGTGGATGCCCAGGGGACCGAGCAGCTCGAGCTTCTCCGAGGGCAGATCGAGCCGCAGGCGCGTGTCGCCATGCAGCACCTCGCGGGGATGGGGCCAGAAACTCACCACCGTGGGCACCAGGGCCGGCACGGCGGCGTCGGAGCGGCCCTCGCCAGCCACGGCCGCGATCACGCGCCGATGGCCCCGATGCAGACCATCGAAGCTGCCAAGGGCAATGGCGGTGGGGCGCTGGGCCTCCTGGGGGGTTCGCAGCGGTATCAACGCGACAGATCCCAACGCCGGGGCAGGCCGCCCAGATCCTCCCATGGCACCTTTGGGGGGGAATTTCAGTGCACCCATGGCTGACCGCCTCGATCTGCAGCAGATGTCCGCCGCTCTGCGGCGTGTGGGCTGGGTACGGTTCTGGACCCAGCTGGTGCTCGCCGTGGTGGTGGTGGGGGTGCTGGTGTTCAACAACATCGGCGGACGGCTTGCCGCCGACTCCTCCCGCGCCCTGGGGCTGGGCCCGGGAATCTCCCTCACCACGCTCTCGTTTCTGCTGCTGCTCGGCTGCCTGTGGCAGAGCTGGCTGGTGGTGCGCTGCGGCCGGGCCCTGGCCAGCCCGGTGCGGCCCAGCCGCGGCGAGACCGGCCGGCTGGTGAAACGCGGCCTGCTGATCGATCTGTCCGGCCTGACACTGGCTGCCGTGGGCTACCAGGCCATGGCCGGCAGCCTGTTCGTGCAGGCCTCCCAGCAGGTGCCGGGCTTCTTCGGGGCGCAGGTGCAGGGTCAGGCCGGACGAGGCGGCCGTCTGATCGGCCTGCCGATCACCTCGATCGAAATGTTCTCGGTGCTGGGCAACACCCAGGTGCTGTTCGCTCACCTGATCGGCCTGGGGATCAGCCTCTGGCTGCTGCAGCGGATTTACAGGCCCACCTGAAGCTGGTCATCCCGGGGAAGATCCAGCTGGGGCAGGTCCAGCGTGGCGCCGCGCCAGAACAGCTCCGGCTGCAGCGGTGACAGGGACACCCCGCCGCCGTGAACGTGGGCCACATCCACGGGCCAGTCGGCGGGTCCCGCCACTTTCGCCTCCAGGTCGTTGGCCACCTCCCCCGCCAGCCAGTAGTAGGTGCGGCCGCGGGGGTCGACGCGGCGGTCGAACTGGTCGGTGTAGCGACGCACCGCTGTGCGGCACCAGCGGAGGGGCCCCAGGCTCTCCGCCGGCAGCGGAGGCACATTCAGATTGAGCAGCATGCTGGCGGGCCAGCCTTCGGCCAGCATCGTCTCGGCCACATCGAGGGCGATGGCGGCGGCGGGCACGAACTGGCGCCACTGGAAATCGGCGCTGCTCCCCGCCAGCGAGGGCAGGCCCTCGATCGTGCCCTCCATGGCCGCACTCACCGTGCCGGAATAGAGCACATCGGTGCCGAGGTTGGGGCCGTGGTTGATGCCGGAGAGCACCAGATCCGGCCAGCTCTCCAGCAGGGAGAACAGGCCCAGCTTGACGCAGTCGCTGGGGGTGCCGCTGCAGGCCCAGGCGGTCACGCCGTCGTCGAACAGCTCATCGGCCCGTTCGGCCCGGATGGGGGTCTGGAGGGTGAGGCCATGGCCGGTGGCGGAGCGCTCCTGGTCGGGGCACACCACCGTGACCTCATGGCCGCGGGCCACAGCCGCGTTGGCCAGGGTGCGGATGCCATCCGCAAAGACCCCGTCGTCGTTGCTGATCAGGATCCTCAGGGGGGTCATCGGCGCACGTCGGGGCTGCTCCGTACAGTCTCCACCTTGCCCATCGAGCCTGCGAACGCCGTGAGCGCCGCCTCCTCCGCCACCTCCAGCTCCAGCGCCGGCTCGGCCTCCGGCGCCGGCTCAGGCCCTGCCGCGGTCAGCCTGGAGCAGCTCAACGGCCAGCTGGAAGCCCTGGAGGCGGAGGCCGCCGCCGCCATCGGCGCCGCCACCAGCGCCAGTGACCTGGAGGATCTGCGGGTGGGCCTGCTGGGCAAGAAAGGCAAGCTCTCCGCCGTGCTCGGGGCCATGGGCCGCCTGCCCGGGGCCGAACGTCCCCTGGTGGGCCAGCGGGCCAACGTGCTCAAGGAACAGCTTCAGGGCCTGCTGGCCCAGCGGCTGGGGGCCGTCAAGGCCGCGGCCATGGCCGAGCGCATCGCCAGGGAAAGCCTCGATGTCACGGCCCCGTGCAGCTACGTGCCGCCCGGCCATCGCCACCCGCTGATCAGCACGATCGAGGAAATCGTGGACGTCTTCTCCGGCCTCGGCTACCGGGTGTCGGAGGGCCCCGAGATCGAGAGCGATTACTACAACTTCACCGCCCTCAACATCCCCGAGCATCACCCCGCCCGGGACATGCAGGACACCTTCTACCTCCAGGACGGCCGCCTGCTGCGCACCCACACCTCGCCGGTGCAGATCCGCCATCTGGAGACCAACCCGCCGCCGGTGCGGGTGATCGCCCCGGGCCGCGTCTACCGCCGCGATGCGGTGGATGCCACCCACTCACCGGTGTTCCACCAGGTGGAGGTGCTGGCCATCGACGAGGGGCTCGACTTCAGCCACCTGCGCGGCACGGTGACGGCCTTCCTGCAGCGCTTTTTCGGCGACCTGCCGGTGCGCTTCCGGGCCAGCTACTTCCCGTTCACCGAGCCGAGCGCCGAGGTGGATGTGCAGTGGCGGGGCCGCTGGCTGGAGGTGATGGGCTGCGGCATGGTGGATCCGGCCGTGCTCACGGGCATGGGCCTTGATCCGGAGCGCTGGAGTGGCTTTGCGGCCGGCCTCGGCGTGGAGCGCTTCTGCATGGTGCGCCACGGGATTGACGACATCCGCCGGCTCTACACCAGTGATCTGCGTTTCCTGGAGCAGTTCTGATCACCAGCGGCTCCGCGCCGGCCGTCAGGCTCAGCGCCCATAAACTCAGGCAGCCCCCTGCCCACCGATCGGTGCCCCGAGTCGGACTGATCGTCAATGACGGCAAACACCTGGCCGTGAAGACGGCGGATGCCATCGAAGCGCGTCTGACGGCCAGCGGTCGCGAGGTGCTGCGGGTGAGCAGCTCCGGCGGCATGGTGGGCTTCGCCAATCCCGACCAGCAGATGCGCGCCAAGGGCTACGCGGCGTGCGTGCCGGCCAGTTTCAGCGAGGAACTGGAGCTGGCGATCGTGCTGGGCGGCGACGGCACGGTGCTCTCGGCCTCCCGCCAGACCGCACCGATCGGTGTGCCCATCCTCACGATCAACACCGGCCACCTGGGCTTCCTGGCCGAGGCCTATCTGCACCAGCTGGACGAGGTGCTCGAACAGGTGATCGCCGGCAGCTGGACGGTGGAGGAGCGCACCCTTCAGGTGGTGAGCGTGCTGCGCAGCGAGCAGCGGCGCTGGGAGGTGCTCTGCCTTAACGAGATGGCCCTGCACCGCGAGCCGCTCACCTCGATGTGCCACTTCGAGATCGCCATCGGCCGCCACGCCCCGGTGGACATCGCCGCCGACGGCGTGATCCTCTCCACCCCCACAGGCTCCACGGCCTACGCCCTCTCGGCCGGCGGCCCGGTGATCACGCCGGACTGCCCGGTGCTGCAACTCACGCCGATCGCCCCTCACTCGCTGGCCTCGCGGGCGCTGGTGTTCAGCGACCGGGAACCGGTGACGATCTTCCCGGCCACCCCCGAGCGGCTGATGATGGTGGTGGACGGCAGCGCCGGCTGTTACATCTGGCCGGAAGACCGGGTGCTGATCCGGCGCAGCGAGCATGCGGCCCGCTTCGTGCGCCTCAATGACCACGAGTTCTTCCAGGTGCTGCGCAACAAGCTGGGCTGGGGGCTGCCCCACGTGGCCAAGCCCGGCAACGAGCTCGAGCCCCTCTCCGGCGACGAGCCGATGGCCAGCCGCGAAGCTCGGCCATGACTCCGGCCAGCGTCTGGCTGCTGGGGGCTGAGGCGCAAGCGCTGGGACCGCGGCTGCAGGCCTCGGGCTACGCCCTCTGGCAGCCGCAGAGCTCCGGCAGCGCCGGGCCCGATGTGGTGGTGCTCACGGCCTCCCAGGCGGAGAGGATCCCGGCGTTGCGGCAACGGTTCGGCGCCACCCCCCTGCTGCTCAACATCGGCGAGGACACGGTGGAGGCCCGCGCCCACTGCCTCAGTGCCGGCGCCGACGACTTCTGGCTGTCCAGCCTCGGCCCGAGCGATCTGCTGATGCGCCTGCGGCTGCAGCTCAGCCTGCGCCAGAGCCTGGTGGTGCCCACCCAGCTGCTGCAGGTGGCCGACCTGACCCTCAACCCCAGCACCCGCGACGTGCGGCGCGGCCGGCGCCATGTGGCCCTCACGGCGCGGGAATACGCCCTGCTGGTGCTGCTGCTGGAGCGGCGAGGCACTGTGGTGAGCCGCGAACAGATCCTGCGCCAGGTATGGGACGACAACCAGGCCACCAGCAGCAACGTGATCGAGGTGTATGTGCGCTACCTGCGCCAGAAGCTGGAGGAGGGCGGTGCCAGGCGGTTGATCCACACCGTGCGCGGCCAGGGCTATTGCCTCAGCGAGCGGCAGCCGCCTGCGGGAGGGGTCTGATGGGGCTGGCGCGGCGGAGGGGTGTGTCGCGGCTTGTGGGCGGTGCCGGGCTGCTGGCCCTGATCGGGCTCGCGGCGGCGGATCTGGCCTCCAGCCAGCCAACCCTGGCCCAGCCGGCGGAACCACCCCAGAACCTGCCCCTGGAAGCCCGCTGGTGCCTGGAGGGCGAGCGCTGCATCCTGCTGGAGGTGGCCGAAGAACCCCAGGAACAGGCCCTCGGCCTGCAGTTGCGGCCACCATTGCCCCCCCTGCGCGGCATGTGGTTTCCCTTCCCGCAGCCCACGCCGGCCCGGTTCTGGATGCACCGCACCCCCGAGCCGCTCGACATGCTGTTCGTGGCCGGCGGCAAGGTGGTGGCCCTGGAAGCGGCCGCCAGCCCCTGCCCGCGCTTGCCCTGCCCCAGCTACGGCCCGGGCGTGCCCGTGGACGGGGTGCTGGAACTGGCGGGAGGTCAGGCGGCGGCCTTAGGCATCCGGGTGGGCACAGCGGTGCGGATCGAGCCCTTCAGGGCCGCTCACCCCTGAGCACCAGCACCGGATTCAGCGGCGCCAGGCGGGTACCCGCCGCCAGCGGCGCCCCTCGCCAGCTCTGGTGCTGAGCCACCGTCACGGCCAGGCCGGCCCGCTCCAGCAGGGGGCGCAGCTCAGCCAGGGCTTCCAGGGTGGCCAGGGGGATCACCACCACACCGCCCGGCCGCAGACGCGGCAGCAGCGCCTGCAGGATCGCCGCACGGTCGCTGCCACCGCCGCCGAGGAGCACCCGATCCGGATCGGGCAGCTGGCTGAACACCGCCGGCGCCCGGCCCTCCAGCACGGTCTGGGGCTGCACCCCCAGGCGCTCGGCGTTCGCCCGGATCAGGGCGGCGGACCCACCCCTGGCCTCCACCGCCCAGAGCTGCAGCTGCGGCCGCAGCCGCAGGGCCTCCAGGCCGATGGAGCCCACCCCGGCGCCGATGTCCCAGAGCAGCCCCGCTGCCGGCAGATTCAGATCGCCCAGCAGTTGGATCCGCACCTCCCGCTTGGTCATCAGGCCGGGGCGATCGGCATGTTGCAGGAAGATCCCATCCGGCAGGCCGAACAGGGGCAAGGTGGCCGGATCGGGGGGCGGCGGTGGTTCAGCAATCAGCAGCACCAGGTGCAGGGGATCCAGGTCTGCCGGTAGGGGAGTGGTGGGAGCCAGCCGCTGCACCCGCTCCTGGGGGTGGCCCAGCCGCTCGCATAGCCACACGGCGTAGGACGCCTCCAGGCCGGAGGCACGCAGCATCCGGCGCACCTCCTCGGCACCGCCCCGGCCGGGGTCAGTGAGCACCGCCAGGGCGGCGGGCCGCTTCTGCAGCGCCGCCGCCAGGGGTTGGGGGTCCCGGCCGTGGAGGCTGATCCAGCTGGCGTCCTGCCAGGGACGGCCGAGGCGGGCGAAGGCCAGCTGCAGGGAGCTGGGGGCGGGCTGAAACCGAAGCTGGTCGGGGCTGAAGTGCTGCAGCAGCAGCCGGCCGATGCCGAACCAGAGCGGATCGCCGCTGGCCAGCAGCACGGCCGGCCGGCCGGCTGCCAGGGCCTGCTCCAGAGGCCCATGGATCAGCTCCGGTCTGTCGCTGGCCAGGAGTTCAGGGCCTTCCGCTCCCGCTGGGATCCGGCCAGCCGCCTGCTCCTGCTGCCACCAGGGGGCCAGGTCGGCCAGCAGCCGCGCCGGGGCCAGCACCAGCCGAGCCCTCCGCAGAAGAGCCAGGCTACTGGGGGCCAAGCCGACCACACCGGCGGCGTCGGTGCCGATCACCTCCAGCACGCCGCGCTGCGTCGCGGCCGGCTCGCGGCCCTCGGTTGCTACGAGCTCGCTGCCCAGGGTGTCCTTTGCCATTGGAACCATGATGCTGAACCAACCAGGGCTCGTTGTGACCGTGCCGGCGCTGCCCGCGCTCCCGGATGTCGCCGGTGGAGCACCTGGCCACCAGGCTCGATAGAGAGGGTGGCCGGCTCAGCGGAAATCTCCTGGACACACGATCAGCGCCGCCGTTCCCGCCAGATCTCCTGCACAAACGGGTCGGCGACGCCGTAGAGGCCGTGGCCCAGCCGCATCAGCACGTTATCGGCGAGGAGTTCGTTCACCACCGGCTGAATCTCCTCCACCCGCACCTCCCGGCAAATCGCTTCGCCATAGGCCGCAGCGGCCTCCGCTGAGAACAGGCCCTTGGCAGGGCCCACATCCATGCCCACCCGATCGAAGATCGCCGTGGCCAGCCCGCCGAGCTGTTCCACCTTCTGCAACTCCAGGTCAGCGGCAGTGCCGCGGAGGGTGGCGGCAATCACCGGCAACAGCTGATCAGGCTCCAGACCAGAGCTGCTGCTGCTGGCCTGGAGTTGGCCCAGGGCCCGCAGAAACTCTTCGGGGCGGTGGCCCAGGGTCTGGAAGGCCTCCCAGGCGATCGCTTCCGACGGCAGCAGCTTCCCGTCTTCCGCTCGCAGGCGCTGCAGCACATGGCGCACATACTCCAGATCCAGTACGGGGTAAGGCAGCGAGGTGGCACCGGCGAACGCCTAGTTCCGCCTTGCCGTGAGCTCGCCCACCAGGGCCCTGTGGGAGCCGGTGCCGAGAAACAGGAAGTGCCCCAGGGCTGATTCAAAGTGTGTCACAGGCGGCCTGGTCGGGGCTGTCAGCATGGGTTGAGGTCAGCGGAATCGCGCTCTTCCTGTGCCCGAAACCGCTCTTCCCGCCACTGATCTCGACCTGATCAGCTTTCTCAAGGCGATTCCGGACGCGCGGATGCGGCGCGGGATCCGTATTCCGGCCTGGTATCTGCTGCTGGTGGCGTTGCTGGGAATCCTGAGCCGTTGCCAGAGCCTGCGGGATCTGGAGCGCTTTGCCATTCGCCACCACAGCGTGCTGTGCGAGGCACTGGGCATCGAACTCAGGCGTCCGCCCTCCGATTCCGCCTTCCGCTACTTCTTTCGCCAGGTGGACGTGGCGGCTCTCTGCGCTGCGATCCGCGACTGGACAATCGCCCAGATCCCAGGTGGTGCAGCCGATCTCGATCAGCTGATCTGTGACGGCAAGACGCTGAGGGGCTCGATCGAGCCCACGCCCGGTGGCGGCTCGGCATTCATTGCCCAGGTGACGCTCTACTCCGCCGCCCTGGGTGTGGCGATCAGCCAGGCCTGCTACGCCACCGGCGAGAACCATGAGCGGGCGGTCCTCAAACAGCTGCTCGGTGAGATGGATCTGGACGGTGTACTGATCCAAGCGGATGCACTCCATACCCAAAGCCCGTTTTTCAACTCCTCCAGGAGCAGGGGGCCGACTTCCTGCTGACCGTCAAAGCCAACCAGCGCACCCTGCACCGCCAGATTGCCAGCCAGTTCCAGGGAAAGCGCGCGATCCCTTTTGTGGCAACGGATCATGAGATCAGCCACGGTCGCGACATCACCTGGACGCTGCGGGCAAAGGAGGCACCGCAGCACATCCGCGAGAGCTGGGCGGGCACCAGCTGGATTGTGGAGATGACCGCTACCGGCACCAGAGAAGGCAAGCCGTTTCAGGCCATCCACCTGTTTCTCACCAGCCTGCGCACCACCCCAGAAGCCCTGCTGCAACTGGTGCGAGATCGCTGGAGCATTGAGGGCTGGCACTGGATCCGTGACACCCAGCTCCATGAGGATGCCCACCGCTACCGCGGCAATGGCGCTGGGGTGATGGCCACGCTGCGTACGGCAGCGCTCAACCTGTTGCGGCTGGCTGGGTTTCGGTCAATCCGCGCTGGGATGCAGGCCGTGATGCACGACATCAGGGCGCTGATGGCAATGGCGATGCGTCAGCCAGAGCCCAACCCCTGCTGACACTTTGAATCAGCCCTGGGAAGTGCCCCGTCGTACCGGGTCTGGGATTGATGGCGTCTCGGGCGGCTTTGAGGGCCAGCAACATCTGATGGCCCCTTTCGGTGGTGATGGCCTGCTGCACCTCGTCCACGATCAGCACCACATCACCTTTGGCCTGGTCCACCACTTCGGTGAGGGCCTGGGCCAGCGTCGCTCCGCCCGGTTCGCCCAGCTGCTCCAACTGAAAACCGAAGCGAAAGCCCTTCCCAGCGAGATCCAGCACCCTGAGCCGGCTCAACCTGGCCAGCGGCGTCGAGGCTGGTGTCAGCCAAGGATTTGAGGGATTTACGCCAGTCTCTTAATTATGGCTGAGCCATAAATTCCCATAAGCTGCCGCCGGGCCGCGCCCAGATCGACAACTGGTGGCGGTCGGTCGTTGATCGAAGTGCCTTGATGCCGGCTTGTCGCCGCCTCTCGAACGCGAACTGCGAACCCTGGCCCTAGTGCACTCCGCCATCACCCTCCATGCCCTGGTTGAGCAGCAAGACACCAGCCATCTCTGACACGCAGGGGCCACTTCCCTATCTCAACTCCCGCAGCGACAGATCATCGAGGGCCTGATCCGGGGATGTAGGTAATATCTGTTGCCCAGACCTGATCTGGAGCCGTGACAGCTCTGACATCAACCAGGCAGGGAAAGCGCTCTGATGGTTCGCCCGGCACCGTGGTGCGAGGCTTCTGGTAGATCGCCCGTAATCCCATGCGCCGCATGAGGTTTCGGATACGGTCACGGCTGATCGGGATACTGTCTCTGGCCAGATACTGCACCATCCGACGGCTACCGGCGGTGGGATCCTCCAGGTAGAACGCATCGATCCTGGCCATGATCCGTAGCGTGGATTCACGCACCGGGACCGGCTGGTAATACAGCGAGGATCGAGGCAGGCCCAGTAGCTCACATTGACGGCTGACCGTGAGCTCGGGGTGGTCATGATCGACCAGTTTGCGCAGTTCACGAGCATCAGAGCAGTTGAGACTTTTTTCAGCCACTCCAGCTCCATCTGGAGCTTGCCAATCTGCTGGAACAGCTCAGCCTGCTTGGCCTGGCTCTCGTCCTTGGCCTGCGTCTTCTTGCCCCGGGTGAACAGGTCGCTGGTGCCCTCCAGGAGCTGCTTCTTTCATTGGCTCACCTCGATCGGGTGCACCGCGTGGTCAGCGGCAATCTCCTGGAGCGACTTGCGACCACTGATCGCCTCCATGGCGACCCTGGCTTTGAACTCGGGGCTGTGGGTTCGGCGTTTGCTCAACTCCTTCGGAGAAGGCTTCGCCAACGGTGGGAACGCCTTTCAGGGGCGGTGCCCCGCCTCAAAGGTTAACGATGGGCCCTGTCCAGAAAACCAGACCACCTCAGGGCACTAGCGCAGGCAAGTGGCCGGCGCCACAATGCGCGCTCGGCTTTAACGAATTGTTAGGCGCATTTGCGTTTACGCCTGAGCTTAAACACACCAGCTATTTCCACTTCCTCCCAGTCGGTCAATATGCCAATCAGCACGATTCCTCCGATTGCTACTGTAAGACCAACGACGCTACTGCTGACAGGCAAAGCGGATGCTCCCATGAAGCCTAAGAGGGTTGCAGGTAGACTCACTCCGCCAGTAAAAGTGAGTAAAGGAATAGCAGCGATAACGATACCGATAGCCAGCGGACCAGCTTTGCGAAGCAATTTTATTGCGCGGAGTTGCTTGACGAGCTTTTGATTCTCTATCACGATCTCGTCGGCGCTGCTGCTGAGTGCAGACTTCAGTTCATTTTTGTTGCGAACAGTCACTGTGACCATGAGTTCCCCTAATGCTTGATCTAAGAGTCTAATGCCAAGATCAGCGGCGGGCCGAAGCGGTGGGAGCCATTCCTTCGCTCTTTTGCCCGCCGCTGATCTTGATGTTTGGTGATCCATTAGCGGGAGAGCACTTTAGCATGGAATGCTATAAATATTCCCGCGGCTGCTACGAATGATTATTGCGTTTGGAGTTTGGCGATAAGTTGCCCAAGTTGTTCGCCGCTCCTTCGGTTCGGTGATCAGCATCTTTCCGCATTCACGCGAGGATACATCACCACACTCATGAGATGCCCCAACCTTTTCGACCTGAATTTGTTTGCCATCACTTCGATAAGATATTGTAAACGAGGATAAACTTCCAGCGAATTCACAATCCTCAATGCGGGCGTGAAGGCACATCTTTGCCAGTAGCGCTGGGCGAATGCAGGCTGCTGAAGATATGACACGGAAAGCAGCGCTCCTGCTAGACAATTAGCAAAATGGATCCTTTTCATCATCCTCATTCTATTGTTGGGTTTCCGCTTAGGTGTGCTTTCTCACCAGGTCATTCAGCGATCTGCAGCCGCTGGACCGACTGACGGGGCGTGATGCCTCCTAGGGCCATGTGGCACCTGCGACCGTTATAGATCCCCAAATACCGGCTCAGCCACTGGTTGCGCTCCTCGGAGGTCTGGAAGGACATTCCGTAGGCCCATTCCTCCAGCAGGGTGCGGATGAATCGCTCCGACTTGCCATTGGTGGGGGTGTGTACGGCCTGGTGCGGATTGGCTTGAGATCCAGGGCCGGGCAGGCTTTTCGCCACTCGCCGGATCGGAAGGCCGAACCGTTCTCCGAGAGGATCCGCTTGCAGGTGATGCCCTGATCGGAGAACCAGCCCACTGCTCGGGCCAGGAAGCCCACGGTGGTGGCCTTCTTCTCGTCTGGGAGCACCTCGACGTAGGCCAGCCGGGTGGCGTCATCAATGGCCACGTGGACCTTCTCATAGCCGGCACCACGGGAGGAGCCCAGCCGCCGATCGCCGGTGATTCGGTGCCCCACCTGGCGGAACGGCGCCAGCTTTTTGGTGTCGACGTGGATCATCTCGCCGGGCCGCTGCCACTGGTAGCGGCGCACCGGTGGCCTGGGCTCCAGGTTCCGGAGACGGCCCAGGCCGAGCGCCTTGAGCACCCTGCCCACGGTAGAGAGGGGCGCCTGCAGCGAACGGGCGATGCGGCGCAGGGTGCAGCGCTGGTGCCGTAGGTCCACCGCGTGCTGCAGTCGCTGCGGATCGAGCGTCCGCCGTTGGCTGCGGCGAACGCTCCGTCGATCCGCCAGTGCCGCTGGACCTCCTTCACGGAACCGGCCCAGCCACTTGTAGGCGGTGCGCAGGCTGATTCCCGCAGCGGCAGCATGGGCCTTGAGCGGCACGCCCTCATCGAGGTGCCGACGAATCAGGCGTTGTCGACTGATCAGTGTCAGTCACGCATTGGGGTGGCTATGCATGGGAGGTGAGGTCTTGGGACGGGCGGTGACACCCCGACCCTGGCGACCTCACACCCCCTTGTCAGCTGAACAGCCTGGTGGGACTACACACCCCGCGCCAGAGCGCGGCGGTCATTGGCGAACTGCTGGATCCAGCAGTTGTCAGCCTCCGGCATGGCCCCCGGGGTAAAGAAGCCAGGACTCTCGGATTCAGGCTCCCCACTGGCGTGGGGCGCGATGATGGCCAACTGAGCTTTCACCGCCCCGGCATGAGCGACCGCCGCCAGCGCATCCACGAGCTGGTGCTCACCCTGCTGGCCCAGCAGCAGGACCTGGAACTGCTCAGTGGCGACAGCACAGCCCTGCCCAGCGGTGATCCCGGCAACTGGATCGAGCGCAACCGGCGCGTCGTGCAGCGCTACCAGGCCCTGGTGCGCTCCGCCGTCACCCTCGATGCCCTGATCGACCAGGAAGACACCGGCCATCTCTGACAAGCTGGCCCCACTTCCCTCCGCTCCATGGCGCGCTTCGGACTCTCCACCCTCAAGACCCTGCTGCAGGGCCGGGGGGCCGGGGCACCGGGCAACCCACCGCCGGCCAGCTGGTCGCGGCCCTTCGGCCTGGGCTGGGAGCAGCCCTACACGGTGCGCTACGCCAGCAACCTCGATGACGGCCCCAACCACGGCATGCCCCTCGGGGGCTTCGGCGCCGGCTGTCTCGGCCGCGCCCCCGATGGCAGCTTCAACTTCTGGAACCTCGATGGCGGTGAGCACTGGTTCGGCTGCCTGCCCGACTGCCAGTTCGCCCTCTACGAGAGCGATGGCGACAGCAGCCGCGCCCATGCCCTGGCCGTGGCCCCCGGGGCCGATGCCTCCCGCCCGGAGGCCGGAGCGCCCCTGACGGCCTGGAGCTGGTATCCGGCCAGCTCCAGCGAGCGCAGCACCGGCACCTACGCCGCCCGCTATCCGCTCAGCTGGACGAGCTACACGGGAGTGTTCGCCGCCCAGGTGGGCTGCGAGGCCTTCAGTCCGATCCTGCCGGGCGACTACCAGCGCAGCAGCTACCCGGTGGCGGTGTTCCGCTGGAGCCTCAGCAACCCCAGCCGCCGCCCCCTCGATCTCTCGTTGCTGCTGAGCTGGCGCAACACCACCGGCTGGTTCACCAACACCGACCCCACAGCAGCCGTCAAGTTCCGCGACGACGGCAGCCCCGAGCACAACTACCTGCCGGCCATCGGCCGCAGCGAGGGTCAGCGCAACCGCTGGATCGACGACGGGGCGCTCAAGGGCGTGCTGCTGGAGGGCCAGGTCGCCGAGCCGATCGCCGAGGGGCAGGGCCAGTGGTGCATCGCCACCGATGCCGGCCTGGAGCAGCGCCACCCAGGGCTGCGCATCCAGCGCTGCAGCCGCTGGAACCCCGCCGGTGACGGCGCTGAGCTGTGGGAGCCCTTTGAGCGCGATGGCTCGATTCCCGACAGCAACAACGACCGCCGCAGCGGGGCGAACGACCCCGCCAGCGCCGCCCTGGCCGTGCAGCTGCGGCTCGAACCGGGCGAAACGATCGAGATCCCGGTGGTGATCAGCTGGGACCTGCCCGTGACGGCCTTCGCCACCGGCAGCTCGGCCCTGCGGCGCTACACCGACCACTTCGGGGCCAGCGGCGCCAACGCCGCGGCCATCGCCGCCGAGGCCCTGCGCGACTGGGGTGGCTGGCTGGAGCAGATCGAGGCCTGGCAGCGGCCGGTGCTGGAGCGCACCGACCTGCCGGAGCCGCTGCGCATGGCCCTGTTCAACGAGCTCTACGACCTGGCCTCCGGCGGCAGCCTCTGGAGCGCCGCCAGCCCCGAGGATCCCGTGGGCCGCTTCGGGGTGCTGGAGTGCCTTGACTACGCCTGGTACGAGAGCCTCGATGTGCGGCTCTACGGCTCCTTCGCCCTGCTGCAGCTGTGGCCGGAGCTCGACAAGAGCGTGCTGCGCAGCTTCGCCCGGGCCATCCCGGCGGCCGATGCCACGGCCCGGCCGATCGGCTGGTATTTCACCCAGGGCAAGGGCCGGGTGGAGGCCCCCCGCAAGCTGGCCGGCGCCACCCCCCACGACCTCGGCGCCCCCAACGAGCGCCCCTGGGACGCCACCAACTACACCGCCTACCAGGACTGCAACCTCTGGAAAGACCTGGCCAGCGACTTCGTGCTGCAGGTGTGGCGCACCTTCCGCCTCGCCCCCGGCGGCGAAGACCTGCGCTTCCTGGCCGACTGCTGGCCGGCGGCGGTGCAGGCCCTGCAATACCTCAAGAGCTTCGATGCCAACGACGACGGCCTGCCCGACAACGGCGGCGCGCCTGACCAGACCTTTGACGACTGGCCGCTCAAAGGGGTGAGCGCCTACTGCGGCGCCCTCTGGATCGCCGCCCTGGAGGCGGCCCTGGCCATGGGGCAGCGGCTGCAGCTGGAGCTGGGGCTCGACACCTCCAGCCAGCAGCGGCAGTTCAGCAGCTGGCTGGAGCAGTCGCGCGCCAATTTCGATCGGCTGCTCTGGAATGGCGAGTACTACAACATCGATGCCGAGAGCGGCACGCCGGTGGTGATGGCCGACCAGCTCTGCGGCGACTTCTACGCCCGCCTGCTGGGTCTGCCTCCGGTGGTGGCCGACGAGCGGGCCCGCAGTGCCCTGCAGGCGGTGAAGGAGGCCTGCTTCGAGGGCTTCGCCGGCGGCAGGCTGGGCGTGGCCAACGGCCTGCGCCGCGATGGCACCCCGCTCGATCCCAACGGCACCCACCCCCTGGAGGTGTGGACCGGCATCAACTTCGGGCTGGCTGCCTACTACCGGCTGATGGGCGAGCAGGCCACGGCGCTGGCGATCACCGGCGCCGTGGTGGAGCAGGTGTACAGCGGCGGCCTCCAGTTCCGCACGCCGGAGGCGATCACCGCCGTGAACACCTTCCGGGCCTGCCACTACCTGCGGGCGATGGCGATCTGGGCCCTGTGGGCCACCCACACCAACTGGCAGCCGATCCCCGGTGCCGAGCGGGAGGCGCTGGCATGAGCGGCGTCGTCAGCCTCGTGCTCGCCCTGCTGCTGGGCCTGGCTGGCGGGGCGCCGGCCCTGGCCCAGGTGCACGCCCACCCGGATGAGAACGGCGTGCCGGTGGTGCGCAGCCTCGAGAGCCTGCGCGACCTCGACTACCAGAGCTGGCAGCTGGTGGCCTACCGCCAGGGCCGCCCCGGCGGTCCGCTGCGGCTGCGGGTGGTGGGCTACCCCGGCAGGGTGCGCCTGAATCACCCCACGGCCCTGCTGGTGCGCAGCGGCCGCAACAGCTGGGAGCTCGGCGACCTCACCCTGGACAACCCCCAGCTGGCGGCCGATGGCCGCGATGCCGCCGCCGAGTTCGACCTCGCTCCGCTGCTGGCCGACCTGCAGCAGGATCGGCCCCTGCGGCTGCAGCTGCCCGGCGTGTTCGTGGAGTTGCCGGTGCCGCCCTTCGTGGTGGCGGAATGGCGCAGCCTGTCCAGCGCCCCCCTGGGATGACGGCCCGGCAGCGGGCCTGGCGCCCCTGGATGCAGCGGGCCCTGCAGCTGGCAGCCCTGGGCGCCGGCCGCACCAGCCCCAATCCGATGGTGGGCTGCGTGGTGCTGGATGCGCAGGGCCAGCTGGTGGGGGAGGGCTTCCATGCCAGGGCCGGCGGGCCCCATGCCGAGGTGGGCGCCCTGGCCCAGGCGGGCGAAAGAGCCCGGGGCGGCACCGCCGTGGTGAGCCTGGAACCCTGCTGCCACCACGGCCGCACGCCGCCCTGCACTGAGGCGCTGCTGGCGGCGGGCCTGGCCCGGGTGGTGGTGGCGATGGCCGACCCCAATCCCCAGGTGGCCGGCGGCGGTCTGCAGCAGCTGCGCCAGGCGGGGCTGGAGGTGATTGAGGGCGTCTGCGAAGCCGAGGCGCGGGAGCTGAACCGGGCCTTTCTGCACCGGCTCAGCCACGGGCGTCCCCTCGGCATTCTCAAGTGGGCCATGGGGGTGGACGGCCGCACCGCCCTGGCCAATGGGGCCAGCCAATGGATCACAGGACCTGAGGCCCGCGGCTGGGTGCATGGCCTGCGGGCCCGCTGTGACGCCGTGATCGTGGGCGGCGGCACCGTGCGGGCCGACGATCCCCTGCTCACCTCCCGCGGGCGGCGCCGGCCGGAGCCGCTGCGGGTGGTGATCAGCCGCAGCCTTGATCTGCCCAGGCAGGCCAGGCTCTGGGACACCAGCGCAGCCCCCACCCTGGTGGCCCACGGCTACGGCGCCCCGGCCCGCAGACGCTTTCAGCTCGACCGGCTCGGCATCGAGCGGCTGGTGCTGGAGCAGTGCGAGCCCCAGGCCCTGCTGGAGCACCTGGCGCGGCGCGGCTGCAACCAGGTGCTGTGGGAATGCGGCGCCGAGCTGGCCAGCGCCGCCCTGCATCAGCAGTGTGTGCAGGAGCTGGCGGCACTGATCGCCCCCAAAGTGATGGGCGGCACCCCGGCCCGCACCCCCCTGGGGGATCTGGGGTTCACTGGCATGGAGCAGGTGCCCAGCTGGCAGACCAGCGCCCCCCGCGGCCTGGGGCCCGATCTGTTGTGGCGCCTGCGCAGTCCGAAGAGCTGATCGCCATGTCCCCGTCCACCGCTGCCGCCGCGGCCCTGCCCTTCAACCTGCAGCTGCTGCTGGCGGGGCTGCTGCTGGCCGCGGCGCTGTGGCTGGTGCTCGACCAGCTGGCCCGCCGCTTCCGCAGCGACTCCCTCTGGCGCGCCCTGCTGCTGCTGAGCAAGCTCAGCCTCTGCCTCACCCTGGCCCTCGGCACAGCCCTCTGGTGGGCCGCCGGCCTGGCCGCTCCGGATCTGCTGGCCCAGGCCCGGGGCGGCGTCGCCCTGCGGGATGGCCTGATCGCGGTGGGGGTGTTCTGGACCCTGCTGCGCTGGAAGGCTGAACTCAGCGGCAAGGCCGAGCGCTACGCCGGCCAGTTGCTGCCACAGCTGGACGGCAAAGACCGGATGTTCCTGTTCGACGTGCTCACCAAGCTGCTGAGCATCCTGATCTGGGTGCTGCTCAGCTTCCAGGTGCTGCAGATGTTTGGGGTGTCGCCGTCGGTGCTGATCACGGCCGGGGGCTTCGGGGCGGCGGCCCTGGGCTTCGGGGCCCGCACGATCGTGGAGAACGCCCTCAGCGGCCTGAGCATCTACATCAACCGGCCCTTCACGATCGGCGAAACGATCAGCCTGCCCCAGCTCTCCCTGCTCGGCACCGTGGAGAACGTGAGCTGGTTCTACACCCGCCTGCGCGATCCCGACCGGCAGCGCATCTATGTGCCGAACGGCGTGTTCACCACCCAGCCGGTGCAGAACGTGGCCGAGATCGACAACCGGCGCCTGGTGATTCCCTTCGGCCTCAGCTACGGCGACCGCCACCTGATTCCGGCCATCTGCGCAGCCCTGCAGGAGCGGGTGCTCGAGGTGGAGGGTGTGGATCGCGCCAAGGACCACCTGGTGCACTTCATCGGCTACGGCGACTCGAGCCTGGACCTGCGCCTGATCTGCTTTGCCCCTAGCGGCGACATCAAGGTGGCCTGGGCCGTGCAGCACCGGGTGCTGCTGCTGATCGGTGCGGTGGTGGCCGAGCACGGCGGCGGCATGCCCTTCCCCACCCGCACCCTCATCTCAGCTCCGGGTGGGCAGGATCTCCCTTGAACGGGCCCTGCAGCCAGGGCAGGATCCAGCCGCCGTAGAAGCCGCCGGGCTGGGGCTGCACCGGCTCGCCATCCACCCAGCAGCCGTCCATCAGGGCCGGATAGAGAGAAAACCAGCCCGCCAGGGCGCTGAAGCGCTCGGTGGGCTGGGGATAGCTCCACAGGGCGCGGCTCAGCCGGCGCTCCTGAGGGCCACCGTCATCCCGCAGCAAATCCCAGTAGCTGGCCACCCCCTTCCACTCGCAGAAGGAGCGGCCGGAGCCGGGCCGCAGCCATGCGCTGCGCAGGGCCTGAGGCGGCAGGTAGATCGTGGGCGGGTGGAAGGTTTCGAGCACCCAGAGGGAGTGGTCGCTGCTGGCCAGTTCCTCGCCCAGGGCGCGCACCTGCACGGGCAGGCTGCAGGCCACCAGGGCCGGGGGGCGGGGGTAGAGCGCCACCTGATCGGGCCGGCGGCTGCTGATCGGCTGATCCCACGCACCAGGTTCAGGGCCGCCGGCGTCGTGGCTTGGAGTGAGGGGGGTCACAGGCGTTCTGTCGGGAGCCGGGAGGCCAAGGCTGAGGGGTTCAGAACCAGGGATTCAGAACCAGGGGTTCAGGCCTGGATGAAGTGCCGCAGCTTGCGGGCCTCGATGCCGGCACGGTGCTGCAGTTCAGCGTCGCTGAGCTGGGCGTCCTGGCGCTCCTGGGCGGCGAGCACATCGGCTTCGTCCACGCCGTAACCACAGGAGCGGGCCAGCTCCAGGAACTCCACCAGCTCCAGGGGCTGGTTCAGGCGGGCGGCCAGGCTCTCCTGGCTGCGGGCTTCGGCCAGAAAGGCATCCAGTTGCTCCAGGCTCACCAGGGCAGCTCCAACTGGTCCTGGTCTAGCGGTGCACACTGCGGCGCTGGCTTCGGGAGGGGCTCCAGTCGCCAGGCGCTGCCATCCCAGGGCTGCAGCAGGGGCTCCAGGGCCCGCAGGGCGGGGCCGTCGCAGGGGGCCAGCCAGGGCTCCTCCAGGCCGTCCGGCACCACCACGGGCATGCGGTGGTGAACGGGAGCGATCAGGTCGTTGGGCGTGGTGGTGAGCACGCAGCAGGTGTCGAGCTCGCTGCCGTCGGCGCCGATCCAGCGCTCCCACAGCCCCCCCAGCCAGAACGGCGCCCCGTCGGCGCGGCGCACCTGATGGCCCTTCTCCTGGAAGGCATCGGCGGGGATCAGGCAGCGGTGATGGCGCCAGGGCCCGCGAAAGCTGGCCTTCTCGGCCACGGTTTCAGCGCGGGCGTTGATCGGCCGCCGGCAGCCGCCGGGGTCCTTCACCCAGCTGGGCAGCAGACCCCAGAGGGCCAGGGCCGCCCCCAGCTGGCCATGCTCCTGCCGCAGCAGCAGCAGCGGTTCCCCGGGGCGGATCTGGGGCCGGGGGGCGTAGTGCTGCCGCAACCCCGCTGGCAGGGCCCCCCGGAGCCTGGGCAGCAGGCGGTCGAGCTCGCTGGTGAGGGAATAGCGGCCGCACATGGCAGGGACGGTGAAGGATCGGTTCTCCCAACCCCGGGTCGGTTCGGGCTCTCACCCACCAGGCCTAGCTTGGGCACACCTTTGGCTGCCGCACCATGCCGATCCGACAGGATGACAAAGGGCCCTCGCGGCGCTTCGGCCTGATCAATCTGATTCTGATCGGCTTCGGCGTTCTGCTGCTGTTCAGCAACTTCCTTCCCAACGGCTCCTCCCAGGTGCCCCGGGTGCCCTACTCCCTGTTCATCGACCAGGTGAACGACGACGGCGTCAAGCGCGCCTTCATCACTCAGGAGCAGATCCGCTACGAACTCAAGGAGGCCCCTGCCGAAGGAGCCCCCACGGTGCTGGCCACCACACCGATCTTCGACATGGACCTGCCCCAGCGACTGGAGCAGCACGGCGTGGAGTTTGCCGCCGCACCGCCCCAGAAGCCCAACTTCTTCACCACCCTGCTGAGTTGGGTGGTGCCGCCGCTGATCTTCATTCTGGTGCTGCAGTTCTTCGCCCGCCGCAGTGGCATGGGCGGTGCCCAGGGGGCCCTGAGCTTCACCAAGAGCAAGGCCAAGGTGTACGTGCCCGATGAGGAATCCCGCGTCACCTTCGCCGATGTGGCCGGGGTGGATGAGGCCAAGACCGAACTCACTGAGATCGTCGACTTCCTCAAGACCCCCGAGCGCTACGCCGCCATCGGTGCCCGCATTCCCAAGGGGGTGCTGCTGGTGGGGCCTCCAGGCACCGGCAAAACCCTGCTCTCGAAGGCCGTGGCCGGCGAGGCCAGCGTGCCCTTCTTCATCATCTCCGGCTCGGAGTTCGTGGAGCTGTTTGTGGGCGCCGGTGCGGCCCGGGTGCGCGATCTGTTCGAAGAGGCCAAGAAGAAGGCGCCCTGCATCATCTTCATCGACGAACTCGACGCCATCGGCAAGAGCCGCTCCGGCTCGATGGGCGTGGTGGGCGGCAATGACGAGCGCGAGCAGACCCTCAACCAGCTGCTCACCGAGATGGATGGCTTCACGGGCCAGGACAAGCCGGTGATCGTGCTGGCAGCCACCAACCAGCCCGAAACCCTCGACGCCGCCCTGCTGCGGCCCGGCCGTTTCGACCGCCAGGTGCTGGTGGATCGCCCCGACCTCTCCGGCCGCAAGATGATCCTCGAGATCTACGCCAAGAAGGTGAAGCTGGCCGAGGGCGTTGACCTCGATCGCATCGCCCAGGCCACCAGTGGCTTCGCCGGCGCCGATCTCGCCAACCTGGTGAACGAGGCCGCCCTGCTGGCCGCCCGGGTGAAGCGCACCAGCGTGGAGCAGGGCGACCTCAATGAGGCGATCGAGCGGGTGGTGGCCGGCCTTGAGAAGAAGAGCCGGGTGCTGCAGCCCGAGGAGAAGAAGGTGGTGGCTTACCACGAGGTGGGCCACGCGATCGTGGGTCACCTGATGCCCGGTGGCGCCAAAGTGGCCAAGATCTCGATCGTGCCCCGTGGCATGAGCGCCCTCGGCTACACCCTGCAGCTGCCCACCGAGGAGCGCTTCCTCAATTCCAAGGAAGATCTCGAAGGCCAGATCGCCACCCTGCTGGGCGGCCGCAGCGCCGAGGAGATCGTGTTCGGCGAGGTCACCACCGGTGCCGCCAACGACCTGCAGCGCGCCACCGACATCGCCGAGCAGATGGTGGGCACCTACGGCATGAGCGAGATCCTCGGCCCCCTGGCCTACGACAAGCAGGGCGGCAGCCGCTTCCTCGGCGCTGGCAACAACCCCCGCCGGGTGGTGAGTGATGCCACGGCCCAGGCGATCGACAAGGAGGTGCGCAGCCTGGTGGACCGGGCCCACGACCGGGCCCAGGCGATCCTGCGCCACAACCGCTCCCTGCTGGAGAGCATCTCCCAGGAGATCCTTGAGAAAGAGGTGATCGAAGGCGACAACCTGCGCGATCTGCTGGCTGAGAGCGTCATGCCCGAAGACGCCAAGGCCCTGGCCTGAGCCTGAGCCCCCCTTGACTGGGGGGCTCACCATCTCCGATAAGGGATGTTTGAACGGGGCCCGATGGCCAGTCAGCCCACGTCTGCCGGCGCCAGCCTCGCCGCTCTCCAGGCCCTGCGCGGCCTCGACCTGCTCTCCTCAGCCGACCTCAGCGCCGAGCAGACCGTCGCCCTGCTGGATCTGGCCGCAGCCCTCAAGCGCGGCACCCGCAACATCGACCTGCGCGACAAGGTGCTCGGCCTGATCTTCACCAAGGCCTCCACCCGCACCCGCACCAGCTTCAACGTGGCGATGGCGCGGCTGGGCGGCCAGACCATCGACCTGCAGCCGGGCATCACCCAGGTGGGCCGCGGCGAGCCGGTGGCCGATACCGCCCGGGTGCTGAGCCGCTATGTGGATGTGCTGGCCGTGCGCACCTACGACCAGGAGGAGCTGGCCGAGTACGCCCGCTGGGCCTCGGTGCCGGTGGTGAACGCCCTCACCGACCTGGAACATCCCTGCCAGGCCCTGGCCGACTACCTCACCCTGCAGGAGGCCTTCGGCGACCGGGCCAGCGACCTGGCCGGCCTCACGCTCAGCTACGTGGGCGATGGCAACAACGTGGCCCACTCCCTGATGCTCTGTGGCGCCCTGCTGGGCGTGAACGTGCGCATCGGCTGCCCGGTGGACTACAGCCCCGATGCCGCCGTGCTGGAGCGCTCCCAGGCCCTGGCGGCTGAGCGTCAGTGCGTGGTGGAGGTGCACCACGAGCCGGTGGCGGCGGTGCGGGGTGCCCATGCCCTCTACACCGACGTCTGGGCCTCCATGGGCCAGGAGGACGAACAGGAGCGCCGCGACGCCGCCTTCGCCGGCTGGTGCCTCGATGAAGACCTGATCGCCGAGGCCGACAGCCGCGCCATCGTGCTGCACTGCCTGCCGGCCTACCGGGGCAAGGAGATCAGCGCCGGCGCCATGGAGGGTGCCGCCAGCCGCATCTTCGATCAGGCCGAGAACCGCCTGCATGCCCAGCAGGCCCTGCTGGCCGCCTTGCTGGGAGGCATCTGAGCGGCATCTGAGCGGCATCCGGGCGGCCCACTGGACAAACCGGCCAGGGGGCGGTACATCTGTATCAGTGACAGCGCCGCGGTGCCCCGATCCCAGCCTGACGTGCTCACCCAGGCCCAGCAGGAGCTCTACGACTGGCTGGCCGACTACATCGGCGCCCATCGCCACAGCCCCTCCATCCGCCAGATGATGGAGGCCATGGGGCTGCGCTCGCCGGCGCCGATCCAGAGCCGGCTGCGGCATCTGCAGCAGAAGGGCTGGCTCACCTGGCAGGAGGGCCAGGCCCGCACCCTGGAGCTGCTGGGGGGCGGCAGCGCCGGCATCCCGGTGCTGGGCGCCGTGGCCGCCGGCGGGCTGGTGGAGCCCTATGACGACCTGCAGGAACGGCTCGACCTGGCCCCCGTGCTCGACACCCGCGGCCTGTTCGCCCTCACCGTGAACGGCGACTCGATGGTGGAGGCCCACATCGCCGATGGCGACGTGGTGCTGCTGGAGCCGGTGGTCGATCCCGCCCGCCTGCGCCAGGGCACGATCGTGAGCGCCCTGGTGAACGGCAGCGGCACCACCCTCAAGCACTTCCACCGTCAGGGCGCCACCGTGACCCTGGAGGCCGCCAACCCGGCCTATGAGCCGATCGTGCTGCCCGCCGACCAGGTGACCGTGCAGGGCAAGCTGGTGGCCGTCTGGCGCCAGGTGTGAGGGCCCACCGCGTTGTAAGCTCCAGCAGCGCCAGGCAAGGCCACCAGGCCTAACGGTTGAGCGACCAGCGTTCTTCCAGCCGTGCGTTCACAACGGGGCCATAGCTCAGCTGGTAGAGCACCTGCATGGCATGCAGGGGGTCAGCGGTTCGAATCCGCTTGGCTCCATTCCAAAAACCCTTTGCCCATCTGGCTTCTGAACCAGGTGGGATTTCTGCTTCTTGGCACCACTCCATCAGTGGGCGCAGAAATGGGCGCAGAATCACCCCTTCCTGGCTGCTTGCCTCGATTGCCTCGCTGAGATCCGGCTTTCAAGGGCGTTGATCCTGTGAGGCTGATCCGGCCCAGCTTCTGCGCGGGGCCCACCCGGGCCAAGCCATAGCTGCTCGGTAGCGCTCCTGGGGCTCGATCAGCGCACTGCCGCTGCGGGTCACCACCCAGCCGGCGTCCTGCATCGCCGCCGGGGCCACCACCAAACCCACAGGCTGCAGGGAGCCGAGCCACTCCTGGCGGGCTCTGAGCTCGGGGTCAATGGTGGGAGTGCGGCGGATCATGGGCTCAGAGAAATTGGGCGAAGGGATCGGCGGTCCACTTGTCTTATTCCTGCCGCTGCGGTTGGCGACACGGCGAACCACTCCTCCAGATCAGCCGGCTTGAATTGGTCCGCCTGGCCCTCACCAGCGGCGAGGCACGCCCGCAAGCGGGTGAGGATCGGGCGGTTCCTGATGGGCCTGAAGGGCTTCGGCGCGCTGGGCCAGATCCGCAGCAGCCTGCTGGATCACATCCACGAAGTAGCTGAGCCAGGCGCTGTGGTCAGGGTCATGGCGCCCTTGGTAGAAGTCCACGGGACAGCCGAGCTGCAGGGCTCCGTAGTAGCGCTCCCGAGCCCCCAACTTGGTCTTCCATAACGATTGATTGCTGTTACTGTCCACGCGATCAGCTTCGGCAGGCATGGCTCTGTCTGGGGACATTCCCCCGCTCTATCAGGAGCCAAAACTCCACTCCGGCCTGCGGCGATGGCGTGAGACTCGTGCCATCTGCTTCGACCTCAAGACGCTGCGAAGGCACCGATCGAAGGTTCAGGAGGCAGCCGAGACCCTCTCGCGCACTGGCCTGATCGTGATTCGTGGCGCGGCGTCCAGGCAGGCCGTTGACGCCCTGGCCACCATGGCAGAACGCACCTGGGACGACGTTGCCGCGTTGACGCCGGGGCGTGAGCTACCGCACTTGATCCTCAACCGCGGTGAGCATCGGCTGCTACGTGGCTACAAGGCCCTTGTGGAGAGCACCAAGCCGGTGGTGAATTTCCGGCATGAAGAAGACGACGGCATGATGGATGTTTTCCATCCTGAGAATCTTGTTCCGGAGAATCGTCAACTGATTCTCGACTGCCAGCACGAAGACCTCGTTGAGGCCCTGGCCCGCAGAGCTTTCGACAGAAAACTGAAAGTGAAGTGCCGAAATCTCTACGTCAGCAAGGGAGTGGAGAACACGCGCTTCTACCACTGCGACGGAGAGAGAATCAAGGTCAAGTCATTTGTTTATGCCAACGACGTCAATTGTTTTGATATAGGCCCCTACTGCTACATCATGTGTTCACACCACGATGCAGCCCTGCGACAAGAGAACCAGGCCTTTAACGAGCACCACGGCCTCAACAAGCATGAATACCGCTTGCTGGCTGGGCATGTCGCTCTTCCCGTTTTCTGCCGCGCCGGCGACATGGTGATTTCAGCGCAACATGGGGCCCACCGAGGCCACCCGCAAGCGGCTTCTGCCACACGCATCGTCCTCGTCAATCTGTATCAATAGCCTCGTTGAATCAGGTTTAACCGCCCCAGAGGAACTTCAGGGCCGCCACATCGGAGCTGGTGTAGCCGAAGTTGCGGCGGACGTTGTACGACATCACCGTGTCCTTGGTGGTGTAGCGGGGGTTGAAGCCGTTGCCGAAGGGGTGATCGAGCCCGAGCACGTGGCCGATCTCGTGGTTGATGGTGCGCCGCTCACTGCGGGTGAGCCGGCCTCCGCGGCGTCCTTCCCAGGCCACCTCAAACCAGCCGGGGCGGCGGGAGGCGAGGCCGATTGTGCTGCCGCCCAGGTCTTGCACGGCGCTGATATCGAGATCCGAAAGGCGGCGGCTGGTGTAGGCGAAGCGCAGGCCTGTGATGCGATCCAGCCGCCGGAAGGTGCCGCGGATGAACCGCGCTTCGACGCGCGACACCGGCAGAGCACCGAAGGCCCCGCGGCGGTTGATCCACACGTTCACCACGCCATCCCGACCCGAGAAGCGATCCAGGGAGCGGGCCCATGACGGATCGATGATTCCTGCGACAGCGATGCCCACGACGGCCCAGGCCTACCGCACTAATCCTCTCTTAACCGCAGCTTGGCCAGCGGGGGCTATCCATGGACCTGTCCTCTGCGAGGACCCTGTCGCTGTCCTCCCCATGTCCCTCAGCTCCACGAACGCCCTCAGCACCATCGAGGCCCTGGCCCAGAAGCGCAGCGTTCTGACCATCGCGGCCGGGGACGTGCTGTTCCACAGCAACGACCCCGGTGATTGCCTCTACGGCCTGCTGGAGGGCACGGTGGAACTCGACTGGGATGCCGGCAGCCTGGTGGAGACCATCGGCCCGGGCGAGACCTTCGGCATCGGCGCCTTCCTCGATCCCTCGCACCGCCGCTTCGGCACCGCCACCGCCAAGACGCCCTGCAAGTTGCTTGTGATGAACCAGCAGGAATTCCTCTTCGCCGTGCAGGAGATGCCGATGTTCGCCCTGGAGATGCTGCAGTCCCTGGGCAGCCGCCTGCGCGACCTCAAGCGCCGGGCCCGGGTGTGAGGGCGGCCTGGAGCAGCGCCAGCCGCTTGGCGTTCACACCCAGGTCGGAATCCCCCAGCCGCGACACCGAACGGGCCTGCAGCAGCCCGGCATCGGGATCGGCGTAGAGCTCCACGTCATCCACGAAGCCGAACAGGGCACTGCTGGCGGTGGCATGCACGTAGCCGCCCTGCTGCTCGACCAGCTCAACCCGGGGCTGCTCCAGCAGCACCGGCAGCACCAGCTGCAGCGCCGCCTCAGGGTCGGCCACCGGCCAGCTCTCCCTGGCGCAGTGGGCGGGCGATGGGCAGGCCGCCAGGGCCCCCTGCTCCAGGCCCAGGTCGGTCGGCACCGGACCCACCAGGTGAAACAGGCCCAGGCTCAGGGCCAGCAGGCTCTGGATCAGGAACGGAGGCAGCAGCATGGTCACGGTGATTCCAGGCGAGGGGAGGGGCTCAGCGTTGGGGTGGATGGCGACACCGGCGACTCCAGGAACGGATCCAGGAAGCTCAGCGGTCTCGCCATGGTGGCCGAATAGCCCAGCAGGCCGGGATCGCGGTGGCTGTAGAGGAGGGTGTCGTCGGTCTCCAGCAGGAAGGTGCCGCCGCGCTGGGTGAGGTGACGGTGGTGGGGCACGTAGGTGCGCCAGCGGCCGAGCACTTCCGCCATGTTGCCCAGCCGCAGCAGGGCCAGCTCGAAGGGCCGCAGGAACCCCTCCCCGCCGGCCAGGGCCAGCAGCGAGCCGCGGATCGGCGGCAGGGGCGGCACCAGCACGGTGTCTTCGGCGGCAAGGCGCTGGGCGGCGCTGCGGTCGCCGCTGTAGCCGCGCAGCACCTCCGCCAGGGTGCCGGGCGAGGCGATCCCCGCGCACATCAACAGCAGCGATGGCCAGGGTCCGCCCGGAGCCTGCAGGCCTGGGGAGAGGCCCAGGGCCCGGTGCAGCCAAGGCTCCGACTCCACCTGCAGCCGGTCAGCGGGAAACCCGGTGAACGCGCAGAAGCGCTGCGCACCGGCCGCCTCACCGAGGCCGATCGCCAGCAGCGCGATGCCGGCCGCCTCGAGCCGGGGCAGCACGGGCACGAGTTGCTGGGCGTATTCGAGGCTGTCGAAATCCCCCAGCTGGGGCAGGATCAACACCAGGCGGCGCTGCCCCGGCCCCATGCCGCTCACCCCTGCCAGCCTCTGCAGCAGAGGCTCCACCTTTCCTTCCGCTTCCATGGCCGGCGATGACAGCACCCGTGGCCCAGACCCTGGCATGGGCGGCGGGGCACTCGCGGATCTGCGCCAGGAGTATCGCCGCGGCGGCCTGCGGCGCTCGGAGCTGGCCGCGGATCCGGTGGAGCAGTTCCGGCTCTGGTTCTCCCAGGCCCAGGCGGCCGCCGTGCCGGAGCCCAACGCCATGGTGCTCTGCAGCAGTGATGGCCAGCGGCTGAGCTCCCGCACGGTTCTGCTCAAGGCCTTCGACCAGCGCGGCTTCGTGTTCTTCACCAACTACGAGAGCCGCAAGGCGCGCCAGATCGCCCAGCAGCCGGCGGTGTCGCTGTTGTTCCCCTGGTATGTGCTCGAGCGTCAGGTGGCGATCGAAGGACAGGCCGAGCGGATCTCCGCTGCCGAGTCGCTGGCCTACTTCCGTTCACGGCCCTGGGGAAGTCGCCTGGGGGCGTGGGTGTCGCAGCAGAGCCAGGTGATCAGCTCCCGCCAGATCCTGGAGATGCAGTGGGAGCACATGCGGCAGCGCTTCGCCGCCGGGGAGATCCCGAGGCCGCCCAGCTGGGGAGGCTTTCGCGTGGTTCCGGCCACGATCGAGTTCTGGCAGGGCCGCGAGAACCGCCTGCACGACCGCTTCCTCTACAGCCGTCAGAGCGCGCCGCCCTGGCGCCTGGAACGGCTGGCCCCCTGAGATCTCAGTGGCTCCACAGCCCCAGCCACTCCTGCTGGCGCTGGGGCACCGAGCCCTCGGCCGGTTGCCAGAGCTGCTGCACCAGGCCAGCCCCGGCAAAGAGCGCGGCAATGGCCTCCGGATCGCTGCCCCAGGGCGGGCCGCCGGGGCGTCCATGGCACCAGAACAGTCCCAGCAGCCAGCCCCCAGGCCGCAGCAGCCGGGCGATGGTGTGGGCGTAACTGGGGCGCTGGGCGGGGTCGATGGCGCAGAAGCAGGTGTGCTCCAGCACGCCATCGAGGCTGGCGGCAGCGAGCCCCGTCTGCTCCAGGGCTGGGGGATCGAGCAGATCGGCCTGCAGCCACTGCAGCCCGGGGCGATCGGGACCATGCCGCCGGCGGGCCTCCTCCAGGGCCAGGGCACTGAGATCAAGGCCCACCGCGTTGAACCCGGCCCCGGCGAGCAGGGCCACCTCATGGCCGCGGCCGCAGCCCGGCACCAGCACCCGCCCAGGCGGCCGGGGAGCCAGCTGGTGGTGGCGCAGAAAGCGCTCCAGGGGCGGGGCCGGCTGGCCCAGTTCCCAGCCATCACGCCCCTCGCGGTAGCGCCGATCCCAGCGCTGGGCTTCGGCAGAGGAGGAGGGCGTCATCCGGAGCTGGCGCGGCTGGGGCCAGGCTGACAGCAGCAGCCGGGCAGGGGAAGCCGTCCCCCGCAGTCCTGGCCTATTGCAAAGCGGAGTCACTATGAGTTAACTTCAGCAGCATCTGGCCCCGGCCAGCGCTTCGCCTGTTCCATCCGCCCCTTTCCACAACCCCCATGGCCATCCTCAACCGCGTTCCCAGCGTCACCTTCAGACCCGCGTGCGCGATGCATCCGTGCCCGGCCCCAACCCCTTCCGCTGGCAAGACCTCAGCAGCGACGAGATCTTCGCCGGCAAGCGCGTGGTGCTCTTCTCCCTGCCCGGCGCCTTCACCCCCACCTGCTCCTCCAACCACCTGCCCCGCTACGAGGAGCTCTACGCCGAGTTCCAGGCCCAGGGCATCGACACGATCGTGTGTCTCTCGGTGAACGACGCCTTCGTGATGTTCCAGTGGGGCAAGCAGGTGGGCGCCCACAACGTGATGCTGCTGCCCGATGGCAACGGCGAGTTCACCCGCAAGATGGGCATGCTCGTCGACAAGTCGAATCTGGGCTTCGGGCTGCGCTCCTGGCGCTACTCGATGCTCGTCAACGACGGCGTGATCGAGAAGGTGTTCGCCGAGCCCGAGTTCGGGGACAACTGCCCCATCGACCCCTTTGAGGTGTCCGATGCCGACACGATGCTGGCTTACCTCAAGGGCACCAGCCCTGCCGGGGTGAGCGAGGCGCGCCGCAGCTTCGAGGGATGAGCGGAGCGGGGCTGGACTGTGCTGAGCGGGGCTGGACTGTAACGATTGGCAGGAGGGTGACGAACGCTACGGGCGCTTCCTTAAGGTTTTCGTCAGAATCTCGCCATCAAGGTTCACCCCCCGCACCGCCCCTGGCGCTCCTGCTGATGACCAGCTCCGGATCCCTCCTCGCCCTCGCCGGGCTGCTCGGCTTCACTCTGGTGGAGGTGGCGCTCCAGTTCACGGGCTGAGCCGTGCCCTGCGCCCCTCCCAGCGGCGCAGACCCAGGCCCAGCAGCGCCAGCAGCAGCAGGGGCGTCTCCCGCCAGCGGCCGTAGGGGCTGAGCCGGGTGATCGGCACGGGTTCAAACACAGCCGTGCCGGCCCGGCCCGGGGCCATCCGCCCCCGCACCGCTCCGCGGGGGTCCACCAGCAGGCCCGGGCCTGTGTTGGCCGAGCTCACCAGCCAGCGGCCGGCCTCGATGGCCCGCAACTGGGCCAGGGCAGCGAACTGCTGCTGCAGCATCAAGGGGTAGGGATCGAGGTTGGCGCTGGCCAGCAACCAGGTGGCGCCCTCGCGGGTGGCCGCACTCAGGGCCATGCCATCGGAGAGCTCGTAGCAAATGGCCACGCCCAGGGGGGTCTGGGGCCGCGCCAGCAGCCGGGAGGGCGGCCCAGGCTCCACGCCGCCCACGGCTGAGAGGCCGCTCCAGCGCAGCCAGCCAGCCAGGGGCACCCACTCCCCGAGTGGCACCAGCCGGTGCTTGTCCACCGCCGTGGCGGGCCGGCTGTCACCCACGCCGAACCGCAGCAGGGCACTGCGCTGTTCGGGACCGCCGGGCCCCTCCTGCCAGCGAAAGCCGCCGCTGAGCAGCTCCACCGGGGCCGGCTGGGGCAGCCGGGGCTCCAGCCCCAGCGCCCCCTCCGGCAGCAGCACCGCCACGGCCTGCCGCTGCTGGGCCTCCAGCAGGGCCGCCTGCAGCTGCTGCTCCAGCTGCCGCCGCGCTTCCCCGGTATGTTTCTCGCGGGTGGGAATCGCGGGCTGCAGCACCAGCACCCGCTCGGCGGCCCCCTCGCCCACGGCTTGCCACGCCAGCAGGGCGGCGCCGCTGCCGTGCAGGAGCACCACCACCAGCAGCCAGGCCCCCAGCCGGCGCCAGCGGAAGGCCGGCGCCAGGGCGGAGCCCCCAGGGGGCGTCGCCACCAGCCGCCAGAGGCCCCAGCCCAGCAGCACCTGAACCGCCGCCACCAGGCCACTGCCGCCAAGCGCCGCCAGGCCGGCAAGCGGCAGATCGCCGGGCAGGGGAGCCGCCCCCAGCCCCAGCCAGAACAGCGGCCCCCGGGCCAGGGCCAGTTCAGCGGCGCCCCAGAGGCCGGCCAGCAGCAGGGCCGTGCTCCAGCGCCCAGGTCCCAGCAGGCCGGCCAGCCAGGTCCAGCCCGCCACCAGCAGCGCCCCCAGGGCCGCCAGCACCAACAGCAACAGCAGGCAGAGGGGCAGGCTCAGGGGCAGGGGCACGCCGATCCAGTCGAGGGGATGGAGGCCGAGCAACCAGTGGTGGCTCACCAGCACCGCCAGAGCGCCCCACAGCCCTCCTGTGGCCAGGCGGCGGGTCCCCGAACCGCTGCTGCCATGCCAGAGCACGGCCAGGGCCAGCCAGAGCAGGGGGGGGAAGCCCAGCGGCGGCAGGGCGCGCCCGCCAGCAGGCCAGCGGCGGCGGCCCGGATCGAGGCGCCCCGTGCCCCGGCCGTCAGAGCGATCCCGCGCAACCGTCCCTCGACCGCCATTGGCAGGCCACCGTAGGAAGCGCCAAGGTTGAACCACACGCGACTCACGCGAGGCCCCACTGATGGATTCCTCCAACCCCCTGCACCAACTGCTGCTGCGGGGCCTCGGCACCACCTCCCTGGTGAACGACAGGCTGCGCTACGTGAGCCAGGAGTGGGTGCGCAGCGGCAAGCTCGACCCCAGCCACGCCTCCGCCCTGGTGGAGGACGTGATGCGGGCCCTGCGCGGCGACACACCTGGCCTGGAGGAGCAGGCCGGCCGCCAGCTGGAGCGCAACCGCGACCAGCTGCTGCAGGACCTCGGCATCCCGATGCAGCGCGAGCTCGACGAACTGCGCGGTCGCATCGATCGCCTCGAGCAGTCGCTGCGCCAGCGCAACGGTGAGTCTGCCGGCGAGTAGGCCGATGCCGGCGAGTCGGCAGAATCGGAGCCTCTACGGGCTTGCCATGCGCGACATCCTGATCAGCTCCACCGTTTGTGTGCTGTGCCTGCTGCTGGCCTTTGTGAGCCAGCTGGTCAGCCCCACCACCGTGGCCGCCGCCGCCCCGGCTGAGCCGCCCCCCTCAGCGCCCCGGCCGTGGCGAAACCTGCCGCCGTGGTCAGCACGGCCCCCTATGAACTCGATCCCGACGACCCCAACCCCACCCTGTTCGCCATGGTCCGGAACCCAGCCCCGAGATCGCCCAGGCCGACATGCTCGGCGACCCCATGACAGCCCCGAAGGAGCGGGTCACCGCTAGTGGCCTGCGCATCACCGACCTGGTGATCGGCGACGGCCCTGAGGCCAGCGCCGGCCAGAGCGTCAGCGTCAACTACCGCGGCACCCTCCAGAACGGCAAGGAGTTCGACAGCAGCTACGGCCGCGCACCCTTTTCCTTCCCCCTCGGCGGCGGTCGGGTGATCAAGGGCTGGGATGAGGGCGTGGCCGGCATGCAGGTGGGCGGCAAGCGCAAGCTGGTGATCCCCCCCGATCTGGCCTACGGCGAGCGGGGTGCCGGCGGCGTGATCCCCCCCAACGCCACCTTGATCTTCGAGGTGGAACTGCTGGAGATCGGCCGCTGAGCCCGGGCCGCAGCGGCCCGGCCCTGGCCGGAAACGGCCAAGGAATCTTTAGCGATCGTTAGGATGGATGTGCCGTCGGTCACGCCGGCGGGCACTTTTCAGAACGACATCCCATCCATGGCCCACACGCTTCCCGCGCTTCCCTACGGCCAAGATGCGCTCGAGCCCCATATCTCCCGTCAGACCCTCGAGTTCCATCACGGCAAGCACCACAACGCCTACGTCACCAACCTGAACAAGCTGGTTGAGGGCACCGAACTCGACGGCAAGAGCCTCGAGGACACCATCACCGCCGTGGCCGGTGATGCCGCCAAGGCGGGGGTGTTCAACAACGCCGCCCAGGTGTGGAACCACAGCTTCTACTGGCAGTGCATGAAGCCAGGTGGCGGTGGCCAGCCCACCGGCCCCCTGGCCGAGAAGATCAATGCCGACTTCGGCAGCTTCGAGGCCTTCGTGGAACAGTTCAAGACCGCCGGCGCCACCCAGTTCGGCAGCGGCTGGGCCTGGCTGGTGCTCGATGGCGGCAGCCTCAAGATCACCAAGACCGCCAACGCCGACCTGCCCCTGGCCCATGGCCAGAAGGCCCTGCTCACCATGGATGTCTGGGAGCACGCCTACTACCTCGACTACCAGAACCGCCGGCCTGACTACATCACCACCTACCTCGAGAAGCTGGTGAATTGGGACTTCGTGGCCGCCAACCTGGCCGCCGCCTGAGCCCCACTGCTCCATGCCCGGCCCATCAGGGCCCAGGGCCAGCCCCCGCCAGAACGGGGGCTTTTTTCATGGAGCTCACGGCGAAACCGCTTCAGGCAGCACCGCCTCAGGCGGGATCCACATGGCATCGCCATAGGAAAAGAAGCGATACTCCCGCTCGATCGCCTCGGCGTAGAGCGCCAGCAGGCGCCGCCGGCCGAGCAGGGCGCTCACCAGCAGCAGCAGAGAGCTCCTGGGCAGGTGGAAGTTGGTGAGCAGGCCCTGCACCACGGCGAAGCGGAAGCCGGGCTGGATCACCAGGTTCACCGGGCCCGAGTGGGGCCGGAGCTCGCCGCCGTTCAGGGCGGCCACCCCCTCCAGGCTGCGCACGCTGGTGGTGCCGATGGCGATCACCCGGCCGCCGCGGGCACGGCAGGCCTGCACCGCCGCCACCAGCTCGGGGCTCACCTCCACCCACTCGCTGTGGAGCTCCAGGCCCCTGAGGTCTTCCGTTTCCACCGGCCGGAACGTGCCCAGCCCCACGTGCAGGGTGGTGGTGGCGAGGGCCACTCCGCGGACCTGGATGGCTGCCAGCAGCGCATCACTCAGGTGCAGGCCGGCGGTGGGGGCGGCCACGGCGCCGGGCCTGGCGGCGTAGCGGGTCTGGTAGCGGTCGTTGTCGCCGGCATCGTGCTCGTGGATGTAGGGCGGCAGCGGGATGGCGCCGTAGCGCACCAGCAGCGGCTCCAGGGAGGCGGCATCGGCGCAGGCCGCCGGAAACTGCACGATGCAGCCGCCGGTTTCGGCATCGCGGCCACAGATCTCCACCGGCAGGGGGTCCTGGCCCTCGGCGATCACCTCCAGAGCCTCGCCGCTCTGGAGGCGCTTGGCCGGCTTGGCCAGGCAGAGCCAGCGGCCCGGCGCCGGCGGCCCGGGCTCCTCCAGCCAGGGCTCCAGCACCAGCAGCTCCACGTGCCCACCTGAGCGGCGGCGCGCCTGCAGCCGGGCCCGCAGCACCCGGGTGTCATTCACCACCAGCAGGTCGCCGGGTCTCAGCTCCTGCTGCAGATCCCACACGCGCAGGTGGCGGCAATCAGGGGCATTCCCAGCGGACGAGCCGGCGGCAGGGGCGCCCACCGCCAGCAGTCGGGCACTGTGGCGCGGCTCAACGGGCCGCTGGGCGATGCGCTCCTGCGGCAGCTGAAAGTCGTAGCTCGAGAGCTTCAGGTCGTCGGACGCTCCGCCACCGCAGGCGGGGGGGAAGGGAACGGAATCGCTGGACAAGCGCAGCGGGCCGGGCACGGCCGATCAGGCCGGCTAGTACTAGCGCACCACGGTGAGCCGCTGGTTGTGCTGACCATCCAGCGGCCGATGGGATCAGAGGGCCAGGCTCTCGGTGTTGGTTTCGATCAGCAGGGCCAGATCCTTGAGGAAGGCGGCGGCGTGGGCTCCGTAGATGGTGCGGTGGTCGCAGGTGAGATTCACCTGCATCTGATGGGCCACGCGGATTGAGCCGTCCTTGTTGGCCACCACACAGGGACGCGACGCCGCCACCGCCAGGATGGCGCCCGTGCCAGGCGGCAGGATCGCGTCGAAGCGATCCACCCCGAACATGCCCAGGTTGCTGAGCGTGAAGGTGCCGCTGCTGTACTCCTCAGGCTGCAGCTGCTTGCTGCGGGCCCGGGCCACCAGATCGGCCCAGCTGCGGCCCAGGGCGTAGATGTCGGTGGTGTCGGCGTGGGCCAGCACGGGCGTGATCAGACCACCGTCTTCCATCGCCACAGCCACGGCCACGTTCACGGCGGTGGGATACACCATGGCGCTGCCATCGGCCGAGGTGGCGGCGTTCACCTGGGGGTGGCGGGCCAGGGTCAAGGCCACGGCCTTGGCGATCAGCACCGTGGTGGTGACCCCTTTGCTCTTCACCTGCCGGGTGAGGGCATCGAGCTTGGTGGTGGTGATCGTGTAGCCCACCCGGTAGGTGGGCACGGCCAGGCTGGCCACCATGTTGCGGTTGACCGCGCTCTGGAGGGTGTTGAAGGCCACGGCCTCGCCAGCCCGGCCAAAGCTCTGGCCCACCGCCGTGGGCGCCCCTGGGGCCGTGGCCCCTGCCCCGGCAGCCCCGCTGCCATGGGCGGCGGCCACGGCGGGCCCGGTGCCCTCCGCCACCCGCGGCACACTCACCGGCTGGCCACTGGCGGCCAGCACGTCCTCGGCCTGAATGCGGCCATGGGGACCGCTGCCCCGCAGGCCATTGAGGTCCACCCCCAGCTGACCCGCGAGCTTTCTGGCACGGGGCGAGGCCACCACCCGGCCAGTGGCGACAGGGGCTGCCAGTGGAACAGCCTGGGGCGCAGGCACCGCCACAGGTGCCGCGCTGGTCACCGGAACGGGGGCCGCTGCGGGGGCCGCCACAGGGGGAGCCGGGGGCACGAACACCCCTTCGTGCATCTCGCGCGCATAGCCCGATGGGCTGTCGTCGTGGTTGAACACCATGTGGGTGTGCGGCACGCCTGCGTCCTGCAAACGCTCCAGCGCGGCTTCCAGTTCAGCCTCCTCCATGTCGAGGCGAGGTGGTTCATCGATCCCACCGCCGTCTTCGCATCGAAGGGAAACTTCTTCACCGAGGCGATCCCGGGCGCGGCCGGCGGGGCGTCGGCCCACCAGAAAAACGCCACCGCATTCCCGCCGCCGCAATCGAAGAAGAAATGTTGGCCGCCGTCAGGCAGTTCGACCGTCTTGAACAGCGGCATGCCGAGCACCTCGGTATAGAACCCCACCGTCTCGGCCATGTCGCGGCACACCAGCGCGATGTGGTTGATGCCTTTCGTGCGTATCATCGCATTGCTCTCCCTCTGCGCGCGAGACTGCCCTGATCGCGCGCCGCTGGCAATTGCTTGCGCGAATCGTCGCTCTGGGTTAGATGGTTTCAATTGAAACTAGTTTTGCGCAGCGGAGAAAGCCACGCCATGAATGTCCAGAGCAAAGACCTGTTCGACAATCCTGCCGGTCTCGACGGCTTCGAATTCGTCGAGTTCTGCGCGCCGGAAAAGGGCGTGCTCGAACCGGTGTTCGAAGCGATGGGCTTCACCCGTGTGGCGCAGCACCGGAGCAAGGACGTGCACCTGTGGCGGCAGGGCGGCATCAACCTGATCGCCAATTACGAACCGCGCTCTGCCGCATGGTACTTCGCGCGCGAGCATGGCCCTTCGGCCTGCGGCATGGCCTTCCGCGTGCGCGATGCGGCCGCCGCCTATGATCACCTCATCGCCAAGGGCGCAGAGCCCGTCGCCGTCCAGACCGGGGTGATGGAACTGCGCATCCCCGCGATCCGCGGCATTGGCGGGGCGATCCTCTATCTGGTCGATCGCTACGAAGGCGCAGGCAGCGGCAACGGCCTCACCATCTACGACATCGATTTCGAATATCTCCCCGGCGTGGACAAGCACCCTGAGGGCGCGGGCTTCCACACCATCGATCACCTCACCCACAACGTCTACACGGGCCGCATGAAGTACTGGGCCGACTATTACGAGACCCTGTTCAACTTCCGCGAGATCCGTTTCTTTGACATCAAGGGCGAGTATACCGGCCTCACCAGCAAGGCGCTGACCGCGCCCGACGGCAAGATCCGCATCCCGCTCAATGAAGAGGGCGAGGGCGGCAAGGGCCAGATCGAGGAATTCCTGCGCGCCTTCAACGGCGAGGGCATCCAGCACATCGCGCTGATCTGCGATGATCTGGTGGCCTGCTGGGACCGGTTGCAGAAGCTCGGCGTGCCCTTCATGACCGCGCCGCCCGCCGCCTATTACGAGATGCTCGATGAACGCCTGCCCGGCCATGGCGAGGATGCGGAGCAGCTCAAGATGCGCGGCATCCTGCTTGATGGGACGACTGAGGGCGGTAGCCCGCGCCTGCTGCTCCAGATCTTCGCGCAGGCGCAGGTCGGCCCGGTGTTCTTCGAATTCATCCAGCGCAAGGGCGACGAAGGCTTCGGCGAAGGCAACTTCAAGGCCCTGTTCGAAAGCATGGAACGCGACCAGATCCAGCGCGGGGTGCTCAATGTCGAGGAACCGGCGGAGTAATTTGCTTCGTCATTGCGAGCAAAGCGAAGCAATCCATAGACTGGCCGCGCGGCAAGAGGCACCCTCAGGCCATGGATTGCCGCGTCGCCTTCGGCTCCTCGCAATGACGAGTGGAGAGGAATGAGAGCATGACCACCCACCCCGTAAACCTCGCCGGCATCCACCACGCCGCCTATCGCTGCAAGGACGCGAAGGAGACGGTGGAGTGGTACGCGCGCGTGCTCGGCATGAGCTACACTACCGCCTTTGCCGAGGATCACGTGCCCTCGACGGGCGAATATGATCCCTACATGCACATCTTCCTTGATGCGGGGAACGGCAACATCCTCGCCTTCTTTGAACTGCCCAACCAGCCCGAGATGGGCAAGGACCCCAACACGCCGCAATGGGTGCAGCATCTGGCACTCAAGGTGCCTTCGGAAGAGGCGCTGCTCGCGGCCAAGGCGCATATCGAGGCGCAGGGCATCGACGTGCTCGGCCCGACGCATCACGGCATCTTCAAGTCGATCTACTTCTTCGACCCCAACGGCCACCGCGTCGAACTCGCCGCCGATATCGGCACGGCGGAGCAATATGAAGAACTCGCCCGCGTCGCGCCGGTGATGCTGGAGGAATGGTCGCAGACCAAGAAAGCCCCGCGCCACGCCGACTGGCTGCACGAGATTGCGCGCGCGGAGCACGCGAAGGGCGCTTAACTCCCCTACGCCTCCCCGGACTTGATCCGGGGCCCCGCTGCCTTCTTCCGGGCCAAATGGCCAAGAAAGCGGGGTCCCGGGTCAAGCCCGGGAAGGCGGAAGGTCTCAGCCTCCGCTCCGTTCTTTCTGACCGCCCGCAAGGCAGCGGCTTCCGACATTTGATCCAGCGCAAAGCGCGCTCGCCCCAACTCCCCCACCTTGAGCCAACTCAAGAGGGGGATTCGGTCCATGCGCATTCTGTTCGTTCATCCCAATTACCGTTCCGGCGGGGCCGAGATTGCCGGGACGTGGCCGCCTGCATGGGTCGCCTATCTCACCGGGCCGCTGAAGCGCGCCGGGTTTGACGATATCACCTTCATCGACGCGATGACCGAAGGCCTCACCGACGAGGAACTGGCCGAGCGGATGCGCGCGCTCCAGCCCGATGTGGTCGGCACCACCGCGATCACCCCCTCGATCTACGCCGCCGAACGCGTGCTCGAAGTTGCTGCGCTCACCGTTCCGGATGCGGTGCGGGTGCTGGGCGGGATCCATGCCACTTTCATGTATGCGCAGGTGCTCGCCGAAGCGCCGCATATCGATGTGATCGTGCGCGGCGAGGGCGAGGAGATCGCGGTCGAGCTGTTCACCGCGATTGCTGAGGGTCGCTGGCCTGCCGATGCGCGCGCCATCAAGGGTCTCGCTTTTCGTGAGGGTGATCAGGTGATCGCCACCGAAGCCGCCCCCACCATCAAGGACATGGGGAGCATCAAGCCCGACTGGGATATCCTCGACTGGAACCAGTACACCTACATCCCCTTGGGTACCCGCGTCGCCATCCCCAACCTCGCGCGCGGCTGCCCGTTCACCTGTTCGTTCTGCTCGCAATGGAAGTTCTGGCGCGATTACCGCGTGCGCGACCCGAAAGACGTGGTCGATGAAATCGAGGAGCTGCACGAAAAGCACGGCGTCGGCTTCTTCATCCTCGCGGACGAGGAACCCACGATCAACCGCAAGGCCTTCATCAAGTTCTGTCAGGAGCTGATCGACCGCGGCCTGCCCGACAAGGTGAAGTGGGGCATCAACACCCGCGTCACCGATATCTACCGCGACAAGGAATTGCTGCCCTTCTACCGCAAGGCGGGGCTGGTCCATGTCAGCCTCGGCACCGAGGCGGCGGCGCAGATGAAGCTCGACCGCTTCAACAAGGAAACCAAGGTCGAGGAGAACAAGCAGGCGATCAAGCTGCTGCGCGATGCCGATATCTTCGTGGAAGCGCAGTTCATCGTCGGGCTCGACAACGAAACGCCCGAGACGCTCGAAGAAACCTACCGCATGGCGTGGGACTGGCAGCCTGATCTGGCCAACTGGGCGATGTACACGCCCTGGCCCTATACGCCGCTGTTCGAGACGCTGAAGGACCAGGTCGAGGTCCATGATTTCAGCAAATACAATTTCGTCACCCCGATCATGAAGCCCGCCGCGATGGAGCGCGGGGAACTGCTCAACGGGGTGATGAAGAACTACCGGCGCTTCTACATGCAGAAGGCGCTGTTCCACTATCCGTGGCGCGGGACCGGGTTCAGGCGGCGCTATCTGCTGGGGTGCCTCTATGCGTTCCTCAGGGCAGGCTTCAAGCGGACGTTCTACGATCTCGGCAAGGCGGGATACTGGGGGCCGCAGACGGCGAAGAAGGTGGAGTTCCACTTCGATGAAAGCCGCGCCGCCGCGCTGGATGCCGCCGATGACTGGCAGACCGCCGCCGACCGCGCCGCGCAGGCGGCTGAACGCCGCGAGGCGGTGCGCGCGCAGATGAAAGAGCGCGGGGCAGACCGCAAGCGGGATCGGATCGATGTCGGCTGAGGCGCGGGGTGCTCGCGCGGCGACGCGAGGGCGCGCTGATCGGGCCCAACGCGATATTGCAGACCGTGACGGTGATGGAAGCGCGGATGGGCGCGGCCGAGACCCGCGCGGTGCTGGCCGAAGCGCGGATCGGTGCGCTGCCTTCGGGCCGCCACATGATCCCCGAAATCCACGCCTTGCGGCTCCACCGCTGGCTGAGCCTGCACGACCCGCTGGGCAGCTTCCTGATCGCCGAGGAAGCGGGCGCGGCGACGGCGGATTACATCATCGCCAACCGCATCCCGCGCGCCGCGGCATGGCTGCTGCACCACCTGCCCGCGATGCTCGCCGCGCCGCTGCTGATGGCGGCGATCCGCAAGCACGCCTGGACCTTCATCGGCGCCGGGGCCTTCGCGGCGCAAGGCCCGTGGCGCTTTACCATCGACCGCGCGGGCGCCGATGACCCCGTGCCGCCGCCCGACAGCCTGTTCCACTGGTATGCGGCGGTCTTCACCCGGCTCTATCAGCGCCTCGTCGCCAGCGATTGCCGCTGCCTTGTCCAGATGACGGCGCGGCCCGAAGCGCCCTTGCGCCATTACCGGATCGAGCGGGGTTAGCGCTTCGGGCGCTTGCCTTGCTGTTCGCGCTTCAGGGCGAGCATCTGGCCGACATCGACCACCTCGCGCGCGCGGTCATCCACCGGATCATGGCGATGGTCCAGATCAGCATGGCACCGATGAACAGCGCAAGCGCCGCGAAGAATTCGGGCTGGCCCTCATGGGCTTCGGCATAGATCCCGAAAGCGACGACCAGCGGGATCAGCAGGGCGAGCCACAGGCCCATCAGCGCCCAACCCTTGCGCCCGCGCGGCACGATGTTGAAGTTCCCCGGACCGCGCCGGTAGAGCACAAAGGGCTTGCCCTCGTCACGCATCATCGCGCCCCTTGTTGTCCGGTCCCGGCGGCGCCCGCGCTTCGCCTGCTTGCTCACCGCCACCTTCACCCCGCGCCGCGCCATGGCCTCGCGCAGCAGCATCTCGATCTCGGCGTTCACGCTGCGCAGCTCGGCATCGGCCAATCGCTGTACCGCATCGTGAAGCGCCGGATCGAGACGCAGGGGAAAGGCCTTTTTCGCAGGCATAAGACAATCAGTAGAGCGATCCTGCATTGACCACGGGCTGGGTCTCGCGCTCGCCGCACAGCACCACCATCAGGTTGGACACCATCGCCGCGCGGCGTTCGTCGTCGAGTTCGACCACGTTGTTCTTGCTCAGGTGATCGAGCGCCATCTCCACCATCGAGACCGCGCCTTCCACGAGCTTGCGCCGCGCGGCGATCACTGCTTCGGCCTGCTGGCGACGCAGCATCGCTCCGGCGATTTCGGGGGCATAGGCAAGGTGGGTCAGGCCGCATTCGTCGACCGTGATCCCGGCCAAGGCCAGCCGCTCGATCAGCGCGACGCGCAGTTCGGCGCCGACTTCCTCGTGATTGCCGCGCAAGGTGACCTCGAGATGCTCGATATCGTCGTAGGGATAGCGCGAGCCGATCGAACGCACCGCCGCCTCGATCTGGGCGTCGACGAATTCGCGGTAATCATCGACATCGAACAGCGCCTGCGCGGTATCGGTCACGCGCCAGACCACTTGTGCTGCCATCTCGATCGGGTTGCCGCGCGCGTCGTTGACCTTGATCTTGTCGGAAATGACATTGTTGGCGCGCACCGCGATCTTGGTGCAGGTCAGCCATGGCAGCACCCAGCGCAGGCCTTCATTGCGGTCGGTGCCCTTGTATGCGCCGAACAGCTGAATCGCGGCGGCCTCGTTGGGGTTGATCTTGTAGAAACCGGTCAGCGCCAGCAGGCCAAGCAGGCCCGAAATGATCGCGCCGAGCATCATCCAGCCATCCGTGCGTGCCGGTGCAAGCGCGGCCAGGAACAGGAACAACGCCAGCACGACCAGCAGCAGCGAAACCAGCAGCATCATGTAACCGCTCTGGGTTGCGGCCGGCACTTCGCGGCTGCGGTTGAGAGCGGGGGTATCACCAAGCGCCATGACGAATCTCCGATAGCGATATAATTATGATATCATATTTATATCATTCAAGCGCGCGGTCAAGTACCCCCGCAAGGGCAAGCCTCTGGCGATAATAGTACAAGCAATATCAGCGGACTATTTTGGAATCAGGAAGCCCCTGAGCATCCGTGGCGGCCGGTTCAATAGCCGCTCGCCTGCCCGTCCTTCCGCATCTCGGTCGCGCCGGTATAGACCCCGCTCTCCGGGTCGCGCGCGATGGCCTGATAACCGCCGAAGGGGATGCCGGTGGCGTTGACTTCAACCTTGTGGCCCATCGCTCGCAGCGCCTCGATGGTGGCCGCCGGAATGCCGGGTTCGACCATCAGCACACCCAGCATGTCGATCGGCGCGGTGTCGGCCGGGCTGCCAGCCAGCGCATCGGTCGGCTGGCGGCCGCCATCATGCATCAGCCGCGCCGCATCGCCCGCTTCCTGCAGGTTCATGCCATAATCGACGATATTGACCAGCACCTGCACATGGCCCTGCGGCTGCATCCCGCCGCCCATCAGCCCGAAGCTCGCCCACGGCTTGCCGTCCTTCCTGATGAAGGCGGGGATGATGGTGTGAAACGGGCGCTTGCCGGGCGCATAGGCATTGGGGTGGGCGGGATCGAGGCTGAACAATTCCCCGCGATCCTGGAACATGAAGCCCAGCCCGTCGGCCACCAGCCCGCCGCCCATGCCGCGATAATTCGACTGGATCAGGCTGACCATCATCCCGTCCTTGTCGGCAACGGTGAGATAGGTGGTGTCGCCTTCGCCTTCGAGCTTGGGCGCGACCAGCGCGCCTGCCGAAAAGGCCGGCGTGGCGCGGGCCGGATCGATCAAGGCAAACCGCTCGCGGCCATAGTCCTGCGACAACAGCTCTGCGGGCGCGCTGGCGAAATACGGGTCGGCATAGAAGCGCGCGACATCCTCGAAGGCGAGCCGCTTGGCCTCGGTGATGTAGTGGATGACCTCGGGGCTGCCGCGCTCCCACTGGGCAAGGTCGACATTCCTCAGGATGTTGACCATCTGCAAGGCGGCGAAACCTTGCGAGTTCGGCGGCAATTCGCACAGCTCGAAGCCCTTGCGATAGGCGACGCAGGCGACATCGACCCATTCGCTGTTATGCGCGGCGAAATCCTCCAGCGTGAAGGCGCTGCCCTGACGTTGGAGGTAATCGACCATGATGCGCGCGGTCTTGCCCGCATAGAATTCGTCGCGCCCGCCCTTGGCGATGGCCTCCAGCGTGTTGGCGAGATCGGGGTTGCGGAACAACTCGCCGGGCTGCGGGGCGCGGCCGCCCTTGAAATAGGTTTCGCGGGCATTGCCGAAGTCGAAGGGATGGCGCTCCAGCTGGCGCTCGTAATTCCTGAGGCCGCGTTCGAGATACATGGCGATCACCGGCGCGACCGGGTGGCCTTCGCGGGCATAGCGGATGGTCGGGGCGAGCACATCGGCCATCGGCAGCTTGCCGAAGCGGGCGTGCAGATCGAACCACGCATCGACCGTGCCGGGGATGGTAATGGGCAGCGGGCCGACCGGAGGCAGACCGGTTGCATCCGGGCCCAGCTTTTCGCGCAAGGCCTCAAGGCTCTGCCCGCGCGGGCTGCGGCCCGATCCGTTGAGGCCCACCAGCTCGCCGGTGGCCGGATCGTGGACGATCGCGAACAGATCGCCGCCGATGCCGTTGCCGGTCGGCTCCATCAGGCCGAGCGCGGCATTGGCGGCAATCGCGGCATCGACCGCGCTGCCGCCGGCCTTGAGGATATCGAGCGCGATCTGGGTCGCGAGCGGGTGGGCGGTGGCGGCCATGCCATGCGGGGCGACAACCGGGCTGCGGCTCCAGCTTGCGCCCACCGGCCGCCCCCCTGCGCCGATCCCGGCGGTCGCTTCGGGGCGGGTATCGGCGGGGTTGGCGTCGGTTTGGGCATCCTGCGCGGCGAGGGGGACGGCCAGCAGCGCAGCGGCGGTCAGCAGCAGGGGGGCAAGCTTCATGGCGAGGGGTCCTTTCAGGTCTTGCGCGCCACCCTAGGGTGCTGCGTGGCGCGCGCAAGACCGGGACTGCTCAACCCAGCAGCATGACGTTCATCAGGCGGCCCGGCACGAGGAAAGCGGCGATGCCGGGGATCATCAGTGCGGTCAGATAGGTGAACACCAGATGCCGCTTGTGCGCCTGAATATCGCCGCGCCTTGCGGTCGCCACCACCTTCCAGGCGGCATGGAAGGTGATCGGCACGAACAGGTGGATCCAGCTGTAGCCGCCCGATGACTGGATGAAGATCGCCGAGGTTGCGGTCAACAGCATCAACGCCAGCCAGACCTTGCCGAGCTGCTTGTGCAGCGCGGTGCCCTTCTTCGCCAGCAGCAGCCAGCCGCCCAGCGGAATGGTCGGCAACACGGCGGCGACATGGATGATGACCGGCAGCTTGTTGTAATGGTGGAGGTTCTCCACCATCCCCAGCCCCGCCCGGCCCAGCGCCACCAGCACGGCAAAGCTCATGGTGAAGCAGGCGAGGCTGACGGCGGTGCGGGCAACCGGGCCGATGTCGAAGCTCACGGCGGTGCGGGGGGCTGCGGGAGCGCGGCGGGCGGTGAAGTTCAACGAAAGGGCGTTCATGACAGGTCTCCTCGAAGGCGGGTTCTTGCTTGCCTGTCGTGGATGGCCGCGTGCCGTTCGCGGGCAAGCGCATCTGCGCAAATGGTGCCATGCTTGCGCGAAAGAGCCCGAAATCCGGCGCTTTGCCACTTTACGAAGCGTGAACGGGCAGGCACCAGAGCACTATGGGCAGCCCACTGGACAATCCCCGCCACGCGCTTGTGCGGCGGATCATCATTGATCTGGCAGTGATGACCGGGATTGGCGTCTTCCTCGCTCTGAGCGGCGCCTTCGGCAGCATGGCGATGCCATTGCCGATGCGATTGCTGAGCTGGGTCGGGTTTGCGTGGCTTGGCTATGGCTTTTTCCGCCCGATGGAAACCGTCGTCGGCTGGGCCGAGCGCACCTTTGATCTGCCGCGCTGGGGGCTGTGGGTGGCAGGATGCCTGATCTCGTCCGTGCCTATGACAGTGGCCGTACTGGTCATTGGCGACCTGCCCGGCCCGGTCAGCTTGCCACCTCTCGATTTGGCGATGGGCACCTACTCGTCAGTGCTGGTGATCGGCGGTGCGGTGACCTTGTTGTTCAATGTCGTGCAGAGAGGGCCGCGCAGGGCGCAGGTCGCCCGGCCGCAACCCCGGTTTCGACTGCGCCTGTGGCTGCGTCTGCCGCTGAGCCCAGCCCTGCTACCACCCCCGCCGCTGCGCCGTCGCCAAATCCCCTGCTCGACCAGCTCCCGCCCGAACTCGGCAGCGCCATCATCGCGCTGGAGATGGAGGACCACTATGTCCGCGTGCACACCGCGCTGGGATCGGCGCTGGTGCTGATGCGGATGCGCGATGCGGTGGCGCTGCTCGGCGATAGCGAGGGGATGCAGGTGCATCGCAGCTGGTGGGTGGCGCGCGGTGCGGTGGAGGATGTGCTGCGCGAAGGGCGCAATGTCCGCCTCAGGCTGGCGCGCGGGCTGGAAGCACCGGTCGCCCGCGCCAAGATTGCGGACTTGCGCGACGCGCGCTGGATCGGACACGCAAAAAGGCCCCCGGTGTCGCCACCGGAGGCCCCTTTGGTGTCAGGCCCGCCTGTCTCAGTGATATTTGGCGCAGGTCACATCGAAGCGATCCGCGTTCATCACCTTGTTCCAGGCCGAGATGAAGTCGCAAACGAACTTGCCCTCGCATCCGGCCTCGGCATAGACCTCGGCCTGAGCGCGCAGCATCGAGTTGGAACCGAACACCAGATCGGCGCGGGTCGCCCGCCACTTTTCCGCGCCGGTGGCGCGGCAGGTGCCGACATATTCCTCATCGCCCGAACATCGACCGGCGCCCAATGGGTGCTCATGTCGAGGAGGTTGCGGAAGAAGTCCGGGGTGAGCACGCCGACATTGTCGGTGAACACCCCGTGCTTGCGGTTGCCGCTGTTCGCGCCCAGCACCCGCAGCCCCGCGACCAGCACGGCCATTTCCGGGATCGACAGGCCGAGCAGATGCGCCTTGTCGATCAGCATCTCCTCGGTGCGGACATCGGCCTTGGTCCTGAGGTAGTTGCGGAAACCATCGGCGAAGGGTTCGAGTGGTTCGAAGCTCGCCGCATCGGTGTGTTCCTCGGTCGCATCGCCGCGCCCGCCCATGAAGGGCACGGTCGCGTCGAAGCCGGCATCCCTGGCTGCCTTCTCGATCGCCGCAGAGCCTGCCAGCACGATCGCATCGGCCATCGAAAGCTCGCCGCGATGCTGTTCGATCACGCCCAGCACCTTTGCGAGTTCATCCGGGTCGTTCGCCGCCCAGCCGCTTTGCGGGGCGAGCCGCACCCGCGCGCCGTTGGCCCCGCCGCGGTGGTCCGAATTGCGGTAGGTCGAGGCCGAGGCCCAGGCCGCCTTGACGAGTTCCGAAACGCTGAGGCCCGAACCGAGGATCGCGTCCTTGAAGCGCGCGACTTCGTCATCCGAAGCGGGGCGTCCGGCGGGGACCGGGTCCTGCCAGATCAGGTCTTCGGCAGGGACTTCCGGGCCCATGTAACGGATCTTTGGCCCCATGTCGCGGTGGCACAGCTTGAACCACGCGCGGGCAAAGGCATCGTCGAGCGCAGCCTGATCGTTCAGGAACTTCTCCGAAATCTTGCGATATTCCGGATCGCGCTTCAGCGCCATGTCGGCGGTGGTCATCATCGTCGGCACCTTCTTCGACGGGTCGCGCGCGTCGGGGGCCATGTCTTCGGGATCGGGGTTGATCGGCTGCCACTGGAACGCGCCTGCGGGCGACTTCACCAGCTCGTAGTCATATTTGAACAGCAGCCGGAAATAGTCGTTCCCCCACTCGGTCGGGTTGGGCGTCCATGCGCCTTCGATGCCCGAAGTGGTGATGTGGCCCTTGCCGATTTCGTCCGGGTCGGTGAGCCAGCCGAAGCCCATCAGCTCCAGCGCCTCGCTTTCGGGCGCGCCGCCGAAGGTGTCCGCCGGGGGCCGCGCCATGGGCCTTGCCGAAGGCGTGGCCACCAGCGGTAAGCGCGACGGTTTCCTCGTCGTTCATCGCCATGCGGGCAAAGGTTTCGCGCATGTCGCGGGCCATGCCCTCGGCATCATGCGGATCGCCCTGCGGGCCTTCGGGATTGACGTAGATGAGCCCCATCTGGATCGCGGCGAGCGGGTTGTCGAGCGCCTTGCCTTCCTTGGGCCGGATGCGGGTGGGCACGCCTTCGTTGACCCACTGTTCTTCGGTGCCCCAGTAGACGCTTTCCGGCTCGTAGACGTCCGCACGTCCCCCGCCGAAGCCGAACACCGGGCCGCCCATGCTCTCGATGGCGACATTGCCAGTGAGGATGAACAGGTCCGCCCAGCTGATGTTCTTGCCGTATTTCTGCTTGATCGGCCACAGCAGACGCCGCGCCTTGTCGAGGTTGCCGTTATCGGGCCAGGAATTTAGCGGAGCAAACCGCTGCTGCCCGGAGCCCGCACCGCCGCGCCCGTCGCCGGTGCGATAGGTGCCCGCCGCGTGCCATGCCATGCGGATGAAGAACGGGCCGTAATGGCCGTAATCCGCCGGCCACCACGGCTGGCTGTCGGTCATCAGCGCGGTGAGATCGGCCTTCAATGCGTTGTAATCGAGCGCGTTGAAGGCTTCGGCATAGTCGAAATCCTCGCCATAGGGGTTCGCGCTGCGCCCGCCCTCGGTCAGAATGTCGAGCTGCAATGCCTCGGGCCACCAGTCGCGGTTGGTGCGCCCCAGCAGATTGCGCATTTCGCTGCTGCCGTGGAACGGGCAGCCGCCGCTCATTTCTCCGGTTTTGACATCCATGTGTCTCTCTCCTCTCGCCTGTTATTCGTTCAGACTCGCCTCTGCGGGCAGCCTATGCGGAGAAGATTACGCTTTCAGGATGGCGCGTCCAATCGATTAATGCGCGGGGTTTGATTGATTGGGGCGATTAGTGCTTGTCGTCATTGCGAGGAGCCACAGGCTGTCCATGGATTGGTTGGCCAAGGCCAGCTTCGCTTCCGCTTCGCTCGCAATGACAAAAGGGGCGGGCTCCCTATCGAGAACCCGCCCCTTGTATTGCAGCAATAGGAAGCGATTTACGCCGCCTGCGCGACCTCCTCGACCGGCTCGTTGCGGATCAGGAAGTCGAAGGCACCTAGGCCCGCCTTCGCGCCTTCGCCCATCGCCACCACGATCTGCTTGTGCGGCACCGTGGTGCAATCGCCCGCGGCATAGATGCCGGGCAGGTTGGTCGCGCCGTGATCGTCGATTACGATCTCGCCGAACTTCGACAATTCGAGGCCGGTTTCGCGCAGCCATTCGGTGTTCGGCACCAGGCCGATCTGCACGAACACGCCTTCAAGCGTGATTCGGCGTTCCTCGCCAGTGGCGCGGTTCTTGACCACGAGGCCGCTGACCTTGCCGTTCTCGCCCAGAATCTCGGTGGTCTGGCCGTTGGTGATGATCTCGACATTGGGCATCGAGCGCAGCTTGCGCTGGAGCACTTCGTCGGCGCGCAGCTTCACGTCGAATTCGATCAGCGTCACGTGGCCGACGATCCCGGCAAGGTCGATTGCCGCTTCGACGCCCGAATTGCCGCCGCCGATCACCGCGATGCGCTTGCCCTTGAACAGCGGGCCGTCGCAGTGCGGGCAATAGGCGACGCCCTTGTTGCGATATTCCGCCTCACCCGGCACGCCGAGATTGCGCCAGCGCGCCCCGGTGGAGAGGATCAGCGAGCGCGCCTTGAGGCTCGCACCGTTGGCCATCACGACTTCGTGATAGCCGCCGATTTCCTTGGCAGGACGCAGTTCGACCGCGCGGGCCAAGTCCATCAGGTCGATGTCATATTCGCCCACATGCGCCTTGAGGCTGTCGGTCAGCTTGGGGCCTCGGTGTAGGTCGTGCCGGGCAGGTTTTCGATCCCGAGCGTGTCCATCAGCTGCCCGCCGAAGCGTTCCGCCGCGATGCCCGTGCTGAAGCCCTTGCGCGCGGTGTAGACAGCCGCCGCCGCGCCCGCCGGACCACCGCCGACCACCAGCACCTCGAACGGGGCCTTGGCGCTGAGCTTTTCGGCGGCGCGCGCATCGGCGTTCTTGTCGAGCTTCGACAGGATTTCGGCCAGTTCCATCTTGCCGTTGTAGAACGCTCGCCGTTGAGGAAGGTCGCGGGCACGGCCATGATGTCGCGGCGCTCGACCTCGTCCTGGAAGGTGCCGCCTTCGATCAGGGTCGCGGTAATGCGCGGGTTTTCGAGCGCCATCAGCGTCAGCGCCTGCACCACGTCGGGGCAGTTGTGGCACGACAGCGAGAAGAACATCTCGAAGTGGAAATCGCCTTCCAGCGCGCGCACCTGTTCGATCAGGTCGGCATCGACCTTCGGCGGGTGGCCGCCGGCCCACAGCATGGCCAGCACGAGGCTGGTGAATTCGTGGCCCATCGGCAGGCCCGCGAAGCGCACCCACTTGTTGGCGTCGGACGCGCGGCGGATGACGAAGCTGGGCTTGCGGCTATCCGTGCCGTCGAAGCGCGCGGTGACGAGGTCGTGGAGGCCAGCGATCTGCTCGATCAGGGCGCGGGTCTGGCGCGACTGCTCGCTGTCGTCCAGCGAGGCGACCAGTTCCACGCCTTCGCGAAGATTGCCGAGATAGGTCTTGAGCTGGGCCTGCATGGCAGCGTCGAGCATGGTGTCCTCCGGCGCGCGGGCAGCGCGCGTGAATATCTGGGATGATCCGCTGGGCGGGGTAACACGGGACCGGATGCGCCCCGCCCGGTTCAAAGGGGGAAGAGGCGGGGACATCCGGTCCCGGCTACGACCCGAGGGCTCTGAATGCTCTCGGGATTTTACAGCTGGCGCGCCCTAATGGGGGGGGAGGCGCGCCAGCCGGTTCGGTCAGCCTTGCGGCTTAGATCTTGCCGACGAGGTCGAGCGAGGGGGCCAGCGTGTCGCTGCCTTCTTCCCACGCGGCCGGGCACACCTGACCGGGGTTGGCGCGCACATATTGCGCAGCCTTGATCTTGCGGGTCAGTTCGTTGGCATTGCGGCCCACGCCTTCGCAGGTGATTTCCATGATCTGGATCACACCGTCCGGATCGACCACGAAGGTCGCGCGGTCGGCAAGGCCCACGCCTTCGCGCAGCACGCCGAACTGGTTCGACAGTACGTGGTTCTGGTCGCCCAGGAACGGGAACTTGAGCTTGCCGATCTTTTCCGAGGTGTCGTGCCAGCCTTGTGGCTGAAGTGGGTGTCGGTCGAGACGGCGTAGACTTCAACGCCCATCGACTGGAGCATTTCGTACTTTTCGCCCATGTCTTCGAGCTCGGTCGGGCAGACGAAGGTGAAGTCGGCCGGGTAGAAGAAGAACACCGACCACTTGCCGGCGAGGTCTTCGCTGGTCACTTCGAAGAAATCCTTGCCCGCCTGAAACGCGGTGGCGGTGAAAGGCTGAATGGTCGAACCGATGATACCCATGGGGATGTGTCCTTTTGATGGGGTTGAGAGGTTGGGGTTGAACTGACGATGCCCAAATAGGGATTATTGCGCTGCACAAAAGTTGATTTGTGCGATTGCGTAAATCGGTTTTTTCAATCAGCCGCGCGGGAACGATCGGATTTGGTGTTCAGCGTAACCTCAACCCCTCCGTCTCCTCGGACTCGATCCGGGGGTCCGCTGACTTGCCTATGGCGGGCCGGTAGAGGAGCGAAGCGGGATCCCGGGTCAAGCCCGGGAAGACGTGGGTCTTTAGGTCGCGCTACCGCCTACCCTACTTGTCCGCGGTGCAGCAGCTTGTGATCGGCCAGCACCAGCGCCATCATCGCCTCCACCACCGGCGTGCCGCGGATGCCGACACAGGGGTCGTGGCGGCCCCTGGTGACCACCTCTACCGCCTCTCCGGCCGAATTGATCGATTCCACCGGGGTGAGGATCGACGAGGTCGGCTTGAACGCCACCCGGCACACCACCGGCTGGCCGGTTGAAATGCCCCCCGCCGTCCCGCCTGCGTGGTTGGCGAGGTAGAGCGGCTTGCCATCCGGGCCGGGGCGCATCCGGTCGGCGTTCTCCTCGCCCGTCAGCGCGCGGCCTCGAAGCCGTCGCCGATTTCGACGCCCTTGACCGCATTGATGCTCATCATCGCAGCTGCCAGATCGCTGTCGAGCTTGGCATAGATCGGCGCGCCCCAGCCTGCCGGGACGCCCTCCGCCACACATTCGACGATGGCGCCCAGCGATGACCCGGCCTTGCGCGCGGCATCGACCTTTCTTCCCACCGCTTGGCGGCGGCGGGATCGGGGCAGAAGAACGGGTTGTTAGCGATCTCGGCATAGTCGACGTTGGCCGGATCAATCCGGTCGCCGCCCAATTCGCACACGTAAGCGGTGATGGTGACTTCGGGGATCACCAGCCGCGCCACCGCGCCCGCCGCCACCCGCGCGGCGGTTTCCCGCGCGGATGATCGCCCGCCGCCGCGATAGTCGCGGATGCCGTATTTGGCGTCATAGGCGTAGTCGGCATGGCCGGGGCGATACCTTTGCGCGATCTCGGAATAGTCCTTCGACCTTTGATCGGTGTTCTCGATGTGCAGCGCTATCGGCGTGCCCGTGGTCTTGCCTTCGAACACGCCCGAAAGGATGCGCACCTCATCCGCCTCGCGCCGCTGGGTGGTGAAGCGGCTGGTGCCGGGCTTCCTCGCATCCATGAAGGGCTGGATGAAGTCTTCGGAAATCGCCAGCCCCGGCGGGCACCCGTCAACGACCGCGCCCAGTGCAGGCCCGTGGCTCTCTCCCCAGGTGGTAAAGCGCAGCACGCGCCCGAAGGTGTTCCAGCTCATGCCTCGCGCTTTTGCCCAAGTGCGGCAATTTGTCCACTTGTCGTCATTGCGAGCGAAGCGCAGCAATCCAGAGCGTACCGTTCACCGCTCTGGATTGCTGCGCGGCTGCGCCGCTCGCAATGACGATAACTGGGTTCTTGCCTCTGGACTGTTCCCGTTCTGTCCGCCAAACCGCTCCACATGATCGCGAAACTCTCAGGCAGGCTTGATGCGACCGGTGAGGACTGGGCGATCGTTGATGTGGGCGGGGTCGGGTATCTCGTCCACTGCTCCAGCCGCACATTGGCCGCGCTGGGCGAGGTGGGAGAGGCCTGCACCATCCACACCGAATTGCAGGTGAGCGAGAACGACATGCGGCTCTTGGGTTTCGCGGAAGCTTCCGAGCGCGACTGGTTCCGGCTGTTGACGGGCGTGCAGGGGGTGGGGAGCAAGGTCGGCCTTGCGATCCTTTCCGCCCTCTCAACCGGCGAGTTGCGCGACGCCTGCGGGCGCGGCGATGCGGCAATGGTCGCCCGCGCGCAGGGCGTGGGGCCGAAGCTCGCGGGCCGGATCGTCAACGAGCTGAAGGACAAGGCGGGCGCGATGCCGGGCGGCTCCGGCGGTTTTGCGCCGAGCGCTGCGGCGGCTCCGGCAGGCAGCGTTGGTGCCGACGCGGCGAGTGCACTCGAAAA